>JBIOXD010000068.1:0-105400 GCA_044869265.1 Gemmatimonadales bacterium
GTCGAATACCAATCGGTACTTGCCTCCGACACGAGCATCCACCTCGCAGGACAGCAGGGTCATTCCCATCGACTTGGGCACCCACCAACGCTTGAGCAGCTCGGCCTTGGTAAATGCCTCGAACACGATGCGCGCCGGGCCGTTGATGGTCCGCGTGACAACCACCTCGCGGTCCGACTTCCGTTCCACCGTGGTGCGGTTCTTCACGGGGCCGGGCTTACTTTCGATTCTTGCGTTCATTGCTCTTCTCCTTTCGTGTCAGTTCCTCGACAACCTTGTCCAACTCGTCGAAGCGTTCGTCCCAGCGCTGGCGGTACCTCTCGAGCCACGCCGTCTCTTCCTCCAATCGGCGCGGGCCCAGCTGGCACGTCCGCACGCGCCCGACCTTCTTCGTGGTGACGAGCCCCGCCTGCTCCAGAACGCCGACGTGCTTCTTCATGCCCGTGAGCGTCATCTGGAACTTCTCGGCAAGGTCCGTGATCGAAGCGTCGGCTCGTCCGAGCTGCTCCAGAACGCCACGCCGCGTGGCGTCCGAGAGGGCGGCGAACGAAGTATCAAGTCGGATCCCAAGATACTGAACCATATGGTTCAGTATCTTAACGCAAGCGTTCGCGGCATGCAAGGGGTGGCCGCGAAGCACGATGCGTCCTACGATCTCAGGACCAGGAGGGCTCGACGGATCGCGGTGGATTCTGGAGGGCGTCCGGACAGGCCGGCGTGTTCTAGTCGATCACTGGAGCCCGCAAGAAGTCGGTCCCGACGCGGCCTTCCGCCGGGCGGGCAACTATATCCTGGATCTCGCGCACATCCCGCCAGACGCGCGCGACTGAGGGCGCCATCTAACAACCGCATGCAGCTGACAGGGCGCGGCCATCGGTTTGTGGAGGGGCTGGCACCACCTGCCGTCTTGAGGCATGTTCTGGCGATCTAGCCGGCGCCTGCAGCTGATGCGGGGCGCTAGGCGGCGGCTTTTTGATGCCATGAAGGCCCCTGTGAATCCGCGCGTCATGCGCCGCACCTTCATCCACGGCTTGTTCACCGGTTTACGGGTGGTATGGCCGGTCCTCTCGGCACTGTTGGCAGCGATGGTGGTGCTTGGCCTGGTGATCGGGTTGATCGAAGGCTGGTCGGTACAGGAGTCGATCTATTTCGCGTTTGTCTCGGGACTGACGATCGGCTACGGCGACTTTGCCCCCCATACCTTCGCGACGCGCGCGCTCGCGATCGTCATCGGTATCTGCGGGGTACTGCTGGTCGCCCTGGTGGCAGCGATCGCCGTCAAGGCTTTGAGCGCGGTGAGTGTCGAAGGGGATGGCAAGGATGACGGCTACGGTCAGTGAATCGCCGCCTAACGTGCGCCTGAACCTGCCGGCGCCGCCTTGCTGGGGAGGGCATCTGTTTGTGAAACCGTCCAGGTCGCGCCGCAGCTTGGATATTTGTTGTCGACTCCCCAACGACCACGGCGAGGGCATTGTCGCGTGCTAACACGCGCCTGAAGCTGACGGCGCCGTCTTGCTGTGGTAGTCTTCTATTTGTGGAATCTTCTAGCTCGCGCCGCAGCTTAGGCGCTTCTCGTTAGGCGGCACGGCAAGGACGATTCGAAGGGGCGGGAACGGGATCATGGCAATCATTCCAACCGTCCGTTGCAAGAGCATGCGAACGTCGCTCGCGTTCTACACTGACGTGCTAGGCTTCGAGCGTGTCGACGGCGACGCGAATCTTGACGATCCGTCATTAAGTGTCCTGTCACGCGCTGGAAACCGCCTCTTCCTCTCGAGCCATCGGGGCGATGGTGAATACGGGCAGGCAATTGTTGTGGAGACCGATGACGTAGACCGCGAATGGCGCGCACTGCGGCAGCGCGGTCTACGACCGCCGGGCAATCCGAACTCGCCGGTCCATGAGGGACCGATCGACCAGACGTGGGGCACGCGTGAGTTCTACGTCGACGATCCGGACGGCAACACCCTTCGGTTCATCCAAGAGTAATGGAGTGCTAGCAATGTTCCCTTCGTTGCCTGCTGTAGCGCACGCCACTCCACGTGGTCCGTTCAGAAACCTCATTGCGCTCCTCTGGCCAACACGGTTCTCCGAATCATTGGCGCAAGCCGATCATGCGCTTGAGCTCTCACGAATTGCTGGCCTGGTCGAGTCGTCGCGAGAGAAACAGGAGGAGGCGCTCAATGCGACTCGTGAGGTCACCATCAAACGCCTCAAACGTCTACGTGGCGTTCTGATGAAGTCGCTCGCGTCACTGGCAAGCGCTGTGGTGGTTGGAGTTGCCTTCAGAGCGTTCTATCCAGGCCCGATGCTTTCACGCGGCGTATTCGCAGTGGGATCTCTGTTCCTTTTCGCTTCGGCGACGCTGGGGCGTCTCGGTTGGGTGGCGCAGAGCTGGAAGGGAGATACGTCGGTCGAGCGGCTCGACCACGGGATTTTTCACGTGCTTTATTGGATTGGAATGCTGTGGGGCACGCTGGCTGTCCTCTGATCCGGTTGCGCCTACATGCGCCTGACGCTGCCAGCACAACGTCATCTGGGTGGCATAAGCGGCGCAGGAGAGAACCCATGCTCTCACAGACCGTTCGCGTGAAGATTGTTCGAGATGGCCGCATGTGTTTCGTTCCCGTGCCCTTCGACCCCAAGGCCGTCTTCGGCAAGGTGCGGGCGCCGGTTCTGGTCACGCTAAATGGCTACACTATCGCAGCACGATCGCGGCGATGAGTGGGACGGTTTGCATTCCGTTGCGCAGAAGCAATCGCGAGGCCGCCGGCCTGACCGGAGACGAGACGCTCGACGTCGAAATCGCCCTCGATAGGGGTAGGCGCGTCGTGAACCCGCCCCGCGACTTGTCGCCGCGCTCGAGGCTGCCCCACCGGCTTGGCAACGCTGGCAAGAGCTCAGCTTCAGCCATCAACGCGAGTACGCGGAAGCAATCGCCGAGGCTCGCAAGCCCGAAACACGGACGCGGCGGATTGCGGGCGCGGTACGAATGATCGGCTCCCGCCCGGCCAGGAAGCGTCGGCCGAGCCGCTGAGTGTCCGTGGCCTAAACCTCCCGCAAACACTTCGACACGAGGCCCCCATGGGTCTGCTCCTCTTCGCGTTCTTTGGCCTCATTGTGGGCGACGGCCTCTTCATCTACTGGCTCGTCCATGACTTTCAGGGTTTCGGGGCCGTGATCCAGGATCGGCTTGCGCTCTCTTTCATTATTGATGCAACGCTGACACTCGGACTGCTAACCGTCTATTTCGCGCGCACTCCTCCGGGTCGGTACCGCTGGCCGTGGTTCCTGGTACTCTCATTGGTCGGCGGCCTGTGCTTCGGCGTGCCATTCTACTGGTGGCTGAACAAGCGAGCTGGCGCGCCTGCACCTGTGCCCGCTGCCTAACAAATTGGTGGAGCTGACCCCCTCTAAGGATCGCGGAGGCCTTCTGATGCTGGCGGTGATGTTACTCGTCGCCCTACTCGCCGGTGTTGTTCACGTCCTGATCTTCTGCATGGAAAGCCTCTGGTGGACCAGCCCGAAAGTACGTACACGATTTCGCCAAACCGCCGAGCAGGCGGAGGCTACCCGACTGTTTGCGTTCAATCAGGGCTTCTACAATCTGTTCCTTGCTCTCGGAACGTTCGCGGGAGTCGCGCTGGCTCTGATGGGACACCCCGGTTCTGGGCTGACACTGGTGACTTGGAATTGCCTGTTCATGCTTGGTGCGGCAGTCGTTTTGGCGGCGTCGGCACCGCAGATGCGGCGGGGTGCATTCATTCAAGGAGCAGCCCCGTTTCTCTTTCTATTGCTCGCCCTGGTTCACGCGGCGAGTTGACCATGTGCTCGCCCTGGTTCACGCGGCGAGTTGACCATGAGCCATCAACTGTACGCGTCTTGGTGACGCTGACGAGGACTATGGTGGAGTTTGTCACCTTCCTGCTGGCACCGATCGGGTATGCGGGGCTGACGCTCACCGCTCTCAAAGCGGCGCGCGGTGCCGTGCCCGTCATCCTCCTGCGTGCGGTCGCTGTGGTCATCCTAAGCCATGTTGTTCTCGTCTGGGTCGTGCGGTACGGGGGCCAGTTGAGCGAAGCCACGCGCCATGGGTACGTTGGCTTCGTTCTGTTTCATACTACGCTGGTGGCGATCATTGCGTCCGTGTTTGTGAGAGAGCACGTCGCGCGTCGACTCATCGTCACGGCCTTTGGCACCGTAACGCTTGGCGCCGTGGGTGCTGTATTTCGCTACGACGTGGTCTCGATCTACCGAGTTCCTGTCATCGTGTGCGCGGTCGCCGGGATCGCGGGACTGGTGCGCGCCTATCGCCTGGACCGACGTTCCGCCGGGTTGACGACTAAACCTGGGCACCCGAATTGAATCTTTCTTCAACGCGCCCCAGCTTAGGCGCATCCGCATCTCGTTAGGCGGGCATCATGCCAATTCTGGAGTGGTCGGAAACCCAGCCTCGCGTCGACCTCCCTTCTACAGAGGAGTTCGATCACGCGATCGACCGCTTGTCCGCGCGGTGTGCTGAGTCGCGTCCTAGCATCGTCGCCGTCTACGCGCATGGCCACCAACTCATACTGGGCATTGGACTGCCGCAAAGCTTTGTGCAGGTCCAACAGTGGGATGATTCTCACAACCAGCCGGCGCTGATCACGGTGGGGGACGCCACAGCGAGTGGACAGGTTGCTTTCTACTTCCTTGGATCGCATCACACGGAGATCCCTCAGAGGAATCTCATTCCGACACCGATAGCTCGGCAGCTCGCCAAGCAGTTCCTCGAATCAGGCAAACTCTCCGCCGAAGTGGCCTGGGAGCCCGTCTGAGGAAGAATCGGAGACAAAGGGTCCCCGTGGCCGGAAATGTCGAGAACGAGCTCCGTGCTGTAATAGATGCTTGGGACCGTGCCGTGGTCCAAAACGACGCTCGAGCCATTGGTCGGTTCATGGCCGATGAATGGACCATCATCGGGCCTGACGGCAGCTGCAGCGATAAGGCCAGATTCCTTGGGCTGATCGAGTCGGGAGCACTCGCCCACGACGTCATGCAATCAGAAGACGTCACGGTGCGAGTGTACGGGGATGCCGCGGTGGTCCTGGCACACGGCGTGTCGGGAGGCATGTACCGCGGGCAGCCGTTTCGCGAGGTGGAGCGTCAGTCCAACGTATTCATTCGCCAAGGAACGGAGTGGAAGTGCGTGCTCACACATCTGTCCCGCCTCCCGACGTCACCCGCCTGACGGGGAGCGGCTCGCCCGACTGCCGTGGTACCGTCTTGGCATGCCGCTCTTTGCGTTCGGACTTGCGGTGTTCTGTTGGAGAGCGGCGTGGGTCGAGAAGCACATCGCGCGTGGCCGTATAACGTGCGCTTGAAGCTGGCAGCGTGGGCAGACTAAGGAATAAATTGTTCTTCGGCGCGCCGCGGTTTAGGGCTTCTCGTTAGGTTGAACGCCCGAGGTTGGTAGCCATGCCTGATCGACACCCCAGTCTGGTTCTCCTGGTCGGCTGCTGGGTCGCCCCGGCTGCCGCTGGTTGGGTGGCGGCGGGAATCGCTCATAGAAGCACCCCTCGTGTTCGCGCCATCCTGAAATACGCCGTGCTCACATCGTTCGTCCTGGCGTGGTCGGCGGTTTGGTTTCTCTTCCAGCTCAACCGCATGCCGCCGTACATACCCGGGGCATCGGAAGACCCGACCTACGCGCCCCCTCAGGCCGTGGCGGGACTCGCGGTCGTAGCGAGTGCACTGGTTTTACCGGTTAGTGCGATCGCGTGCGCGCTGGCGTTTCGAAGTCGCGGGCGGTCGCTTGCGCGCGCGTCTGCTGGCCTACTAGTAAGCGGGATTCTCCTTGCTGGCTCGGTTTCTCCCTTGTCTGCGCAGCGAGCGATCGAGTCGCCGGACAGCGGTCAACCCAAGCCACTCTGCTTTAGAGGCAGACCTCTCCCAGCCTGCAAGGCTTTTGCGCTGACGGAGTTCTCCGTCTCAGTTTGGCTGAGTGCCGAGCCGCCTGGCGAAAATCCGCCGCCAGCGATCTCAGAGTTCGGCCTCATGCGCAACGTCGGCACGCGCAACGCGATTGGTGGCTCCTTCTTCCTGGATGCAGGTCATAGGGAAGTCGTCGGCGGCCTCGCGCTCCGCTATCGATACTGGTTCAACTCTAATACAGGGCTCGATCTGGGCCTGGGTACGCCGATCGTTGGGTATGCGGCGCTCGACTGGGCCACTCTCAAGGCCAAGCTTAGCTATCGCGACCTTGTCGGTCCCGTGACCCGGCTCGAACTCGGAGGAGAAACGACCTACTGGAACCTCGGCCTCGAGGTGGGATCAGGTGCTGGCGTGATCGGGACGGTCGCCGCAGCTGTATTTGGCATCATCGCGGCTGCGAGCTTGTGAAGGACCCTACGTGACGCGACCCCTTCGGTATTCCATCAACGTCACATTGGACGGGTGCTGCGATCATCGTGCCATTCCCGCGGACGAAGACTTGCATCGTCACGCGGTCGAGAACCTCAACCGGGCCGATGCCCTCCTCTTTGGCCGGGTGACCTACCGAATGATGGAGGTCGCGTGGCGGCTGTCGACGCGGACGGTGGTGATGCCTGATTGGACGGAACCATTCGCCCGGACGATCGACGCGGCCAAGAAGTACGTCGTGTCGAGCACGCTGGACCGGGTCGACTGGAACGCGGAGCTTGTGCGCGGCGATCTGGGCAAGGCCGTTCAGCAGCTCAAGCGGGAGTCCGGCAAGGGTCTGTTCACGGGAGGCGTGACGCTCCCGCTGGCGTTGGCGGAGCTGGGATTGATCGATGAATACGAGTTCGTGGTGCACCCCAGGCTAGCGGGCCATGGGCCGACGTTGTTCGCGGGGCTATCGAAGTGGGTGGACTTGAAGCTCGTGAGCCGGCTGGAGTTCGGCTCGGGGGCAGTGGCGATGCGGTATGAACCGAGAAGGTGATCATGGGTGGTAGTTACGGGAGCGTGCTCAAATACCAACTCGCGGTGGCGTTTGCTCGTGCCCGCAGTGACCGTCTCGTTCTCGCCCATCGCGTGCGCCACCTCGGCGACGCGTATCGGCGGTTGGGCCGGGCGGAAGCGGCTGAGTCATGCTACATCGAAGCCCTCTCGATCTACCGCGAGCAACAGGCAACCAAGCCATTGGATCTCGCCAATGCAGTGCGCGGATTCGCGCTCTTGAGGGACAGCGTGGGCGCACGCGAAGAATCGCGCCGCCTCTGGCAAGAAGCCCACGATCTCTATGTGAAGGTCGATGTGCCAGCGGGGGTCCGGGAGTGTCTCGCGAAGCTCCGCTCCTGAAATCAGCATGCTACTCATTCGAGAGCTTGAACGGACGCGAGACGAGACGCTGAAATGCTTCTCCCTCGATCATCGTGACCTCGCGCGGACCTACGGGCCGGGCAAGTGGTCTGTGCGCTTTATTCTCCACCACCTCTCCGACACCGAGACGGTATTCCTCGATCGCATTCATCGAGTACTCAGCGAGCCTCGACCGGTCCTTTCAGTGATGGACCAGGATGCCTGGGCGAAGGCGCTCGACTATTCGCTGGTGCCCTTGGACATTGCCCGGGGGGTCTACGAATCGGTCCGCAACGCGATCATCTATCTTGCCGGCATGCACTACGAGCGAAATGGCCATTTGGAGTGGGTGCACAGTGTCGATGGGGTGCGCACGCTCCGGGATGAATTCGACAAGGTCGCCGCACACAACGAGAACCATCTCCGTCAAATCAGGTTGGCGTTTGGCCGCCCAACCGCCTAACACACGCCACCAAGACCATGCTTTACATGATCGTCGAACGTTTTCGGGGCGGCGACGCGGTTCCGGTTTACCGGCGCTTCCGCGACCGTGGACGCATGGCGCCCGAGGGGCTCCGATACGTGGCGAGCTGGGTCACCGAAGACTATCGCCGCTGCTTCCAGGTTATGGAGTGTGACGATCCCGCACTGCTCGAGCAGTGGATGAGCAACTGGCGGGATCTGACCGACTTTGAAGTGATACCGGTGAACACTTCCGCGGATGCGGCGGCGGCGATTGCTCCGCGCCTCTAGGGCGGCACTGATCCTCGGGCTCGTCCTGCTGGGAATCATACCATCGGCTCGCGGATGCTCTGGAGCACGAGGTGTCGGCACTCCGTTAGGGAGCCTTGGCGTGTCCCTTGCCAATGAGGGCCCCGATGACGAACCCAAGCGCCGCGCCACCGACAACGGCCTCGGTGCGGTAGTCATGGCAGCCGCCCCCGCCAGTGTCGCTGCAGGCTGTATTCGCCACTGCTTTCTCCACAAAATAGGCCGTGACACCAAGCACGACAGCACCGATGGCGCCTCCCTCAAGCCAGTACGTGCGCTTGGAGGCTTGGGCGGGCGGTTGTTGGGTTGACGTCCCGCCCGTCAAGCTGGCCTGAAACGAGGGAAAGGCCGGTTGCAGACGGGGCGTTTGGGCAACAGCTACGCCAGCGTGCAGGACACCGACCAGCAGCCCAAGGAAAAGGTGCGTCGCTCGGCGACTCATTGTGGCGACCTCCACGGGTGAAGGATGTGACCGCTACGGCAGAGACTTGGCCCTCCAGGCGGGGACAGCGCTGCTGCTGTTGAACGTCAGCTGAATTGGGTCGCTGCCGTCCGCGTTCATGACGAAGATCTCTTCGGTTCCGGCGCGCGTGCTGTGGAACGCAATGTGACTGCCGTCGGGTGACCAGACAGGGTCGTCATCCTCGATGAAATCATTCCGCGTGATCTGCGTGACTCCGCTGCCATCCGGGTTCATGGTGAAAATGTCGAGGTCACCCCCGTCACGCCTGCTGCTGAATACGATCCGCCTGCCGTCGGGCGACCAGGCCGCGAAGTCGCCCTCGTCGCTGGCGGGGTTGTTGGTGAGCTGGGTTACCCGGCTTCCGTCCACGTTCATGACGTAGAAGTCGTTGTCGCCGTCGCGGTCGCTGTTGAACAAGATCTGCTTGCCGTTTGGCGACCACGCCGTCGGGCGACCATTCTGGTTGGTTGGGGTCACGCCAGTCCCATCCGCATTCATGATCAAGATCCCCACGCCATCCCTAACAAACGCGATTCGCTTCCGGTCGGGCGACCACGCGCCCAGAAATCCCCCACCGTGCGTGAGTTGCTTTAGACCGGTTCCATTCGCGTTGATAACAAAGATCTCGGTGAAGAAGACGTCGCACGCACCCGCGCATTTGGCGAACGCGAGCTGACTGCCGTCGGGCGACCAGATCTCATCGATTTCCTGGTCGGTGGAGTTGGTGAGGTTGGTCACGCGGGTCCCGTCCGCGTTCATCACATAGATGTCAAAGTCACCGTCTCGGACGCTGTGGAAGGCGATAGCGCCGCGAAGGCCCTGCCCCGCGCTCACCTTGGTCGGCGGCGCGATCGCCTCGTTGTCCGCCGGCAGGGCATCCCGCCCATTAATCAGGATCGCGAAGGCTTTGAACGTCACCTTCCCGATTCTCGCATCCGCCGACGTAAACGTGTAACTGAATTCGAAACTGGTGGTACTGTTTCCCACACTCAGAGGCACCGACTTGGTCACACCGCCCACGGACTCGAAGCCGCCGGGAACACTCTTGAGCAGCAGCACCTCCACGGTCTCGGGGTATCGCTTGTTCTTGATCCCGACGACGATCGCCCGAGTTTGGCCTGCGCTCGCTGAGGTCGGCGCAGAGAGCTTGGTGATCGCCACGTCATGCGTCCTGACACTTACGGGCTGGGTGGTTGAGGCCGTGCGGCCGTCAACCGTCGTGACGGTGAGGTGAGCGGAGTAGTCGCCGTCGACAGCATACTGATGAGTCGGGCAGCAACCCGTGGCGGTGGCTCCATCACCAAACCGCCACTGCTGCGATTGAAACCCCAGTCCGGCTGAGTCGAATGAGAAATCAAAGAACTGGACGACATCAAATGCCGAAGGGTCGAAGGGATTGAAGCCAAAGCCAGCCACTGGTGCCGGCGTTTCTCCCAGACGGAACTCCAGCAGACCGCTTTGGTCGGACAGACCACCCACCAGGAAATGATAGGTCGTCCCAGCCTCTGCCGGGAATGCCACGCTTCCCCCACGACAACTCACCTCGGTCAACGTGGCCAACGTACTCCCGGTGTAGACGCCGAACACGGTTGCGAAAGGAATGTTGCCGCTCGCGAAGATCGATCCGGCCTCTGTTGCAGTGAACGTGTACCAGACTGTTCGACTCGCGCCCCCACACGACGGCTCGCCAGGCTCTGTGGTTGCCACGGTCAAATCCACCAGGTCGCTGAACGGCAATGCGCCGATTGGAGTGGCGTTGACGAAGTTATCATTCGACGGTGGGAGAATCGCTTGGATGTTCAGCTGATAGGTACCGGTCCCGCCCTGGTCAAAAAAGAAGTCACAGCATCGGCTGACGGCCATGATGAAGACGCCATCATTCGGGATCGTCACGGCTAACCGGGAGTTCAGCGTGGTCCCGTTATCATCGTTGACAGCGATCAGATTGCAGCCAGAGTCGAAAAACCCGAGGAACGGATCGCCGAGCGTTCCTTTTCCAGTGGATTGCCCCTCGAGATCCACCCGCACGGCGGTGTTCGGCGTGCCGGTGAACCGGAGAAAATCGACGTCGCCGCCGCCCGGAACCGTAGATCCCTCCAAACTGCCGTCCAACGAAAACGGGAGCCCGATAGTCCCGAAGTCCTGTGCGGTTGTACAAGTACTGTTGGGCTCGAGATCCGGCCCCTGAACGGATGCCAGGACCCCAACGCGGCTTGGGTCCACGAGGTCGCTGGTACATGCGGCCATGACGGTCGCCAAGACCGCAACCTGGAAGGCTGCTCCTGCCTTCCGTGTGAAGATCCGGTCGATGCGCCCGAGCATGTGCCACCTCCGACGAGAGGTAGAACGACGGGAAGGCCGACGTCGCGTTCGGCAGCTCGGTGGTCGTGGAATCCGGCGTGGCGCCAGAGGCGTCGCGGAGGAGGGCGAGAACCGTGGCTTGGCTGCCCAGCGTGGCTGGGTTTGCCAGTACTCGACTGCGAGTTTCAGGTAGCACCGAAACAGGCGAGTGTCAAGCCGAGATCTGGTGTGGTAGTCTTCCATTTGTGAAAACCCTCGGCTTGCGCACGGTGATCTACCACGTTCCCGACCTGAAGCGAGCGAAGGAGTGGTACGGCCGGCGCGACAGTTCGTTCGCCAGTGCAGGATGTAGGGGAGGGGATTCGCGTAGCCTCGGTGACCGATCCGTTTGGCAATGTGGTGGGGCTCATCGAGAACCCGCACTTCGTCGCCCGGTAAAACGCAATGACACGCACAGTCTCGAGCATCGCACCGTTCTTTATCGTCGCTAACGTCCCGGCGGCGCTCTCGTTCTATCACGATAAGCTGGGTTTTGAAATAACCTTTCGAGGTCCAACTCCTGAAGACGAGTTTTTCGGCATTGTCCGCCGCGATGGAGCGACCATCATGTTCAAGGCGCTGGGTGAGATCCGCGACGGCAAAGAGGTCAGCGTCGAACCCGTCCCCAACTATGGTCGTGAGCCGGCGTTTAGTTGGGATGCCTACGTTGATGTGGTCGATCCGGACGCATTGGCCGCGGAATTCGCATCGCGTGGCGTTGTCTTTTCCGTCCCGTTGACGGACAGGGACGGTGATGGTCTCAGAGGATTCGTGATCAAGGACCTCGACGGGTATGGTTTGTTCTTCGGAAACCATCGAGCGTAAGCCACAACTTCAGTACGGTAATTCGTCGGGTCGGAGGCCCACGTGATCCGGTTCCGGATCGACGTCAAACTGAACAGCGTCGATGGTACGCTGCCCTTGCGCGCCGCTTTCACGACGCGGTGCATACCGTCCATTACGGCTCCCCCTGCGGAGAGAATGATCGGGTAAGAAAGGCGCACGTGAGGGTCCGATGCAGAGATGCATCAATCTGTATCGCTGCGTCTCGCGCGTGAAACTGGCGTGGACCGAGGGAGAATGACGCATATGGCTTCGAAAGCCCAACCAACTGTCGCTGACTTCCTCTCTCATCTCTCGCCCGACCGACGGGGCGAAGTCGAGCGCGTGCGCGCGCTCATCCGCAAGCACTTGCCACCAGGCTACGAGGAGGCTGTCAGCCAGAACATGCTGGTCTATCAGGTGCCGCTAACGCATTACAGTGACACGTACAACGGCCGGCCATTGTGGTATGTCGCGCTCGCCTCGGAAAAGTCCTATCTCTCGTTGCACCTGATGAGCGTTTATGGAGATGCAGCCCAAGCACAGCGGCTCAAGGACGGATTCCGAATCGCTGGTAAGAAACTCGACATGGGTAAATCGTGTATTCACTTCCGCACCGCTGACGACCTTCCGCTGGAGACGATCGCCACGGTCATCTCCAGTACGCCAATGGAGCGCTGGGTGGCGATTGCGAAGGCCGCGCGTCAGCGGTGAGATGCCATTCCTGCGATCGCTCCGAGACCGTATTCGAAACGGTGACATCACAAGCACGGTGCGGCTGTGGCAGCGGCCCCAGGTAAGCCGGGTGCCGCCGCTGCCGCCAACCGCCGCACGATCGCTCCCGCCGGCTCCACGCTGCAATCACGGCGGCCGCGGTGATTGGATCGGCCTAATGTGCGAGAACATGCTCCGGGCATTCCAGGTCGGGAAGGCTCTTACGAGCCACGACGGGCCGTCGAGTTGGATGCGGGTCTCGCGGATCGCCTGGGCCCAGGTAAGCTGGCCGGCGTGCCATTTGACGAAGGCTTCGGCTTCCGCCGTGACGCAAAGGTCCTCGTCGGGACCGGGGGACGTCTTGCAGATCTCCGTGTCGCCGTGCTCGATGAGGAGCCAATAACGTTCACGGCGCGGGCGGCCCGTGAACTCGAAGCGGACGACGACGCGGCGATCCGGTAGCCGGTCCCGCTTGAGCGCGTTGCACATCGACCACAGAGCGACAAAGGGGTCGAAGTGCTCGTGGGCGATCTCGAGCCAACGCGCCCCCCACTCCCCCAGCGACTGGCAGACCACGAAGAGCTCCCGACCCGCGACCGTAAGCTTGTAGTGGTGCCCGCGCCCGCGCGCCTTGGCGGCCGACTCGACAACACCGAGCCATTGGAGTTGCTCGAGCCGCTGGGACAGCAGGGTTCGAGAGAGGCCGGGCGCGCCCTCCAGGATTTCACCGAAGCTTCCACAGCCAAGGTACAGGTTGCGGATGATCAACGGCGTCCAGCGCTCGGCGAAGATCTCGGCGCCACGCGCGATCGGGCAGTACTGGCCGTAGGTCCTCACGACGCCAGTGTATCGCCACGATCCTCGGTTGTGAAGTCCAGATTTTAGACTTCACATCCCCGTCCTGCGCTCGTACGATGCGCTCATCGAGAGCGGAGGAGCTGATGACGACATCGAGGCTCGACGGGTTCCGAGGCCGGCTCATCCAAGCCGGCGATGCCGACTACGACAGCGCACGGAAAGTGTGGAACGGGGCGATCGACCGGGGCCCGCGCTTGATCGCCCGATGCATAGGGACCACCGACGTCGTCGCGGCGGTGCGCTTCGCCCGAGATCACGATCTGGAAATCGCCATACGGGGCGGAGGTCACAACGTGGCAGGTACCGCCGTGTGCGACGACGGGATCGTGATCGACCTCTCGGCGATGCGGGGTGTGCGCGTCGATCCCAAAGGCCGCAGGGCCTGGGTGCAGGGTGGTGCGCTGTGGGGGGATGTCGACCACGAGACGCAGCGGCACGGTCTCGCCACCACCGGCGGCATTGTGAGCCACACCGGCGTCGGCGGGCTCACCCTCGGCGGTGGCGTCGGCTGGCTGATGCGCAAGCACGGCCTTACGATCGACAACCTCCTCGCTGTCGACGTCGTGACAGCCGACGGCGAGCTTCTGCGCGCTTCCGAGGACGAGCACCCCGACCTCTTCTGGGCACTCCGAGGCGGCGGCGGGAACTTCGGCGTGGTTACCTCGTTCGAGTTCCGCCTTTACTCGGTCGGGCCCACCGTCATGGCCGGCCCGATTTTTTGGGACGCGACCGACGCCAGGGAAGTCCTCCGCTGTTATCGCGACTTCATCCGCAGCGCTCCCGACGCGCTCGGCACGGTCGTGCGGTTCGGCACCGCGCCACCGCTAGCGGCTATTCCCGAAGATTTGCACTGGCGCCAGGTGCTGATGGTTGGTACGTGCTATGCCGGGCCGATAGCGGACGGTGAGCGGGCGCTCCGCCCGCTCCGCACATCCCGGACTCCCATCCTCGACCTGGTCGGGCCCACGCCGTACGTGGGGTTCCAGAGCGCGCTCGACTCGACCGTCGTGCACGGTTGGAGCTATTACTGGAAGTCGACCTACCTCCCTGAGCTCCGGGACGATCTCATCGACGTGCTCGCCGAGCACGCGTTCTCCTGCTCGTCGCCACGCTCGTATGTGGCAATGTTCCATCTGAACGGCGCGGTGAGCCGAGTGGCTGACGGCGTGACGGCGTTCGGGAACCGCCAAGCGTCGCACGCGATCACCCTCGACGCGGTGTGGCGCCCCGGCGAAGATTTCGGCGAGCGAGACACCGCTTGGACGAGGCAGTTCTTCGCCGCCCTTGGCCGGTTCCGGGAAGGTGTCTACGTCAATTTCCTCGGCGGCGACGAAGACCCCGGCCGCGTCCGCGAGGCGTACGGCGACGCCGTCTACGACCGGCTGGTGGACGTCAAGACCACGTACGACCCCGACAACATCTTCCACCACAACCAGAACATCCGTCCGGCTGAATGATGGTGCGTCGCGGGTTCAGGCAGGGTGGTGTGTCGGCGTCTCCCGGGCGGCATGTCGAAAGAGCAGCGCCGCGCCTGCGAACAACGCGACGAACGCTCCATGCAGGAGCACGATCTGCACCGGGCCGGCGGTGTTCGGCAGCCGCAGGGCGATCGCACCGACCACCGCTTGTGCCAGCGCCGTCTCGAACATGGCGCGGGCCAGGCCACGCGGCTGGAAGCGCGCGCCGAGCGCACCAAGAAACCCGATGGCGAGCACCCCGACGTACAACAGGTTGGCGGGATCGTCGTCCTCGATCCCAATGAGGCCGGCGGCGGCATTCATCCAGACGATCAGGAATGCCGCCGTGAGAGCCAGGCCGGCGGCGACCCGGTACGCGGTTGTGCTCTGCATCAGTCCTCCAGGAGGTTGTCCGTACCGATTACAGTGAAGTACTTTACAATACAAAGCCAGGAGGTCAAGCAGCGCTGAGCGGTGGGGCCGGTAAATTGAGGCATGAGGCCCGACGATCGCCTCGGCATGCACGCGCCGATCTCGCGGCGCGACTTTCTCAACGGCGCTCTCCACGCGGGCGCCGGCATCGTTCTGGGCCCGCGGCTTCAAATACCCAGCGACTCGCCGGCCGACGCCTGGAACGGCTATGGCGGCGTCGGCGATTACGCGCGCGCTCACGGCAACATGTACGACGTCATGGCCACGGCGCATCGCATGCGCGACGGAGAGTTTGAGCGCGCGCTCGCGAGCGCGACCGATACCGGCGAGATGTACGATCTGGTTTCGGTCGGCGGCGGGATCAGTGGTCTCGCCGCCGCAATCTTCTTCCAGAAGAACCGCGGTGGCACGTGCCTCATCCTGGACCACCACGCAATCTTCGGCGGCGAGGCCAAGCGCAACGAGTTCAAGGTCGACGGCCATACCCTCGTTGCCCACCAGGCCTCGGCGATCTTCCTCGTGCCACAGAAAGGCGGCTATACCGACGCCTTCTATGATTTGATCGGGATGGATCGATCGGCCTTCGAGTATCAGACCTGCGCCGAGATGCCCGTCGCCCATAGCCCGTACGACGAACCCCAGCACTATGGGTTCTACTTCGGGCCGCAATTCGGGCAGCGGCCCGGCGTCTGGGTGACGGATCCGTGGGGTCGCAACCTAGCCGGCGCGCCGCTCTCCGATGACGTAAAAGCAGACCTCCTGCGCTCGCGCACCGTCGCCGAACCGGGGCCGCGGCCCGTCACGGAAGGTGACGCCATCTCGCGCCAGCTCGATAGCATTACGCTCGAGGACCATCTGATGGCCCGCCACCACATCAGCCGAGAGACGGTGCGGACGTTTCTGTCGCCCGTCGCGGGCGGCGGCTACGGTCTCGGCCCCGACGTGCTCTCGGCATACTGTGACTACGCGATCGCGGCGCAGTTTCCCGAGGACGGCGACGACACGCTCGGCGACCAGATGTTTCCCGACGGCAACAGCGGCTTCGCGCGCCTCATGGTGAAGACTCTCATCCCGGACGCCATGGCGGGCGCGCGCACGGTCGATGCGGTATGGCAGAACCGCGTGCGGTTCGACGCGCTCGATCGCGCCGGACGACCGACACGCATTCGCCTGAACGCGACGGTGCTCTGCGTGGAGCATGCGGGGAGTCCCGGCAATGCCCCGCACGTGGTGGTCACGTACGTGCGGGGCGACCGGCTCTTCACGGTCAAGGCCCGCGCGGTGGTGATGGCGGGCGGAAGCTGGACGACGAAGCACATCGTCGCCGATCTGCCCGAGAGCCATCGCGCCGCGTACGCGCAGTTCTACCGCTCGCCCTGCCTCATGGCGAACATCGCCGTTCGCAACTGGCGTTTTCTCTACAAGATGGGGATGTCCGGGTGCCGCTGGTTCGAAGGATTGGGGAATTATCTCTCAGTTCGCAGACTGGCGAAGGTGGCGAACGTCGCTCCAACGCTCGGGCCCGATTCGCCAACCGTGCTCACAATCAAGGTGTTGTTTTCGCAGCCCGGCTTGCCCATCGGAGAGCAAGGGAATCAAGGTCGAGCGCGGCTGCTCGGGACGTCGTTCGCGCAGTACGAGCGCGCTTTTCGTGAGCAGTTCGGCGACATGTTTGCGCCCGGCGGGTTCGACCCGCGGCGTGACATCGCGGGGATCATCCTGAATCGGTGGGGACATGCCTACGTGAATCCGCAGCCGGGCTTCTTCTTCGGCACGGGTGGCCAGCCGGCGCCGCGTGATGTGCTGCGGAACGGGCCGCACGGCCGGATCGCGTTCGCGAATACCGACCTCGCCGGTGCGATGGATCATCGCAACTCGATCCGCGAAGCGGAGCGCGCGGTCAAGCAGCTGATCGGCGCCTGACGAGTGCTCGTCGCCTCGAACCTTCCAAGGACGCGCCCCGCCGTTCCAACGGTTCGCGAGGAACACCACGAAGATCGACGCCGTCGTTCTACGGGGACAGATGCTTGATCGTGCGCGTCTCGACGCATTGCTTCGGGATGCGGAACGCCTTGCCGCGACGTTCTAGACGCAATGCAATTCATCCGATCACTACGAGAACGCATTCGCAACGGTGAAATCACGAGCACGGTTCGTCTGTGGCAGCGGCCCCACGTGAAGGTGGGCGGCCGGTACGCGCTGCCGCCGGGGCAGATCGTCGTCACGAAGATGTTCGAAGTGTCACTCGCGGATATCACGCCTGGTCTGGCGCGGCGCTCCGGTTTCGCCGGCGTGGTGGAGCTGCTGAAGGTGGCCAAACATGGAGCGGGTCGGCGGGTGTTCGTTATTGAGTTTCGGTACATCAAACCACGGCGCGGAGCTCGGACCCTCTAGCTGTGTGCCGCCGCCGAGGCAAACCGCCGCACGATCGCTCCCGCCGGTTCCACGCTGCGAATCCCGGCGACGCTCTTTCCCGCTTGCCAGTAATCCTTCGAGGTCTTCTCGCGAGCGCCCGTCAGTGACGCGCGCTTGAGCTGCCAGGCCGAGCGCAGCGCGTAGAACGTGCGCATCCAATGCTTTGTTTTGCGGCCGCGCAACAGCCAGCGGGCGATGGGGCCAACTTTGGTGCCGATGCGCTCGACATAGGGCGTGCGGATGACGGCGAGCGGCACGCCGGTCACGCGCTCGGTGAGGACGATGTCGTCGGCGCTCGCGGCGACGATGGCTTGCTTGTAGTCGGAATGGGCGCCGCATTCGTCGGTCGCGATAAAGCGGGTGCCCAGCTGAACGCCCGCGTAGCCGATCTGCAGCGCTCGGACAAAGTCTTGCTCGGCACCGATCCCGCCCGCGCAGACGATCGGCACGCCGAGATCGTGGAGCTCCTGGTAGAGCCGCTCCGCGCTCAGCGGGCCCGCGTGCCCGCCTGCACGATCGTTCACGGCAATGAGCCCGTGCACGCCACCGGCCAATCCCTTCTCGGCCCATTTGCGCTCGGTCACGTCGTGATAGACGATGCCGCCCTCGGGAGCGACGCGGTCCACCACCCAGCGCGGATCGCCGAGCGACGTCACGAAGAAGCGGACCCCTTCTTCGATCGCGACATCGACGTAGCGCCGCATTCGCTCGAGATAGAGCTTCGAGCTGCGCTCGATCAGCACGTTCATCCCAATCGGCTTGTCGGTCGTTCGACGAATCAGTTGCAGGCCGGTCCGCAAGTCGTGGCCGTAGACGTAAATCATCGAAAGCGGCTGAACCACGCCGATGCCACCCGCCGCCGAAACAGCGGCAACGAGCTCGGGGTTGCTGCAGGGGTACATCGCGCCGCAGATGAGCGGCACCTCGATGCCGAGCTGCCGCGCGAGCGCCGTGTTGAGGAGGGTCACGGAGAAAAGGTGCGTGGTGCGTGGTGCGTGGTGTGTGTCGGGATCGGCCTCAAACGCCAGCGTGCCGTTGCTCGTGCAACAACGTCGCCCTGCGTATCTGTGATCGCGACCGCGGCTTCGTATTCCTGTTCTGACGTGATATCCAGGCTGGCGGCGCGGCATTCCGCGATCAATCGACCGCGAGCCTTCTTTAGATAGGTGATGGAAAAGCCGGTGACGATGCCCTGGATGGTGGCCGGGAGACCGGCCAGCACAGCGAGTCCGCTCGACATTTCAGCGAGATTGGCGAGGGCCATCGCGTGGATCGAGCCGAGGTGATTGCGTACGCGGCGCCGGTCGCGCAGGGTCACGCGGCACCAGCCCGGTTCCAGCTCCTCGACGCGCGCGCCGATCGAGCCGGAGTACGGCGTCATGCGGCCGAGGAGAAACGTGAAGAGTGCCTTGCCCCCGGGGAGCGGGGCCAGACGGCGCCACAGGATGCGAAGGCGCTCGCCAGGAGCGGACAGAGAAGGGGAGGGCACGCTCGAATGTAACGCTGATGTGCTGTGCATTGCGGCTGTGCTCGTGCGGCGATTTGGAAGTAGAATTGGGTGTTACCGTGTTCACCATCAAGCCCATAGGACGCGTCAGCTCGTCCCTGACCGATCGGGACAAGGCCCCGAAACAGGGCGACGAGGGCGCGCCCAAGGCATGGCTCGAGTTCACGCCAGACGTCGAGCCGGGATTGCGAGACCTGCGAGTGGGTGACGAGGTGCTCGTCCTAACGTGGCTCGACCAGGCTGACCGAGGGAAACTGAGGGTGCACCCACGCGACGATCCTTCCGTTCCGCTACGCGGGGTGTTCAGCACCAGATCGGCGGACCGGCCCAACCCGGTGGGCGTGCATCGCGTGACAATCGTCGAAGTAGCCGCGCCGACGCGCATGCGGGTACACCCATTGGAGGCGATCGACGGCACCCCGATCGTCGACGTGAAGCCGACGCTCGATCGCCGGAAGGAACGATGAGTCGCGAGGATCGGTGGCCTCCATGGCGCGAGTAAAGTTCCGGTACTGCGTCTACTGAATCTCGGGCATTCATGCCGCCAGGGTGGCGGCGCGGATTCGGCGCGATCTCAAGACCGAGGTGGAGATGGTCCGCGGTCACTACGGTGAGTTCAAGGTCCTGGTTGATGGCAACGTCGTTGTGGACGGTGGGAAG
The DNA here is from genome assembly GCA_044869265.1 of Gemmatimonadales bacterium. Lineage (GTDB taxonomy): Bacteria > Gemmatimonadota > Gemmatimonadetes > Gemmatimonadales > GWC2-71-9 > 20CM-2-65-7. Next base: position 19,742 of record JBIOXD010000068.1, read on the forward strand.
CTCGCGGCGCTCGGTGTTCTCCCCAGTGGTCGAACGGTTGTGGAAGAGGTCCGTAAACGACTGGCTTCAAAATGACAAACCCTTCCAAACAGGACTGGCTGGTCGCCGTTTTGCTTGGCGTTGCGAGCGGCGCTCTCATCCTGGGAATCGGCGGACGCATTGCGATGCGCGGCATCGCCGTCATGTCGGGCGGCCCGCCGGGCTTTTCACTGGGGGGCTCGATGACCGTCGTCCTGCTCGGTGCGCTGTCGGGACTTGCCGGTGCGCTCGTTCTCATGGGCGTGCGAGCCCTGCTTCCGCGCAGGGCGGCGCTACGGGGCATCATCTACTGGGCGTTCCTCATCCTCGTCGCTCTGCGCGGGCTGAACCCAGTCGATCCGCAGCGACTGCTGCTTTTCATGCCGCTGATTCTGCTCTACGGAATCACGTTACAGGTGCTGTCGTGCAGAGTGGCTCGAGTTTCCGAACCTTTGTCGTCGATCAGTTGAGTCGAGTGGTTCCAGCCGTGCGCGGTCGAGCCATGTTCGGCGGCGTCGGTATCTATTCCGGCGCGTTCTTCTTCGCCCTGATCGCCGATGATGTGCTTTACTTCAAGGTCGATGATTCGAATCGGCCCGATTTTGAGCGTCGCGGCATGGGGCCGTTCCGTCCGTACGGTGAGGATGGCGAGGTCATGCAGTACTACGAAGTGCCGGCCGATCTGCTGGAGGATCCCGAAGAACTTCGCCCATGGGCGGAGAAGGCGGTCGCGGTGGCTCGACGCAAACGGCGCCCGCCACGTGATAAGTCTCGAACCTGAAATGGTCAAGAAACCTTCGGCCCCCACTGTTCCGGCTAGCCGGTTTCGCCCGCATCCGTGGCACGGGCTCGAGATTGGCCCCGAACCCCCGGGGCTCCTGTATGCCTTTATTGAAATCACGCCTTTCGATCTGATCAAATATGAAGTGGACAAGCACTCCGGCTACCTGCGGATCGATCGCCCGCAGCGCGGCTCATCGCAACCGCCCGCGCTCTACGGGTTCGTACCGCGGACTTACTGCGCCGAATGCGTCCAGCAGCTGTCTCCCAAATCCAAGAGGGGCGACGGAGATCCACTCGACATCTGCGTGCTTTCAGAGCGTCCCATCGCACGCAGCGAAATCCTGGTTCGGGCAAGGGTGGTCGGCGGGCTGCAGATGGTCGACGGGCACGACGCGGATGACAAGATCATCGCGGTACTCGATAACGACTACGTCTACGGGACTGCTCACGATATCAAGAATCTGCCGGAAGTGTTGGTTGAGAGACTCCGTCACTATTTCGAGACATACAAACTCGTCCCCGACCGTCCCGCCTCCGTGACGATCGAGCGGGTGTACGGGCGAACGCACGCGCTGAAAGTCGTCGACGCCGCTATTAAAGATTATGCCAAGCACTTCGGAGAGCTGGGCTAGCTTGCGTATCTGACGACGCGCGTCGCTTGCTGGTAGAATTGCCGTTCTAACTCTGCTCGCTCCGCCACGTGGAGGATCGCATGACATCTCTCAACCGCCCGCTGCGTCGGTCCCGCTCCGACCGCATGATCGCCGGCGTGGTCGGCGGCCTTGCGCAGTATTTCGGCATCGATTCGACGCTGGCGCGGGTGATCTACGTCGTCGGTTCGATCCTCTCAGCGGCGTTCCCTGGAGCGCTCGTCTACGTGATCATGTGGGCGATTGTACCGAATGATGAGGGCATTCCGTAGGCGTGCTCCATTCGGCAGCGTCACGATCTCGTGACGGCTCCCCGACGCCCTACGGAAAGCAGGTCCTTCGCTACGCGCGCTGCGCGCGCTCCGCTCAGGATGACAGCCGCGCTCGTTTTGTCGAAAGGAAGAAGAAGGGAAGGGGTGTCATCCGAAGGACCCGTTTTTCGTGGTTGCGCCAAGGGTCTACGAGCTCCGGCCTCGGTCCTAAAGGCGATAGGTCTGCTTAGCGAGATCGTACGCGAGCGCGCGCGCCATACGGCGCGCGTCGTTCTCGGCGATCACGTGGCGCGCGACGAGACCAGCCAGGTAGTTGGCGTCCATGCGGCGCGCCAGGTCGTGCCGCCCCGGGATCGAGCAGAATGCCCGCGTGTCGTCGTTGAACCCGGCCGTCTTGTAAATGCCCGCCGTTTCGGTTGTCCGCTCGCGAAATCGCCGCATGCCTTCCATCGAGTCGTGAAACCACCACGGCGGCCCGAGACGCACCGCTGGGTAGTGCCCGGCGAGCGGGGCCAACTCGCGACTGTAGGTTGACTCGTCCAGGGTGAACAGCACCAGCGTGAGTCGCGCATCGTTGCCGTAGGCGTTCAGCAGCGGCCGGAGATTGCGCGTGAATTCGGTGGCGACGGGGATGTCGCCGCCCCGGTCTGGACCGAACCGATCGAATATCAGCTGGTTGTGGTCGCGCAACGCACCGGCGTGGATTTGCATGACCAGACCGTCTTCGAGCGACAGGCGCGCCATCTCCATGAGGAGGTGGGCGATGAAACGCCGTTCGTCCTCGCGAGCCGCCTTCCCCTCCAACGCCAGCCGGAACAGACGTTCCGCCGCTTCTTCTCGCAGTGCCGTGGTGTACGGCGCGAGGACTCCGTGGTCGGTCGCGGTGGCGCCCAAACTCTTGAAGTAGAGGCGCCGCTCGGCCAGTGCGCGGATGAAGCCGGCGTAATCGCGTGCCTCGAGCGCCTCGACCGCCGCCAGCCACCCGGGGGTGGAGATTCGAAACAGTGCATCAGGCCGGAATGTCGGGATGACGCGACCTTTCCACCCGGAGTCGCGGATCGTGCGATGGAGGTCGAGCGCGTCTGTCGCCGCGTCCGTGGTGGCAAGGACCTCGATGTTGAACCGTTCGAACAGCGCCCGCGGGCGAAACTCCGGTGAGCCGAGCTTCTCGCGGATCTCATCATAGATCCGCGGCGCCGTGTCGCCCCACAGCGGCTCTTTGATGCCGAAGACCTCGTCCAGCTCGTAGTTCAGCCACGCGCCGGTCGGCGTCCCGTCAAACAGATAGTAATGGTCAGCGAAGCGCTGCCACACTTTGCCTGGATCCGCCTCGATGGGCGCTCCATCTCTGCGCTGGACGCCAAGATCCTCGAGCGGGACACCGTGCGCGTAGAGCAGGCGGAGGACGTAGTGATCGGGCTGAACGAGAAGGGCCGCGGGCTCCGGGAACGCTGCGTCTTCCGCCAGAATCCGCGGATCGACGTGGCCGTGCGGCGAGACGATCGGCAGGCCGCGCGTTTCTTCGTACAGCGCGCGCGCGACACGGCGTATCGAAGGATCGGGATCGAAAAAGCGGTCGGGGTTCAAGTCAACACTCTGAAGAGTGAGCCCAGGAAATCACTGCGCTTGAAGCGCAGTGTGTTATGGGGCCCACTCGTCAGAGTGTGGGCTCCCATTCAGACCGTCGGCGCCCACCCCGGCGCATACTCTCTCCGCCAATACGCCATCGCCGCGTCGTCGCCGAGAATGTGGCCGTTCGTGGGATCGACGCTGAGCGCGCGACCCGTCCACTGGGCAATGTTGCCTAAGTGGCACAGCAGGTTGGTCTTCGCGCCTTCGTCGATCGGTTGGGTAACCGGCGCGCCGGTGCGAACGCCCTCAACGAAATTGGTGATGTGCAGCGCCGTGAGCTGATCATCACCACTCGGCGCAAGCGGGTCGTTGGACGGCTGGATGACGTTCTGCTTCACTACCTTCTTCTCCATGTCGTACACAGTGTAGCCGTCCTGATCGACGACCATGGTCCCCGTCGTCCCGTGTACGATCGTGCCTCGACCTCGACCCTCGATGGGGTAGGGATTGCAGCTGCGCCCCTGCCAGGCGATCGCTCGGCCGCCATCGAACTCGAACGCCGCTTCCTGCGTGTCGGTGAACTCCCAGTCGTCGTCGAAGTGGTAGCGGCCGCCCGCGGAGGTCACGCGCACCGGATGATCGACTCCGAGGGCCCAGCGCGCGACATCGATCTCATGCGTGCCGTTGTTGTTGATCTCGCCCGTACCCCAGCGGCGGAACCAATGCCAGTTGTAGTGGATGATGTTGTCGCGATACGGTGTGCGCGGCGCGGGGCCCTGCCACAGCTCGTAATCGAGATTCGCCGGCACCGGCGCTGGCTTGCCACGCCCGATCGACTTGCGACTGTTCGCATACCACGCGCGCGCGAAGTAGGGACGCCCGATGATCCCGTCGCGGATCGCCTGGACTGCTTCGATCGCGCGCGGCGAGGAGCGGCGCTGCGTGCCCATCTGCACCACGCGCTTCGCCTTGCGCTGCGCGTCGACGAGCAGCTCGCCCTCGCGCGGATTCTGACTGCACGGCTTCTCGAGGTAGACATGCTTGCCCGCCGCCAGCGCGAGGATCGTGGCGGGCGCGTGCCAATGGTCGGGCGTCGCGATCACGAGTGCGTCGATCGACTTGTCGTCGAGCGCTCGACGAAAATCCCCCAGGCTTTTCACGGTCTTGCCCTGCGCTTGGCTCACGGTCGCCGCGGCTTTGGCGAGCACCGTCGAGTCCACGTCGCATACGGAGGCGATCTCGGCGTTCGGCGTTTTGGCGAACCTCTTGGCGAGCTCGGTCCCGCGGCCGTTCAGGCCCATCACGCAGACCACGACTTTCTCGCTGGGCGAGCCCTGGCTGAACAAAGGCGCGCGGGCGGCGACGAGACCTGCCGTGGCCTGGGAAACTGTTTTCACAAACCGACGGCGTTTCATAGCTCCCTCACTTTGAGGTTGCGGAAATAGACCTCGTCTCCGTGGTCCTGCAACACGATGTGCCCCCGGCGACGGTTTGCGAATCCCTGGATCGTTCGGTACTTGCTCTTGGCGAGCAGCGAGTCCATGTGCGCCGTGCCAAGGTCGAACTCGACGATTCTCTGTCCGTTCAACCAATGCTCGCCGTGATTGCCGCGGAAGATCACCCGCGACTGATTCCACTCCCCTACGGGACGGAGCTGCTTCCGCGATCCCGGCGCAATCAGATCGTACAGCGCACCGGCACGGTGGCTCGGGAGCTGTCCGTCCTCGTGACGGTCGTCGTCGAGCATCTGATATTCGAATCCGAGTGCCGCGTGATTTGGCGCTTGGGCGACGGAGAACTCTTCGGAGACGTTGTACTTGACCCCGCTGTTCGCGCCCGGCGTGACTTTCCACTCCCAAGTCAGCTCGAAGTCGGCGAAACTGTCCACGGTCAGGAGATCACCGCCGCGCAGCGGCTGCCCGTCCGGCAACGTGGGCACTTTGCCGCTCGCGATCTTCTTGATCGCGCCGTTCTCGATCATCCAGTGGGCCGTTGGCACGGAGTCGTAGCCCAACCCGCGCCAGCCGATGAACGTCCGCCCGTCGAACAGGAGTTGCCACCCCGCGTTCAGCTCGGTAGCGGTCAGCTCATTTGGTCTCGATGAGGTCGTTTGAAGGACGAGCAGCAACAGCGGTGCTATCATGCGAGCTCCTTCAGCCGTGCGGGCTCGAGTTTCGGCGCCAGCACTTGGATAATAGTCCAGGCGGTCACGTACGCGAGCCCGCACACCACGAAGATGGGTGCGTAATCGTTGCCGTTGGCATCGAGGATGCGGCCGGTGAGGCGCTGAAATAGCACGCCGCCCATGGCGCCCGCGAATCCCCCGATCCCGGAGATCGACGCTACGACCGAGCGCGGGAACATGTCACTCGCGAGCGTATACACGTTCGCCGACCAGCCCTGATGGGCCGCCGCGGCGACGGCGACGATCAGCACCGCCGTCCACATGCTCCCTGCGTGAGGCGCGAGCGCCGTCGGTACGATGACGAGTGCCATCAGGAGCATCGCCGTCTTGCGTGCGCGGTTCGCGGTCCACCCTCGCTTGATCAGCTTGCCAGACAGCCAGCCGCCCCCGATCGAGCCGACGTCGGCTACGAGATAGACGACGATGAGCGGCAATGCGACGCGCGCCAGGTTGATGCCATAGTTGGTGTCGAGGAACTTGGGCAACCAGTACAGATAGAACCACCAGATCGGATCAGCCAGCAGCTTGCCGACGATGATCGCCCACGTCTGTCGAATGCCGAGCAAGCGGATCCAGGGAACACTTGTGGCGGGCTCCTCGACGTCGTCCGAGTGCGCGGTGGCAGGCGGGGGACTGCGGTACAACGCGAGCCAGAGAATCAGCCAGAGGAACCCGATGGACCCGGTCACGATGAATGCCCACGGCCAGCCCCATGTCAGCGCGATCCAGGGAACGAGCAGCGGCGTGACGATCGCGCCGGTGTTCGTACCGGCGTTGAAAATCCCAGTCGCGAGCGCGCGCTCCTCTTTTGGAAACCACTCGGCGACCGTCTTGATCGCGCCGGGAAAGTTGGCCGACTCGCCCAGGCCGAGCAACGCGCGAGCGACTGAGAATCCCGCGGCCGTGCGAGCAAACGCGTGCCCGATGGCGGCCAGGCTCCATACGACCACCGCGGTGGCGAACCCACGCCGCACACCCACGCGGTCCAGCCAGCGTCCCGCGATGAGAAAACCGAACGCGTACACCAGGCTGAACCAGGAGACGATGTCCCCGTACTGCGTCTCCGACCAGTGGAGCTCGCGCTGCAGTGTCGGCGCGAGAATGCCGAGCACTTGCCGGTCCACGTAGTTGATCGTCGTGACGACGAACAGGAGCGCGCAAATTGTCCAGCGATACGACGGGCGGGGCGGGGAGGAAGGGCGAGGCGGCGAGGACGTCACCGCGTCAGGCCCTCCCACAGTCCCTGCAGATACATCGCGCCAAGGGCGCGGTCGTACAGGCCGTAACCGGGGCGACCGCGCTCTCCCCAAATCATGCGGCCATGATCGGGACGCATCGGCCCGGCGAATCCTGTGGCGTGCAGCTCGTGCAGAACGGCGCCGAGATCGACGCCGCCCAAGGCGGATGGATGCGGCGTCTCATGAAACTGCCGCTTGCCGGTGACGCGCACGTTGCGACAATGGGCGAAGTGAATCCGGCCGAGATCACCCATCCGGCGCGCCATTGCGGGCACGTCGTTGTCGGGAAGGGCGCCGAGCGAGCCGGTGCAGAACGTCACGCCATTCGCCGGATTGTCGACAAGCCCCACCAGTCGCTCGAGGTCGGGGCCGCGGCAGATGATGCGCGGCAGGCCGAAGATGGGCCACGGGGGATCGTCGGGATGGATCGCCATCCGCACGCCCGCGTGTGCGGCAACCGGTACGACGCGCTCGAGGAAGTACGCGAGATGGTCCCACAGCTGCTCGGCACTCACCTGGCGATACGCGGCAACGAGCGCTTGCAGCTCGCCGGCACTGTAGGCAGTGGCCCAACCCGGGAGATCTCCCGTGCCGCGGGAGAGATCTACGGCGGCCAGCGCGCGGTCGTCGTACGCGAGGGCGGTCGAGCCGTCCGGAAATGGCATCTCGAGATCGGTCCGCATCCAGTCGAACACGGGCATGAAGTTGTAGCACAGCACAGAAACCCCGAGCTCGCCCATTGCGCGCACGCTCTCGCAATAGTTCGCGATCATCCGATCCCGGCTCGGGCGGCCGAGCTTGATGTCTTCATGCACGGGGATGCTCTCCACAACCGCGAGCCTGAGACCCGCTGTGTCGATGTCACCGGCGAGACGCTCGAGGCGGTCCCGCGGCCACGTTTCGCCGACCGGCAGGTCATACAGCGCGCTCACCACGCCCTTCACGCCCGGGATCTGTCGGATGTGCTTGAGCGGAATGGGATCCGTGGGACCGAACCACCGGAACGTCATGTACACTGGGCGAGCGCTCCCTCCATACCCTCGTGCGCGATCACCGAGCGCCAGCGCGCGACGGCCGCGACGAAGTCCGGAAGCCGCGACGCCTCCGACAGCGTCTCCATCGGTACCCGCAGGAAGGTGAGATGTGCGGCGCACGCCAGCGCGAGGCCTTCGGGCGCTCGCCGGCGACGATTCGTGGAAGCAACGATCACGGGCTCGACACGAATGCGCATCTTGGCTTCCTGATTCGTCGCAATCATGCGCCATTCGTGGTGCAGCCACGGATTACAAAACCGCTGGATTACCGAGTCCGCGAACTGCACGGCCGCCTCCGCGGGCAGGTCAGTCGCGGGGATGATCTCGTCGAACAGGATCCGCCGCAAGAACGCCCTCACCGTCGGATGGTCCATGGCCTCCCCTACCGTTCGAATCCCTGCCAAGAGCGCCACGGGAGTGACCGCGGTGTGCGTCGCGTTCAGCAGCCGGAGTTTGCGCTCCTCGTAGAAGCCGATTTCCGGCGCGAACACCACCGACTCCGGCTGCACGTCGATCGGAAACGCGTTTCGGAGCGCCGGGGCATCACCCTCGATGGCCCAGAGGTGGTACGGCTCCGCCACAGTGAGGAGCGCGTCCGCGTAGCCGAGCTGGGCGTCGAGCGTGGCTCGCTCGCTTGCGGGCGGTGAACCAGTGGTGATGCGGTCGACGAGCGACGAGCAGAACCGGACGCGAGACGAGAGCCAATGCCTGAAGGCGTCCGCGCGCGCGGTTCGCGCCGCAAGCTCATCGACCATCGCCGCGAGGCGCCGGCCGTTGTCGGGGACCAGCTCCGTCGGAATCACGAACAGGTGGGGGCCGTCCGGGCACGATTCGAACCGCGCATGCAGCGCATCAGTCAGTCGGGCGGGGAAGCCGGAGTCGATCTGAAAACCGGCCTCGGTCACGTTGCTCACAATGACCTGGACTTCCGGGCGCGCCGCAATTTCGCGCACCGCGTCCCACTCGGTGTCTGCAACGAGCGCGCGGGAAACTGCCCCGATCAAACGGGTCCGCTTGACCCGCTTCCCATTTTCCAAGCCGCGTTCGACCAGCGTAAACAGACCGTCCTGCGCATTGAGGGCTCGCGCGTTCCCGTGGGGCGTGCTTTGCACCACGACGATCCGGCCGGCGCGTCGACCCGCCCGATTCGCGGCGTCCACGGACGCCGCGCACAATGCCCGGAGCAGCATGCCCGTACCGAATTGCAATATCCGCTCGCGGAGATCGCTGCGCCGGTAGGCGCTGTCAGACCAATTGGCGCCGCTCAGACAGGGAGGAGCCTTCACTTCCGATAAGCTACCTGCGAAACAACTTCGTGTATGCTACGTTGATCTACCATGGCCCTCGATCCCAATACTGCTCGACGCATTCGCCGGCTGGCGCTTCGTCTCGGCGTGTTAGCCGGTCTCGCTGCCTGGGTTGTCGCGCTCGTCGTGTACATCAGAACGGGTCAAGTTCGCGCCGAGCTGCTGGCTGCGGGCTTCGTCCTCATCGTTGGTGTGCTGCTCATGCCAAGGAGCGGAGACGGTTAGCGACGTTCCGTGATGGACGCCAGGACTCGCTGTACGAGCCCGTCGACTGCGTCGTTACGAATCCAGCGGGCGACGATCACCAGGTCTTGATCCGGCACCACGCACACGACATTCACGCCCGCTCCGCGATGGCAGAAACTGCTCGCGGGTGCGCTCGGCAGCATGCGTTGTTCCGTATTCAAGAACCAATTCATGAAGCCATACCCGCGCTGCACGGGGGTCGGTGTCAATGCCAGCGACACCCATTTCTCGGAGACAATCTGCCGGTCGTTCCACTTGCCGCGCCGCAGGGTCAGCAGCCCGAAGCGGGCCTGATCGAGCGCGCTGATGAACATGCCACCGCCCCAATGACCGCCGCCGCTCACCGACTGCATGCGCTCCCCGTCCAGCGTGACCCAGGAGTTCTCGTACCCATGCCAGCGCCACGTATTGGAGGCGCCGATCGGGTCCATGACGTATTCGCGAAGCACCTGGGGCAGGGGGCGGCGCCAAACCTGGAGCGCAGCGTAGGCGAGCGCGTTCACGCGCACGTCGTTGTACTTGTACGACGTCCCGGGCGCGTTGCGCGCACGGGCGATGTATTCCCGAAGCGGTTGATTGGCGGGCGGGCGGTCGGCCCAGTCCGGCTTGCCCCATAACGTGCCCTCCCAGTCGCTCGTCTGCCGCAACAGGTGGTCCCACGTGATCGTCCGGTTGTGCTCGGAGTCGAACTCGCCGGTCAGTACGTACCTGCGCACGCTGTCCGCGAGATCGCTAATCATGCCGCGGTCGTAGGCCAGGCCCACGGTCGTCGAGAGAAAGCTCTTGGTGACGCTGAACGTCATGTCGACGCGCGCCGGATCTCCCCACTCAGCCACGATGTATCCATTGCGCACGACAGTGCCCGTGGGTGCGCCGCGGGACGCGAATGGACCGATCGGGTCGCTGTGTGGTTCGCGGCCCCAGGCCAGATGATGGTTTTCCGCGAGATCGCGCGGCTCAGGAGACTCGTTGGCCTTTGCGAAGGCGATCGCCGAATCGAGCAGCCGCGCGTCCATGCCGAGTGCGGCGGGGGAGCGGCGTTCCCACTGGGGATGGGGGCCAGGATAGTAGAGAGCGCCGCGCCTGGACTGCTGCGTTGAGGCCGTTGCCGGCCACAGCGCAGCGCCGAGGACCGCGAGGAGCAGGAGAGATTCGTGGGCGAAGCGGCGTGACATCGGCATGGAATGCGCTCGGGTGTCGGTCGCGATCACGTTAACGAGGGGAGGCCGGTACGGCCATGCCAACTGGAGTAGATTTTAGAACCCGAGGCCTATTGAAAAGTTTCCTCCTGGCTGTAGCTATTGTTCTGTTGCTTGCGCTTGCCTGGTTCGGCATCCAGGGGTGCGTCGACGCGTGGCCCAAAGCACAATCGTCGGGTCAAAAGACGCAGTCGGCGGCGCAGTTTACGTACGGCCTGCTCTCACTCCTTGTCGCCGCATCCGCGACCCGTACGAACAGATTCAGTCGCATTGTTCGGTGGACGTGGGTGGCAGCCGTCGCGATAGCGGCGGGCCTTGCTTCAGTTGTGTGGGGAGAGACGACGTGGACTATTGGTCTCGTCGCCGCAGTCGCCGCCGGCGGCGTGGCTCTGCTGATCCTATGGCTGCTGCGAGTCGGGACCAGGCCGACGCCATCACTCTTTGATCCACACATTCGCGGACTAATTCTCGACCGAATTTCCCAGCTCACTCCGGACCGCAAGCCTTCCTGGGGTCGCTTCACAGCTCCCGAGATGGTCTGCCATGTCAGCAGCGCGTTGCGTCAGGGCTTGGGCGAGCTCGAGGCCGGGCCGGCCTCTGGGCCGTTCGCAAGTTTTCCACTGAACTGGTTCGTGATTCACGTCCTGCCGTGGCCCAAAGGAAAGGGGCAAAGCCCGCCCGAGTTTCTCACCACCCGGCCGACCACCTGGACGGCCGATGTCGGTGGGCTACGCGATCTCGTGCAGCGTTTTGGAGCACGCGGGCCGAGTGCCAAGTGGCCGGCGAGTCGCGCGTTTGGCGGGATCTCTGGCCGGAGTTGGGGCGTGCTCCAGCACAAACATCTCGATTATCATCTGCGTCAGTTCGGTGTGTGAGGCAGCGCGCCGCCCTGAGGCTGTGCTAGGAGGACGCTTACATGCCACCTGAGGTTTTTCTCGTCGCACTCCTCTCCACCGTCGGCATCGCGGCCTTCACGATCATCAAGGTGGCGCGCGTCATCCGTGGCGAGTCACCGGCGGCCGAGGTGACGGAGCGCCTCGAGGAAGTGGAGCGCACCGTTCAGGGTCTCCAGCAGGAGCTTGCGGAAACACAACAGCGGCTCGATTTCGCGGAGCGGCTACTGAGTGCCGCGCGGGAACAGCGTCGTATGGGTGAGTAGCCTTCAAATACGATCGGCGCTCAATCACGATCCGCGCAGACAGTGCACCGTAGGATTCCAGTCGGCAAACACGCCCGACGGGTTCTCATGCCAGATCCACGCGTGCAAGTACCAAAGTTGCAGACGGTCGGCGCGCTTGAGCTGTTGTCCCATGATCCGGGGCGGTGTCGCATCGCGCGGGCGGGCGGAGTAAGGCACGATGTACTCCACGCCGTTCAATCGATAGCGGCCGTCCGGCAGGCGCTCGTAGACGAGAATCTCCGGTCGCTCGACGTCAAGCCGGTCGTCGTAGAGGGCACCCTTCGCGTGGTGAAAGCCCATGGTCCCGAGCGGCTCGTTGGCGAGGCACCTCCCCCCATCTCGCTGATAGCCGGCGGCGACCGCGGAGTCGAGGTTCGCGAAACGGGCCGTCGCCGCGCGCGCTCGCTCCACTCCCTCCACCACAGCCGGTGGCAGCGAATCGCTGGCGGCAGGCGATAGCGAGCCGGAGGCGCTTGGATGGCTGTGCCCACCGCCGCACGCCAGCAGCAGTGCGGACGCGAGCGCGGCGCAGCGTGTGAACTCGTTACCCATCGTGCTCGCAGATCTAACACGGCTGAGCCCTGCTGGCACCTGTCATCTGCGTTAGAATTGTGTTTGCGTCGTAGTATCTGCGTTGCCGTTTTGGGCACGATCAGGCTACACGTACAGCGAGGACAGCCAAGATGAACGAGTTTCTCAACCTCTTCGCCGTAATGATGGCCATACTGATTCCAGTCGGGGTCGGGGGCGGCATCGTCGTGCTGATGGCCAACCTTGCCAAGCGGCGTCGGATAGCCTCCTCGGGCACCTCGGAAGATCTCGCCGCCAGCCTTGAGACTCTGGAACGAATAGACCTGCGTCTGCAGCAGCTCGAGGAACGGGTCGATTTCATCGAGCGCGTCCTGCCCGCCTTGCGTGAGGGGAAGTCACTTACCGAATTACCCGCCCGGTCCGTGGAACACACGCCAAGGTAAAGGCGGGAAGGAGCGAATCAGTGACGACGATTAGCCGTCTTGCGCTCGTCGGCCAGGCGGTCGGGATCGTGCTTATTCCAACGCAAGTCTTGGCTCAAGACGCTCCTCCGCCGACGCGCTCCACCTTCTGGGGATTCGTAGCACTCGGGATCGGCGGAGCAAGTGACAGCACCTTCTACGCGGCGGGGGTGGGCGCGGCATGGCAGCGCCGCAACCTGGTCCTCATGGGCCGAATTGCCTCCGTCGGCCCCGAAAAAGAAAACCGCATGGAGGATCTGGGCCTGCTCGCGGGCGTCGGCACGCAGCGGGGCCGTTTCCACTATCTGGCGGCCGCAGGACTTGGCGTGGCGCGCAATCGTCAGGACAGTACGGCCTTAGCCCTGCCGATAGAAGCGCAGGCAACGTGGCGCTTCTCCGGATTCGCGGGCATCGGGCTGCGGGGCTTTCTGAGTCTCAACAAGGTTTCGTCGTTTGGCGGCCTCACGATTATGGCGGAGGTGGGCCGGCTGCGCTGACTTCGCGGGGGGACCCGAGGATCACGCACGGAGCGCTGTCGGGCAGTCTCCCTGAGGAGAATTGAGGCCGGGCGCCTGCAGCGTCGCCTAGGGTCGCGGTTTGGCGGTGCGCTGCTCGCCCGAGCCCGAGCTCGACGTGGAGCTCGGACTCATCGCGCCAGTCGACGATGAACCGGTCGATCCAGTTCGCGGCTCAGCCCATCGCGTCACGTCCGCGTTCGTGCCCGGCCCTTCCTGATAACCCTTCCCATTCACGACGCGGCCGTGCGACCGCGAGAAGGTGCTGCCCCCGTCACTCCCGCCGCTCCCGCCACTCCCGCCCCACCCGTTGAAAATAATGATCACCGGGTAGTCACGCAGATACGAGTACCCGTAGGGGTACGATGAGCCAAATCCGTCGCAGTAGTACGAGGAGTAGGGGAACGGCATGTACTCCATCGCACAGCTGCCATACCACGGCGTCGTCGGCGAAAACGAGCTGGCTGCGTATGACTCTTCGGTCTCAACCCGCCGCGCACCCCGGGACGTGGCATCGATGGTGAAGACTCCGGGATGCGACAGTGCGATCAGCAGATCAGTGATACGAGACGGGACGCCTGCGTTGGCGAGTGCGACGAGCCGTCTCGCGTCGATGTTGAACGATCCGCCGCGCTCGACGAGCCATGCTTCCACGACGTCGACATCCAGTTCTCGTGACGCGTCGGTGAGATCGTCAACCGCAAGCGGGGCCGTCGCGGCGGCGTATGCCTGCGCCGTCGCGCTCAGATCGAGGTGCAGCGCGTCCAGCGCGTCCTTGACCTCGCTCGGCAAAACCAGATCGGTCTTGACCTCGCGATAGCGTTGCACACGCACGCCGGTCTTCATGCCGACGGTGCTGCCCTGGATGTAGAGCAAGAGCCCATCCCGCGCCATCGCGAGCATGCCGGTGCCGGTGCGCGTACCCCAATCGGGGCAGCGCTCCCGGGAGCGCAGATAGAGTCGGTCGCTGACCGCTGACCACTCCGCGCTCTGCCAGCCGGTGCATTCACCGTGGGTCGTCTCGACTCGCGCCCCTGTCGCGAGGATTTGCTCCGCCTTGATGACCTCGCCGTTCTCGATGGTGACGAGATCGACGGCGGACGTGTCCGCCGCAGGCACAATGCACACGACGGAGCGCTTGGCGCCTCCGACCGACTCCCAGCAGCCGACGTAGGCAATCCAGCGGGAGTCGATCGTGGCGTTTTGGGCGCGTGCAGGCGTGGCCGCTAAACCTAGAAGCGCGATCGCGATGAGTACCGTTGGGATCTGCGTGCGCATACAGCTTTCCTTAATAGAGTCTGAACGTCAGGCCGGCCGTGACCGACGGGCCTGACAGATCGATCTTGTTGAAATCCTTGAAATCGGAGCTCATTGGCGCCTTCGCCCATGTGTAACGGACCTCGGCGGTCAGCATCGTGAGGCTGCCGAGTGTGATGTCGAGGCCGGCGGCAGCGTGCGCGGCGGGGGTCCACGCTTGCGAGACGTACTCGTCGTAGAAGACGTTGAGGTTCACGTAGTTGATGAAATCACCCGCCTGTCTGAACTTGTATTCCATCATCCCCCCGGCGACGCCCACATACAACGCGCGCCGGGCGGGAATCCATGCGAACTGTCCGATCGCGCGGCCGCGTGGCGTGACGTAATGCCTGAGTCCGAGGGTGACCGGGATGCGACGCAGTGACGTCGTTTGCTCGATCGGCTGGTCGTTCTGGTCGACCCAGTCGCGGAACTCCGAGCCGTGGGAGACGTTGGAATAGCCCACGTCAATGACAAGGTCGTTCCGCCCCGACAGGCGAATCGCGAGGCTGGTGCCGAGTGTCGCCGACGCAAAGTCGAAGCGGTCGATGGTCAGCTGATCGGTGACGAATGTGAACACATCGCTGTTCGCCGTCGCGTACGCAAACCCGCCTCGGAACGACCACGAGCCGGCCGGAGAATGAAACAGAAAGCCGTCGCCCGCGCTTTGTGCGTGCGACGGCAGCGCGATCGCTGTGATCGCGGTTGCGGTGAAGAGCAGTGCTCTCGCCGCCGAGCGATGACCAGTCATGACGACCCCCGCCTGTGCTGGCTTATCTTACCTACGCTACAGGGGGGTATTACGTCAACCATCCGAAGGGATTATGACTTCTGGGGCGGTCCAAGGCAGGTAACGCACCGGAGGCTCATATTTTCAGCATGGAACTCCGTCCGCTGAACGAGACGCACACCGCGCTGCTCAACTCCCTGCAATTGCAGGATGATGTCTGGGAGTTCATCGGAACTTTGCCGGGCCCGGAGCAACGACAGGCACATCACCTGTTCGCCGTCATGGAAGGACCCGTGGCGCTGGGGTTCGCGGGACTGCTCAAGTCACACGCCACTGAGGCGAACGACTTCGAGCTGGTCTGCGCCATGCGATCGGAAGTCCAAACGCGGGGAATGGCGAAGCAGGCCTGCCAGCTGGCGCTCGATTGGGCGTTCAACACCGCGAAGATCGACCGCGTCATCGCGTGCATCGACGACACCAACGAGGCGGCGCGCGCCATCGCCGGCAAGCTCGGCATGACCACGCTCGGCCCGCAGCGGCCGAATCGCACGGTGTACGTGAAGTATCGTGACGAGCGCCGTGTAGGTTGAGCCGCGCCGCCGCCATTCTCCTCGTCGTCGCCGGCTGCACGAAGATCGCAGCGCCGTCGGCGGATTGGCGTACCACCGGGGGCGATCCCGGCAACACCCGCTACTCCTCACTCGACCAAATCAACACGCAAAACATCGCACGGCTGCAGGTCGCGTGGACATATCATACCGGTGATTTGCCTCCGAACGGTCACGGCGAGATCCAGGCCACGCCGATCGTGGTGAACGGTGTTCTCTTCACCACAACGCCGGCATTGGCGGTGATCGCCCTTCGTGCTGATCGCGGCACATTGATCTGGAGATTCGACCCACGCACCACGCACCACGCACCACGCACCGACCTCACGCATGTCAACCGCGGCGTCGTCTACTGGGCAGACCATGACGACCGACGGGTTTTTTTCACGGCTGGACGTCGGCTCTACGCGCTGAACGCGACGAACGGGCAACTCGTTGAGTCATTCGGTGACTCCGGCTCCATCGATCTCGCGGCAGGCCTGTCCCGCGACATCGGCGATGCATACCTCGTCGCCACGAGTCCTGGTGCCATTTACAACGACCTGCTGATCCAGGGAACCCGCGTCGGCGAAGAGGACGGCTCGGCGCCGGGTGATGTGCGTGCCTACGATGTCCGCACGGGCGCGATACGCTGGAGCTTCCACACGATTCCGCGGCCCGGTGAGGTCGGCTACGACACGTGGCCGGACGGCGCGTGGCGAACCGCGGGGGGCGCGAATTCATGGGCCGGTATGTCGGTCGACCAACAGCGCGGCATCGTATACGTGCCGACAGGATCGGCGACGCCCGATTTCTACGGAGGCGCTCGGGCCGGTGCGAACCTGTTCGCTAACTCCCTCCTCGCGCTCGACGCCGCGACCGGCAAACGCGTGTGGCATTTCCAGACTGTGCACCACGACCTGTGGGACCGCGATCTCCCCGCCGCGCCCAATCTCGTCACGGTGACGCGTGATAAGGCGCGCATCGATGCCGTCGCCCAGATCGCCAAGAGCGGATTCGTTTTCGTCTTCGATCGCCGCTCCGGCATGCCGCTCTTTCCAATTGTAGAGCGCCGCGTCCCGCGATCCGAGCTCCCAGGCGAGCATGCGTGGCGGACACAGCCATTTCCGCTGCTGCCCCGGCCGTTCGCGCGCCAAGAAGTTCGGGAATCCGATGTGACCGATGCGAAGCGCGTCCGAACACTCAGGACCGGACTGTTTATGCCGCCCACGCGGCAAGGCACGGTCGTGTTGCCGGGGTTTGACGGGGGCGGAGAGTGGGGCGGCGCCGCCGTCGACCTGGACGGCGTGATCTACGTGAACGCGAGCGATGTCCCATGGATCTCGGCGCTGCGCGAGTCGGCCAAGATTCCTCCGTCGACAGGTACGCCCCGCTCTGGAGCCGCGGTGTACGCGGCGGTTTGTGCGAGCTGTCACGGGCTCGATCGCCTCGGGAGGGATCGCGCGCCATCACTTGCCGCCATTCAGGCCCGGCTGCCTCTGGATAATGTGAAGGAGCTACTCGCCTGGGGGCGCGGCTTCATGTCCTCGTTCGCCAATCTCCCCGGGACCGACCGCCGTGCCGTGCTGGCATACCTCGGCTATGCGGTCGCGCCGAGCGACACGGTGTCGCGTCCCAGACCCGCGACTTCGCCCTACGAGTTCGTCGGCTACGAGCGCTGGAAAGACTCGAGCGGTTACCCCGCGATCAAACCCCCGTGGGGCACGCTCAGCGCGATCGATCTCAACACGGGAGAGTACCGCTGGCGCATTCCGTTGGGAGAGTTCGGGGAGCTGACCGCGCGCGGCATGCCGATCACCGGCACCGAGCAGTACGGCGGACCGATCGTCACCGCCGGCGGGTTGCTTTTCATCGCCGCGACGCAGGATGCGAAGTTCCGCGCGTTCGACAAGAAAACCGGACAGGTGTTGTGGGAGACTACGCTCCCCGCGCCGGGGTATGCGACGCCGAGCACGTTTGCCGTGGGTGGAAAGCAATACGTTGTCATCGCTGCGGGAGGTGGAAAGCTGGGATCGAAATCGAGTGACACGTATATAGCCTATGCGCTTCCGTAGTTTTTCACACCCTGAAGGGTGTGCTCGGCAAGCATTGTCCTTAAGGACATTCGTGGCAGTGCTGACAGTCTCGATGATGGCTGCCGAGCCGGCGGGTACGCAACAGCGCACGTACGCGAATCCGATCGACATCGATTACCGCTACAACTTCGAGCAAAAGAACCGGGGCATCTCGTACCGCTCCGGCGCCGATCCGGTCATCGTCGTGCAGCGCGGCAAGTACTATCTCTTCGAGACCATCGGCGACGGCTATTGGGAATCGACGGACCTCGGCACTTGGCGTCATATCACGCCCACCCGCTGGCCGATCAACGACATCGTGGCGCCCGCGGTGCTGTCGGTGCGCGACACGATCTATCTGCTGCCGAGTACGACGAGTCCGCTTCCGATTCTGATGCTCACCGATGCCGCGAGCGGGCGCGTCGATTTCTACAACCGGCTGTTGCCGTGGCTGCCGCTGGCCCGGGCGCGAGAGACGGACTCACTTGCCAAACCCGACTCGGTCCAGCCGGGTCCGTGGGATCCACAGGTCTTTCACGATCCGGATACCGAGCGTTGGTACCTCTACTGGAACTCGTCCAACGCCTATCCGTTGCACGTCATCGAGCTCGATAAGGCGAAACGCCTGGAGTACAAAGGCACACCAAAGTGGCTGTTTGGCCTGGATCCCGAACACCACGGATGGGAACGCTTCGGCCAGGACCATCGGTCTCCGATCAAGCCGTTCATCGAGGGCGCATGGATGACGAAGCATGGCGGGCGCTACTACCTGCAGTACGGCGCGCCTGGGACCGAGTACAACGTCTATGCAAACGGCGTCTACACCGCCGACGATCCCTTCGGCCCGTTCACCTACGCGCCGTACAACCCGGTCGCCTACAAACCGGGCGGGTTCGTGCAGGGCGCCGGACACGGCAACACCTTTCAGGACCTCCACGGCAACTGGTGGAACACCGGGACCCCGTGGATCGGGGTGAATTGGAATTTTGAGCGCCGCATTGGGTTGCACCCCACCGGCTTCGACGCGGAAGGCCAGATGTACGTCGACACGCGATTCAGCGATTTCCCGCACTGGCTCCCGACGAAGCCGTGGCAGAAGAGCGAGGAGCTGTTCACCGGCTGGATGCTGCTTTCCTATCGCAAGGCGGTCACAGCGTCGTCAACGCTCGATACGTTTCCGGCACGCAACGTCACCGATGAGAATCCGCGAACATTCTGGGTCGCGCGGCAAAACAAGCCAGGTGAGTCGCTCACCATCGACTTGGGGCGCGAGTTCGACCTCAAAGCCATTCAGGTGAACTACGCCGACTACATCTCAGGCCTCTACGCCACCGACTCGACGGTCGTGACGCGATTTCGCCTCGAGACATCGGTCGACGGTCAGCAATGGCGCTCTGTTGCTGATCTGTCACGCGAGACACGCGATCGCCCCAACGCGTACATCGAGCTGCCCACACCGGCCCGCGGGCGCTACGTTCGCTACGAACACGTGCACGTCGGCGCCGCGAATCTCGCGATCAGCGATATCCGCGTCTTCGGCAATGGCGCTGGATCGCGTCCGAAGACTCCGGCGGGGCTGACCGCGCGGCGCCAACCCGATCAGCGAGATGCTGTCATCAGCTGGAGGCCGCTGGCCGGTGTCGTCGGGTACAACGTGCGTTGGGGTATCGCGCCGTCGAAGCTGTACCAGACCTATCAGCGCTTTGCCGATGAGGGTACAACGCTCGAGCTGCGCGCGCTAACGGTGGGGCAGGCGTATTGGGTGGCGATCGAGAGCTTCGATGAAAACGGCGTCTCCACACTCAGCTCGGCAGTGCCGATCCGCTAACGCGTGAGCTTGAAGCTCATCGCTGCTGGCGGAGTCGCCGTAGCACTGCTGCTGCGTCCAGCGACCCAGCCGCAGAGCTGGATGTTCGGCCCGTTCACCAAACCGGCCGGAGTCAATCCCATCGTCGCGCCGGATTCCTCATCGCGTTTCCGCTCCCCGATGAACGACAGCGTCGTCGCATGGGAGGCCTACGCGACCTTCAATCCAGCGGCGGTCGTCAAGGACGGGAAGGTCTTTCTGCTGTACCGCGCCGAGGACGCGAGCGGCGTGCACGAGATTGGAGGCCACACATCGCGGCTCGGGCTCGCGCAGAGTACCGATGGTCTTCACTTCACGCGACGCGCCACGCCCGTCCTCTATCCCGATACCGACGCGCAGCGCCCCAACGAGTGGCCGGGCGGCGTCGAGGATCCGCGCATCGTGCAATCCGAGGACGGCACGTACATCCTCACCTACACGCAATGGAATCGAGACGTCCCGCGCCTGGCCGTGGCAACCTCGCGCGATCTTCTCTTGTGGGCGAAGCACGGGCCGGCGTTCGCCCGCGCTGCCGGCGGCAAGTATCTGCTGAAGGAATCGAAGTCCGGGGCTATCCTGAGCCGCGTCGCAGGCGATCGCGTCATCGCGACGCGCGTGAAGGGAAAGTACTGGATGTACTGGGGCGTCCCGACGATCCGCCTCGCGACGTCCGACAACTTGATCGACTGGACGCCGCTGGAGGATTCGGCGGGGCAGGCGATCGCCGCGCTCGCCCCCCGCACACGGGGTTTCGATTCCTGGCTGGTAGAGGCGGGACCGCCGGCGCTGCTCATGCCGGCAGGCATCGTGGTGCTCTACAATGCGGGAGACAGCGCGACGCGCACCTACAGTGCCGGGCAGGCGCTGTTCGATCGCGCGAATCCCATGCGGCTCCTCGCCCGCTCCGATTCAGCCTTCATCAGGCCCACGGAGCCCTATGAACGCACGGGGCAGTACGCCGCGGGCACGACGTTCGTGGAGGCGCTGGTTCCGTTCAAGGGCAAGTGGTTCCTCTATTATGGAACGGCGGACTCGCGTGTGGGCGTGGCAGTGTATGATCCGCCCGACCGGTGAGTGTTATCGGGGGAGATTGAGGCTCTTCAAGTAATCCGCAGCAAGGTACGCAGGTACGCCGAAGATGATCTTTCCGTTTGACTCGCGCTCACCGCCATACAGCACCGCGATCACTGTGCCGTCGCGATCGAAAATCGGACTTCCCGACGATCCGGGCGCGCCGTAGGCGTCTACCTGCACGACCGACGTCAACGCCTTGCTCACCGCGCCCACCGTCAGCGTCGGCTCGGCGATCGGCTGGCCGCCCTGTGCCTCCATTGGCAGGTCGAAGCCGAGGGGATAGCCCAGGATCGCGACGGGGTCGCCGCGCTCGAGTCCTTCCCGATTGAGCGCGAGGCCGGAAACGCGGGGCGTGCCGCCCTTGATCAGAACCCGGAACACGCCGATGTCAGCGTCCGATGAGACGCCGATCATCTCCCCGCGCCAGAACTGCGTGCTCCCCGAGAAGATCACACCGATCCGTTTGGGGGTCTTGCTGCCGTCGTCACCGACGAGGAGGTGCTTGTTGGTGACCATCGTGCCGATCGAATCCACGCTGAACGCCGTCCCGCTGAAGCGCTCGCCGTCTGTGAGCTCCACCAGCACAATGGCGACCGCGTCCTGGTTCTTTTGAGAGATCGCGCGATAGTCGACCCCCGCGATCGCGCGTTGCCGGCGCTCGGCGGCATCGAGCTCCGCGCGCAGGAGCGAGATCGAGGCGGCATCCCCACTGGATGCCTCGAGCGCGCGCCGCAGCCGCGCGGTCTCGTCCTGGGAGGCGCGCAACGCCTCGCGCACGCCCTCCAGCTCGCGAACCTGTAAGAGCGCCAGCTCGCGCGAGCGGCGCCCGGCGTCCCACTGCGTCCAGGTGAATCCGGCGACCACCAGCACGAGCAGTGCGATCAGAATCTTGGTCGTGCGCCGGAGCTGCGCCGTTTGCCGCGAGACCTCGGCGGCGATGCGCATCCCGGTGCTCCGCCGGGGCGTCGCGCGAGTAGGCTCGGTGGCCTCGATGATCTGGAACTCGACCGACGGACCGCCTTCGCCAAACCCGATCACGTCGCCGGCGCGAAGCAATGTGTCGCCGGTGATCCGCTGCCCGTTGACGAATGTGCCGTTGCGGCTGCCCAGGTCCTGAAGCACGAACCCCTCGGGCTTGCGCACGATCGCCGCGTGACGCGACGAAACATCCAGATCGCGCTCGGCGTCGAAACGGACGTCCGACAACGGATGGCGGCCCAACCCGATGTAACCCTTGCGAAACGCTTCGATTTGTCCCGCGCGGGCCCCGGAGAGAAACGTGAATTGGGCTTTCACTTCGATCGGGTGATGTACCAGGCGAGGGCGGCGAGTATCGCCACGCCCGCGAGCACGAGCGTGCGCGTGCGCGTGCGGTTCTCGCTATTGGGGACGGGCGGACGACTTCCTCTGTATATGGGGACGGGCTCCGTGCTCGTCTCCGTGTCGATCAGCGGATAAACCTGATGGCCCACATCGCCGGGTGTCCCGCTGCCGGAGTATCGCAGGCCGTCGCCGTCGAATCGCGCCACGACCACCGTGATGTTGTCAGGCCCACCGCGCTGGTTGGCAAGCGTCACCAGCTGTTCGCAGGCGCTCACCAGGTCGGGGGCTGACGTCACGATCTTGCCGATCTCGTCCTTCTTGACTTGTCCCGACAGCCCGTCGGAGCAGAGCACGAGAATGTCGCCGCGGCGCAGCTCCTGGTGCGTAAGATCGACCTTCACTTTGGGATCGGGCCCCAGGGCCTGGAGGATGATGTTCCGCCGTTCGCTTTGCGCCGCCTCTTCCTCTGTCAGCTCGCCCGCTTCGACCAGGCGTTGCATGAGGGACTGATCCTTCGTCAGTTGATGCGCCTCGCCGCCGCGTATCAGGTACGCGCGACTATCCCCGACCTGCGTGAGATAGAGATGGTCGTTGAGCACGCCGGCCGCAGTAGTGGTCGTCCCCATCCCGCGCACCTCCGGGTGCGCTTTGGCGTGCGCGTGAATGCTGGCGTTGGCGGTCTCGACCGCCTCCTTGAGCCGGTAAGCGAAGCGCTGCGGTGTCGCGTCCTCGCCGGTCCAGGTCTTTGCGAGATGGGCGTAAATCGCCTCGGTCGCCATCTGGCTGGCGAGCTCCCCCGCCGCCGCTCCGCCCATGCCGTCGGCCACGACGAGCAGCGTGCCACGCGGCCCGATGTCGTGCTGCCGGACGTCGGGCTGCAGGGAAGACGTCTTGCGCGTGAGGTCCGCGACGAGAAAGCGGTCCTCGTTGTGCTCGCGCGTGCGCCCCTGATCGGTCTTCGCGAACACCTCGACGCGGATCTTGGAAGGGCGCCCGAACATAGCCATCAGTTACACTGAGCCTGAATGTTGGAGTAGACGTGGCTGCCAGGATCGATGGCGGACGCGCGCCGGACCCAATTGCAGCCCTGAGCCCGATCCTGCATCTGAAAGTACGTATTGGCGATCACGAACGCCGCCATAGCGCTGTCTTTGGCACTAACTCCGGGAGCGTTGAACAGTGCGGTCGCCGAATCACGGACCATCTTGTTCGGATAGGCATCAATTGAGTCCATCAATTCGTTCAAGGCACTACCGGCGGCTGCGAGATTGAAACGCGCTGGGCGTCGCGCGGCAGCGGTAGGACTGACCGATGGCCCCGATGGCCTCACAGTGTCGAGTGCCACCCGGTTGGTATCGAGCGGGTTCGGATTGATCCGATTGCCGCCGTTCAGGACCATCCACGCGCCACCACTCACGAGAATCAGCCCGACCGTTACCGCCGCCGGCAGCAGGACTCGCTTCCTGCGAGCGCGTAGCGGGACCGTGGGCAACGCATGCGCTGGATCGAGGAGCAGCGTCTTCGCCTCGGTCGGCGGGACCGAACGTGCCACGGGGCGGCCCGTGACGGCGGCGACATCGGCCGCAAACTTGGCGACGGATTGGTAGCGCTGCGTCGGGCTGCGCATGAGCGCGCTATCGAGCACGGCCTGCAGACCTAACGGAAAGGCAAGATCGGGCCGGGTGTCCTTGAGTTTCGCTGGCTCCTCGGTGAGCCGTTTGATCATCGTCTCCTGCACCGTCGTGGCCTCGAACGGCAGCGTGCCGCTCAGCATTTGATAGAACACGAGCGCCAGCGAGTAGAGGTCGCTGCGCCCATCGACGTTGTCCCCCGAAAGTTGCTCGGGACTCATGAACTCCGGCGTCCCCATGACCAGGCCGGTCTTCGTGACTTTCTGGTGGGCCTCGGCCCCCGCGATCGCCTTGGCGATCCCGAAGTCCACGACTTTCACCGTGTCGCTTCCACCTCTTCCCTTCGTCAACATGATGTTGTCGGGTTTCAAATCGCGGTGCACGATGCCGAGCTCGTGCGCGGCCTGGAGGGCTTCAGCCGTCTGGAGGAAGATGTTCGTAGCGCGAGCGATGGGCAGGACCCCTTCCCGGATGAGTAGGTCGGTCAGCGGCTCGCCCTCGATGAACTCCATCGCCAAGAAAACCAGCCCGTCGGCGGTGTCCCCGAAGTCGTAAATCGCGCAGACGTTGGGGTGGTTGATACGGCTCGCATTGGAGGCTTCCCGATTGAAACGGGCGACCGCGTCCGGGTCATGTACCATGGACGGATTCATCACCTTGATCGCGCTGCGCCGGCCCATCTTCACATGCTCGGCGAGACACACCCGTCCCATGCCGCCCTCACCCAGCTTTTTCATGACGTGATAGCGATCGGCGACGACCTGCCCCACGAGGTCCGCGCCGGGGTTCACCGACCGCAGGGTCTGGCCATCCCTGGGGCAGAACTTCACGTCGTCGGCGTATTCGGTGGAGCAGACGGGGCAGACCCTCATGGTGCCGTCGCTCGCGCCGCCTCCGGCAGTTCAATCCGCAGGAGCTTGTCGCCGACCATGATCCGCGACCCGTGCTGGACCGGCATGGCTCCGCGCGCGGCAATCGCGATGCCGTTGCGGCTGTGGTCATCGACGAGCACAAAGTCCGCGTCCTCGGAGCGGACGGTCGCATGCTGCGCGCTCATCGAGGGATCATACGGGAAGATCCAGTCGCCGCGCTCACGGCCGACATGGATGTCGCGGCCCGGTGAGAGCTGAATGACGTCACGCGCGCTGCCGTCGCCGCGGAGCTGCGTCAGACTGGCGATGTCGGCGCTGGGCGTCACGCTGCCCATGCGCTTTGTCGCATCGGCCTCGCTGGCGTAGGGACCGGGGTAGCCCAGCCGGCGAAACCGCAGCACCTGCGAGCCGATGAGGATGAGATCGCCGTCGGTGAGTCGATGGGGTGCCTCGAGGAACACCCAGGTGCCGTTACGGCTGCCCAGGTCGCGAACTTCGAGGCGGCCCTCCTCCCATGTCAGCTTGGCGTGCAGCGGCGAGAGGAACTGATCCTCGGGGAAGCGGATATCGCCTTCCGTACGACCTATCGCTGTGGTGGACTGTTTGCGCTCGAACCGCGCCACTTCGGTGGCCGTCTCGGAAACCACTATCAAGGTAAGGGAATAGTCGGCACGCCTATCGGGGATTGACCGTCGGTCATGGCTGTCCCGACCCGCCTTCGCCGGGACCGACCCACAGACGGGGCAGGGTGCGTCCGGTGCGACTGTTCCGTGCGCCGGGCTGTGCTGCGCCGCGGGGCTGCTGGTGCGGGACACAATACCTGCCGCGGCCCCCCCCGCGCCGACCGCGGCGCGTGACGCCGCCGCCTTGGTGAGCGGCCTGCCGCAGTCTGAACAGAAATGGGCGGCGGCCTCATTCTGACGGCCGCAGTACTGACAAACGCCGAGTGAAGACGTCATAAAGTCAGGTGGCCCAATCTATTGTTCACGGCTAGCTTGCGCCACATGCGACTCGTTTGGGCCGTTTTTTTTGTCGCCGCGACCGCGTGTGCGGCGCCGACAGCGCGTCGCGAATCCGCTTCCTCTCCGTCTCCTACGCGTGAGCCGCTCCAGATAACCATCGTCTATCCGGATACCGCCGATCCGATTCAGGCGCAGGACACATCATTCATTTTCGGAAGCGTGGGCTGGGGCCGCGGAGACGCGTCGCTGTCGGTCAACGGGCAACCAGTGCCGGTGCACCCGAGCGGCAGCTGGCTGGCGTGGGTGCCGCTACAACCGGACTCGTTGGGCATGGCGCGTTTTCATGTCGTCGCGCGCGCCGGTTCGGGGGAGGGCACCGAGCTGCGCGAGACGACCTTCGTTGCACCGATGGCGCCGCTGTTTCGTCCGGCGCCGGGCGTGCCTGCCTGGATCGATACTACGAGTTTCACCCCGCGCGATTCGTTGGCCTTTCCAGCGGGAGAGGGGATTCGCTTGTCGGTCCGCGCCACTCCTGGTGCGCAGGTCCGGCTGCGTACAGAAGGTAAGAAGGAAGCGATCTGGTTCGTGCCCGATACGCTACCAGACGAGCCCGCGTGGGGCGTGCGGGCCTTTGGGACCGATACCGCCGCCTACCGCCTCCCTCCCGCTGCTGACCGGTACGTGGCATGGGTGCCCGCCACGCCGTTATGTGACGCGATCGTGGAAGCGATCGTCGGAACCGACTCCGTGCGCGCAGTCTGGCCCCTCGTTATCGATACGATCGATCGCGCGCGACCTGTTGTCATTGTCCTGAACGACGACACCGCGCACACCGGCAAAACGGATAGCCTAACGGTCGGCAAAGCAGTCCCCTTCGGCACGTACAACTGGTTTTTTCCACTGGGCACGACCGCAGTCGCCAACGGGCGCTGGGGGAGCCAAACGCGCCTGCAGCTGTCGCGTGGCGCCGTGGCGTGGGTCAATACAACCGACGTCGTCCCGCTCGCTCCGGGCACGCCGCCGCCTGGCGGAACCGTGGGCTCGGTGCGGCTCATGGCGGCGGAGCGATCGCTCGTTCTCCGCGTGCCGCTGCCCGCGCGCGTGCCGTTCAAGGTGGAGGAGGATGATCGCAGTCTGACGATCCGCTTGTACGGCGTAGCGTCCAACGTGAACTGGATGCAACACGGGGGCACCGATCCGTACGTCACGCGTTTGAGCTATGCGCAGCCCGCGAGCGACGAAGTCACGATCACGTTGACGCTCGCGGCTCGCGTATGGGGGTATCGCACCCGCTGGCGGGGGCGCGATCTGGAGCTCGAGCTCCGGCGCCCGCCGGCGATCGATCCACGCCGACCGCTGGCCGGTCGCACGATTGTGCTCGATCCGGGCCACCCGCCGCTCGGTACCCGAGGGCCGTCGGGTCTCTGGGAGCCCGTGGCGACACTCGCGGTTGCGCAGCAGGCCAAGACCTTGCTCGAGCGGCGCGGCGCAACCGTGCTGCTCACGCGCACCGATTCTACGCCGGTCGACCTGTTTCCGCGGTCGCGGTTCGCGCAGCAGCACGATGCGGACGTGCTCGTTTCGATTCACGCGAACGCACTCCCGGACGGGGTGAATCCCTTCGCGAACAACGGCACGAGTGTGTACTACTTCCATCCCCGTAGCGCGGCACTCGCCCGCGCCCTCGATCGGTCTTTGGTCGCCGAGCTGGGCGTGCGCGATCTCGGCATGGGTCGAGGCGATTATGCGCTCGTGCGCGACCCCTGGATGCCGTCGGCGCTGACGGAAGGCCTGTTCATGATGATCCCGGAGCAGGAGGCGTTGCTTGCGAGTCCAGAAGGCCGGCTCAGGTACGCCCGGGGAGTGGCGCGCGGCATTGAGGACTTCTTGCGCGAGATGGCCCGGTGATGGTGCGTGGTGCGTGGTGCGTGGTGTTGCTGCTCACGATTCTCACCACGCCCTCAGCCGCTCAGGTCAATCCAAGCGGCGACTGGCGCACCCTCCATACCGACCACTTTCGCGTTCACTTTCGTCCTGCTCACAGAGATCAGGCGCTGCAGGCGGCGGCGGAAGCGGAGCGCGCGTATTCACTCCTGGCCAGCGAGCTCCACCGGCCGCGCGGGATGGTGGATCTGACGGTGTCCGATGATTACGACGCGGCGAACGGCTTTACCTCGACGTATCCGTCCAACCGCTTCACGATCCTGCTCGTTCCACCCACCACCGATCCCGCGCTACAGACCTACGACAGTTGGCAACGGCTCGTGATCGTTCACGAGCTGGCGCACGTCTTTCATCTCGATCGCGCGCGGGGTCTTTGGGGAACCCTGCAAAGTGTGTTTGGTCGCCTGCCCGGACTGTTCCCCAACCAGTACCAGCCAAGCTGGGTGACGGAGGGGATCGCGACGTACTACGAATCCCGGTTTACGACGGGTGGGCGTGCCGATGGCAGTTTTCATCGCCAGGCGGTTGGCGCAGATGCTCTCGCCGGTGGCACCCGTTCGCCATACGACGCGCTGTTCTTCACCCGTTGGGCCGATGGGATCACCCCGTACGCCTACGGCGGCCGGTTTTGGGAGTACGTCGCCCGCACGGTGGGCGATTCGCTCGTCGGGCGCTTCGCGGAGCGCACGGCCGGCCAGCTTATCCCGTTTCGCGTCGGTCGCCCGCTGAACGGAGCAGGTGCGCCGCAGTCGATATTCGAGACCTGGAAAGCAGCAGTCGCAACCGCACCCCCGAATGGGTTCCTCCCCCCGCGGGCCGCCGAGAGCAGTCTGATCGCCGGTGAGCTGCGTAGCGAGCCGGTGCCGCGCGTGGCCCCGGACGGCAGCAGCATCGCCTACCTCTACGACGACGGCCGTAACGCGCGTCAGCTGCGCGTCGTCGATTCGCGAACCGGCGAGGTTTTGCGCTCTCGTCGGGTGAACGCCCAGGTGAGCTACGACTGGCTGGGTGACACACTGATCGTTGCCCAGCTCGAGTATGCGAATCGGTGGACGGTGCGTAGTGACCTGTGGCGCTGGTCGCCCTCGGGAAAGTGGGGCAGGATGAGCGACACCGCGCGCCTCCTCGAGCCGCGCGTTGGCGGCGGCGTACTCGCCGCACTCAAGCTCGTGAACGGCATCAATGCACCGACGCTCGCCCTGGCGCCGCATCGGTGGAGCGCAGCGGTCGATGCGCCGGGGACGACGTGGGGCGAGGTCGTCCCATCGCCCGATGGCCGCTGGCTCGTCGCGCCGCGCCACCAAAACGGAAGGTGGCAGCTGGTGCGCTGGCGTGCGGGTTCGATGGCATCGCTCGCGGCGATCACCCCACCGGCCGAGGTGGTGGCGGATCCGGTGTGGGGCCTGGGGGGCGTGTTGTTCGTGACCGATGCCGCCGGCTTTCCTCAGGTTCATCTCTGGAAAGACGGTGAGGGGATCACGCGGCTGACCGCCGAGCCGCTCGGGGCCCGCTCGCCCGCCGTGCTGCCGGATGGCCGAATCCTTTTCACCACCTTGGCTCACAAGGGATGGGAGCTTCGCGCGGTCGCGCCACCGGCAACACGAACCGCTGCTGAGTTCGCGACGACGACAACGGCTGCGTTCGATTCCGCGCCGCGGGTTGCGGTCCGCGAAACCGGATACACGCTCTGGCCGTCGCTGCGCCCGCATTTCTGGATTCCCCTCTGGTTCGACGCGGGCCAAACCGGTCAGTTCTTTGGAGCTGGTACGGCGGGCGGTGACGCCGTGGGGCGCTACGCCTACGTCGCGAACGCGCTCGTCTCGGGTTCGCCGCTGCGCGCGCAGGGTGGGCTGCTGGTTCTGAGCGACGCGCTGGGCAATCCGACACTCGACTTTTCGATCTCGAACGACTGGTCGCTCACGGGGATCGACAGCACGGGTCATGTGGTTTCGCGCGAGCGGCGCGATGCGGCCATCGGCGCCACCATTCTGACGCATCGGTGGCGCAGCTTCGTCTCAGTGCGCATCGCGGCCGAGTATGAAGGAAGGCGCTACGTCTCCGACCCCGACACCACGCTCGCCGACATCTGTACTGGCTGCAGCTCGAATGACCTCATCGGTGCCTCGGCGACGATTTCCTTCGGGACCGCCGTTTCGGCGCCGTTGACGGTGTCGCTCCAGGACGGGGCGACGTTCAGCTTCCTGTACCGCCATCAGCAAGAGCAGGGCACGCCTCGGTGGTTGAACGAAGTGCGGGCTCGCAGCGCCTTCTATCTGAGGCTCGGGCCGCGCGTCGGGTATGCGTACCCCGTGATTGCCACGCGTCTGGCGGTCGGCGCGATGGACGGCCCACTGCCTGATAACCTGTCGGTGGGAGGCGTCTCGTCGGGCGCCGCCGAGCTGGCATTCGTGCAAACCGTCGGCACGTTCCGCACGTTTCCCGTGCGCGGCTACCCGTCGGGCGCGGCGCGCGGACGCCGCGCGGCCACCGCAACCGTCGAGTACCGCGTACCGCTGGCGCTCATCGGCAAGTCTCTCGGACACCTCCCCTTTGGCGCGGACAAGGTTGCCTTCGCCGTTTTCGGCGATATCGGCGATGCGTGGGACCCCGGGGAGCCGGCGCGGCTTCACGAGCTGCGCTCCTTCGGCGCCGAGCTGGTGGCCGATGTGACGGTGAGCTACGACCTGCCCTTGCGACTTCGCCTCGGAGTCGCCCGGCCGGCCACAGGAGACACCCAGGTGTACGGCGCGTTTGCAGCCGACTTCTGACCTACTCCACAAGACTGCCGTCCGGGCCGCGCTTATAATCCAGCACTATGCCTTTGTTGCTCCTCCTAGCCGCCCTGGCACAGGCTCCCGCCGATCGCGCCAACCTCGAGGCGTTGCGTGATTCGCTGAGTCTGGTGAAGGACAGCGTGGCGCTGTCGCGTCTCGAACTGGGGGCGATCGCGGTCGCGAAGCAGAACCGTGATGACCCGCTGATTCATCTACGGCTGGGGTTCATCGCCTATCGGCTGGGGGAGCTCACCAAGAACAAGTCCCACTACGACGACGCCGCCGGCGAATTCGAGTGGGCGGGTGAGCTGCGCCCCGACTGGCCCTATCCATGGTATGGGCAGGGCCTCGCCGAGCTGGCGCTCGGCGAGCACAGCGCGATCGCGATCGAGAACCTGCGCCAGATGCTCGGCAAGGATTACCTCTCCAAGGCGGCCAAGGCGTTCGCGCGTGCGACCGAAGCCGATCCCAGTTTCGCCTCGGCGGTCGTCGATCTCGCGAATACGGCGCTGACGCAGCGGATCCGCCCGCGGCTCGACGTCGCGTTGAGCGCGGTGCGCCTGGCGGCGGCCTCGCCTGCCGGGCGCACGCCCGACGTGCAGCTGGTGCGGGGCCGCGTCGAGCGCGCGGCTGGAGAAACCGACTCCGCGGCTGCCGCATTTCGCGCCTATGTCCGCCTCGCGGGGGATTCGGGGATCGGCTACCTCGAGCTCGCGCGAACGGCCTACCTGGCGCGGCGGCCCGGCGATGGCTGGACCGCATACTTCAAAGGCGCGCGTGTGGCGCGATCAGCCGAGGCGGTGTCGCTCTATCGGCTCGATCTCTCCTGGATCGCCGACTCTGCCGAGCTCGGCGCGTTCGACCTCCGGACCTCACCGGGGGAGCGCGCGGAGTGGCTCAATACGTT
This sequence comes from Gemmatimonadales bacterium, assembly GCA_044869265.1. Classification (GTDB taxonomy): domain Bacteria; phylum Gemmatimonadota; class Gemmatimonadetes; order Gemmatimonadales; family GWC2-71-9; genus 20CM-2-65-7. Next base: position 50,954 of record JBIOXD010000068.1, read on the forward strand.
TTGGGGCAAGCGCGACGCCGCTGAAGCGCGCGATGTCGGCGAGCGGCTGGCGGAACACTACCGGCGCTGGTTCCACGCCCGCCGCGAGTTTCGGCTGGTCAGCCGTCATCGCCACTACGACGTCACCGAGCGGTATCGCTCCGGGCAGCTGGAGTTCGACGATCGCGGCATCATTTACCTGCGACAGGGCGAGCCGGATCGCCGGGCGCGTTATGTCAATCCCGACGTCGAGGCCAACGAAAGCTGGCTGTATCAGCGCCCCTCTGGCGACCTGATCTTCCACTTCGTGGCGCGCGACGATGTGAGCGACTTCAAACTGGTGGAAGGCTTGGTCGATGTGCTCGGATTCAGCCGCGCGGTGCGTGCCAGCTCGACGATGGACGGGCAGGTCGCCGAGCTCTACACGTCGCGCCAAAACTTCGGTCCGCTCTACAGCCGCATTGCCAATAGCCAGCGGCCGGTCGGGAATGAGCTGGCGACGGAGCGCGCTCACGGTCGACGGGACATTGTCGTGGGGACAACGAGCGACAGCTACACGCGCCGCTTCGATCTGCCGATGGCGGTTGTCGCGAGCGCGTTCGTCACCGGACAGGAGGGCGGGTCTGGAGACTCCGCCGGACAATTGCTGCATGTGGTCTTTGCGATTCCCGGTGAGCGGCTCTCGGGCGCGCCCGCGGAAGCGGCGGGCGGCCTGCGGTACGCGCTGCAGTTTCGTGTGATCGTGGCCGATTCCACCGGGCGCGTCGTCGCGCAGCACGACACGCTGCGCGTGTTCGCGGCGCGCCAGCCGGTCCGCCACCCCGACTACCTGACGGGTCGCATCGCCCTCCCGGTCCCACCGGGCCAATACGTCTATCGCCTGCTCGTCGCGACGCCGGACGGCGGGGCCGGTGATCTGGTGAACGGATCAGCGCGCATCGACACGCTCGCGCCGGATCGCTTCGCCGTGAGCGACGTGGTTGTCGGGCGCGAAGGGTCGGGGCTCGTTTGGTACACACCGGCGGGCGATACGGTGCGACTCAATCCGCTGCAGCGATTCCCGCAGGGCAGCGGCGTGAATCTCTATTACGAGATCTACGGCCTCGCGCGCGGCGCCGGATATCACACCGTCGTGCGCCTGGAGCGCGAAGGCGGGCGATCGCTGTTTAGCGCGATCGGCCGATTGTTCGGCGGCGGCCGGTCACCGGTCCTGCTCGAGTTCGATGCGCCGTCCGACGGACGCGTTACGCGCGTGCAGCGGGGCATCGAATTGCGCGACGTCGCGAAAGGGACTTACCGGCTCGTGGTCACGATTTCCGATCCGGCAACGGGCGCCAATGTCACGCGCACGGAGCGTTTTCAAGTCGTCGACCGGTAGTCTGGTTGACCCTGCTGGAAGCGAGTCCTATGTTAGCCCGGTTCCCTCGGAGACCGGATTGTATTGCTCCCGCTGCGGCACCCAGAATAAGGATACCGCGAAGTTTTGCGATTCCTGCGGGCTCGACCTGACCGCGACGACGCCCACCGGCGCGCGCGCGGCGGCGGGCCCGGACACGTCCGACATCGCCGAAATCGATCTGGTGCGTCAGGAGCTCAGCGAAGAGTACGAGATCGTCGACGAGCTCGGCCGCGGCGGCATGGCGATCGTTTTCAAGGCGAGAGAGAAACAGCTCGATCGCGACGTCGCCATCAAAGTGCTGCCATTCTCCCTCGCGTTCGATCGCGAATTTGTCGAGCGCTTCCAGCGCGAAGCCCGCACATCCGCCAAGCTCGAGCATCCCAACATCATCCCGATTTATCGCGTCGGAAAATCGGGGCGCATCATCTACTTCGTGATGAAGTTCCTCCGCGGCAAGCCGCTCTCGAGCATTCTGGCGACACGTGGCAGTCTCGCGCCGCTGGAAATCCGGCGCATCCTCGTCGAAGTGTCTCGCGCGCTGTCCTACGCCCATAAGAAGGAAATCGTCCACCGCGACATCAAACCCGACAACATCATGTTCGACGAGCACGGGCACGCGGTGGTCACCGACTTCGGCATCGCGAAGGCCGGCTCGGGCGGCAAGCTCACGGGCACCGGCATGTCGATCGGCACGCCGCACTACATGAGCCCCGAGCAAGCGAAGGCTCAGCCGCTCGATGGGCGCAGCGACATCTATTCGTTGGGCGTCGTCGCGTATCAGTGTCTGACGAGCGGCGTGCCGTTCGACGGCGAGGATTCTTTCTCGATCGGATACAAGCACATCATGGAGGAGGTCCCCACGCCGCCGCTCGATAGTCCCGAGAAGCGGCAACTGTTCGAAATCATTCGGAAAATGATGGCGAAGGCGCCGGCGCAGCGCTTCCAAAATGCCGACGAGCTCATTGCGGTACTCGAGGGCAACCGCTCGGTCACGTTCACGACCGACGCGACGCAAGCGATGCCGTCGATGACCGGTGCGCGCTTCGGGTCGGCACCCACGACGCCGCTGCCGCGCGCGGGTACGCGTTCGCCCGTTTCCGGCGGAGCGCCCGCGTACGGAGCTCCCCCGGTCGGCATTCCAGAACAGCCACGCCGGTCGGTGTTAGCCGGCTTGTTGCTCTGGCTGATCATCGTGGGGTCAGTCTTCGGCGGCGGTGGCTTCTACGCGTACAAGCAGGGTCTCATTTTCGCAAAGGGAAGCGACCGGCCGGTCATCGATTCGGTGGTCGCGAAGCCCGATTCCGGTGCACTGCGTGATTCGGCGGGCGGTACGGTGGCCGTGGATACTCCCCATGTCGATACCAGCCGCACGGCGATTGTGGGCCCCCCGCCCCCCCCGCCCCCCCCGCCGCTCCCATCGGGACCGCCCGGGCGGCTGGCGCTCGAGGGCCTGCCACGTGGGGCGCGCATTTCGATCGAGGGACAACCCATCACCGGCACGCAAGTCGATCTGCCGTCCGGTGTGCATCGACTGACCGTCCGGGCGGCCGGTTATCAGACGTACAACCGACAGGTGACGATTACGCCCGGTCAGACGTTTACCTTGCGCGTGGACATGCAGAGCACCGGCGAGGAAGCGGCGGGTCCCTGCGACCAGTTCGGGCCGGCATACAATCAGGACAACCTCTGTTTCGACACCCGTCCGGTGCCGCTCTCCCCCACGATCATCGCCATTCCCCCCGACGCGCCGATCTTTCCGCGCCAGGCGATCCTGCTTCTGAGAGTGTCGCGCGACGGCACGACCCTGGAAGCCCGCGTGTTTGTGCCCTCGAATGTCGAAACGTTCAACAACGACGCCCTCGACATGGCGAAGCACCTGCGCTGGAACCCGGCTCAGAAGAATGGTGAGCCCACCGAAGCGTGGGTGCAGTGGCCGTTCCAGCCGGCGCGGCAGTAATCCCCACGTTCAAGATCCACCCCTCGGCATTCATCGCGCCCGGCGCGGTGGTGCTTGGCGACGTCACGCTCGGACCCCGGTCCAGCGTGTGGTACCAGGCGGTGCTGCGCGGCGACATGGCACCCATCGTGGTCGGCGAAGCGAGCAACCTGCAGGACGCGACCATCGTGCACGTCGATGAAGGAAAGCCGGCCCGGATCGGCGCGCGCGTGGGTGTGGGGCACAGGGTCATCCTGCATGCCTGTACAGTGGAAGACGAGTGCCTGATCGGGATGGGGTCGATCCTCCTCAATGACGTGCATATCGGCTCGGGCAGCGTGATCGCGGCGGGTGCGGTGGTTCCGGAGGGGATGCGTGTGCCGCCCGGCTCACTCGTGATGGGAGTGCCGGCGCGTGTCGTGCGTCACGTCGATGATGGTCTGCGTGCGCGCATCCAAGGCACGTGGGAGCATTACGTCGCGGAAGCGGAGCGGCATCGTCGCGGGACGTTTCCGGTGCAGCGAACAACTTTGTGATGTTAATAGTCGGAGAGCGAGTCGCGACAACACGCATCGTCAGTCTTGCCGCGCTGCACTCACTCGTCTACCTTGGGCCTCCACGCTCGATTAACTTCCAAAATTCACCACGATTGGCCGCGAGATCCGCATGACTGCATCTAGCCGTCGTCTCGATTTGAACGCGAACGCCCTGACGGTCCTGGAGCGCCGCTATCTGGTCAAGGACGACCAGGGCAAGCCCGTTGAGCGCCCCGAGGATCTCTTCTGGAGGGTGGCCCGGACCATCGCCGCTCCGGACCAGACCTACGGCGCCTCCGCCCGCGCCGTGGAGAGCCTCGCCGAGACGTTCTACGATCTGATGGCGACCCGGGTGTGGATGCCGAACTCTCCGACTCTGATGAACGCCGGCCGGCCTCTGGGTCAGCTCTCCGCCTGCTTCGTGCTTCCGGTGGAGGACGCCCTTTCCAATGGGCGTTCGGGGATCTACGACACCCTGCGCGCGATGGCACTCGTGCATCAGTCGGGTGGCGGCACAGGCTTCTCGTTTTCGCGACTGCGGCCCAAGAATGACGTCGTGCGCTCCACGATGGGAGTAGCGTCGGGGCCGGTGTCGTTCATGAAGCTGTACGATGCGTCGACCGACGTCGTGAAACAGGGCGGCACGCGCCGCGGCGCCAACATGGGCATCCTGCGCGTCGATCATCCCGACGTCCTGGACTTCATCCACTGCAAGGATGACCTCACACAGGTCACGAACTTCAACATTTCGGTCGCCGTGACCGACGCATTCATGCTGGCGCTCGAGGCGGGCAAGTCCTACGACTTGATCCATCCGCGTACCGGCAAAGTTGTGGGTCAGCTCGATGCGCGCGATGTCTTCAAGCAGATCGTGCATGGTGCGTGGAAGACGGGCGAGCCGGGCGTGTTCTACATTGACCGGGCCAACCACTACAATCCGGTGCCGCACCTCGGCAGCTACGAGGCGACGAATCCCTGCGGTGAGCAGCCGCTACTCCCCTATGACGTATGCAACCTTGGCTCGATCAACGTCGGCTTGTTCGTCAAGGGCGGGGAGGTCGATTGGGAGAAACTGCGGACCGCGGTGCACCTCTGCACGCATTTCCTCGACAACGTCATCGACGCGAACAAGTACCCGCTGACGGAGATCGACGATCTCGCGAAGCGGATTCGCCGCGTCGGGTTGGGGATCATGGGGTGGGCCGACTTGCTCGTGCGCCTCGGCATCCCCTACGACTCCGACGCGGGCGTCGCGCTCGGCCGGACGCTGATGCAGTTCGTCGACGAAGAGTCGAAAGTGGCGTCCGAGAAGCTGGCCGAGCAGCGCGGCACATTTTTGGAGTGGGAGCGCTCCATCTGGGGTCCGGACGCGACCTGCGCTCGCAACGCGCGCGGTGAGCGCGTCCGGCCGATGAGAAAGCTGCGCAACTGCAATCTCACCACGGTTGCTCCCACCGGCACCATTTCAATCATCGCCGGCTGCTCATCGGGCATCGAGCCGCTGTTCGCCGTGGCCTTCATGCGCAACCAGGCCGGCGTGCTGATGCCGGACGTGAATGAGGACTTCGTCGCGCTTGCCAAGCGCGAGGGTTGGTATTCCGACGCGCTGATGCAGCAGATCGCCGAGGCCGGCCACATCCACTTCGAGGCCGTGCCGAAGAAATGGCAGCGCGTCTTTGTGACGGCCCACGACGTGACGCCCGAGTGGCACATCCAGATGCAGGGCGCGTTCCAGGACTTCACCGACTCGGCGATTTCCAAGACGTGCAACTTCGCGACTGACGCGACCGAGGAGTACGTCGAGCAGATCTACCGCTACGCCTACCAGCTCGGCTGCAAGGGCGTGACGGTATATCGCGACGGCGCCCGCGAGAACCAGGTGCTGTCCACCGGCTCGACCGCCAAGAAGGTGCAGGAGGGCGCCGGGGGGGGGACAGGGCAGGGCGCGTTGGCCGAAGCACTCAGCCGCATCGCCGAGGTCGAGACGGAGCTCGCGCGCACTCGCGACCGGCTGCACGACGTCGAAGCGGAGAACCTGCAGCGCCGCGCCAAGCGGTCGCGCCCGGATCTCCTCAAGGGCTCGACCCGACGCATCGAATCGCCGCTCGGCACGATGTACGTCACGATCACCGAGGACGACAAGGGACAGCCGTTCGAGGTCTTCATGTCGCTCGGGAAGGCGGGTGGGGCGTTGATGGCGGACGTCGAAGCCATCGGGCGACTGATCTCCCTCGCGCTCCGCTCGGGTGTCCCCCTGCCGGAGATTTACCGTCAGCTGCGCGGGATCTCGTCTGATCGCGCCGTCGGGCTCGGGCCAAACAAGGTGATGTCGGTTCCGGACGCCATCGGTATCGCGATCGAGAAATGGATGCAGGAGAAGCAGGGGGTCCAGCAGGAGCTGGGCATGGGGGGGGGAACCGCTTCACCGGTACCGAGCGAGGTCGTTCAAAGCTCCGCCGGTGATGCCGCCGTGCTCGGAGCACGGCGTCCCGAACAGGATTTCATCGGCGCGTGCCCGGACTGTGGCTCGCAGCTGGCATTCATCGAGGGATGTGCGAAATGTCACGTTTGCGGCTTCTCGGAGTGCGGCTGATCAAGTCGCGACCGTAGCGCTTGTGACTCCAGTCACGACTGGCACTTGCGGGCCAGGGTAGTGTTAAAGCATGGAAACGGCCCCACGACAAGTCACTCCAACGAAGCTGCAAGTGAAGGGTTGGGCACGCGTCGGTCCCGCCGGCGCGCACACGCTGCGTCGTGGCGCGTGGTATCCAGTCGTGCGGATCTCGTCGAGCAACATCGTCGTGCTCGATGTGAATCGTCACAACGTTCCAGTCGATCGTCGTTTTCTCGAGATTCGCTATCATCCACCCGAGCGGTGGACGATTGTGCGATGCGAGCCGCGCATGATCGAGCGCTTGGGCCGGGTATTCCCACTCACGTATGCCGTCTGTCCATCGTGTCGGAATCGGCAGGGCATTGAAGCGCGCACCATGGAGATGACGTGCGCCCGGTGTCACAAGACGGCGGCGATGGCCTGGGATGAAGCGGGCTAGCGGCAAACGAGAAACGTGCACGGGGAAACGGGAAACGTGAATGGACGTTTCCCGTTTCTCGTTTCTCGTATCCCGTCAGAGAACGGCTATCGAATCCCCCAGTGAAACCGTCCCCGTCCCCTCACCGACGCAGTAAAACCCCCGCATCCCCCCATCGAGAAACTGCAGGTGCGTTTTTAGCTCGTCGGGCTCGACGGTCTCGCCGAGCGCCCAACCGGTAAACGGCCTGCACGGATGTGCGACTTGCAGGACTCGTAAACGAACGCGCGCTGTGCCTTCGGGCGAGAGGATGACGACTCCCTCCGCGAGCTCTTCGTACGCGAGCCGCTTGCTCGCTGTCGCAATGATGTTTTCGCCGGCGCATCCGACGTCGATGCGCGCGCCGAAGCGCTCGCGCATTGCGTCGTAGTGCGAGGTGAAGCCGAGCGAGATGCCGTGGAGGCCGTCCTCGTTCTTGGTGAACGGGTGCGCACGGTGGTGGACATCCACGATCCACTCGCCGTCGCGCGCGCCGAGGGCGCCGTCGGGCGTGACGTTGAGCTGGGGGACCGAGAGCAGCGCACTGGGGTCGTAGCGGCGGGTGGGCTTCGCGCCGGTCTTGAGTGATCCGCGCTGAATCTGCAGACGGGTGATCGTTCCGATCGTGCGCATAACGGAATTTAGCGCGAAGTGCTACATTGGGCTCGGTCATGGCGTCCTCTCAGCCTCCCCCCGCCTCGAGCCGACCGCTCGGCTGGGCCCGCTGCCTCGACAACGTCGCCGACGTGCTTCGGCGCGGCGCCTGGTACCCCATCCTCGAAGAAACATTGGACGGCAAGGTGGTGATCGAAGTACGCAAACGGCCGGTGCGCGTCAGCCGCATCGATGTCGCCGTCCGCGAGATGGCGCCCGATCGGTGGAGCGTCGTCGTTCGGACGGGCCTGCTTCGCCCGACCCTGGGCGGCGCCAGGGCAGGGGAGGACATGACGATCACCTACGCCGTCTGTCCGCATTGCCAGGAGCGGCAGGATTTCAAAGGCAAACCGGACACGCTCAAATGCGGGCGGTGCAAGCGGGAGTCCCGGGTCGACTGGTCGGAAACTTGTTGAGCGGCGGGGCCTGGGGCCTAGGGCCTGGGGCCTGGGGTAGGGCTCTGCAGGGAAACGGCTGCTTGCTGGACTCGAAAATAATTAGTATGTTAATCATCAACATGTTAACATCATCCCACAATTCCCGAGCCTTGCACCCCGCGCCCCAATCCCACCCCCAGGCCCCAGGCCCCAGGCCCTAGGCCCCATTGCCAGATCGCTCCGCGCTCGCCTTACAGCTCACCGAGGCTGTCCAAGCCGCCCAGCAGGCCATCGAACGGGCCGGCAATCGCGCATACAAGACCTTCGGCCTGTCGCAGCGCGCGCACGCGGTCATGGCCGCCGTGGACTTGGGGGGCCCGGACGGAGCGCGGCCCAGCGATGTGGCCCGCGAGCTCGGTGTTTCGCGGGCGGCCGCCACGACGTTTATTCAGCGTCTCGAGGCGAAGGGAATGGTGGAGACAAGCACCGATCCCGACGACGATCGGGGAGTGCGTGTGGCGCTGACACGACACGGCTTGGAGGTGCTGCTCCGTGTCGGCCAGCTCGAGCGGCGTCTGGCGGCCCGCACGATCGAAGGGATGCCCGCGTCGTCGATGGCCCGCACCATCCACGTGCTCCAAGAGCTGCGCCAGCGGCTCGCGCAGAAGACCCTCGAGGTCGTGCGCTGAGGTCATATGCAGATGTGCGAATCTTTATGCAGGGACTGAACGCCGAACCATCGATGGTGTTGCCTCACGCACTACTTCAAGGAGCTCAGGTAGACGCTGTCGCTTCAACGAATTCGCTTCAATGCGGCCTCGGCTACTGACGCTCGTATGACGCACGCACCTGTAGGTTTCATACAGGTACTTTTCCACACTGCCAAGCACACGGGAATTTGTGGATAACCGACCGAACACCGCCTCCCAGATTCGAAAAACCAAGATCGTCGCCACCCTCGGCCCCGCTACCGGCAACGCCTCGAGCATCGCCGCGCTACTGGGAGCTGGAACCAACGTGCTGCGGATCAACGCCTCGCACGGGACACCCGAGATGCGCGCCGAATGGATCGCCGTCGCCCGCAAGGTCGCGGACGGGAGCGATGTCCCGGTGGCCATCCTTTTCGATCTCCAGGGCCCGCGGATCCGGGTGGGTGCCCTTCCCGCGCCCCGTGAGCTCACGCGCGGCGAGCAGATCGTCTTTGCCCCGGAAGACATGGCCCGGGGCGACGAGCTGCCGACGACCTACGACGGTCTCGCGAACGACGCGAAAGTCGGCTCGCGGATCCTGCTGAACGACGGGCTCCTCTCGGTGGAAGTGACGGGTGTCGAGTCACCGCGCGTGCGCGCGCGTGTGGCCGATGGGGGGATTCTGACCGCGCACAAGGGCATGAACCTTCCCGGCGTGCAGGTCTCGGCACCGGCGCTTACGGAGAAGGATCGGGAGGACGTGCAGGATGCTATGAAACTCGGCGTCGACTACGTCGCCCTATCCTTTGTGCGCCGCCCCGAAGACATCCAGCAGCTCCGGACGCTCGTCGACCCCACCACCAAGATCGTCGCCAAGATCGAAAAGGCGACGGCGCTCGATAATCTGGAGAAAATCGTCGCTGTATCGGATGCGGTGATGGTGGCACGAGGCGACTTGGGAGTCGAGCTGCCGTTCGAACAGGTCCCCTTGGTGCAGAAGCGGCTCATCAGCGAGGCGAACCATCAGGGCAAGCCGGTGATTACCGCGACCCAGATGCTGGAATCGATGGTCCATGCTCCGCGGCCCACCCGCGCGGAGGCTTCGGACGTCGCCAATGCCATTCTGGACGGGACGGACGCGGTCATGCTGTCAGCCGAAACCGCCGTGGGCCAGTACCCGGTGGAAGCGGTGCGCGCAATGGACCGCATCATCCGCGAGATGGAGCGCCACCCGCTGCGCCATCGCGAGGAGCGCCGCACCGCGGGCGAGGGCGTTGCGACCGAGGACGCGATCGCGTGGGGAACGAACGCCGTCGCCCGCCTGATGCAAACCCCCCTCATCGTCACGCTCACGCAGGGCGGCTTCACGGCACGCAAGGTCGCGGCGCTCAGGCCGCCGGTTCCCATCCTCGCGGTCACGACCGTGAAGACGACTTATCGCCAGCTGGCGCTCGTCTGGGGTGTGGTACCAGTGCTCGTCGATCGCGTCCCGGGCTACGATGCCATGCTCGAAGTTGTGCGTGGGCTCATTCTCAAGCGCGGCCTCGCGAAGCAAAGCGACTGCATCGTGGTGACCGCCGGCTTGCCCTGGGAGGTCTCCGGCAGCACGAACCTCATCAAAGTCGAGCGGGTGTGATGTGCGGCTGACCCTGCTCGGCACGGGCACGTCCTTCGGCGTGCCGCAGATCGGCTGTCGCTGTCCCGCCTGCACCTCCGCTGACCCGCGCGATCGCCGGACCCGCACTGCCGCCCTGATCGAAACGGGCAGGACGCGTCTTTTGATCGACACCCCGCCCGAGCTGCGCCTGCAGCTCGTGGCCGCCGGTGTCGACCGGGTGGACGCGGTGCTGTACACGCATGCGCATGCCGATCACGTGCACGGCATCGACGATCTGCGCGCGTTGTCGGTTCGTCAGGCGACGGCGCTCCCCGCCTACGGCTCGCGCGACACAATGACGGAGCTCGCCGGAAAATTCCCTTACATCTTCGATCCGACGTTTTTCGTTCCGGTGGGCACCAGCAAGCCGGAGCTCACCGCGCATGTCCTCGAGCCCGGGGTGCGCGTCTCCATCGCGGGCGTTGAGGTCCTGCCGCTCGAACTGCCGCACGGGACACAGCCGGTGCTCGGATACCGAGTCGGAGCAATGGCCTATCTCACCGACGTGAAATCGATACCCAACAGCGTGATGGAATCGCTGGTGGGGCTCGACGTATTGGTGCTCAACGCGCTGCTATCGCACCCGCATCCACTGCACCTCTCCATTCCGGAGGCGGTCGAGGCGGCGCGACGTGTCGGCGCGCGACGCACGTTCTTCACGCATTTGACCCACGAATTCACGCATGCCGCAGTGGCCGCCATGCTGCCCCCGGGAATCGCGCCGGCGCACGATGGACTGGTTATCGACCTAGCCGGGGCGTAAATTCCGCCGCCAGGAGGCCCCCGTGGCACTGGAAGCGACCCTCAAACAGTTCGACAATCCCACCGTACGCCAGAGCGCCGCGATGGACGCCCTGGTGCGCGAGGCGGTGTTCGGAGACGACGAGACGAAGGCGCGCGCGCGCTGGTTGTTATGGGAGATCGGCCAGCGTGCCGGCGTTCGGCCCGCGTCGATCCACGATCTGTACATGGCGCGCGGGCGCGACGAGGTCCCGGCGTTTACGACGCCCGCGATGAACGTCCGCATTCTCTCCTACGACACCGGCCGCGCCATTTTCCGCGCCGCAAAGCGACTCGACGCGGGCGCGATCATCTGCGAAATCGCGCGCAGCGAGATCGCCTACACCGACCAGCGACCCGCTGAATACGTGGCGGTCATGACCGCGGCGGCGCTGCGGGAAGGATTTACCGGCCCGCTCTTCATCCAGGGCGATCACGTCCAGGTCAATGCGAAGAAATACGCCGCCGATCCCGAGGTGGAGCTGAAGGCGCTGCGCGCGCTGATCGAAGAGGAGCTCCACGCCGGCTTCTACAACATCGACGTCGACACCTCGACGCTCGTCGACCTGTCCAAAGCGACGCTCGACGAGCAGCAGCGGACCAACTACGAGCGCGCTGCCGAGTTGACGAAGTTCATCCGGGACCGTGAGCCCGACGGCATCACTGCATCGGTCGGCGCGGAGATCGGCGAAGTCGGCGGCAAGAACAGCGACGTCCACGAGCTGGACGCCTTCATGCAGGGCTACAACCGGACGCTGAAGGCGATGGGTACCGCTCCGGGCATCTCGAAGATCTCCGTCCAGACCGGCACGAGCCACGGCGGCGTGGTGCTCCCCGACGGGTCGATCGCGAAAGTCCAGCTCGACCTCGAAGCGCTGAAAGCGCTGTCACAGGCGGCCTGCAAAAAGTACGGCCTGGGTGGAGCGGTGCAGCACGGCGCGTCCACCCTGCCGCCGGAAGCGTTTTCGCAGTTCCCCCGCTGCGAGGCGATCGAGATTCACCTGGCCACCAACTTCCAAACGATCGTCATGGACCACCACGCGCTGCCGAAGGACCTGCGGCGCGACGTGAACGAGTGGGTGAAAACCGAAGCGAACGACGAGTGGAAAAAAGGAGACACCGAGGAGCAGTTCACCTACAAGAGCCGCAAGAAAGCGATCGGCCCCTTCAAGCGGCGGTTCTGGGATCTGCCGGCCGATGTGCGCGCGGCGATCGGCGCCGATCTGGAGAAGACGTTCGCGTTCCTGTTCGAGCAGCTGCGCGTCAAAGGCACGCGCGCCGCCGTCGACCGGTACGTCAAGCCGAAACTCGTGTCGCACGCGGAGCCACGCGCTGCGCTGGTCGCGGCGCCGGATGATGCGGAGGCAGGCGAATGAGCGATCGGGGCGGCGGGGGCGGGGGCGGGGGCGGGGGCTTCGGGGCGCTTTTGTTCGGCATCGTGCTCGGTGCGGTGGCGGGTTTCATGTTCGCGCCCACCGAACGCGGCGAAACCGCACGCCGCAAAGTGTCCAAAGGCCTGCGGAATCTGAAAGAGCTTGCGGAAGAAAAAGTCGATGAGGTGCGGGGTCTGTTGAAAGAAGCCGAAGAGGAGGCCGAGGCCCAGGCCGACGTCGCCGCCGAGGAGGAGGACGAAGAAGCTGAGATCAGCACTCGCGAGCAGCTGCGGCGGCGGTTGGACGAGGCACGGCGCCGTCGTCGCGCCGCCCGCCCCGCCCGCCCCGCGACTCCCGCGCCGGAGGAGGAGGACGAGCCGCTCGCGTGAACGGTGAAGGCGGCTGGCACCGCACGGTCACCGGCATCGTCCGCCGAACCATCGAGGCGGCCTACGAAGACAACATCCCCTTTCTCGCCGGTGCTCTCTCGTTCGACATCCTGCTCACCGCCATTCCTTTCGTCGGCCTCGCCCTCGCCATCGTCGGGCATCTGGCCCAGTACCAGCTCGCCATCCATCAACTAGACATTCACGAGCTCTTGCAGCGCTTCCTCCCCGAGTCCAGCGGCGGGGAGAGCGGCACGTTCGGCTTCATTGAACGCGCGTTGGGGGATCTCATCGCCAGCCGCGGCCGCCTCACGCTGCTGGCTGCGCCTTTGTTCCTCTGGTTCTCGACTCGTATGTTCGGAGGGCTGCGCGCGGCACTGAACGAGGTCTTCGATACCGAGGAGAATCGCCCCTGGCCCGTTGCCAAGCTGCTCGATCTCGCCATGGTCTTCCTCGCGGGCACCCTCTTTCTCGCGAACGCGTTCGCGTCGACGGCGGGCGGCCTGACGGCCCAATTCCTGCCGCTCGTGTTCAGCACGCTGCTGTTTTTTGTGGTCTTCAAGTACCTGCCGAGCCGGCGGATCTACTGGCGCACGAGTCTCGTAGCGTCGCTGTTCTGCGCGGTCGCGTTCGAGATCGCCAAACGGCTCTACGCGCTGTACGTGGCCCGTTTTGTCACGTTCGACCGCCTCGCGTCGGACGCCAACCTGGTCGCATTTCTGTTGTTCATACTCTGGATCTACTACACCGCCTACGTCTTCCTGCTGGGTGGCGAGGTGGCGGAGACCTACGACCTGATGCGCATGCGTCGGTTGCAACGCGTGCGCCTCGGATGACGCCTCCCGCGATCGACCTCCGCTCCGACACCGTTACCAAGCCGTCGGCCGCGATGCGGCGCGCCATGGCGGAAGCGGAGGTCGGCGACGACGTCCTCGACGGCGATCCGACGACGCGCCGGCTCGAGCAGCGCATCGCCGAGTTGATCGGCACCGAAGACGCCCTCCTTTTTCCGTCCGGGACGCAAGCCAATCAGACCGGCATCTGGCTCGCGGCGGAACACGGGACCGAGGTGCTTCTCGAGGCCAGCGCCCACCTGGTGCACTTCGAGCTGGGAGGCATTGCGGCCCTGTCCGGCGCGCAAATCCGCCCCATCGCGACACCAGACGGCCTGCTGACCCCCGACCTGGTGCGTGCGGCGCTGCGGCCTCCTTCCCCCCATGTGCCGCGGATTACGGCCCTGGCGGTCGAGAATTCGCATAATACCGCGGGCGGCCGGGTGCTGTCCGTCCAGGCGTACGACGGTGTCGTCAGTGTCGCGAGCGATGCGGGGTTGGCCGTGCATCTGGACGGCGCGCGCCTCTGGAACGCGGCCGTCGCCGCGCGCGTGCCGCCCGCGCGCCTGGCGCGCGGGGCCGACACGGTCATGGTCAGCTTTTCCAAAGGACTCGGTTGTCCGGTGGGTTCTTGTCTCGGCTTCAAGGCATCGCGCCGCGCCCGCGCCTGGGAGATTCGCAAACGCCTCGGCGGCGGCATGCGCCAGTCCGGGATCCTGGCGGCTGCCGCGCTGTACGCGCTCGATCACAACCTCGATCGCATTGGTGAGGACCACGCGAACGCAAAGCGATTTGCCGAGCTCCTGTCCGACAGTCCGGCGGTCCGTCCGTCCGACCCGGATACCAACATCGTGATGCTCGACTTGCGGCGGGACGGCGACACCGCGGATGCGGTGGCGGAACGACTCGCGCGGGCGGGGCTGCGGATCGCGCCGTGGGGTCCGCGGCGGCTGCGCGCGGTCACGCACCTCGACGTTACGCGCGCCGATGTCGAGCGCGCCGCGCGCGTCGTGGTGGAGACGCTGCGATGACGAGTCGTAATGAACCGAAGGTTCAGCCGATGCCGCTGGATCGGGCGATCCTGTGGAACCCGCCCGCCGCGCCGGGCACTACCGCGCCCGGCAAGGAGTCCAATCGCGCGCCCTATCCGATCTTTTTTCAGCAGGAAGCCGTCATCGCGCTCCAGGACCATCTCAAGAGCTCACCGACGCAAGCCGTTTTCGGCTTCCTGATCGGCGACGTCTATCGCGATCCCGAAACGGGCGCGCTGTACACAGTCATCGATAAGACGCTGAAGCTCAGCCAGGCGATTTATGGCGACAAAACGGAGGTTGTCGTCTCGCGTCTGTGGGATCGAATGCAGGAGCAGCTCAAGAAAGCATCCGCCTCTCTGCTCGGCTGGTATCACTCCCATCCGGGGCAGGGCGGCTTTCTCACCGCGCACGATGTCGAGACACACGAAAAGTTTTTCACCGAGCCGTGGCATGTGGCGGTTCTGGTGGCCGCGGAGGCGGGCGGCCTCACGGGCCGCTTCTTCCGCGCGACGCAGAGCAACGACTGGCACAAGACGCCCGTAGCGTTCTACGAGCTGCTGCAGCCCGAGTCGATCAAGGCGGATGGAAAAAAGCGCTCGTTCATCACGTGGCGGAACTACAAAGCCTACGGTCCCACGCTGACCGGACCAAAGCCCAAGCCGCCGGCGCCGCCCGCGCCGCCCGCGCCGCCCCCGCTACCGCCGAAAGCGGAAGAGCCGGAAGAACCAGAGCAAGAGGAGGCCGCCGAGGCCGAGGCACCACCGGCACCTGGGGAGAAGGGCTTCCGCATCATGCGCGGGAGCGCTGACGACATTCCGGTCGTTCGCACGAGTGCCGACGATGAACCGGCGCCGCTAAAGGAACTGCGCCCGGAGCCGCCGCCACCGCCGCTTCCGGAGGAGCCCCCACCGCCGCCTCCGAAGTCCGCGAAGCCGAAGAAATCGCGGCAGCGTGCAGCTCCGCCGCCGCCCGCGCCGCCCGCGCCGCCCGCGCCGCCCCCGGCGCCCCCGGCGCCCGCGCCGCCCCCGCCGCCCCCGCCGCCCCAACCGGCCGCGGCGCCCTCGCCGCCCGAACCGGCCCCATCGCTTGCGCCACCCGACCCGGCGCCATGGCCCGCGCCGCCACCAGCGCCCACACGACCGCGCAGATCGGACGAGCTGCCGTGGACGGTGACGCCGGAATCGGTCGCGTCGGTACCGCCGCCCGTCATCGAGCCACCACGGCCACCGCCGTTGCTCGCGCCGAGGCGGCTCGAGGAGCCCCCCCTCTCTCCGCAGGCGTCGAAGCCCGTGCGCCGCTCACGACGGCGTCGCGTGGGGGTGGGGTGGAGTGACTTGCGGCGCTGGCTGCGCCGCGCGGCGCTGCTGTTGTTGCTCGTGGGTGTTGGTGGAGGGGCCTACTGGTACTTCGCGTTGCGCAATCCTCGAGTGCCACCGCCCTGGGCCGGGCTGCTGGACCGTGCCAAGAAACTCGTGGCGCGGCCTCCGGCGCCACCTTCGAGGGTTCGTGGCCGTAGTACGCAGCCGGCGCCTCGCCCCGTGGCTCCGCCATCCGCGACCTCGCCCGTACGCGTGGTGCCGCCGCCGGCCGCGGTCATTCCCACGCCCCAGCCTGTCCAGCCTACCCCGCCTCCAGCGCCTCCCCAGCCGCCTTCCCCGTTCGCGCGGTACGATCGGTTGAGCGACTCGCTCACGCGTGCCGTGCGCAATTATCGCGAGCGCGCGGCGCTGTTCGCGAGCGGCCGGATTGATTGCATCGGCCTCGCGAATGGACTCGTGACGATGGAAAAACTGTGGCTCGCCTATAACGCCGAACGCCGGGCGCGCATGGGCAACTTTGATGAACGTAGGGCGCTACAGGATCAGGCGATCTATGCCTCGGTCGACTCCGCCGAAAGCAATTTCGAGCAGTCGGGCTGCCGGCGGCCGTGACGATGACCGTTGGACCGTTGGACGGTTGGACCGACAGTAAATTGCCCCAGGCACCCCGCAACGAATCCCGACATCGTTTAGCGCTGCTCCCTGCGGGGGCCTGACGCGGTTCACGAGCGGAAAGCCTGCGGACCTGGGGCCTCGAAACTTACAATGATCAACGATCAATGATCAATGATGACCGTTGGACGGTCCAACGGTCCAACGGTTAGATTTCGCCAAATGATCGCACTTGCTCGCAAGTACCGCCCTAAACAGTTCTCCGATCTCATCGTCCAGGACCACGTGGCCGCGGCGCTGCGCGGCGCTGTCGCGCAGGGGCGCGTGGCCCACGGCTATCTCTTTGCCGGTCCGCGCGGCGTGGGGAAGACGACCGCCGCGCGCATCCTGGCCATGGCGCTCAACTGCGAGCAACGCTCCGCGGCGGGCGAGCCCTGCGGGGCCTGCGATTCGTGCAGCCGCATCTGGACCGGCGCCGCGAACCTCGACGTCGTCGAGCTGGATGCCGCGTCGAACCGCGGTGTGGACGATGCCCGTGATCTGCGCGAACGCGCGATGTACGCCGCCAGCACCGAGGCAGGTTCCAAGGTCTACATCGTGGACGAAGCCCACATGCTCACACGCGAAGCCTGGAACGCGCTCCTCAAGATCCTGGAAGAGCCGCCAGCGCGCGTGGTCTTCGTCTTCGCCACAACTGAGCCTCAAAAAATCGCCAACACCGCGGCGCCGATTCTGTCCCGGCTGCAGCGCTTCGATTTTCGACGCATCGGCCCGCACGCCATCGTCGCCCGGCTCAAGGCCGTGGCGCAAGCCGAACGATTGCAGGTGGAGGACGATGCGCTCCATCTGATCGCGAAAAGCGCCAATGGGGGCATGCGGGACGCGCTGTCGCTGCTCGATCAGGTGCTCTCGTTCGGCGAAGGGCCGGTGACCGCGGCGCGCGTCCGCGAGGTCCTGGGCCTGATTCCCGACGAGCTGTACGGCGAGATGCTGCGCGCCATCGTCGAGCGTGATCCGGGCGCGGTGTTCCCGCTCATCGAGCGCCTGCTCGAAGCCGGCGCCGACCTCGGCGAGTTCGTCAACGGCGCCGGCGAAACCTTGCGCGCCCTGCTGCTCGTCGGCGTCGGTGGTCATCCTGAAGGGCTCACCGAGGGTCTGTCCGCGCTTGTCCGCGAGTACGCGCCCCAGCTCCCGCCGGGGGACATCGTGCGCCTGCTCACCATCCTCGGTGAATCCGAGGAACGTTTGAGTCGCAGTGCAAATCAGCGGCTCTTGGTCGAGCTGCTCCTACTCCGCTGGGCGATGTTGGACAGGACTGTGGAGTTGTCGGAGGTGATTGATGCGATCAAGGGCGGAACACCTACGCCGCCCCGCGCCGCCCCCTCGTCGCCGTCACAATCGCCGCCGCCTCACTCGCCGCCGCCTTCTTCGTCGCCGCCGTACTCGCCGCCCGGCCAGAAGCTCGAGCCCATCCTCGAAAACGTCCGCGCGGCTTGGCCGAATATCGTCGCCGAGGCCCGTTCCAAGACGCCGCTGCTCGGGAGTCTACTCAGTGAGGCAGAAGCCATCGCCGTCGACGGGCGAACAATCACGATTCGGCCCGGTAATGCGGGTCACAGCGAAGGCCTGGAGCGGCAACGCGATACTATTGGGCAGGCGATCGGCAGGTTCATCAGTGAGGCGCCGCGAGTAAAAATCGCTGGCGCGGAAGCGAGCGGAGGGGGAAAGAGTCCTGCACCGGAACGCATGACGGAAGCGCGTGCCGTTGCGGAACGACTGAAGAGCCTTCGGGCAAAGGACCCGACACTGAGCGCGGCCGTCGACGCATTAGATTTGGAGCTTCTCGAATAAACTTGCCAACGCTCCGACAAGGGGTAACTTTCGATATATGGCGGATTTATCTAGCCTGCTCCAGCTCTCCCAACAAATGCAGGGGCGGCTTACTGAGATCCAGACGCAGCTCGCGCAGCAGACCCTGACGGTGTCAGCTGGCGGGGGCATGGTGCAAGCCACGGTCGACGGTCGCGGGCACATTCGCGCTATCAAAATCGACCCCCAGGCGGTCAGCCAGGGTGACGTCGAAATGCTCGAAGATCTGGTGCTCGCCGCAGTTGCGGAGGCGCAGAAGCGCGCCGCCGAACTGTACCAGGCCGAGGTGCGGAAGCTGGCGTCGGGGCTGCCGTTCCCGTTCCAGCTACCGCCGCTCTAGGCCGCCGGGCTCTCCGTGTCGGCCATTGAGGAGCTTGTGGCGGAGCTGGCCAAGCTCCCCGGCATCGGACGTAAGACAGCCCAACGACTCACGTTCCATTTGCTAAAGCAGCCTGCGGAAACCGCCGAGCGGTTGGCGGAGGCCATCCGTCGCGTCCGTGGTCAGGTCGCGGCTTGCGGCACCTGCGGGAATCTGGCGGATGTCGATCCGTGCCCGATTTGTCGCGACCCGCGGCGCGATGCCACCCTGTTGTGTGTGGTCGAGGAATCGGGCGACGTCAGCGCCATCGAGCGCGCCGGCCGTTATAGCGGCCGCTATCACGTGCTGGGTGGCCGCCTTTCTCCACTCGATGGGATCGGTCCGGACGAGCTGCACGTGGATCGACTGCTCGCGCGGCTGGCCAACGGGTCTGAGGTTCGCGAGGTTATCGTCGCGACGAATCCCTCGATGGAAGGGGAGGCCACGGCCACCTACCTCCAGCAGGTGCTGAAGCCGCTGGGTGCCGGCCGGGGGATTCGGGTCACCCGCATCGCGCGAGGACTGCCCGTAGGCGGCGACCTCGAATACGCCGACGCGGTGACTATCGCGCAGGCGCTGGCGGCACGGCGAGACATGTCCGAGACCGACTGACCTCAGGAGGAGCATGGCCGGAGCCGCAAGCTGGTCCTTCAACGAAAACGACTTCAAGCAAATCCAGACGCACCTGCAGGCGTTCCTGCGCGATTCGAACGCCCGCTGTGCGTTGCTGGTCGATCGCAACGGCCAGCTCGTCGCCACCGTCGGGGAAACACCGCAGTTCGATCCCACCGCCTTCGCCTCGCTCACCGCCGCCGATTTCAGCGCCAACGATCAGCTTGCCAAAATGATCGGCGAGTCCGAGTTCGCGTCGCTCGTGCATCAGGGCGAGCGCGAGTCGATGTATCTCGCCGATGTGGCGAAGCGCGTGATACTGGTCGTGCTGTTCGATCAGCGCGCAACGCTGGGGCTGGTGAAGCTCAAGGCCAAGAACGTCGTGGGACTGCTCAACAAGGTCTTCGAGGAGATGTTCAATCGCGTGGGGACGGGGCAGGCCCAGCAGCAAGGCCTGCTCGAAGGGGCTGAGGACGAAATTGACAAACTCTTCGGATAGAGGGACGCGATCATGTCGATGATCAACTACGCGTCCCGCGAGATCAACTGCAAGCTCGTCTATTACGGACCGGGGTTGGGCGGGAAGACGACCAACCTCGAGCACATCTATGGGAAGGTGTCGCCCAACACGCGGGGCAAAATGATCTCGCTGGCGACCGAGACCGAGCGGACGCTCTTCTTCGACTTCCTGCCGGTCGACCTCGGTACGATCCGCGGGTTCAAAACCCGGTTTCATCTCTACACGGTGCCGGGCCAGGTATACTACAACGCGAGCCGCAAGCTGATTCTCAAGGGTGTCGATGGCCTGGTCTTCGTCGCCGACAGCCAGATCGAGCGCATGGAAGCCAACGTGGAATCGATGCAGAACCTGTACGACAACATGTCGGAATACGGCTACGATCTGACGAAGATTCCATTCGTGATTCAGTACAACAAGCGCGATCTTCCAAACGCGGCCACCGTCAAAGCTCTCCAGGAATCGCTGAATCCCGGATGGCCCGTCGAAGACGGCGCACGCCAGAAAGTGACGCCCGATCCTTCCCATCCGGGTGAAAACCTGATCGACAAGGTCGACGGGGAGTGGATCGGTCGGGCCACCTACCACGAAGCCGTGGCCGTGCGCGGGGACGGCGTGTTCGACACGCTCAAGGCTGTCAGTAAGCTGGTGCTCAAGACGTTGAGCTAATGGCCGGGCCCACTTCTCCCACCCCCTCCTCGCGGCCCTTCACTGTAGAGTGGACGCTGCCGAACATCATTACGCTCGCGCGCATCTGCCTGACGCCGGTGGTGGCGCTGCTGCCGTTCATTCAGGGCTACTGGCCGAAAGTCATCGCGTTTGTCGTCTTCCTGATCGCCGCTTTTTCTGACCTCGTCGACGGCTACCTGGCGCGCCGATACGGCACGACCAGCCAGCTCGGCATCCTGCTCGATCCGATCGCGGATAAGCTGCTGCTCTTCGCCACGTTGATTCCGATTTTCTGGATGACTCGCCATCCCGTGATTTTAGCGGCAGACAAGGTAGACTATGCGATCAAGTGGTGGGGCAGCCTGCCGGTGTGGGTAGCATTGCTCCTGGTGGGGCGTGAAGTGCTGATCACGGCGTTTCGCTTCTTCGCCAAGCGCCGCGGCATCGTGATCCCCGCGATGGGAGCTGGCAAACTGAAGGCGGTCGTCCAGAACATCTTCATCGGCGCGACGATTGCGTGGTTCGCCTGGAAAGATGCCATCGCCGAGCTGCGGCTCGCCGGGGCATTTCGGGAATTCTGGGATGAGTTTCACGGCTGGTTCGTCGCCGTGACCCTGGCCGGGGCCATCGTGCTGACCGTGTACTCGTTGCTCGTCTACCTCTACCGCTACCGGGCACTCCTCAAAGTCGGCAAGTGAAGCTCGAGGTCGTCACCATCGGCACCGAGCTGCTGTTGGGCCACATCCTCGATACGAATGCTGCCGAGCTGGGCGCGACATTGGCCGCGGCCGGCGTGGAAATTGTCCGCCGGACGTCGGTCGCGGACCGACCCGAGCAGATCCGCGCCGCGGTGCGGGAGGCGCTGGATCGTACGGGGTTTGTGATCACGACCGGCGGCTTGGGTCCGACGCGCGATGACATGACCAAAAAGGAAGTGGCGGCGATCTTCAATAAGCCTCTCGTCCTCGACGACGACGTCCTGCGGTCACTCGAGGAGCGGTTCCGGCGACTCGGCCGTCCGATGCCTGCCGTCAACCGCACTCAGGCGGAGGTCCCTGCGGGCGCCACCGTGCTTCCCAATCCGCGCGGCACCGCGCCCGGGCTGTGGGTCGAGGATGATGAGCGAGTCGTCGTGATGCTCCCCGGCGTCCCGTCCGAGATGCGTGGGCTGCTTGCCGAGGAAGTCTTCCCCCGCATCGTCGCGCGCGGCGGAGGGGGAGCCTCCCGGATCGTCGTGCGGTCGCGCGCCGTGCGCACCACGGGCATTGCCGAGTCAGCGCTCGCGGAGCTCGTGGAGCCACTCGAAGACGAAATTACGCCCCTGACCCTGGCGTATCTGCCGTCCGCAGAAGGTGTGGACCTGCGTCTCACCGCGTGGGGCCTGCCCGAAGAGGAAGCCGAACGACTCCTCACGGCCCGAGCGGCGCAGCTGCGGGCGCTGGCCGGCGAGCACGTCTACGGGGAAGATCGAGCCGATCTCGCGGCCGTCCTGCTCGAGCGAATGCGCGCGCTCGAGCTGCGGCTCGCGGTCGCCGAGTCGTGTACGGGTGGCCTTCTCGGGAGTAGGATCACCGCCGTCCCGGGGTCTTCCGATGTGTTCGTAGGCGGTGTCGTCGCCTACGACGACACGGTCAAACGCGAGCTGCTCGGTGTGCCCGACGCCCTCCTGAAAGCCCAAGGGGCGGTTTCTGAGGAAGTCGTCCTGGCGATGGCCGCCGGAGCGCAGCGACGCTTTGGCGTCGATGCCGCGCTCGCCGTAACCGGGATCGCGGGTCCCGGAGGCGGCTCGCAGGAGAAGCCAGTCGGCACGGTATGGGTCGCGGCTCGCCTGGGCTCGGACGCGCGCGCGCTGAAGCGCATCTTTCCCGGCGACCGCGGCGAGGTTCGCGCACGAGCAGCCCAGGCCGCGCTCGACCTGCTGCGGCGATTGATGGACAGGCGCGGTCGATGAATCGCGTCAATGCCCCCGACGGCACGCCGCTGGTTTTCGATGCCTACGAGCCGGCGCAGGCACACATCGCCGTGCTCTTTCTGCACGACTGGTACCCTCCCGGCCTATCCGATCGGTGGACGCAGATTGGCGCGCAGCTTCGGGGCGCGGGCTGTGCGGCCTATTTTCTCGACCTGCGCGGCCACGGACGATCGGGAGGGCGACGCGGGCACCTGTCCCGTTTCAGCCAGCTGCTCGGTGACCTGCAGGCGTTCCGCCGCGCGGTGCGCCAGCGGCACGACGTTCCACAGGTCCTGGTTGGCCACGGCTTCGGCGGGCTGGTCGTCCTGCGCTATCTCGAGACGCAGCCCGGGGAGCCGCCCACGGCTGCGGTCGTTTCTGGCCCGTGGCTCGCATCCCGGAGGGTGGTGCCCGTGTGGAAACGGATCGCGGCCAGGCTTGCCGATCTCTGGCCGACACTGCCTACGGGGCAAGGTGCGGAGTATATGACCGCCGGCGCCCGGGCGGAGCTCGAGTGGGCGCAGCGTGCCGTGCTAGCCGATGCCTCCCGCATCGAGCAACCGGTGCTCTTTCTCCTGGGGGGCGCGGACCGCGTCATCGATTTGGAGCTCGCGCGCCGCCTCGCCGCCAGCCTCGCGAGTCGCGCAACACTCAACTGGTATCCCGACCTGCCGCATGACCTGTTCGACGTGCAGGCCGTCATGGATGATTTGATCGGCTTCACCAACACGCATCGCTCGTTGGAATCAGATCCAACGAGGCAGTAAATGCCGCTCCGGGGTTTCCCTCCTTAGTCCTGCTCGCTTATCTTGTTGTCGGACTGAAAGTTCCAACATATGCCCAACAAACGTCACCCTCATTCTCCACGTGTTCCTTCGCTCGATCCCGATACGAAGGAGCCAGTCGTGGCCGACACTCCGGTCGACGCCGCGCCACCGCCGTCCGCTGCGGCTGCGGCGCCTGATCCTGCCGTTGCCCCTGCCCCCGCCACCCCTGCCGCCGCTCCACCCGGCGCTCAAGTGGCGGCGGAGGTGGACGCATGGAAAGACCGGCATCTACGGCTCGCGGCCGAGTACGACAATTTCCGCAAACGGACGGCAAAAGAACGGATCGAGACGTGGCAGCGCGCCCAGGCGGACCTGATCGCCCGGCTCGCGGACGCGCTCGACGATCTGTCCCGCTTTGCGCACATCGATCCCGTCGAGACGGACGCCAAGACGCTTCATGAGGGAGTCGAGCTGGTAGAACGCAAGATGTGGAAGGAACTGGAAAGCGCGGGCGTGACGCGCATCGATAAGGTCGGTGTACCGTTCGATCCCAACATGCACGAAGCAGTTACGATGCAGCCGGCGCCGAAACCGGAGTTGGACCATACCGTAGGCCACGTGGTGCAACCCGGTTACAAGATGCGCGATACGTTGCTGCGTCCGGCGCGCGTGATCGTGCTCACCTGGCAGGGCGGGGGCCGTTGATGGCGGCACAGCGCGACTACTACCAAGTATTGGGAGTCGCTGAAACCGCGTCGACGGACGAAATCAAAAAGGCATTTCGCCGATTGGCCAAGCAGTACCATCCGGATCGGAATCCCAACAATCCCCAGGCCGCCGAGCGCTTCAAGGAAATCAACGAGGCGCACGACGTGTTGAGCGACAGCGATAAGCGCAAGAAATACGACCAGCTCCGACGGTACGGGGCGTTTGCGGGTGCGAATCCATTCGCACAGCGCGGCGCGCGGCGCGGTCCTGGCGGCCCCGGAGGGCCGACCGCGGAGGACAGCGCCGACTTCGACATCTCCGATCTGGGTGGATTGGGTGATCTCTTCTCGTCGATCTTCGGGCGTCGTGGCGCGGGTCGCGAATCGGAGCCCGAGGAAGTCGAGACCAGCGTCACGATTCCCTTCCGTGTCGCCGCATTGGGCGGCTCGGTGCCGATCACCCTCGCGATGCCCGAAGTGTGCCCGACGTGCAGCGGAACCGGTGCCGCAAAGGGCGCGACCGTCAGCACCTGCCCGGAGTGCAAAGGTCGCGGCACCGTCTCGTTTGGTCAGGGCGGCTTCGCGGTGAATCGTCCGTGCCCGGTGTGCCGGGGGAAGGGGACGGTGCCGTCGCAGCGCTGTCCCACATGTCAGGGCAGCGGCGAGGTACGCGTCGAGAAGCGCATCAACGTCGAGATCCCGCCCGGCATCGAGGACGGCGCGCGCCTCCGGCTCAAGAATCAGGGGCCGAAAGGGCGCGGCGATCTCATCGCGGTGATTCACGTTGCCCCCGACCGCTTCTTCCGGCGCGAGGGACTGGACGTCATCGGCGTGGTGCCGATCAACATCGCCCAGGCCATGCTGGGATCGCGCATCAAGGTGAAGACGCTCGACGGCAAGAGCGTGGTGCTCCGAATTCCGCCTGGAACGCAACACAGCCAACGGTTCCGTGTTCCTCGAGTCGGGATCGAGAAGAACGGCCGCCGCGGCGACATGTACGTGGAAGCGCACGTCACGCTCCCCGAGAAGCTCAGCGCGGAAGAGCAGGAAGCGGTCAAGAGTTTTGCAGAGAAAGCAGGCCTGAAGTACTAGCCAGCAGTCATCAGTTCTTGCAACTTTGCCGTCTGCGCAACTTTGCAACTGTTTTCAGTGGGGTGTAGGTCAACTGGCAGACCGCCCGGCTGTTAACCGGGAAGTTGGAGGTTCGAGTCCTCCCGCCCCAGTCTGCAGCAAGTCCTCGGCTTCATCTTCTTGCCAGCATCGCCGCTGGGGTATACGGTGGTCTTCCACTGGTTCGCAGGAGTGTGGTCGCGTGAGCACCGGCGATTCGTCGGGCGGCGAGCGGGAGATGTCGTCTCGTAAACTCAGTGCACTCAGCCGATACGCGGCCTGGCTGGACCGGTATGGTGTCGATCCCCTCCTTGGACTTATCCCCGGCGCCGGCGATGCTGCTGGCGCCGTTCTTGCAGGTTGGATCCTCGTAGAAGCGATTCGGCTGGGTGCGTCGCGCGCGACGTTGCTCCGGATCGCCGCAAATGTGGCTCTCGACGCCGTCCTCGGCGCCGTACCGATCCTCGGAGACGTCTTCGACTTCGCATGGAAGGCCAACCTTCGCAACGTCAAGTTGTTGGAACGCCATCTCATGGAGCGGGCGCGGGCGCAGAGCGCCGACCGGTTCTTCATCGCCTGCGTGATTGGTGGCGTTATAGCTGTACTCGTGGGCGCGCTTACGCTGGGGACGCTGCTGACCCTCTGGCTGTTGCGGCGAGTGGTCGTGGCCTGATGCCCAAGGCGCGGTGGTTCTGGCCGCTCGCGCTCACGTTGCTCGTTGCCGACTGCGCGACCAAGCGGGCCGCGGAACGTCACCTCGCCGTCGGCGAACCGTACCCGTTGGTTGGTGAGGTGGTTCGCTTCACGCTCGCCTACAATGCGAACGCCGCGATGGGAATCGAGCTGGGCGGCGACTCGCGGCGCCTCGTCCACTCGCTGTTCTCGGTCAGCGCGCTGGTCGTCCTGGGATTCCTCTACCACAGCACTCGTCCGTCGGAGCGGCTCCGCGCGATCGGGGTCGCCCTGGTCGTCGGCGGTGCCGTCGGCAACCTCCTCGATCGATTACGATCGAGCGCCGGGGTCGTCGATTTTATCGACGTCGGCGTCCGCAACGTCCGTTTCTGGACCTTCAATCTCGCCGACATAGGCATCACCGTCGGCGCCGTCGTTCTGCTGCTGGCGCTCGGCCAGTGGGGACGCGAGGAGACGCAAAACCGCTAGCTTTGGGCGTTGATGGCCCAGGCTCCCCCCCCCGCAGTCACGCCCATCGCGGCGGCGCTCGCCGACCGCTACATCGTCGAGCGGGAGCTGGGTCGCGGCGGCATGGCGACCGTTTATCTCGCCGAAGAGAAAAAACACGGGCGCAAGGTTGCTATCAAAGTGTTGCGCACCGAGATCACCGCGGCACTCGGCACCGAACGCTTCCTGCGGGAGATCGGTATCGCCGCGCGGCTCGCGCATCCCCACATCGTTCCTCTGATCGACTCCGGTGAAGCCGGCGGCCAGCTGTACTACGTGCAGCCCCACGTCCCAGGAGGTTCCTTGCGGGAGCGGCTGCTCGAAAGCGGGCCGCTGCCGGTGAAGGACGCGCTGCGCATCGCGCAGGAGGTGGGAGCAGGGCTCGACTACGCGCACCGCAACGGGTTTGTCCATCGCGACGTGAAGCCCGAGAACATCCTGTTCGCGGACGGTCATGCCCTGCTCGCCGATTTCGGTGTGGCGCGCGCGTGCTGTGATGCGGAGGAGTCGACCGGCCGCGAACAAGTGACCGAAGTAGGAATTGCGCTCGGCACTCCCGAATACATGAGCCCCGAGCAGGCGAGCGGCGAGCCGGACCTCGGCACCGCGAGCGACGTCTACAGCCTCGCGTGCGTGGTGTACGAGATGCTGGCCGGACAGCCCCCGTTCACCGGTGGGGGGCTACGCGCCATCATGGCGAAACACGTCACCGAAACACCCCGACCCATCCGCGGCGTGCGACCGGACGTTCCCACGGCCGTCGAGCACGCACTCGCCCGGGCACTCGAGAAGGATCCCGAGCGGCGCTTCCACAGCACCGCCGAATTCGCGACGGCGCTCGCCGCGGCGGAGAGCGCTGGCCGCACACCCACGACGACGCGTTCCATAGCCGTATTGCCCTTCGTGAACGCGAGCCCGGAAACGGAGAACGAGTATCTCAGCGACGGCATTACCGACGAGCTGATCGACGCGCTCGCCAAGATCGCGGGGCTGCGTGTCTCCTCGCGCACGTCGGCTTTCGCCCTCAAAGGCAAGCCGCTCGACGTCCGCGCCGTCGGCGCCCTGCTCGGTGTATCGGTCGTGCTCGAGGGTACTGTGCGCAAGGCGGGCGATCGGCTGCGCATCACCGCTCAGCTTACTTCGACCGACGATGGGCGCCTGCTCTGGTCACAACGGTTCGACCGCAAGCTGGTGGATGTCTTCGAGATTCAGGACGAAATCGCGGCTACCATCGTGAACACGCTGCGCGCGACGATGTTCGCCGACCTGTCCGAGCACGTGCCGCGCCGCTACACGGAGAATATCCAGGCCTACGGCCTGTACCTCAAAGGAAGGTTTGCCTGGAACAAGCGGACGTCCGAGGGTGTCGCGGAGGCGGTGGACTACTTCCAGCAGGCCATCGGGGAGGATCCGAGCTACGCGCCGGCCTATGCGGGGCTGGCCGACTCCTTCGCTCTCGACGTCGACTATCGGTCCATACCGGTCGCGGAAGCCTACGCCCGAGCCAAAGACTACGCGCGCAAGGCGCTGGAGCTCGACGAGTCGTTGCCGTCCGCGCATGCATCGCTCGCGTGGAGCTTGTTCATCTACGATTGGCAATGGGACGAAGCCGAGCGTGAATTTCGCCGCGCCATCGAATTGAACCCGCGCTATGCCAGTGCGCATCAATGGTTCGCGTTCCTGCTCGCCGCCCGGGGGCAGTTCGATGCCGCTTTGCTGGAAGGCCACACCGCGATCGAGCTCGACCCGGCATCGGTGTCGGCACGACGCGCGCTCGGCTGGGTCTACTACTACGCGCGTCGCTACGGCCAGGCACGCGAACATCTGGCCCGCGCCATCGAAATGAATCCGATGGCCGTGGAGAGCATTCGCATGCTCGGCAGCACGCTGGCGCTTCAGGGCGAGACGGCGGAGGCCGAGCGCGTGTTGCGCGAAGCCCTGACGTTGCCGGGGGCAAGCGCGTACTCGACGGCGACGTTGGGGTGGCTACTCGCGCAGTCGGGGAAACGGGCGGAGGCCGAGCAACTGCTGCAGGAACTCGAGGCAGAGCGCCAGCGGGGGTATGTCTCGCCGGTCGCCTTTGCGATTCTCCACATCGGACTAGGCAATCATGCGGCAGCGCTCGACTGGACCGAACGGGCGTACGACGAGCGCCGCGGCTGGCTAGTCTATCTGAATGTGAACCCCATCTTCGATTCGCTCCGCAAGGAACCGAGGTTTAGCGCACTGATCGAGAGGATGGGATTGTAGGGGCGCAGATTGTACGGGGTGCAGAATGTAGGGGCGCAGCATGCTGCGCCCCTACACGCCACCGCTCCCCTATTGACCCACCGTGAAGTCGATCCGTTTCAGCACGTTGCCGCCCTCATCGCGAATCTCAACGTGCCACGCTCCTTTCGCCTCGACGGGGACTGTCTTGCGGCTCCACGTTCTCCAGGGCGACCCACCGATGGTCAACGGGACGTCGCCGACCTCGGTGTCGCCGAAGAACCAGACATGATGCAGCGTCTGGGCATCGGCGCCCGTCACGCGCATCCAGAGCACGATGGTTCCGACGGTGTCGGGAAAGGCGGTCCCGGTATCTTGGGGCACGCGATCCATCACCGAGCGCGCCAGCACGGCTTCCACGCTCACGTCACTGGCAGCGGCGACGGGAGCAGCGGGAGCAGGTCTGGCGGTTGTGTCTTGTGCCGCAGCACGTCCTGCAAGTCCGGCCATCAGTAGCAGCACCAGCGGCGCTTTCATGAGTGCACCTCTTGGTTGAGGTTCGCGGCTTGAGTTACACGCCGGCGGCTGCGGCGTTCCAACGTCGCGCCAACGACGGCGGCGATGATACAGCCGAGCAGCGTTCCGGCCATGAAAAAGCTGAGCTGGTACTCGAGCTGAATCCAGTGACACTTGGGCGCAAAGATCGGCCCCACCAAGCGGCCGCACTTGTTCTGCGAAAACGCAAAGCCCCAGCTCGCGGTCAGGCCGAACACCAGCGGCAGCAGCGCGACAAGAAAATGACGCAGTTGGATTCTCATCGGCCACGCTCGATCTTCCAGCGATCGATCATACGACCTCCTTCGATTACTACGTACTCGTCGAAGTGCGCCTCGGTGAGACAGGAGTGATTCGGAATGATCTCGATGCGATCTCCGACTTTGAACTTTCCTTCGATCGCGGCGGGCGCCGCCGCGCGAATCAGGCCATGTTCCTGCGACACAGAGGCGATGGTGAGCTCGGGGTGACCCTTTACTTCACCGAACGCGGGCTCGAGGCTTCCCCCCAAATGGGCCGGTCCGAGGTCTTTGGAGAGGGAGAGGGCCCCGGCATCCACGACGAAGTGTGACGCGCCCGGCTGATGTGAGACGACCGTGGCGAGCACCGTCACGGCGACGTCCTTCAGCTCACAGCACCCGATGAGCACCATCGTCCGGTCGTAAAAGATGTAATTGCCGGGCCGAGCTTCTGTGACGCCCGTCAAGTCTTTTACGGCCGCCATGGCGGGCGTCGAGCCCACACTGACGCCGCGGACGGGCAGCCCATCTTTGCGCAGAAGCTCCGCAAACCAGGTCATCACCTGTCGCTCCTCCTCGGCAATCTGCGCGGCCTCGTCCTTGGTCCGGGTGCGATACGCATGGCCCGAATGGCTGAGAATGCCGTCGAACGTGATGCCACGCTCCGCACCGAGCTCGCGCGCGACGTCGAGAGCATAGCGCGATGCAGGGTCGACGCCGGCCCGATGGTAGCCGCAGTCGACCTTGAGCCACACATGCAGGCCGGTTCCGCCGACGGCCTTGGCCGTCTCCAGGTCGTCGAGCACCACGCGCAAGGTTGCTTGTCGGGCGATACGGCGCACATGGGCCAGGTGTGTGGGATCGAGGGGGAATGCCCAGGTCAGATCGGTGAACCCGCCGCGCGAGAACGTTTCAGCTTCGAACAGCGTCGACACCGTGATTCCCTGAGCGCCGTGCGCCAATTGGCGCCGTCCCAGCTCCAGGCACTTGTGCGTCTTGATATGCGGCCGGAGCCAAACGCCCAGTCGCTTCCCGCGATCGGCCATACGAGTCAGGTTGCGCTCCATGACATCGCGAGACAGCAGCAGCGCCGGGGTTTCGACGTCGATCATGCGGATCTCCGAACCAGCACGCGAGCCTTGTTGCCGATGGGAACGGCACGAAAGAAAACATACTGCAGCGGGTTGACGGAGTACGTCTCCCACACATCGAGCACCAACCCCGCCCGCTTTGCGGCGAACTCAAACGACGGTCGGCAGAACTCCTGGACATGGCCGGGCGTGTAGGTGGACGCGTAGCGACGCCGGTGGATGCCCAGCCGATCGAGCAGCCGTCGCAGCTGCGCATCGAATGCATCGATATTGGGGAACTCGAGAACCGCAGCCCCGCCCGGTTTGAGCAGCTTGCGAATCTTCGTCAATGCGCCGACTGGATCGGGGAGATGCTCCAAGACATGTGTGAGGACCACGCAATCACACATGCCCTCCTCACCCTGATACGACGTGATGTCGGACGTTTCGACATCCAGACCCAGCGTTTCACGGACCATCCTGGTGTGCTCCGGAAAGAGCTCCACCCCTTTCACCTCCCAGCCGTCTTCACGCGCAAGCCACAAGACCGTTCCGTCACCACACCCGAGATCCAGCATCCGACCGGGTCTGGGCAGATGACGCTTGATGAACGCGTAGGTCTGTCGATGCCCGCGGTTCTGTCGTGTCGGGGCCCGCGGATCAACGCGCGTCAGGATGTACTTCTCCTGATTCACGCCTGTGCGGGTGTCGTACACGACGAGCCGGCAGGATGGACAGCGGTAGAATTTGAACTGGCGCCGATCGCCTTGCGTGTAGAACAGCGGCAGATCGGCGGTGCCGCAGAGCTTGCAGATCATCCGACCCTCAAGGGCTCACCTACCGAACCAAATGGAACGTGGTCTGGCGCCGCAGAATCCAGCGCATCTGCCCGTCGGTCGCAAGCTCGGCGTCCTCTTCCTGAGCGGAGCGGACGAGTTGCCCTCCCCATTCGGGAACAGGCGTGGTCGCTTGCAGCTCGATTGAAAACCAGGTGCCGGGGAGCAGCGGGATATCGCCGCGACCCGGTACGCCTTCCTGGTGATCCCACAGGCCGATGAGCGGCCCGGCGCCGTGACCCCGATCGCCGATGGGGTGGGTGTAGATCGTCCCGTTGATGCCTGCTGCCCGCATCGTGGCGAGCGCGCTGGCGAGCACGTCGTTCCCGCTTCGTCCCGGCCGCATCTCGGCGAGCAGGATATCCTGCAGGCGGTTCGAGTTCTGCAGGGCCCGCTTCAGCCCTTCCGGCGCGTCGCGTTCCCCCTCGCGCAACACGTACCCCATGTGCTGGGTGTCGGTGTTGAGTCCGAGCGCCGTGATACCGAAATCGCAGTGCAGCACGTCGCCGCGCTGAATCACGACGGTGTCGAGCCCGCTGAGATCCTGACCGCGCCGCTGCACATCGACGTCGGTATGAAACCACGTGCCCAGTCCCAGATCGTTCACGCGCTGGCGCATCCACCAGGCAACGTCATCGGTCGTGGTCTTGCCGGGTGTAATGACGGCGCTCGAGAACGCGGTATCGATGACGGCCCAGACCAGCTCCATCATGCGGCGGTAGACGGGCAGCATGCCGGGGGCGCGGATGGCCTGATAATCGAGCGCTATGCGATCCGCCCGAACTACGCGTGTGAGGTAACCTGGCGGGAGCGCCCGCGAGAGCTGCTCCCATTCGCCTGCTGAAAGCCCGTCGGAAAACGCGTGCGTGTGCGAGATGTTGACCGCGATCGTTTTCGGATCGCGCTCACGGACGAGGCGTGTCAGGAGATCCCATTGACCCTGACCCACCAGCTCGGGTCGGCGTCCGATGGACGGGTCGACTGTATCGCGAGCGACGTATGCCTCATACACACCACCTTGCGAACCACCGCCCAATGCCAGGCGCTCGATTCCGCGCGCGCCGCGGTCGGTGAAGACGTAGATCGACCGCCGCCGCGCGAACATCGTGGTCGGAGCGACGAGCGACCAAAACGTCGGATCTTCGTTGTACTCGCGCATGGCGACGATCCACATCTCGACGCCGTGTTGGCGCATGAGACGCGGCAGCACGGAATCGAGGCGGTACTGAAGCCATTGCTGCTGTACCACCGCTTGCTCGCGCAGAGTCCCAAGCGGTCGCGCTGGAGTGGACGAAAGAGAGGGCGTTTGAATCAGCAGGGCGAGGAGCAGCGCGGACGTCATTGCGTAACCCCATTTTTCACGGCGAGGGCGAATCCCTTATCCATCGATGCGGCGGCCGGTGACCTCCACTCGACGCATGCGCTCGATGCGACCCGATCCGCCGACGAACGACGACACGACCCAGCTCACGAGGCTCACAACGATCGCACCAACGGTCGCGGCAAACAGCCCGGTGATCTCGAATCCGGGCACGAGCCAGGCGACGAGCGCGAGCGAGATGCCGTTTACGACCAGGATGAACAATCCCAGTGTGACGACGGTCAGCGGCAGCGTGAGGATGAGGAGGATCGGCCGGATGACGGCGTTCACCAGGCCCAGCAAGAGCGCGGAGACGATGAGCGCCCTTGTCTCTGTGAACCTGATCCCGTCCCCCAGCAAGGCGTCCGCGACCCACAGGCCGAGCGCGGTGATGATGAGCCTGATGAGGAATCCTCTCATGGCGCTGAAGATAACCTTCCCGCGATGAAGCGCGCGGTCATTCCGGGGCGTGCCTGCACGCCAAGTTTCGCATCCATGAGAATAGAGCCCGAAAGCGAATCCCGACCCGCCCAGGCGAGCGCAACGCCGGCAAACGGGCCCAGATCCACGGGCCAGCCGCTCACGATGGCCTGCTCCGGTTGGCCGAACCAGCTGACGTCCAACGTGTCGGGCTTTGGCGCGCGGAATGTCATTCGTCCGCGAAAGACGCACTCGCCGTTGAAGGCGACCGTCGCCGTATCGAGGACGACGTCACCGAGCCGAAACCGATCGCTCATCGACGGTGCATCGGGGAACGTCAATGTGTCGCCGCGTGCGACGACCCAGTGGCCGACGTACGGGAGGGAATAACGCTTCAGCCGGTCGAACTGATAACCGGAGCATGGACTTCGGGCGCCGCCGCCCCCGCCGCATGCGGCAGCGGCCACCGCCAGTCCGAGGACCAGTCGGCGCATCAGGGCTCCGTTGTGTCCCTGGCCAGCGAATCGGCCCGCAACACGCGGACATTCACCGAATCGGCCGCTCGCATCGCGTTTCCAACGGCGCGCGCGTTCGGCAGCTTCGAGTTCGCGAGAATGCTGTCCTTCTGGCGCTGGGTGAGGGTATCGGTGGATTGGTCGGATTTGCCGGTGCCGCAGGCAGTTAGGAGAACTATCGCAATCGTCACTGCAGATTTCATAGATTGTCCTCCGTCGGACGAACGCAGTCGCCGCAACGTTATTGATTTCGCATTCAATTGCAACCAAGTCCCTGCTCGGAGCTCTCATGCGTCGTTTCCCGCTCGCAACCATGCTCCTGTTGCTCGCGTCCTGCAACCGGCCGTCTCTCCATGATCGCCTGGCCAACGGGCAGTGGGTCGATCTCACGTATCCATTCGATTCCACGACGATCTATTGGCCCACCGCTCAGCCGTTTCATCTCGCCGTCATCTCCGCGCGCCGCATGCCGGGCGGCTGGTACTACGCGGCCAATAACATCACGGCAGCCGAGCATGGCGGCACGCACCTCGATGCCCCCGTGCATTTCGTCGAGAAGAAGCGGAGCGCCGACGAGATTCCACTCAGTCAATTAGTCGCCCCAGCGGTAGTCATCGACGTGTCGCGCCAGGCCGATTCGAGCGCCGACTATCGCATTCATCAATCCGACATTACGGCGTGGGAAGCGGTGCACGGCGAGATTCCCCCGAGCACGATCGTGATGTTCCGCACCGGATGGGGGAAGCGCTGGCCCGATCGCGCGCGCTACCTCGGCACCACGAAGACCGGCACGGCGGGGGTTGCGGAGCTGCATTTCCCCGGGCTCGATCTGGACGGGGCTCGTTTGCTCGTGCGGCGTCGCGTCGCGGCCGTCGGCATCGATACACCGAGCATCGACTACGGCCAATCCACGACGTTCCAGGTGCACCGTCGCCTGTTCGCCTCGAATATCCCGGCTTTCGAGAACGTCGCGAATCTCGACCAGCTGCCGGTGACCGGCGCCTTCGTCATCGCGCTCCCGATGAAGATCAAAGGCGGCAGCGGCGGGCCGCTGCGGATCGTGGCGTTACTGCCCTAGGCCGGGAGGCCCTTGCGCAGGAGGTCTTCCATCACCT
The DNA here is from genome assembly GCA_044869265.1 of Gemmatimonadales bacterium. Classification (GTDB taxonomy): domain Bacteria; phylum Gemmatimonadota; class Gemmatimonadetes; order Gemmatimonadales; family GWC2-71-9; genus 20CM-2-65-7. Next base: position 85,646 of record JBIOXD010000068.1, read on the forward strand.
CGCAGAACCGATCGACTTCGGCGAGCGTCGTGTAGACGTTCGGCGTGATCCGCAGGCAGTTGAATTCGGCATGCGCGATCGGCGTGACGATGATGCGATGATGGTCGTACAGAAAGGTCGCGAGCTTGCCGACGTCGAGCTGCCCGGGCGTAAACGAGGCGAGCCCGCACGACTGTCCGGGATCGTAGGGGGTCAGGATCTTCACCCCGGGCAGGCGCTCCAGGCGCCTGGCCCAGCGATCACGCAAGAACCGCAGTCGCGCCGCTTTCCGCTCGGAGCCGATGCCCTCGAGGAAGTCGAGTGCTTCGACGATCGCGTTGTGGTTCGCCGCCGGATGCGTCCCGATCTCCTCGAACTTGCGGATGTTCTCGTTCATCTCGGGCGGCGCCGCCATCAGCGGCCAGATCTTGCCGATCTTGGTGCGGCGCACGTACAGGAAGCCGGTGCCGATCGGCGCCGTGAGCCATTTGTGGAGGCTCGTGCCGTAGAAGTCGCAATCGAGATCGTCGCGCTTGAAGGGAAACTGGGCGTATGCGTGCGCGCCGTCCACGATGACTTCAATGCCTTTGGCCCGGCCCAGCTGGGAAATCTTTTTGATCGGAAAGATCTGACCGGTGAGATTCGTGATGTGACAGACGTGGATCACCTTGGTGCGCGGCGTGATGGCGGCTTCGATGCGGCGCGCGAGGTCGTCCTGTGACGGCGGCGGGACCGGGAAGGTGATCTGCTTGAGCACGATGCCCTCGCGCCGCTCCCGCTGCTTCCAGGTCGTGAGCATGCGCGGGTAGTCCTGCGTGGTCGTGACTACCTCATCGCCGCGCTCCAGCGGGATTCCCAGCTGCACGATTTCGAGCGCTTCGCTCGCGTTGCGGGTGATGGCCATCTCTTCCGGATCGCAGCCGAAGCTCGCGGCAAGGCGACGGCGGACGGCCTCGATCTCCGGTTCGAGCCAGGACCACATCGTGATCGCCGGCGCCTGGTTCGACACAGCCAGATACCGCTGAAACGCCGCATTGACTACGCGCGGGCTGGGCGCCACGCCGCCGTTATTGAGATTGACCATGCCGCGGTCGATGTCGAACGCCTGCTGGATCTGTCGCCAGAAATCCTCGTCCTGGGCGACGTCTTCGGGCGGGCGGCCCCGCAGATTGCGCACGGTTGGCGTGATACGCGCGAGCGCGTCGCTCTTGAGAGCGGCCAGCGAGGCACTCGCGGCGAACAACGACTGGAGAAAGTGACGGCGGTTGGGGGGGGGCATCAGGAGCCTCGCAGACGGCGGACGAAGACGGTGTAGGCGAAAATATTGATGACGAGCACGGCGGTGCCAAGGATCATCTGAATTCGCGGCGTGAGGCCTGCGGGATAGATGGCGGGGAGCAAGTAGTGCTCGATGAATCCACTGCTGTAGCCGCTCTGACCAGCTTTTGCGCGCAGGGAGTTCTCGAGCGGGGTCAGGGGACAGATCCAGCCACGGTATTCGATGAGTACCCCCCAAATCGCGGCCGGGACGTGCAGCCAGGCGACCCAGCGCCAGCGCCACGCGAGGAAGCCGCCGAACACGATGAAGACAATGAAGAGCGCATGGACGACGACGACGGCGTTCGCGAGCAGCCGATAGAGCACGTTAGGTAATAAAGCAAAACCCCCCGCCCGGCCAGAGCCGGACAGGGGGTTTGCGGTGGTCGATCGTGACCTACTGCCCGCCGCCAATCACGCCAATCGCGGGACCGAGGATTCCCTCGAATGCCGAGCTGACATTGCCGGCCGCCCCACTCAGCGCATCCAAGGCCGCATCGTCATCAGCGCTGAGCCCATCTGCGTCGGCACCTTGACACGTGAGCGTGTAGCTGTTCTGCGTGCCCGTTACGCTGCAGCTCGCGTACAACCCACCGTCTACCCGCGCCGTAAACTCGCCCGTGACGTTGCCCGCAAGGTCGGCATCCAGGCTGCCATCGAGCGTGACCACTTCGGCGCCATGCTCGAAGCGGAACGAGAGCCGCAGGCTGACGTCGGTCGTGGTTGTCGTTCCGGTAACCGAGACTCGCTGCCAATTACGCACGTGAATGTCGTGCGAATTGACGTCGAATGAGACGTCTTCCGTAACTGTGGCAGTGAAGGTGGAGCTGTTCCCGGAGAACGCCGCCGTTATCGCGCCGTTGAAGCGGAGCGAATCCGGCGAGTCCGCGCCGTTGGTGATATATCCGGTAGTACTGATCGTGACTGACGACGCCGTCTGGCCGCTGATTCTCACCGTGTAATCGACATAGACGGGGGTGCCGCCCACGCCTGCGACGATCACGTGCACCTTCGGGTTTCCGGTGCCCGTTTCATCCATCAAATCGATATACCCGACCTCAGTACCCGGCGCTGGGCCCGCGGGCAGGCCGGTCAGCGGATCGATTGCATAAAGAATGAAGCGCACACCATTGCTCGGTGCCCCGGTGCGTGCCGTTGTGTCGTACTTGGCGAGGCTGCCGTTGAAATCCCACTCGAAGGTCTTGCCGGCGAACTCTGGCGGCAACAGCGTCGCCACTCCGGTCACGCTCATTGCCGGCAGCAGCTTGCTGAACATCCGGGCCCCGTCGATGCGGTCCGCGTACGGCCGGAGCCGTGCCGACGAGCGGAGCGGATTCGTGGAGCCGGCGAGCGCCAGCGCGCGTAACGGGGCAGCGGCGGTAGTTGTGACAGCAGGCGAAATCGCGGACAAGCTCTGCAATGGCGCCGCATTGAACACCGAACCCAGCGCCGCGAGCTCCGCGGCCGTGGCCTGTGGATCGGCCGGAGATTTGGGGGCTACGGCGTTATCGCTGCACGCGGCCGAGAAGACTGCGAGCGCGAGCACGCCACTAAGGAGCAACCGCATACTGCCTCCAGACGAAAGGAACGAAAGTGAATTGTGCATGCGCTGCGACCGGGGTCGCTGTGACCCCACGCACACGGGGAATGGCGGCTAGGCGATCACTCCACCACCAAGTAGGCGATCACCGGCGTCGTACAACACGGCGGACTGCCCAGGGGTGATTGCCCGCACCGGCTCTGCGAGTCGCAGCGTGAGCGATCCGCCGGCGAGGGCCAACGCACCAACCGTGCCGGGGACGGCACGCGCGCGATAGCGGCATTGCACCCACACTGGATCGCCGGGCGCGAGCGGCTCGGCAAGCCAGTTGACCTCTTCGAGTGACACCTCGTGTCCGAACAACTGCGCACCTGGCCCGACGACGACCTCACGGGTCTCCGGCCGGATCGCGACGACGTACATGGGCTCGGCAAATCCTCCCGGCAACCCGCGGCGCTGGCCGATCGTATAGCGCGCGAAGCCATCATGCTCGCCGATGACTTCGCCATTCGTGGTGACGAGCGGCCCCGGCGCGAGTGCTGGAGCGTCGTCGGGAAGACGCTGCTCGAGCACCGACACGTAATCGTCGTCGGGGACGAAGCAGATCTCGACCGATTCCGGCTTCTCCGCGGTAACGAGGCCGAGCGTGCGAGCCGTCGCGCGGGTCTCCGCCTTCGACAGCTCGCCGACGGGCGTCAGCATGCGGCGGACTACCGTGCGATCGATGCCCCAGAGGAAGTACGACTGATCCTTCTGGGGGTCGCGCCCGCGATACAGCGCGCCGTCCTTCGCGATCGCGTAATGGCCGGTCGCAATCGCGTCGCAATCGAGCGCGTCGGCGTGATAAAGGAAATCGCGGAACTTTGTGAACGAGTTGCAGCGCACGCACGGTATCGGCGTGCGGCCGCGCGCGTACTCGGCCACAAAATTGTCGATCACGTCGTGCCCGAAGCGGTCCTCGAGATTCAGCACGTAATGCGGAATGCCGAGCTTGTGCGCGACGAGCTTCGCGTCCGTGATCGAATCGAGCGAGCAACAGGGTCGGTCGGGGACGCTGTCGCCGTAGCAGAACAGCTTCATGGTGGCGCCGATTACCTCGACGCCTTGCTCCACCAGAAGTGCGGCTGCAACGGAGGAATCCACGCCTCCTGACATAGCAACGAGAACTCTGGTCATTGTTGACGCTGAGGCTTACACGTCGGCACGACTGCACGTCGGCACGAGAACGAAATCGAGCTTGCGTGCCGACGTGCCGAAATGCAGACGTGCAACGTGATCGAGTGCCGACATGCCATCGTGCCGACGTGCAACGTCATCACCGATGCAAGACAGCAGATAGTGACCTCACCTTCTCAACGATCTTTGGGAGCACTGCGGCCACTGCCTCCACATCCTCCAGCGAACTATCCTTGCCGAACGAGAAGCGCAGGGCGGCCACGCCAAGGTCACGCGGCACGCCCATGGCCGTCAGCACATGAGAGGGCTCGACCGCGCCGGTACTGCAGGCGGAGCCGGATGAGCAGGCGATGCCCGCCAGATCGAGATGCATGAGCAGGGCTTCGCTGTCTGTGCCCGGAATGGACGCGTTCGAGATGTGCGGCGCGCGCTCGCCCTGCCAGCCGTTGATCAGGGCGTCGGGAACGATGGCAAGCAGCCGGCGCTCCAGCTCATCGCGCAGCTCCCGCAGCCGCACCGCGAGCGCCTGCTGTTCCTGGGCGGCGAGGCGTGCCGCAACGCCGAGCGCGATGATACCGGGCACGTTCTCCGTCCCCGGGCGAATACCGAACTGCTGGCCGCCGCCGTGGATGATCGCCTCCACGGCCTTGCGGTCGCGCACGATCAACGCGCCCACGCCCTTGGGGGCTCCGATCTTGTGGCCGGAGATAGTGAGGAGTGTACAGTTGAAGTCGCGAAGTGAGACCGGAACCTTGCCGAACGCCTGAACGGCGTCGGTGTGGAACAGGACGCCGGCCTCGTGACATCGATCGGCGAGCTGCCGCACGGGCTGCACGGTACCGACTTCGTTGTTGACCCACATGATGCTGACCACGGCCACGCCGTGCTCGATGGCCCTGGCAAGCTGGGTCTCATCGACCAGACCCGAAGCGGTCACCGGCAGGATGACCTCTTCGCCGCCGAGGTGCTTGACCGCGTGCGCCGCGGCCAGGGCTGCCTTGTGCTCGGTCGCGGATACGGCGACGCGGAACGGACCGCCGCGGTCCTTCGACGCGAGCGCGGCGCCGATGATCGCGAGGTTGTCGGCCTCCGTGCCACCGGAGGTGAACACGACCTGGTTCGGCTCGGCATTGAGTGCCTCGGCGATCGCGCGCTTCGCTTCCTCGATGCCCGCGCGCGCCGCCCGCCCAAACCGGTGCGCGGACGACGGATTGCCGAAAGCTTCCTTCCCGAGGTAGGGAAGCATTGCCTCCAGCACTTCCGGCCGCACCGGCGTGGTGGCCGCGTTGTCGAGATAGGTGACGCGCTTGGTCATGAAAAGCTCCGCAATCTAATCACACCCGGAATAACATTCACACCCTAAAGGGTGTGCTCGGCAAACAATGTCCTTAAGGACAATGCCTGCCGAGCACAGGCTTCAGCCTGTGAATATCGAGCTAGATCGACTGCACACCCAGTTTGAGCACGTCGTCCACTTCCTGCGTCTCCGACGTGTAGAACGGCTCGCCGTAGCGGCGCCGGATCAACGATCCGTAGTGCGCCGACTGCACGCGAATCAGTTCGTACAGGTCCTGCCCCGTGGGATGGATCTCCCCGGCGGCTTTGGCGCCGTCAAATTGGGATGCGTAGCAGCGAATCGCCTGCATCTTCGTTTCGAACACGTCCGAAATGTCGACCACCAACGTCGGTTTGACGGGATCCTCGCGATAGGCGAGCGCATACAGCAGCTTGTAGGGTCGGTGCGCTTCGCCGCCCCTGCCGGGCTCGTATTTCGCGAGCCCCGCGAGATAGCAGGCGTCCCGCCCCAGCTCTGAAGCAATGCGGTGATCGGGATGGCGGCCGACGGGGAAGGGAAGAATCACGACACGGGGCCGTGTGCGCCGGATCAGTTCGACCAGGATCTCCCTCGAGCGATCGTCGTTGGCGAGATGGGCGTCCCGCAGCTCGGCATTGAGCCGAATCGCAACGCCCAGTGTTTTCGCCGCGCGCTCTGCTTCGGCCGCGCGCCTGCTCGCGTCACCGCGTGTCCCCATTTCTCCCTGCGTCAGGTCGATGATTCCCACGCGATGGCCGGCCTGCGCCGCCTTGGCCAACGTCCCGCCACAGGTGAGCTCGACGTCGTCGCGATGGGCGGCGATTGCTAGCAAATCGACTTGATCGGTCATGTGCCGAATACCGTGCGTGGTGCGTCGTGCGTGGTACGTGGGCAGCATTCCCACGCACGACGCACCATGCACCACGTACCTGGTTGGATCATTCGTATCTCAACGCTTCGACAGGATCCAGTTTCGCAGCCCGCGCCGCCGGGGCGATGCCGAACACCAGACCGACGAGGATGGAGGCAGCAGTGGCAATCGCGGCCGGCATGACCGGGATCGTCGTGTTGAATGCGAGCAGACGCTTTAACGCTTCGCCGACGCCCACGCCGAGCACGATTCCAATGATGCCGCCGAGGAGCGTGAGTGTGGCGGCCTCGACCAGAAATTGCCACAGGATCGCGCGTCGGGTGGCGCCCAAGGCTTTGCGCAGGCCGATCTCACGCGTGCGACTCGTCACCGAGACCATCATGATCGCCATCACGCCGATTCCCCCGACCATCAGGGCGATGCTCGACAACACGAGCATGACAAAGAAGAAAGCGAACGTCAGGCTGTCGAAGATCCCCAGCACCTGGTCCGACGTGAGCAGATCGAAGGTGTTCGCTTCCCCGACGCGCAGTCCGCGCAACCGCCGCAGCGTCACCGTAGCGGCGTCCATCGCGCGGCTGACGGTGACCTCCGGTTTCGGCTTCACCAGGATGATCAGGCTGTTCCATTCGTCGATGAAGAAGCTGCGGCGCGCGGACTCGAATGGCACCACGCCCGAGATCTCGGGCGTCCCCGGGACCTCGAAGATATTCGTGGGCCGCTGCCAGACGCCGATGATCTTGAACGGGTTGCCGCCGATGCGCACGATGCGGCCCAACGGGTTCAAGGCCCCGAACAAACGATCGATGGTCCGCTGCTCGACGATGGCGACAGGGTCGCCGCCGCGCAGCTCGGCCTCGGTGAACGATCGCCCATTGATGATGCCGCCGCCGAGGATCTCCATGAAGCGATCGTCCGCGCCGAAGACGCCCAGTATGCGCGTGCGATTACCGGCGTATTCGAACCGCTGAAAGACCTGCGTCCAGATCGCCGCGTAGTGGATTTCCGGCAGCCGGGCGAGTGCTTCGGCGTCCTGCGGGATCAATCGCGGCCGCACGCGGATCTCGCGGGGCACGGCATCGGGGTTTACACCGGTCGTCGAGAAGTAGCGGAGCACGCGAAACGTTGTCGGACCCACCACCTCGAGCGTGTTCACGATCTGCTCGCGAAAGCCCGCGACAATGGAGGCCATCGCCATGACCGTCGCGATGCCGATCACCACGCCCAGCACGGTGAGCCCGGAGCGGAGCTTGTTCGAGCGCAGCTGGTCCAGGGCAATGCGCCAGCCTTCGCGTACCGAATGCAGTGCCATCTATTCCTGGCGGAGCGCCTCGATCGGATCGAGGCGAGAGGCGCGGTGAGCTGGATAGACGCCGAACGCGATGCCCACGACGATGCCGAGCGTGAGCCCGAGGAGGACTGACCAGGCGGTGACGCGTGCCGGCAGGGGGGAGAGTGCTTGGACCAGCCCCGACAACGCGAAACCAACCAGGAGTCCGGTAATCCCTCCAAGCAGCGACAAGGTGAGTGCTTCCGCAAAGAACTGACGGCGGATGTCGCGTCGCGAAGCGCCCAGCGCCTTCCGGATGCCGACTTCGCGTGTTCGCTCGGTCACGCTCATGAGCATGATGTTCATGATCACGATCCCGCCGACGACGACGCCAATGCCCGTCACGATGGGGAGGACGAAGAAAATGACGCGTGTCAGTCTGCCCCAGAATGCGATCAGACCTTCTCCCGTGTCGACCGTGAAGTCATTCTCGGTCCCGGGCCGGAGCCGGTGCGCGATGCGCATCGCTTCCTCCACACGCACCATCGCCGGCGCGACTGCCTGCGCGGTCGGCATCTTTACGGAGATCACCATCGTCTGTCGGCGGCCGTACATCGACTCGAACGTTGTCAGCGGCAGCATAACGAATCCGTCCCACGATTGACCCAGAACCGTGCCCTTTTTGGCGATGACGCCTTTGACGACGAGCTGTATGCCGCGCACGCGGATCGTCTGGCCGACGGCGCTCTCCACGTTGCCGAACAGCTTGTCGGCCACGTCGTAGCCGAGCACCGCCACGTAGCGGCGCTGCTCGACGTCGATGTCGGTGAGCGCCTCGCCCGCCGCAAACGTGTAGTCCTGGACGACGACGAACGGGGCGGTGACGCCGAAGATGAAGACGTCGCCCGTCTCGCGATTGCGCCACTGCACGTCGGCCATCGGCGTGGGCCAGCCCGACTGCAACGCGACCGCCTCGGCGTCGGGGACCGCGCGCGCGATGAACGCGACATCTTCTGGGGCGATGATTGGGCGGCGCTGAATCCGCTTCCACTCTTCTTCGTCGATGAACCCCACCTGGATCGGGTCGCGCCGGATCTGGAACGCGTTGATGCCGACGATCGCGCCGGCGAGCCGCTCGCGGACGTAGGCATTCATGCCCTGAATGACGGCGACGACTGCGACGAGAAACGCGACGGAGACGATGATGCCGAGGAGGGTGAAGAACGACCGGAGCTTGTGGCTCCACACGGTCTGGAGAGCGAGACGCAGGGCTTCGAAGAGCGGCACGGCTCGAAAGCTAACGGGCCAGGCCCCAGGCCCCAGGCCCTATTCGTACCGCAGCGCTTCTACCGGATCGAGCCTCGAGGCTTTGCTTGCGGGATAAATGCCGAACAGCAGGCCCGTAAACGCCGCGCCGACCAATGCGGCGATCACCGAACCGAGCGGAACGTAGGCCGGGACAGGTGTGGCGGCGCCGAGCACCAGCGCGATGCCTCCACCCACGACCAACCCGATGACCCCCCCGACGGTCGTCAGCGTCGCGGCCTCGATCAGGAACTGCCACATGATGGCCTTGCGGGTCGCGCCGAGCGCCTTGCGCACGCCGATTTCCCGCGTCCGTTCCGTCACCGAGATCATCATGATGGCGACCACGCCGATGCCCCCGACCATCAGGCCGACCATCGACAGCACGATCATGATGACCTTGAAGACTCCGGTCATGCTGTTGATGGTCTCCATGTACTTTTCCTGCGTCACGATGTCGAAGTTATTCGGCTCCGACGGCCGCAGGCCACGCATGCTGCGCAGGGCCATGGTCACGTCGTCGATCGCGCGCTGCTGGGAGACGGTATCCTCGGGCGTGACGAAGAAATCCATCCATCCCTTCCAGTATGGCAGGTTCTTCACCAGCGTCCCGTAAGGAATGAACACCTCGTTCTGTTCGCCTTCGCCGAACAGCCCCGGCGGCGGATCGAACACGCCAATCACCGTATAGGGTGCGCCGCCAATCTTGATACGATGTCCGAGCGGATCCCGCTCCGAGAACAGCTGCTCAGCTACCTTGGTGTTGATGACGACGACGAACGCGTTCGCGTTGTCCTCGAGGGCGCTGAACGAGCGGCCCGGCGTGACCTGGCCGCCGGCCACTTTCGGCCAGTCGGCATCCCGCCCCTGAATGCTGACGGCGCCGAGCCGCTTGCCTTCGAAGACGATGTCGGCGTTCGCGTTCTCGTCGACGACGGCAAACTTGATCGTGGGCAGATCCTCGACACGCTGGGCCTCCTCGATTGTCAGCCCCGGACGCCGCTCCCACGGGTTGGGGTCGTCGGGATCCTCGGCGCCCGTGCCGCCCCAATAGCGCCCGACGTAGAACGTCTTCGGCCCGAGCGTCTCCAGCATGTCGGTGAAGCCCTTGTTGAATCCGGCGATGATCGCGCCGATCACCATGACGACGATGACACCGATCGCGACGCCGAGAATCGTGAGCGCGGCCCGCAGCTTGTGCGCCCGCAGCGACCCTAGTGCGATACTGACGCCTTCGAGTGTCGGGGTCATGGGATCATTCCTGGCGTAACGCCGTGATGGGATCCAGCTTCGCGGCTCGACTCGCGGGGATGATGCCGGCGGCGACCCCCGTGAGCCCGCCGACCAGTAGGCCCAAAAAGACCGACAACCCCGAGAGCGTGGTGGGGAGCGGGGAGACCGCTTTGAGGGCGAACGTCAGCAGGACGCCGAAGAGGACCCCCGCCGCGCCGCCGGCACCGGCGAGCGTCACCGCCTCGACCAGGAACTGCCGCAGGATGTCGCGCCGGCGCGCGCCCAGCGACTTGCGCAACCCGATTTCGCGGGTCCGCTCGGCGACGGCCATGAACATGATGTTCATGATGACGATGCCGCCGACGACGAGCGAGACCAACACGACCATCGGGCCGAACATGAAGAGGACGCGCTGAATCCCGGCCCAGAACTCGAGCACGCCCTCGGAGGTTTCGAGCACGAACGTGTTGCCCTGGGCCGGCCGCAGATGCCGCCGGCTGCGCATGATGCCCTCGGCCTGGCTCATGGCCTCGCGCATTTCCATTTCGCTGTTGGCTTTGACGATCAGCGCATCGACGACGCCTGGTGGGTTCACCAGGTCCTGCACTGGTGACAGCGCGGGCGCAACCGCAAAGCGGTCCAGCGAGAAGCCGAACAGCTTACCCTGCTCGGAGACCACCCCCACGATCCGGTACGGCTGTCCCCCCATGCGGATCGTCTTTCCGATCGGATCCCGGCCGGCGTAGAGCTTCTGCGCGACCTCGCTGCCGACCACCACGACCGGCACGCCGCTGCGCACTTCCTGCGCGCTGAACGGCCGGCCCTGGGCAATCGTGAGGTTCTTGATATCGAAGTAGCGCTCCGTCGCGCCGACGATCTCGGCTGCGCGCACGGTCTTCCCGTTGGCCTCGATGTCGCCGTTATCCGAGGACTGCCACGCCGTGAGGACGGGAACGGTGAGGCCTTCGGACACCGCCTCGGCGTCGCTGAATCGGATCCGCGGCCGGCGGGCCCAGGCGCGCCACATCGAGTCGCTCACGTGCGGCGTAAACGCGGGCCGGCGCCGGAGGTGGAACGTGTTCACCCCGATGACCGTCCCGGCGAACTTCTCGGTCATGTAGATGTTGATGCCGTTCGTGATGGACCAGGCGCCGATGAAGAACGAGACCCCAATGAACACGCCGATGAGCGAGAATCCGCTCTTGAGCTTTTGCGCGCGCAGCGTCTGCCACGCCAGGCGGATGGCGTCGAGAAGATGCACTAGGCCGCCTTGAGTTGGTCGGTTGCGACGACGCCGTCCCGCAGCGTGATCACCCGCGCGGCGTGGGCGGCGATGTCGTGCTCGTGCGTAACCATGACCACCGTCTGGCCCTGACGGTGCAGATCCGAGAACACCGCCATGATTTCCGCACTCGTGGTGGAGTCGAGGTTCCCCGTCGGCTCGTCCGCGAGCAGGATCGACGGCACGTTGACGAGCGCGCGCGCGATGGCGACGCGCTGGCGCTGCCCGCCCGAGAGCTCGTTGGGCTTGTGATCCATCCGGTCAGCGAGACCGACGCGCTCGAGCGCGTACTGGGCGCGCTCGCGCCGCGTGCGCCCCGACATCCCCGCATAAATCAGCGGCAGCTCGACGTTGTGGAGCGCGTCGGCGCGCGGCAGCAGGTTGAACGTCTGGAACACGAACCCGATCTCCTTGTTGCGAATGCGGGCCAGCTCGTCGTCGCGCAGGTCGCTGACCTTTTGCCCGTTGAGCCAGTACTCGCCGCTCGTCGGCGTGTCGAGGCAGCCGATGAGGTTCATCAGCGTGGACTTCCCCGACCCTGATGGACCCATGACCGCGACGTACTCGTTCTTGCGGATCTGGACGCTCACGCCGCGCAGGGCCCGCACCAGCTCGAGACCCATGTCATACTCGCGCGTGAGCTTGTGCGCGAGGATGACGATGTCCGGAGTCGGTGTGTCGCCCGTGCGAAAGTTCACGACCCTCTCCGCGTCGTGTCGGCGGGCTGCTTGGAGCCGCGCACGCGCGCGCCTTCCTTCAGGTCGCGGATCGCCTGGTAGGGGCCGGCGACGATCGTGTCGCCCTGGGCCACGCCCTCGAGCACCTCGAAGTGCTCCTCGCCGGCGATCCCCACTTTCACAGGCTTGAACGCGGCTACGCCGTTGTGCACCAGGAACACGCCTTCGACTTCCTTCTTCTTCTCGCCCCGATGCGCGGTGTCGCCGGCGGCCCCAGCGGATGCCTTGGACTCGACAGCCGGACGCTCCTCGGTGGAGATCGGCGTATGCTCGCGCACCGTCAGGGCGATGATCGGGATGGCGAGCGACTGCTTGCGCGTGTCGGTCACAATGCGGGCAGTCGCAGACAGATCAGGACGCACTTCATTGGGCGGATTGGACAGCGTGATCTCGACCTCGTAGTCCACGGCCCGGTCATTCTGCCCCGCGACCTGCGACGCCGCCGTGAGGATCGCGCTGTTCGACACCTCCGTGACCCGGCCGACGAACGTCGTGTCGGGGAACGCGTCGATCGTCACCTCCACCGAGTCACCGATGCTCACGCGCACGACGTCGGTCTCATCCACGTTCACGGTCGTCTGGATCACCGAGAGATCGGAGATCGTGAGCAGCAACCCCGTCTCACGCGAGAAGGTGCCGGGCACCGCGACCTCGCCTTCTTCCACCGCGAGCCGCGTCACGCGTCCGGGCATGGGGGCGGTCAGGTGCGTCTTTGCGAGCTGGTCGCGCGCTTCTCGATAACCGGCGCGGGCCTGCTCGACCATGTGCTGTGCCGCGGTGAAGTTGGCCTGGGCGATGTCGTAGCCGGTCTGGGCCTGCTCGAGCTGCTCCTGCGACACCAGGTTGGGATTCTGCTCGCGCAGTTCCTTGGTCCGCTGCAAGTTCCGCTGCGACTGGTCGCGGTTAGCACGCGCCTGCACGGCGCCGGCCTCAGCCGACGACATCGCGGCCTGGGCCCGCTGCTCGTTGGCCTGATAGATGGTGGGATCGATCTGGAGCAGGAACTGGCCCTTCTGCACCAGATCGCCCTCGCGGACGGCGATCCGCGTGATCCGGCCCGTGATGTCGGCACTGACGTCGACCTTTTTCTTGGGCTGGATCTTCCCGCTGGCGGTGACGGCGGCAACGAGATCGCGGCGGCCGACCTGCTCGAACCTGACCTCGATTCCCTTTTCCCGCTTGGCGCTGGCGCTGACCAGCACCAACACGACGATGAGCGCGGCCCCTCCACCACCCAACAACACCTTGTTTCGCTTGGACATGTCGGAGTCTATCCTCTCGCGTTAACGCAAACTGCGGCCGACCGCCGCTTCGAGCGCGGCCACGGCCTTATGGTAATCATACGTCGCGTTCACGTACTCGCTCTCGGCGCGCAATGCTTGCACCTGCGCATCGAGCAGGTCGAAGAACGTCCCCGACCCCACGCGGTACCGTTCGGTCGAGAGCTGGAGCTGTTCCAGGCCGGCTGTGCGATTCGTGTCCTGGATTCCCACCGTGCGATACGCCGTCTGCAGCGCCAGGTACGTCTGGCTGACGTCGGTGTGCACGGCGAGCCCGCGCGCGCGGACGGATTCCTCGACGTCATTGCGATCGGCCCGCGCCTGTGAGACACGCAGCTCTTGCGCAAAGTTGGTAAAGATCGGCATGCTGATGGTCAGCCGCGCTTGGAACGGTTGCTCCGTGAACTGAAACGGAAAGACCGAGTTCGCGTCGCGCAGTCGCTTTTCATCGACAACCGGATTCCACTGGTACTGCCCGCATCCCATCGCGGACAATCCCGCGCCCGTGCGAACGGAGTCGTTGGACAGGCATTGACCGTACTGGGCGTTTGCGGCCTGCTGCCCGCTCGCGATCAGCGGATCGACGTTCGTGAACTGCTGCGTGAATCCGGACCAGCCCGCCGATGCACTAACGACGGGTCCCCACGCGGATGCGGCCGCCCGAACCCCCCACGCCGCCGCGTTCTCCCGCGCCCGCAGCGCTTTCAGAGACGGATTCTGCTGTTCGGCCATCGTCAGCAGTTCGGTCAGCTGCCACGTCGGGGCCTGCACGCGGAACGAGTCTGTCAGCTGCACGGTCGCGACATCGACCGGTGGCGTGACCCCCATCTGCTCGAACAAGCGCAGCTTCTCGACGCTCACCACCGTTTGCGCCCGGAGCAAGCCGACTGCCGCCTGACCCCGCGCGACCTGCGCCTGCCGCACGTCGATCAGCGTGGCTTGGCCAACGCCATACCGCGCCTGCGCCAGCTTGAGGAATTCCTCGTTGCGCTCGAGTGTCTTGCGGGCCAGATCGGCCAGGGCAATCGACTGCCGCACCGTCAGGTACTGCTGCGTGATGCCGGTGATGAGCACGTTCTCGACACCGGCGATATCGGCATCGGTTGCCCGCTGCTCAGCCTTCGCCAGGCCCGGCTGCGAAAGCGTGGTGCCAGACAGCTGATACGAGAGACTCAGGTCATAAAAAGAGGAAAGCGTCGACACCGACTGCGAGAAGCTCTGTGCCAAAAACGTCTGCGAGCCCGGTCCCGTGTACGTCATCCCTCCCGAAGCGCGGAAATCCGGGAGGAACAGACTCGAATAGGCGTTGCGCACGGCCCAGGAGGCTGGCCCCCGGTTGTTTTGGGCGCGCCGATAACCAGGATTGTGGTCCTTTGCGACCGAAATTGCGTCGGCGAGTGAGAGGGCCGCGATGTTGGGACGAGCGGGTGCAGGTTGTTGGGCGGTAACAGCAACAGGGGTGGCGGCCGCGAACAAGCCTGCCACGATCAACAAGCGTTTCATGGTCGTCCTTGCAAAAGATATGTCGTGAGGTCGGACCCCTTACGCGCCTGTGCGACAAGGGGTTTCGGCCTGCGACACGGAACCTAGCCGGGGGTATTCCGGCAGCAAGGTCAACCGCCTGCGAGACGCTCCGCGCTAAGGCGCTGCGAGGGGATTTCGACCTTCATCAGCCTGCCGGCGGTATCCAACCAGACGTGCACCGTCTGACCGCCTTCCCGGGTCACCAGGATGTGGCGCAGCCGGGCGGGGTTGCGGTTCAGCGTGGTGGCGGTGACCCCTTGGTCCTGCACCTCGACCGTCTCCCGTCGGAGCGACCGCGGCAGAATCGCGGTCAACACGGTCGATTGCGTGGTCGCGAGCCATCCGGGAATCAGGTAGAGGGCGAAGACGGAGTCGTCGAGGACGACGGCGTGCTTGCCGATCGGGAATTCCCGGGCGCGCTCGGTCTCGCGAGTGACGTACCGAACCGTGAACCGACCCCGCCCCAGTTGGCCGAGGACCCGAGAGGGTTGTCGCGGATCGGCAACGTCGTACTGCAACATGACCGGCATCGTATCGCCGTTCACTTCGAGAATGGGGGCGAGCACAAGCACCGGCCGGGCGCGGTCGTAGCGGATCGTGGTCGCCAGGGTCCACCCCGTCTCGCCTCGCGAGAGGCGGCCAAGCGTCACGCGGAACGATTCACGGCCTACTTCGAGGGTATCCTGGCGAACGACCAGCACACCCTCATCTACCGGCGTGCCCAGTCTGCCCGGCTGTTGCACGAGTGCCAGAAGCAGCAAGCACCTAGTCATGCTGCCACCGCCCCCAAAACTCGCGTCGCGATACGGTCATGAATCATCTTATACAGGCGCGCTCCCTTTTCCGCCGATGCGAGGCTGGGGCGCCCCAGCGACCCCGGAGACTGGGCGGGTACCGAACCGGCGGCCCGGCGACGGAAGCGGGCCACCTGGCGCTCACTGAGCGCGAAGTCCTGGGCAAGTTCCATGCGGACGAGTTGCGGGGCGATGTGCAGCATGAGCGACGTATCGAGCTCGCCGCCGTGCGTAGGACCGTGCGGTTCTTCGAGATACCCGGTAAAGTCGAGGGCGAAGACGTCGACGGTGAATACGCGGGCGCGGCGGGTGCGCAGGGTGGAGAGGGCTTCCTGATGGGGGTCGTGCCCGTGCGCCGTAAGAATAATGAAGGTGCCCACGCCGCTCTGCTCCCACGAGCCCAGCAGATCATTCATCCAGCGGTGCAGGGTCTTGCGGCGGACCGTGGCATTGCCTGGATAGTGACGTTTAGTCGCCGTGTTGACGCCATAGGAGATTGTCGGCGCCCGCAGAACAGCGAAGCCGGCGGAAAGGTCGTCGGCGAGGCGCTCGACGATGAGTGTATCGCAACCAAGCGGGAGGTGCGGCCCATGCTGCTCGCAGGTGCCCACCGGCACCAACAACCGTGAATCGCGCGCCAGCGCCGTGCGCACAGCCTCGGGGGTGAGGAGACTCAGGTGCAGCGGCAAGCTCACGTCGTAATCGCCGGATGTTTGGCGAGTCTCGCGGCCGCGGAATGGCTGCGCAGCGATGCCGCCGTGTGGGCGGCTCTGGCCGGAGTCGCCGGCCTCGCGGCGCTCGTGCTGACGCTGCGGCCGCCAATCCAGCGGCAGCCGCTGACTATTGGTGCGGCGGCGCTCAGCGTGATTCTGGGCGCTCTGCTGGTGCGCGGGGCAGTGCGAGTGTGGCGCATCGAGTGTTGCTGGCCGGCATTGCGCGAGCAAGCCGTGCCCGGGACGTCACGCGCGCTGCAGAAATCCCTCGGCGAAGCGATCGCGCAGGCGCGGCAGCTCGCGGAGCGCGGGGCCATCTCAGCGCCGCTGTCGCGGGACGCGACCTTCGACCGCCTCGAGCGCGCTGCGGCCTCCGGCTTCCCGATCGAGCACAGCGTTGCCGTACTCGAGGGACCCGATGGGTATCCGTTCGCGTGGGCGGGGCGCCACCGGGTGATCCCCGAGCAGGACACGACTGAGCTACAGGCGGTCATGACTCCATTCTATGCCCTGCTCGAGGCGCGGCGCCAGACGCAGACGGGAACAGCCGTGGGAAGCGTGTTGCTCTCGGCGGCTCCGGCCGTCGCGGACGGCGATCACTCACTCGGCGCCGCGTTTGCTCGCGCGCACGACGTGTCATTGCGATTCTTCCCGGCCGGCCAGGGACCCCGCGACTCGAGCGTGTTCGAGATTTGCGCGCCCCCGCGCGGCTGCGAAGGCGGGGACACGCTGTTCTCCGTCCTGACGATCCCGCCGTCGCAGGGCGATGCGAAGCTGCGAGCGCTGGACCAAACGGCGCAGCTCGCGCGTATCGCGATGGGCGTCATGCTGCTCCTGCTGCTGGGAGCAGCGACGCCGGGTGCCTGGCGCTGGGGGGTGTTGCTCGTCGCAGCCTCGGTGTTATTCCGGGCACCCGTCGGGCCCTCGTCCTTCTTTACTCCCGCGACATTCTACCGACCGGTCGCGGGCATCCTGGGCACGTCGGCGGGTTCGCTCTTCGTCGCCGGTGTGTTGTTGCTGCTGGCTGCCGCCTGGTTGTGGCGGCGGGGACTGCCGCGCCGCTGGTGGGGCACCGCGGCCGCGGCACTGCTCATCCTCGCCGCGCCCTATCTGGTGCGTTACTTCGGTCGCGGGATTGCGCCGCCGGCCAGCGGGGTGAGTCTCGGCCTTTGGCTTTCGTGGCAGGCGGCGCTGGCCGTGACCGCGATGGCGTTGATCCTTCTCGCCAGCGCGCTCGTGCGGGGAGCCAAGGAACCGGCGCGGGTCCCGTGGGCGCTGCCCGTCGCCTGCTTGTGGGGCGCGTTCGCGACGGTCGGTGGGCTCTGGCTCTGGAGTCCGCATGGCGCATGGCCCGAGTGGTACACGTTCCTCTGGCTGCCGGCGCTCGCGGGCGTGATTGTGCCGGCGCCGCGCCGCTGGGCGCTCGTCGGTATGGCGATCGTCGGGGGAACCGCCGCCGCACTCGTCACGTGGGGCGCGGCGGTAGAGGGACGGTTGTCGTTGGCGAGCCGCGACGCCTTGCGACTGGGAAAAGAAGGTGACGCCGTCGCGGTTGCGCTGCTCGAGCGGTTCAGTCAACAAGTGCTCGCGCCCTCGCACGCGCCGCCCCGCAGTGCCAGCGAGCTGTTTGCTCTCTGGGTCGGGTCCCCGCTCGTGGGTGAAGACTATCCGGCCATGCTCGCGCTCTGGGAAGGGGCCGATGCGCGCCAGGGGCAGCGCGGACGACCACTCGCCGAGCTCCACCTCGCCGACCTGGATCTACCTCTCGCGCTGCTGTCGACGCTGGTCCAGACGGTCGCGGGCCAGTGCGTCGAGCGATTGGAACGCACGCCCGGCGTCCACTATGTCCTCATCGTGCCGCTGCGCAATGGCACCGTGCTGACGGTCGGCGTCGGCCCGCGCACCCGACTCTTGCCGCCCGATCGGGTTGCGCGCTTTCTGCGCGGCGATCCCGGCATCGAGCCGCCGTACACCATCGCGCTCTCCCCGCTTGCCGATGCGAACACGCCGGCCACACTAGGAACACTCGCGTGGCGACGGTCGGGGTGGTCGGCGCGTGGCGAGCGGGACATCGAGCTGCCCGAGGGTGTACGCCACGTCCATCTCGGCGTGTCGCTACAGGGACCCTGGGCATTGCTCGTGCGTGGCCTGCTCGTGGTGGGGTTCGATATCGCGTTGCTGGCCGGCGTATGGCTCGTCGGTCTGCTCATCGCGGAGGGGTGGCGCGTCCCCGCGCCCGCGATCATCACCACGCTGCGGACGAGTTATCGCGCGCAGCTGACCACGGTGCTTGCAGCGTTCTTCGTACTACCGGTGCTGGCGTTCGCCGCCTGGAGCGCCACCCGCCTTGCGGACGAGGCGCGGCGCGCCGGGGATCTGCTCATTCGTCAGACCGTGCGCGACGCGGCATCCGGTGCGGAAGTGATCGCGCAGGGTCCTCCCGATGACGTGCGTCCGTCGATCATCGAGCTGGGGCGACGGCTCAATGCAGAGCTCTGGCTGTACCGCCGAGGATTACTCGTGGCCACGAGCTCGCCGGTTCTGGCGGAGCTTGGCCTGGTCGACCCCTTCCTTAATCCTGCTGCATTTCGGATGATGCTCGCAGACGATCTCGAGATCACGATGGACGCGACCACCGCAGGCCGTCCGACCCGCGTGGGGTACCGCATGGTTGCGGCCGAGCCGCGCGGCGATCAAGTGGTCCTCGCCGTCCCGCAACTCCTGAACGATGAGATGGTGCGTGAGCAACAGCGGGATGTCGCGCTCGCGCTCGTCCTCGGGACGCTCGCCGGTCTGGCCGCCGCGATCTATCTCGCGGGAGTCGCGGCTCGCCGGCTGGCGAAGCCGGTCGCCGCATTGCGCGAGGCCGCGCTCGCCGTGGGCCGGGGGAGTGAACCGCCCGCATTCCCCGCCGGCACGCCGCGCGAGTTCGCGCCGGTCTTCAGCGCGTTCGATCGCATGGTCACCGACGTGCGCCGCAGCCAGGGGGCGCTCGAGGAAGCGCGCAATCGCACGGCGCGCGTGCTGGCGAACGTCGCGACCGGCGTGATCGCCGTCGACGACGGATTGCGGGTGACGATGGCGAATCCCCGCGCGTCGGAGCTCGTGCTGGGGGGCACCGAAACGTTGTCGCCCGGCAACGTCCTGCCGCAGGCGTCACCGGCCGGTTGGGCGCCGGTGTGGCGAGCGGTCGCCGAGTTCATCAGCGAGAATCGCGACGTCATTCAGGAAAAAGAGTTCGAAGTGGGCGGGCGGCAGATGCGCGTGCAGCTGGCGTTGCTCGGGACGGCGCCGGACGGCTGCGTGATCGCGCTGGACGATGCGACGGCGTTGACACGTGCCGCACGCGTGCTCGCGTGGGGAGAGATGGCGCGTCAGGTCGCGCACGAAATCAAGAACCCGCTCACCCCCATCCGGCT
>JBIOXD010000069.1:0-31293 GCA_044869265.1 Gemmatimonadales bacterium
GCGGTCAGCGGCCGCGCGCGCGTTCGAATCGGGCCGCACGTGGAAGCCCACGATGATGGCGCCCGAGGCGCGTGCGAGCAGCACGTCCGACTCGGTGATCGCACCGACGCCGCGATGCACGACTTCGACCTTCACCTCGGCCGTGGAGAGCTGCGCCAGGGCGTCGGCCAGCGCTTCGGCGGGCCCGCCTTGGTCCGCCTTGATGATGATCCGGAGCGTGGCGACGCCGCCCGCCGCCGCTTCGGCCATGAAGTCTTCCAGCGTCTTCACCCGGCCCGAGCGGCGATGCTGCGCTTCGCGCTCGAGGCGCTGGCGCTTCTGCGCGATCTCGCGCGCCGCGGCGGCGTCGTCCATCGCGAGGAAGCTGTCCCCGGCTTCCGGTACGCCCTCGAAGCCAAGGATCTGCACGGGGGTGGACGGTCCGACCTCGGTTTCGGTGCCGCCGCGCTCGTCGTACATCGCGCGGACGCGGCCCGAGTACTGGCCGCAAATGAAGTCGTCGCCGATACGCAGCGTACCGGTCTGGACGAGGATCGTCGCCAGCGCACCCTTGCCCGGATCGAGCTGGGCTTCGAGCACCGTCCCCTGCGCCTTCCGCTCCGGATTGGCCTTGAGGTCGAGCAGCTCGGCCTGGAGCAGAATCTGGTCGAGCAGCGCGTCGACGCTCGTGCCTTTCTTGGCCGAGATCGGCGTCGCCAGCGTAGTGCCACCAAACTCCTCGAGCACGACGCCGTGCGCCAGCAGATCCTGCTTCACTTTTTGCACGTTGGCGCTCGGCAGGTCGATCTTGTTGATGGCGACGACGAGCGGCACGCCGGCGTTCTTGGCGTGCGAGATCGCCTCGATCGTCTGGGGCATGATCGCGTCGTCGGCGGCGACGACCAGCACGACGATGTCGGTCACCTGGGCGCCGCGGGCGCGCATGGCGGTGAACGCCTCGTGGCCCGGCGTGTCGAGGAACGTGATCTTGCGGCCGTCCTTCAGCGTCACCTGATACGCGCCGATGTGCTGCGTGATGCCGCCGGCCTCACCCGCGACCACGTTGGCCTTGCGGACGTAGTCGAGCAGCGATGTTTTGCCGTGGTCCACGTGACCCATGATCGTCACGACGGGCGGCCGCGGCTTCAACGTCTCGTCGGCGTCCTTGGTTGCTTCGGTCTGGGTGGTGGCGTACTCCTCTTCGCGCACGGCCTGGAAGCTGAACGCCGAGGCGATCAGCTCGATCATGTCGAAATCGAGCCGCTGGTTGATCGTCACCATCTGGCCCAGCTCTTTGAACGCGAACGTGACGATCTGCGTCGGTGGAACTTTGAGCGTGTTGGCGAGCTCGGAGACGGTGATGAACTCCGTCACGCGCACGAGCGTCTTTTCGCGCTCGCGCTCCGCGCGCCGCTGCTCCTCCTGGACCTCGCGGAACGTGGGCCCTTCCTCGCGCCGATGGACGCCCTTCTTGCCGACCGGCGCTTTCAGCGTCGCGAGCGTGCGCGAGATGTTTTGCGCCACCGCTTCCTGATCGACCAGTGACTTCTTGCCCTTCTTCCGCTTCTTCCCTTTTTCACGACGCCGCTCATCGAGCGGCGGCGCACCCGGCGCGGCCGAGGCAACGGGACGCGGCGGGACGGCGCCACCCGGGCCGGACGGCGTCCCGCGCGCAACGGGGCGCGGGCGAACCGGAGTGGGAATGAACGGACGGGGCGGCGGCGCGGAAGGCACCGGCGAAAACGACGGCGGCGAAAAAGGCGGCGGCGAAACCGACGGCGGCGAGGAGGCGGCCGGAGGCGGCGCAAAGGTCAAAGTCGCGGCTGGCGCGAGCGGCTCCACGGGCTCGGCCGGCGGCAGATCCTTGAATAACGCTGCGGCGCGCTCCTCGAGTGACGGAACCGCTTTCTCCTCTTCCTGCTCGCGGACCGCGGTCTCGAGTGCCAGGCGGGCGCGCTCAGCCTCGGCGGCTTCATCCGCTGCGGCTTCGGCGGCAGCCGCGTCGGCCGCGGCGACTTCGGCAGCCGTGCGACGGCGTCGCTTGGGACGGGCGTCGGCGCTTACCGCCTCTGGGACCGGTTCGGCCGCCTTGACGGCGCGGCGCCGCTTCGGTGGCGCCGTGGGCTGCTTTTGTTTGCGCTTGTCGCGCTCCCAGCGTGCGCGCATCAGCGACACCTGCTCGTCCTTGAGCGGCGTCAAATGGCTACGCACGAAAATGTCCATCTCCTTGAGCATGCCCATCAACTGCTCGCTGGAGATGCCGAATTCCGCTGCTAGATCATGGATCCGCGTCGTTGCCACTTACCCTCGCTATCGGCTATCGGCTATCAACTATCGGCTATCAGTCCTCGGGCCAAGGCGGCGTCGGTGACGCCGACGGCCTGCACGGGGGCCCTGCCGAGTCCCGCCCCCAACTCCTCCGCTGCCGGCCCGCGCAGCACCGGAATTCTCCGCGCGGCGGCGAGCCGTTCCACCTTTTCAATCGTGCGCGGGCTGACATCATGCGCCAGGACCACGCAGGCAACCTGTCCCCGCTGCAATGCCGCCCGCACACCAGCCACGCCAATCACTACGTTGCCCGCCCGGAGACCAAGGCCCAGCAGCCGGACGATTCTCGTGCTCACGCCGTCGTCTTGCCGGCTTCTTCCTCTTCCCCGCCTTCCTCGGTCATCTCGTTGAGGAACGACATCATCTTCTCGGCGAGGTCGGGCGTCATCCCGGGGATCTGATCGACGTCTTCCCGCTCAAGATCGAGAATGTCCTGCAGCGTCTTCTTCCCCGCCTGCTCGAGCACGGCCACGAGCTCCGGTGACAACCCCTTCATCTCATTGAGTGCCACCTGTGTGACCGACTGATCGGCCGGCGGGAGTGGCGCGAACAGCGGACCTTCGCCGCCGCGCTCCAGCCACTCGCGGCTCGAGTAGAGATCGACCTTCCAGCCCGTCAGCTCCGATGCCAAGCGGACGTTCTGCCCATTGCGACCGATCGCCAGGGAGAGCTGGTCTTCATCGACGATCGCCTGAATGGTCTTCGATTCCGGATCGGAAAAAACCCGGGCCACGCGCGCGGGCGCGAGCGACAGCTTGGCAAAGCGCTCCGGGTCCGACGACCAGGGGACGATGTCGATGCGTTCGCCGTTCAGCTCGTTCACGACCGCCTGGACGCGCGACCCCTTGAGTCCCACGCAGGCACCGACCGGATCGATCGAGTCATCACGCGACCACACGGCGATCTTGGTCCGGCTCCCCGCTTCGCGCGCCGTCGCCCGGATCTCGACGATCTGCTGCTGAATCTCGGGCACCTCGAGCTTGAACAGGGCTTTCACGAACAGCGGATCGGCACGCGACAGGATCAACCGCGGGCCTTTGGGGGTCTCCTCGATGCGCTTGAGAACCGCGCGAATCGTGTCGCCCTGGTGGAAATGCTCGCGGTGGTTCTGGTCGCGATACGGAATGATCGCTTCGGCCTCGCGGAACTTGTTCAGCATAACGACGATCTTGCCGCGCTCGATTTGCTGCACTTCGCCCGAGAGCAGCTCGCCCACCTTGCCCGAGAACTCCTCGCGGATGCGCGAGCGCTCGCCTTCGCGCACGCGCTGAATGATGCGCTGCTTGGCCGCTTGGACCGCGGTCCGTCCGAACTGCTCGAATGGGACTTCTTCCTCCAGGACGTCACCGGGCTGAAACTCCGGGTCCTCATAGCGGGCTTCTTCCAGCGCTACCTGCGTCCCCGCATCCTCGACGGTCTCGACCACCGTTTTTAGAACGACAATCCGGATCGAGCCCTTCAGCTCGTCGATGCCGATCTCGGCGCGCACATTGGGGCCGTATCGCTTCACGAGCGCGGCGTGCAGACCGTCCTTGAGCAGGTCGATCAGCTCGCTGCGCTCGAGCTGTTTGGTGTTGGTCAGCTCTTTGATCGCGGACACTACGTCGGTTGTGTTGGCCATCATCGGTCCTCAGTCATCGGTCCTCAATCATCGGTCGTCGGTGACGCCAAGCGGGCGTCTTTGACGTCCACCAACCGGTATTCGCGCTCCATGCCGCCCTGTGGCTGGAGCACTACCGTCTCAGCTGTTGGGACCGAGACGATCCGGGCCCGTACCCGCCCCATCCCGACCAGCTTCACATTCACATCGCGACCCACAAAGCGGGCCCAGTGACGGTGCCACTTCACGGGCCGCTCGATTCCCGGGCTGGAAACCTCGAGCATGTAGCGGGTGCCCAGTGGACCGCCGGCGTCCAGCCACTGCTCCAGCGCCCGGCTGACACGGGTACAGTCCTCGACCGTGACGTTTCGTGGCGGACAGTCGATTCGGACTTGAACGAGCGGTCGGTTCGGCGTACCGCCGATGCGAAGGTCGGCGAGATCGAATCCCAGGGCTTCGAGCCGGGTCCGAAACGCCTCGACGAGACTGTCAGTGAGCATAAAAAAAAGCGCGGGCCGAACTTCGCCCGCATCACGTTGGGAATGTAGCCGGGGGCCCTACGGTGTCAACCTCGCGGCCTACCGAGATAAGCGACCATGCGGCCGTCCCGCCCTCCCGAGGCGCGATGCGAAAAGAACCGGTCCCGCTCTTCGGCAGAGCACCAGGGAGAGCTCGAGATCTCCTGAAGGCCGAGCGCTCGCGCCTGTTGAGTCAGCGCGCCCCGAAGGTCGAGTCTGGCCGTACCACTCAAGCCAAAGCGCGCGGCAACCTCGGGGCCGACTTCGTAACACTCCCCGCAAATGCCAACCCCGCAATGCATTACGATGTCGCCCGCCTTGGCGAACGCGCGCCGCTGGAGCAGTTCGACGCCCCTCGTCAGCGCGCCGGCGGCCGTGCCCCGCCAGCCGGCGTGCACGAGGGCGATGGCACCTGTTTGCGGAACCGCGAGGTAGACGGGAATGCAATCGGCGACGGTGACGGTGAGCAACACCCCGCGCTCCGCCGTGGCGTGCCCGTCGAAGCCGTCGAGAATGAGCCATCCCTCCGGCAGCGCTTCGTGCCAGCGAACCTCGCTACCATGCGCTTGATAGCTGAGTACGATGGTCGGAAACTGTGGGGCGAATGTCGCGCGAAAGGCGCGCCAGCGGCCGATGACCTGTCCGACCGACTCATCACTCCAGAGGCCGAGGCTCAGCGGGCGTGTCGTCACCCCCGCAATCAAGCCGAAGCGCTCAGCCCAGTCGGTCAGCTCGAGGCGCGGGACGGCAGCATCGCCGACCGTCGTCTCGCGCACGGACAGGAGGGGCGCAGCCTGCTGCGCCCCCACTCTAGCGTCCCTCGCGTCGTTCAAGCTGCGCGCCCAGCGCTTTCAACCGCTCGTCGATTCGTTCGTAGCCTCGCTCGATTTGCCCGATATTGTAGATCACTGAGTCACCCTGAGCAGCGAGCGCCGCCAGCACCATCGCCATCCCCGCGCGAATGTCCGGACTTTCGAGCACCTGACCGCGCAGGGGCGACGGCCCCGAGATCACGGCGCGATGCGGATCGCACAGCACGATGCGCGCGCCCATGCCGATCAACTTGTCCACGAAAAACAGCCGCGATTCGAACAGCTTCTCGAAAATCAGAAGCAACCCTTCGCATTGCGTCGCGACCACGATCGCGATCGACATGAGGTCGGCCGGGAAGGCCGGCCAGGGACCGTCTTCCAGCTTCGGCACGTGGCCGCCGAGATCGGGGCGGATACGCCGTTCCTGACCGGCGTCCACCATGAGCTTCACGCCGTCGATGCGCGGCCGCACGCCCAGACGCTCGAATGCGAGGAGTGTGGAACGCAGGTCCTCGGCGCGGACCCCGTCGATCGTGACCGCGCCGCCAGTGACCGCGGCCAGTCCGATGAATGAGCCGACCTCGATGTGATCGGGGCCGACCGTGTGCGCTGCGCCGCGCAGCGGCCGGCCACCCTCGATGGTCAACTCATTGCTGCCGATTCCGTCGATTGCGGCGCCAAGCGCGACGAGAAAACGGGCAAGATCCTGCACGTGCGGCTCCGACGCGGCATTGCGCAGCACCGTCGTGCCCCGCGCGCTCACGGCCGCCATCACGGCGTTCTCGGTTCCCGTGACGCTCGGTTCGTCGAGGAAAATGTCGGCGCCCTTCAGTTTCCCCTCGAGCTTGTACGCGTCCCCCATGTTCACTTCCGCACCCAGGCGCTCGAGCGCGAGAAAGTGTGTGTCGACCCGGCGCCGGCCGATGACATCGCCGCCGGGAGGCGGCAGCGTCACGCGACCGAACCGGGCCAGCATGGGTCCCGCGAGCAGAATCGATGCTCTGATTTCCTTGCACAGCGTAGGATCGAGGGGCCGCGGCTCGGCGCGGGACGTGTCGATAACCACCGTGTTCGGGCCTTCCCATTGCACCGTCGCTCCCACGTGCTGCAGCAGCGCGAGGAGCGTCTCGACATCACGAATACGGGGAACGTTGTCGATGCGGCAGGGACCGTCGGCGAGCAGGGTTGCCGCGAGAATTGGAAGAGCCGCGTTCTTGTTGCCGGCGGGGCGGATCGTACCCGTCAACGGGCGCCCCCCCGTGACACGGAACGACGGTGGCATAGGTCGCCCAAGCTACCGGGACGCTTGCGCCTGCGTCAAGCGTTCGCGAACGTTGGCCCTCGTGCATCCTCTGCTCGCGCTGGCCCTCGTCGTCGTGGCCGGCATCGGCGTGACGCGCCTGTCGCGCCCGCAGCTGCGACCTCCAGCATGGCTCTACGATATCGTCGCCACCGGTGCGCCGTTTCTGCTGCTCGGTTTGGCGGTCGGGCCCGCACTCGGCGTAATCGACGCTGCCGGCCTGCGAGTGCTCACGCCCATCCTCACACTCGGGATCGGATGGGCCGGCGCACGGTTCGGCGCGCGGCTCGAGTGGCGGATGGTGCGCCGGATCTCGCTTCGCACCTGGATTGTCGGTGCCACGCTCGCGGTGCCCGTCCTGCTGACGACTGCCGCGTTGGCGTTGATTCTGGCCCGCGGGTTGCCCTCCCTCGCGCAATCGTGGGGGACCCCATCCCTTCCCGTCGCCCTCGCCGTAGGTGGGGCTCTGACAACTGCGGCGTCACACGGCGGCCGTCTCGGCCGTCGCAACGCGCTGCTCGATACGGCATTCGGCACCGCGGCCGTCGCGCTCGCGCTCGCGGTGTATCAACCGCAGTTCGCTGTGCGGAGTCTCATGCTCACGCTGATCGGGGGCGCCCTCCTCGGTGGACTGTTTGTCGGCGCGGCTCGCTGGCTCTTGATCCACGAACCCGGTGATGCGGTGATCGCGACCGTCGCCGTCCTCCTCGCCGGTTCCGGCTTCAGTTATGCAGCGCGACTGTCGCCGTTCGTCGTTTGCGGCCTGGCAACCGCTGTCTTCATGAGTTTCGCACCCCCGCTGGTGCGTCATGCGGTGGCCGGGGCGCTGACTCGGTGGGAACACACGCTCTATGCCGTTCTCCTGATCGTTGCGGGTGCTCTGCTCCGACCGATCAGCCCGTGGGTCATGGTGGCAGCGCCAGCGCTCGCGCTGGTCAGGCTGTCCGTTCGGTGGGTGACCGTCCGATTCGGGCTCGATCAAGTCGATCCCGTGTGGCGGTCGCTGCCGTTTGCCCCACCACGGGAGTTCGCGCACTTGGCTGTGCGCCAGGGCGCCAGTGCGGTGGCGTTGGCGGCGGGTTTCGATCTCGTGCGAGGGGCGCCCGGGGCAGTGATGGTCACGATACTGTTGAGCGTGATGGCCGCCGAGGCGCTCGCCACGCGGACCCCGTTGACAGCTTCACCGCGCCAAGCAGAGGTTTCGTGATGCAACCGACCTGGGTCGGCGTGGTGTCGGCGGTGAGTCTGATGATCATCGCGCTCGCTGCCCTCGCCGGGGGCGTGGCGATCGTGGCTGCTGCGCTCGGGGTCCGCGCAGCGCTCAGGGCGTTGAAGAGCTTCGGAGGACCCGCCATCGCCGACGTCCGCCTGCTCATCAGCAACATCAAGACGGAAGCCGATGCGCTCGTGGGCACGTCGCGGGATATCCGGAATCGCATCATGCGCGCGGCGGATGCCGCCGAGGAGCGACTGACCGCATTGGACTCGGTGGCGGAAGTGATGCAGGACGAGCTCGAGGACGCCGCGGTGGACGCGGCCGCCACCATGCGGGAAGTGCGGCGTGGCCTGTCCGTGTGGCGCTGGAGCAGCAAGCTCCTGAAGCGTAAGAAAAGGAGACCGTGAAGCGACTCGCCGTCGTTCTGGGGCTTGCCCTGCTCGCCCTGGTGGTTTTCCCCGGCGTGGCGCACGCCTGGACGCCAGGGACACACATCTTCCTCGGCGAAACGGTGCTCGCGAATCTCCACCAACTCCCCACCGCCGTCACCGACCTGTTGCGAGCCTTTCCCTACGACTTCCTGTACGGCAACATCGCCGCCGATACCTCGATGGCGAAGAAGTACGCGCCGGTCGGCCGGCATTGTCACGCCTGGCACGTCGGGCAAGAGATCTTCGATCTCGCACCCAGCGATCCGCTGCGTGCCTTTGGACTCGGGTATCTATCGCATCTCGCGGCCGACACGATCGCGCACAACTTCTTCGTGCCGCGGCAACTCGTGTTGACCTCGAGCACCGCGGCGCTTGGCCATTCGTACTGGGAAAGCCGGTTCGAGACGCATCTGGGAGACGCGTACGCGCGCGAGGCCCGCGACATCATCATGAAGGATCACGCCGCCAGCGACGAACATCTCGACGGCATCCTCTCCCCGACACTTTTCAGCGTGCGCACGAATCGCCGGCTGTTCCGCGGGATGGTGCATCTCACCGAAAGCCAGAGCTGGCAGTGGGTGTTTCAGGTGATCGCGGGGACCAGTCGCTGGGATCTCGCAGACTCCGACATCGAGCGCCACATGGCTGTCGCGTTCGAGTACGTCATGGAAACGCTTGGCGCAGACGCCGGCGACGCCGCGGCGCGGCGCCTGGACCCGGCCGGCGAAAAGGCGCTGGGGATGGCGAAGCGGATGCGGCGCCAGGCGCTGCGCGAGGGTGGGCGCCACGAACCCGCGCGTGTCGAGGAAACGGCCGAGCAGCATTTCGGATTGCCGAAGCCATCACTCGTGTACTGGCAGCAGTCGCGCTCACAACGGCCCTGGCGAGAGGGCTGATGGGCGCGCCGCAGGACGACATCCACCTGCTCCGCGACCGCGTGCGCGCGAACCCCGACGACGTCGATCTCCGGTGTCAGCTCGCCGAGCGCCTGTTGGGCGCTGATCGGTTGGAGGAGGCGGAAGCGGAATTCAAGGAAGCGCTGCGGCGTGCACCCGATGATGCGTGGCTGAAGGTGGGTCTCGCGCGCACGTTCTACCGCTCCGGCAAGAGCTCGGCAGCCCTCGTCGTACTGGAAGACGTGATTCGGGACCCACAGGCGCCCGCCAGCGCTCATCTGCTGCTGAGCCGGTTGGCCCTCCAGATGGGCGAGGTCGAGCGCGCCGTCACTCACTACAAGCGCGCCATGGCCCGCGACCCCGAAGCGGACGATCCCGAGTTGCGTGCGCGCTTGGGCATCGGCGCGGCCTCCGACGAAGAGGTCGATGATGGCCGGCTCCGCGCGGCAACCGGCGACGGTGAGAATGCGTCTGCCATCGTGCTCGAGCGCCCCAAGATCACCTTTGCGGACGTCGGAGGGATGGACGGTCTGAAGGACGAAATCCAATTGAAGATCGTTCACCCGCTGCGGCATCCCGAGCTGTATGCGGCCTATGGCAAGTCCGCGGGCGGCGCAATTCTGCTGTACGGACCGCCGGGCTGCCGGCAAAACATTCCTGGCGCGCGCGACGGCGGGTGAGGTGGGAGCGATTTTCCTCCCGGTGGGGCTGAACGAAGTCCTCGACATGTGGATCGGCCAGAGCGAGCGCAATCTTCACGCAGTTTTCGAGCAGGCGCGCGAATCACATCCGTGCGTGCTGTTCTTCGACGAGGTCGACGCGTTGGCGGCCAGCCGCAGCGACTTCCGGGGCAGTGCGGGCCGCCAGGTGATCAACCAGTTCCTTTCAGAGCTGGATGGCGTGCAATACAGCAACACCGGCGTGCTGATTCTCGCCGCCACCAACGCACCGTGGCACATCGATCAGGCGTTTCGGCGGCCGGGACGGTTCGATCGGATGATTTTTGTCCCGCCCCCGGATGGCTCGGCCCGCACGGCGATCCTCCGACTCGCGTGCCGCGCCAAACCACAGGCGGAAATCGAGTTCGAGAAACTTGCGACCAAGACCGAGGGATTCTCCGGCGCCGATTTGGTCGCGATCGTGGACAAAGCCGTCGATGAAAAGCTGCGCCGCTCGATCAAGAGCGGAAAACCGGAGCCGCTGACGACGAACGACCTCGTGGCCGCCGCGAAGCTCACCCGGCCGAGCACGCGCGACTGGTTCGCCACTGCCCGCAACTACGTGCTGTACGCGAACGAGAGCGGCTTCTACGACGCCGTGCGCCCCTATCTGAAGCTGTGAGCCCCATGTCTGCCAGCCGGGAACGCGCGTTTATCCTGTTCGACCAACAGCGCTACGAGCTTGCCGAACGCGACCTGCGGCAGGTGCTGGCACAGGATCCGGGAGACCCAACGGCCCACGCGTTGCTCGCGCTCTGCCTCAGTGAGCGAGAGCGGTTCAACGAGGCCGAGGCCGAAGCACGCATCGCGGTGGGTCGCGGACCGGATCTGGGATTCGTGCATTATGCGCTGAGCCGCGTTTTGTACGATCGCCACCGCCTGGATGAAGCGGTCGTGGCCGTGCAAGAGGCCATCCGGCAGGATCCGGAAAACGAGGCGTTCTTCACGCTGCTCGGGACCATTCACCATG
The DNA here is from genome assembly GCA_044869265.1 of Gemmatimonadales bacterium. Classification (GTDB taxonomy): domain Bacteria; phylum Gemmatimonadota; class Gemmatimonadetes; order Gemmatimonadales; family GWC2-71-9; genus 20CM-2-65-7. The sequence goes on from JBIOXD010000069.1 coordinate 10,770, forward strand.
ACGAGCGGCGCTGGCAAAAGGCTCTGGAGGCAGCCGACCAGGCGTTGGTACTCGACCCGGAGTATTCCCATGCCCTCAATCTGCGCGCCATGGTCCTGCGCAAGCTTGGACGTGGCCACGAGGCAGAGGAAACGATCGATGGGGCGCTCGCGCGGGACCCGGAAGGCGCCCTGACCCATGCTAATCGAGGTTGGGGCGAGCTGCAGCGTGGCAATCCAGCTGGCGCGCTCGAGAGCTTTCGCGAGGCGCTGCGGCTCGATCCCACGCTGGAAACGGCGCGCGAAGGCACGGTCGAGGCCCTCAAGGCGCGTCATGCCATCTACCGCGTGTTGCTGAAATACTTCACGTGGATGGGAAAGCTGAGTCGCCGGGATCAGTGGTTCGTGCTGCTCGGCGGCTATTTCGCGTTCCGTGGCCTGCGTAGCGTCGCGGCGGAAAACCCGGCGCTGGCGCCGTTCCTGTGGCCGCTGATCGGGGCGTACGTCCTGTTCGCCTTGATGACGTGGATCGGCCCCGCCGTCTTCGACACCGCATTGCGCTTCAACCGGTTCGGACGGCTGGCGCTGTCGGACGAGGAACGCCTGCAATCAACCTTGGTGAGCGGCGCCTTACTATTCGCCGCGGCCGCGACGATCACGTTTTTCCTGACCGGTGCTGCCACCGCGGCCGCCGGGATCTTCACCTCGTTGCTCGTCTCGATGCCAATAGCGGCAACCTTCCGGACTCAACGTGGATGGCCCAGAACCGTCATGGCGTGGTATACCATTGCACTCGCCGTGCTCGGGGCAGTCGTGATTCTCCTCGTTGCGCGGAACGAGTGGCGGGGGAGTGACGACGGGGGGGGGCTCGGTTGGGGCCTGTTCTTCCTGTTCCTACTCGCGGCGTTCGCCGCACAATGGATCGGCAACTGGCTCGCCGGCGTGCGCCCGAAGCGCTGAGCGCAGCTCAGCTCGCGAGCTTTGCCTCCAGCACGCGCTGAGCCAATTTGGGGTCGGCTTTGCCCTTCGATTTCCGCATCAACTGTCCCACGAAGAACGGCATCAGCTTGGTCTCACCCTTTCTGTAGCGCTCCACTTCGGACGGATGATCCGCCAGCACATCCGTGACCCATCCTTCGATCACGTTCGTGTCGGCGACCTGGATGAGCCCGAGGGCTTCCGCGATGGTGCGCGGATCGCCGCCCTTCGCGGCAACCTCGCCGAAGACGCGCTTCGCCGCTTGATGGCTCAACGTCCCGCCTTTCACCAGCGCGACGATCTGCGCCAAGGCCCCCGCGGGCACGCGCAGCTGCTCCTGATGATCCTTCGCGTCGGCGAGCGCCTCCGTCATCACCCAGTTGGCGGCGGCCTGCGGCTCTGCTCCGGCGCGGACGACGTTCTCGTAGTACTCGGCGACGGTCCGATTCGCGGTCAACACCGCGGCATGTTCGCGACTCAGCGCATACTGCGCTGCGAACCGATCCCGTTTGGCGGACGGCAGCTCCGGCAGATCGCTCTGTTGCTCGGCCACGAACTCGGGGGTCAAAACGAGCGGCGGCAGATCGGGCTCGGGGAAATAGCGGTAGTCGTGACTTTCCTCCTTGGTGCGCTGCGGGCGAACCGTGTTTTCCTTCGAGTCGAACAACATCGTCTGCTGGGTCACGGTGCCGCCCGACTCCACCAGCGCAACCTGGCGGTCGCGCTCGACCGTCAACGCCTTTTCGACGAAGGCGAACGAATTGATGTTCTTCACTTCGGTTCGGGTGCTCAGCGCGGCCGTGCCGGGTCGGCGGACGGACACGTTCGCGTCCACACGCAGGCTGCCCTTCTCCATGTCACAGTCGGAGATGCCGATGTATTCGAGCAGCTGCTTCAGCGTCGACAGGTATGCGCGCGCCTCCGCCGGCGACCGCAGGTCGGGAGCGCTCACGATTTCGATGAGCGGCACGCCTGACCGATTGAGATCGACCGCGGTCCCCTTGGCGAAGCGATCATGGATCGACTTACCGGCATCCTCTTCGATGTGCAGCCGGATGATGCCGATGCTGACGGCACCGCGTTCGGACGATATAAACGAGAGCGTGCCGCCGGTCGCGAGCGGCTGTTCGTGCTGCGAGATCTGATAGCCCTTCGGCAGATCCGGATAGAAGTAATTCTTGCGCGCAAAGATGCTCTTGGGGTTGACGGTACATCCGAGTGCGAGCGCCGCGCGTACCGCCAGCCGGATGGCCTCACCGTTGGGTACGGGCAGCGCACCGGGAAGGCCGAGGCAGACGGGGCAGACCTGCGTATTGGGCGGAGCGCCGAACGCCGCCCCGCACCCGCAAAACATCTTTGACTTCGTCCGCAGCTGTACGTGCGTCTCGAGACCGATCACCGTCTCCCAGGCCGCGCTCATCACGCCTCGTCCGTCGCCGGGACGACCCGCTCGAGCGCGTATGCCGCTTCGATCATTTCATCCTCGAGGAACGCCTGGCCGATCAGCTGCCCGCCGATCGGCAATCCCTTCACGCGGCCGATGGGAATCGACATCGCCGGCAGGCCCGCGAGGTTGGCGGTCACCGTGAAAATGTCCGATAGGTACATCGCGACCGGGTCGCCGAGCTTCTCGCCCGCTTTGAACGCGGGCGTGGGCGTCGTGGGCGTGAAGAGGAGATCCACACCGCGGTCGAAGACGTTGCGGAAATCCTGCGCGATCAGAGCCCGCATCTGCTGCGCGCGACGATAGTAGGCGTCGTAAAACCCGGCGGAGAGCACGTAGGTCCCGACGAGAATGCGGCGCCGCACCTCGGGGCCGAATCCCTGGCCGCGCGTCGACCGATACAGCGACCGCAGGTCCGCCGCCCCGTTGAAGCGCGGGCCATAGCGCACCCCGTCAAAGCGCGCCAGGTTCGACGACGCTTCCGCCGGCGCAATCACGTAGTAGGTCGGCACCGCGTACGGCGTATGCGGCAACGACACCTCTCGGATCGCCGCACCCTGTTCCTTCATGAGGCGGACCGCCCGCTCGCAGGCCCGGCGCACGACGGGATCGAGCTCGGGTGGGAAGTACTCCCGCGGCAAGCCGATAACGAACCCCTGGAGTGACTCCGGCACCGTGGGAAGGCGCAGCGGGTCTCGATCTTCGCACGTGGCATCGCGAGAGTCCCGACCACTGATCACTGATAACACCCGCGCGGCATCGTGAACGCTGCGCCCGAACACGCCGATCTGGTCGAGCGAGGATCCGAAGGCCACCAAGCCATAGCGGGACACGCGCCCGTACGTCGGTTTGATGCCGACGATGCCGCAAAACGACGCCGGCTGGCGGACCGAGCCGCCCGTTTCCGAGCCAAGCGCCGCGGGAATCGCGCCTGCCGCAACCAGCGCCGCCGAGCCGCCGGAGGAGCCCCCGGGGACGCGCGTCTTATCGAGTGGATGGAGCACGCGACCATACGCCGAGTGCTCAGTCGACGAACCCATTGCGAACTCATCGCAATTGGTCTTGCCCGCGATCAGCGCCCCCGCCGCTTTGAGCTTCGCGACGGCGGTCGCGTCATACGGCGAGCGATAGCCCTCGAGAATGCGGGACCCGCAGCTCGTGGTGAACTCCAGCGTGCAGATGTTGTCTTTCACGGCCACGGGCATGCCGTAGAGCACACCGGTCGGCCGGGCCGCCGCCGCCTGCTGGCTGAGCGCTTTGCGAAGATCCTTGGTCGGGGTGAGCAGCGCGTTGAGGCGCTTGACCTTCGTGAGGCGGTCGGCGACCGCTTTCGCGTCGCTCACTCGAACTGATCCAACCGAGGCACGACGAAGAATCCCTCCTTGAATGCCGGCGCGAACTTGTCGGGGCCCACGGCCAGCGGCGCCGGATTCACTTCATCAATGCGGGAGCGAATCGCATCAGGACCCGGGACAAATACTTTCACCGACCCGTTAGCCGGCACGGCGCTCAGCTGCGCGACGTAATCGAGAATGCGCGACATCTGATCCGCGAGCTCGGGCAAGGTCTCTTCGTCGACGTCGAGCTCCGCAAGGCGCGCGATGCGGAGCACCTCGTCCCGCGTCACACTCATGCACTGTCTCCTTCCCAATCCCGCTCGAGGCCTGCATAGGCCGCGAGCAGCTGTTTGGTGCCGATGTCCGGATTGTCGAAGTCCACGCTGACGCGTAAGTCGCGTCCCTCACCCGAGACGGCGCGGACGATGCCGCCGCCGAACTTGCGGTGACGCACCCGTTCGCCTTTCACGTAACGCGGCGCGTCCTGCGACACGTCCTCGGGGAACCCCAGCTCCGCCGGCAAGCGTCGCGCGGCCGCGCCCCGTAGGCGCGCGGGTTGCGGTGGCCTCATCGTGGGTTGCCAGGACGGCGTCGTGCTCCGCTGCTCGATCACCTGCGGCGGCACCGCGTCGAGGAAGCGCGACGGCTCGGCCAGCTCCAGCCGCCCGTTGCGATACCGCGTGCGCGCCCATGAGAGATACAACCTTTCTCGCGCGCGCGTGAGACCCACGTAACAGAGACGTCGCTCCTCCTCGACGCCGCCCGGATCATCCGCCGCTCGACTCAGCGGAAACAGTCCGTCCTCCAGTCCCGCGAGTGCGACGATGGACCACTCGAGTCCCTTCGCCATATGCGCCGTGAGCAGCGTGACGCCGGGCACGTCGCGATCCTCGTCCGCCGGCGTGAGGAGCGCGGCCTGCGTGAGGTAGCGCTCGATCGGGGTGCCGGTCAGCGTCTCCAGAGATTCAGGGTCCTGCACCTCGGCCCACGCGGCCGCGCCAGCAGCCAGCTCGCGCACGTTCTCGATCCGCTCGAGCCCATCCGCCCCCTCCTCGGCGAGATGCTGCTCGTAGCCGGTGGTGGCGAGTACGGTTTCCAACGCGGTGGCTGGGTCGGCTTGCCCGACCGCCTCCCGCAGACGGTCCAGGAGCTCCGCCACCCCCGTCAGCGCCTGGCGAACGTTGGGGCGGAGATCGCTGACCCGGTCAGCGGCGCGCGCGGTGTCGAGCAGGGTTTTCTTCCAGGTCGTCGCGGCGCGTCCGAGCACCGCGAGCGACGCCTCACCAATCCCGCGGCGCGGCGTGTTCACCACGCGCAGGAACGCCTCGTCGTCGGCCGGATTGGCGATGAGCCGCATATAGGCAAGCAAGTCCTTCACTTCCCGCCGCTCGTAGAAGCTGATGGCCCCGATCAGGCGGTACGGAATGCCCCGGAAGCGAAACGCCTCTTCGAGCGGGCGGGATTGCGCATTGGTTCGGTAGAGGATGGCCATGCCGTCATAGGGAACGTCCCCATCCGCAGCGCGGCGCGCGAACTCGCCGGCCAGCCATTCCGCTTCGTCACGCTCATCGGCGGCGGACAGCAAGGTGACGGGAGGCCCGCCCTTGGTCTCCGTGAACAGCGTTTTCCCCAGGCGAGTCTTGTTCTCGGCGATGACGCCGTTCGCCGCATCGAGAATGATCTGGGTGGAGCGATAGTTCTGCTCCAGACGCACCAGCTTTGCGCCGGCAAAATCGTTTTGGAACGTCAGCATGTGCCGCACATCGGCGCCGCGCCAACCGTAGATCGCCTGATCATCGTCGCCCACGACGCAGAGATTGCGGTGCCGCTGCGCGAGCTGCTTCACGAGCAGATACTGCGCGGCATTCGTATCCTGAAACTCGTCGACCAGCACGTGTTGGAAGCGGTCCTGCCAATAGGCCAGGCGCTCGGGATGATCGCGAAAGAGCGCGAGGGGATGCAGCAGAAGGTCGTCGAAATCCATGGCATTGGCCTGCTTCAACGCCGCGACCAATGACGCGTAAATGTCGGCCGCGACTCGCACCAGCGGCGTTTCGGCCTGCGCGCCCAGCTCCTCGGGCAGCAGCATCCGATTCTTGGCGCCGGAGATCACGGACTGCACGGCGCGCGGCGGGTAGGCCTTCGGCGACAGCTGTTGCGCCTCGAGCAGGCGCTTGACCAAGGCCTCGGAGTCGTCGGCGTCGTAAATCGTGAAATTCGGTCCGAAGCCCAGCAGCGGCGCTTCACGGCGCAGCAGCCGCGCCGATAGAGAATGGAAGGTGCCGATCCAGAGGCCGCGTGGATCGTTTCCGAGCAGCTGCGCAACCCGGGTGCGCATTTCCCCCGCAGCCTTGTTCGTGAATGTGACGGCGAAAATCCGCTGCGGGAGAACCTCATGCTGCGTGATGAGGTGAGCGATCCGCGCCGTGAGCACGCGCGTCTTTCCCGAGCCTGCGCCCGCCAGCACGAGCAGCGGCCCTTCCGAGTACTCGACGGCTTCGCGTTGGGCAGGATTCAGTTGAAGAGACGAGGTCATCACCAAAGCCGAGTCATGACGCCAGCGGAAACTCGAGAACAAACACCGAACCCCTGCCCTGCTCCCCAGGATGATAGGAAACGCGGCCGCCGTGCTGTTGCTCCACGATGCGTCGGGCCAGGGCGAGGCCAATCCCCCAGCCCCCGGTCTTGCCCGAGATCCCGGGTTCGAACAACTGCGCTTGCAGATGCGTCGCCACCCCGGGTCCGTCGTCGCGCACGCTGACCCGGCCGACGTTATCGGTGGCTTGCACGTCGACGTCGATCCGTCCACCGCGTCCACTCAGCGCGTCGACGGCGTTCTTGACGATGACCTCGAGCGCCCATTCGATGAGCACGGGGTCCCCCGTGGCCGTCGGTCCCGTTCCGCGCGATGTGAGCGTCATGGTAACGGCGTTCGCGAGCGTGGGCAGGCGTGGGCGGAAGTAGGCCACCACGCGCTCGGCCACGGTGCCGAGGCCAACGGGCTCCCGTCGCGCCGGTCGGCCGATCCGCTCGAATCGCTTGGCCACACGCTCGAGTCGTTCCGCATCGGCCTCAAGATGCGGGACGAGCTCGCTGCCGGGCGTACCCGGATTCTCCCGCAGGTAATCAATCCAACCCGTCAGACTCATGAGCGGAGTCCCAAGCTGATGCGCCGACTCGCGTGCCATCGCTACCCAGAGGCGGTCGCGCGCGGCGCGCACCCGCTCGCGCATGGCCCAGACCGCGAGGAGCACCAGAGAGAGGAACATCACGCCTTGCAGGACGGCGAGGCCGGTGAACGCGCGTGCCGCGGGCAACGCACCGTAGTGGATCACCCCCACGCCCTGCTGGATGAGGGGCTCGTGAACGCGATCGAGCTCGGCGATCCACTCTCGCTGTTCGGTCTCGCTGGCGTTTGCACCGAAGGGCGCGTTGGCCATCGCGGTCATGCGACCCGCCGCATCTGTGACTGCGATCGGGATGCCGAGCCGCCGCACTTCATCGGCCAGGGCCAGCAGCGCATCAGCCGCGGCGCCTTCGCGCGGATCATTGAGGCCGGCGAACACATAGCCCAGCAAGCGGCTCGTCTCGCGGGCGTCGCTCCGGAGATGGCGGGCGACCGTCCACGCGTAGCCGACGGAAAGGATGCCGAAGAGCAGCGCCGTGGCGAGGAGCGCGGGCGGCCCTGCCCGGAGCAGCGTCCCCCTCCCGCGGGACCCGCTAGGCGAGCCGGTCAGTGCCGACATACGGCACCAACGCCGGCGGCAGAATCACGGAGCCGTCGGGCTGCTGATGCGTCTCGAGCAACGCGGCGATGGTGCGTGGCAGCGCGACGCCGGAGGCATTGAGAGTGTGCACAAACTCGGGCTTGTCACCGGGACGCGGGCGGCAGCGGATATTCGCGCGGCGCGCCTGGTAGTCGGTGAACGTGCTGGAGCTGGAGACCTCGAGCCACTGCCCCACGCCGGGTGCAAACACCTCGAGGTCGTACGTCTTCGCGGCTGCGAATCCAAAGTCATTCGCGGGCAGCACCGCAACACGATACGGAAGCTCGAGTTTCTGGAGCACGGCCTCGGCGTGCGCAGTCAGTTTCTCGTGCTCCGCCGGGGAGTCGGCAGCGCGACAGAAGCGTACCAGCTCGACCTTGTCGAACTGATGGACCCGCAGCAGCCCGCGGGTGTCCTTCCCTGCAGCGCCCGCCTCGCGGCGGAAGCAGGGCGTGTACGCGACGTACCCTTTTGGCAGCGTTGTCCCATCGAGAATCTCGTCGCGGTGGAGGTTGGTCACCGGCACCTCCCCGGTCGGCACGAGAAACAAGTCATCCGGCGTCGTACGGTAGAGGTCGTCCTCGAATTTCGGGAGCTGCCCGGTGCCCGTCATGATTTCACGGCGCACGACAAACGGGGGCTCGACTTCGACGTAGCCGTGCTCGCCGGCGTGGAGGTCGATCATCAGATTGATCAAAGCGCGCGCGAGCCGAGCGCCGCGGCCCATCAGTACCGGAAACCCCGACCCGGCCAGCTTGGCCCCTCGTGGGAGATCGAGCATTCCCAGCTGCTCGGCGATTTCCCAATGCGGCTTTCCACCCTTCGGGGCCGGGGTACCCCAACTGCGCAGCGTCGTCTGTTCGTCGGGAACCTCAGGCAACGGAGCATTCGGCACCAGCAGTGCCTTTTCCTCTAGCTTCGTCTCGACTTGCTTCAGCTCATTCTCCAGTCCGGCGACCCGCTCTCCCAGCTTGCGACGCGCGAGGGTCGTCGCCTCGGGCAGGCCCCCCTGCGCCTTCGCGACGAGCGCGTCGGCCTTCGCGGCATCGTTTCGCTCCGCCTTGAGCTGATCGAGCTGCGCCGTGAGGGTGCGGCGCTTCATGTCGAGCGCTTCGATTTCGTCGAGAAGGCGCGTCAGAGACGGGTCACTCCGCCGAGCGAGCGCGGCCCGCACCTGAGCGGGCGAGGCGCGCAACACCTTCAGGTCGATCACTTGTTAACTGCGCGGCAGGCCTGGTTCGAGCCCGCGATACCCGCAGTTGATGTCGGTGAGGATCCGAAGATCGATCCGCCGTCCGGTGGGACCGGGCACCGTATCGATCGCGAGCACGAGCAGCTTCGCGAAATAGTTATGGACCGGCTGATAGTCGAATGAGCACTGCACGGAACGCGAATGCAAAGCCACAACGGAACCGACGCTAAGCACGATCGCGCTGTCGACCTGGTATCCACCAGACGGGGCGAAACGGAGCGAGTCGAAGGGGACGGTCGCGAGCTGCGCTCCCGACTGCCGGCCGAGCTTGACCGCGCCGGTTGGAAACAGTAGGGCGCGCCCGAGGGAATCGATGTCGAAAACGAAATCGAACGACGCGTTGATGATATCGGTCCGAACGACCCGCCGGTCGACGATCAAGTAGCCCGAGGGCGACGTGACGGGCGTTCCCGTCAACGCGTAGACCGAGACCAAACTGTCGGTTCGATTGGGGTACAAGGCGGTTGGCAGGCCGGCGACATCGCCGCAGGCGCCGAGGATGAGCGGCGCTGCGAGGAGGACGATAACCCAGGACAGAGATCGCATCGAAGTGCTGGACAAGTTACAGGGCACCGTTCGAGTGGGTCAACCCACAGTGGCTGCTTGACTTCGATAATCCAAAAACCTACGTTGAGCGCCCTTATGGCGACCATCCGCGACGTGGTCGAAGCGCTCAGTCGATCGAGCGGCGTGGACGCCGTGGTGGTGGTCGGGCGCGATGGACTGCCCATCGATTCCCGCGTTGCCAACGGCGTCGACGCCGAGAGTGTGGCCGCGTTGCTCCCAGTCGCCCTCAAACATATGGCGCAGTTCGGCGATGCAGGTGGTCGGGGCGAGTTCAGCACGGCCGTCCTCGAGTTCAGCCACGGCCTGGCGGTCGTCGCCGTCCTGCACGCGGACGCTCTCATGGTGATCCTGGTTCGGCCCGCGACGAACGTCGGCGCCCTCTTGTTCGATCTCCGCCGCCACCGCACGGCCATAGCCGGCCTGCTGTAGGCGGAAGGCCTGCCGGTGGCGCAGTCCGGGCGGCATCTCCTCGTGGTGGACGACGAGCCCCATCTCGGGCTCGTCCTGCGTCCCTATCTCGAACAGCTCGGGTACAGGGTGAGCTTTGCCCGAACGCTCGATGAAGCCCGCAGCGTGTTGCGCGCCAAACCCCCAACAGACGGACTACTACTCGACATTCACCTTCCCGACGGCTCGGGGCTCGATCTTCTCCGCGACCTGCGCGAACAGGGGAGCACCGCGCGGCTGCCGGTGCTGGTTGTCACCGCGGAGGGCGAGGACCGGATCCTGCGCGAAGCGCGGCGGCTGGGGGCGGCGCTCGTTACCAAGCCCTTCAGTCCGACGAAACTCAGCCACCGCATCGCCCTGATGTTCGGCGATGCCGAAGAACAACGAGAGAAACCCCAGTGAGTACGTGGGCCGCGATTCTCGCCGGTGGGTCCGGCACCCGGTTCTGGCCGTTGTCCACGCCGGAGCGGCCCAAGCAGTTGCTCACGCTGGCCGGCGATCGGCCGCTCCTGACCCAGGCTGTAGAGCGTCTGCGCGGCCTGATCCCTTCCGAGCACATTCTCGTCCTCACCAGTCCGGCACTGGTCCAAAGCGTCGCGGCGACAGTGCCGGACGTGCCGCCGCAGAACATCTTTGCCGAGCCCCGGCCTGCCTCGACCGCACCGGCGCTCGCGTGGGCGGCGAACTGGATCTCTAAACAGGACCCCAGCGGTCAGATGCTGTCCCTGCACGCCGACTGGGCGGTCGGCGACGACGGTGCGTTCCGCGCGGCGGCGTCCGAGGCACTGGCGGTCGCAGCCGAGCAGGATGTGCTCGTCACGGTCGGGGTGAAACCCACGCGCTCCGAGACCGGCTATGGATACATCGTGCCCGGCAAACCGAAGGGCGACGCGCACACCGTGAAGCGGTTCATCGAAAAGCCGAGTCCCGCGCGGGCCGCCTTGCTGCGGCAGCAAGGAGCGCTCTGGAACACGGGGTTGTTCGCTTGGGGCGTCGCGCGATTCCTCGGCGAGGCTGCGGCTTATGCGAACGAGTTGGCCGCCGGATGGTCGGCCCTCTCGGGCGGCGATGCGCCACGATTCTTCTCCGCAGTCAAGCCGGTCGCCGTCGATGTAGCGGTACTCGAGCGCACGAAGCGCCTGGCGGTGGTTCGGGGCACCTTTCCGTGGGATGACATCGGCTCCTGGGACGCGCTGCTGCGCATCCGCCGCCCAGATGCGCAGGGCAACGTGGTCGTAGGGCGCGTCACGCTCGGCGACGACGTACGCGATTGCGTCATCTGGGCCGAGGACGAGCACATCGCCGTCACCGGTCTCGAGGACACCGTCGTGGTACGCGCCAACGGCCATACGTTGGTGATGCCCACTGGACACGCGAACCAGTTGAAGGCCCTGGTCCAACGCCTATGAACCTCTATCTCCTCGATCCCGAGCCGGGACCGGCGTGGGCGCCGTTCGCCGGTATCCGGCCGCTGGCAGAGCTCCGCGCCGGCGCGCATCTGGTGCGCGAGCGGTGGGAGATGTTCGTGGGAACCGAAGCGACGGCGGTCTTTGCGCTCCCGCACCTCGTGGGGTTCGACGAACCTGGAGCAGCGCGCGTCGAGGCGCGGCGCGCGGTGAATGGACCAGCGATCATCGGGTCGTCCACGTTCGCGCCGCGTGGCCTGGCTCCTCCGCTCCCCGAAGTGCCGGCCCGGCTGACGCATGATGGAATCACGGTCGGCTGGGCCGTGCCCGCCGGGACGCGGTGGGAGGGGCCGCTCCCGAATGCGCAGGCGGTGGCCGTCGAGGGCCGGTTATTGCGCGGCGTGCACGATCTCGTGGGCTGTCTCGAGCAGCTGCTGCGCGAAGACGTTCTCAAGCTGCTCGGGGATTCCGATCCCGTTCCCACAGGCAGCACGGTGATCGGCGATCCGGCGTGGATTGCGCTGCGCGAGGCAGCGATCGAGCCCGGCGTCGTGTTCGACACGCGCAACGGGCCCGTCGTGCTGGAGAGCGGCGTCGAAGTGCGTAGCGGCACGCGGTTGGAAGGTCCGCTCTGGATCGGCGCAAACACCCGCATCGTTGGCGGGCCGATTCGCAGTTCGGCGATCGGCCCGTGGTCCGTCGTCCGCGGCGAGGTGTCGACGACGGCCATCCTGGCTTACAGCAACAAGTCGCACGAGGGGTTCGTCGGCCATTCGGTGCTGGGACGCTGGGTAAATCTTGGAGCGGGAACGACGACGTCGAATCTGAAAAACACGTATGGCCCAATCCGGCTCGAGGTCGCCGGCACGCATGTGGAAACCGGGCATCAGTTCCTGGGTAGCCTCATCGGCGACCATGCCAAGACGGCGATCGGCACCCTGCTCCCAGCCGGGACGGTCGTCGGCGCAGGGGCCAGCGTCTTCGATGGCGTCCGCGCAGGCAAGTACATCCCGCCGTTCGCCTGGGGAGGGTCGACATCCGAGCGAATGACGCAGGAGAAGTTCTTATCGGTCGTCGATCGCGTCTGTCCACGCCGCAACGTGGAGGTGAGCGACGCGATGAGGTCCTACCTGACCCGCGCGTACGACTGGCTGACCCAGTGAGCGACGCCCCACAACGCTACAAGCGACTCGGCAAGTACGAGCTGCATCAGCTCCTCGGCGAAGGAGCGATGGGCATCGTCTGGAAGGCCTACGACACCGTGCTGCGCCGCTACGTGGCGCTGAAGCTGCTCGGCAGCACTTTTCGCAAGACCATGGACATGCAGGAACGCTTCCTCCGCGAAGCGCGCGCCGCCGGCGCGATCCAGCATGCCAACATCGTCACGGTATACGATCTGGGCGAATCCGAGGGCCAGCTCTACATCGCGATGGAACTCGTCGAGGGTCGCGATCTATCGGACATGATCGCGCTGCGCGATCCGCTGGCACTCGAACGGAAGCTCGACATCGCCATCGAGGTGCTGGCCGGTCTTCATTTCGCGCACCAACGCGGGGTCATACACCGCGACGTGAAGCCGTCGAACGTGCGCGTGATGCCGGATGGCCGGGTCAAGATCATGGACTTCGGTATCGCACGGCTCCAGAAGGCGGATGCGACGGGCTCGGGCGCGATCGTCGGTACGCCGACGTATATGGCTCCCGAGCAGATCACCAACGGCGCGATTACGGCGGCCACGGATGTCTTTTCCGTCGGATGCATGCTGTACGAGCTGCTGTGCTACCAGCGGCCGTTTGAAGCGGAATCAGTGCACGGTGTTCTCTATCAGGTGCTCACGACAGAGCCCCGGCCGCTGCGCACGGTGGCACCCTCGATTCCAGCAGCCCTCGAGCGCGTCGTCGCGAAGGCGATGAACAAGGTCCCGCACGAGCGCTACGAGTCGGCCGGGCAGATGCTGGCGACGCTCCAGGGGATCCGTACGGCGCTTTCAGGCGCCGACAACGAAGCAACACAGCCGCTGGGGCGCTGGACCCCGCTCCCCCGGCCCGTGCTGACGCTGATCACGCACGCACCGATGAAATGGCGGCTGGGCGTCCTGGGCGCTCTGGCGGCTGTGGTGATTCTGCTGCTGTACGCTCCCAATCAACCCGCGGCGGAAACCGATGTCCCCCCGGCGGCTCCGCCACCGGGTCTCGTCGCTCCCCCTCCCGCTCCCCTTCCCGCCCCTCCCGATGCCGCGCCTGTCTCGCTGGCAGTGAGCACGCGTCGCGACTCAGCGCTCGCGTCGCACGAACGCGCCGTGGCCGCCGGAGCAGACAAGAACAACGTCCCCGCCATGATCCTCGGGGAGACAATGTTGGAGGCGTCGGATCAGGCGCTGCGAGCAGGCGACCAGTCACGGGCGCTCGGCGGGTACGTCGAAGCCGCGCGGCAGTTCGGGCGCGCGCGCGACGAAGTACGGGCGATGGAGCGCGAGGCGCAGCGGATGGTGGAGCGCGTCACGCCAGTGGTCCAGGCGATTCCCACCGGCCAGGCAGCCGCGAACGCGGGCATCACCCTCGCGCGGGCCGAATCGCTGCTGCGCGAGAAGGACTTCACGCTCGCCAAAGTAGCCGCCCAGAGCGCGGAGCAGATCGGAATCGACGCTGGTATCGCACCGCCCAGCTCGCAACCCCGCGAACCCGGCCCCGCAATCGACGTCCTGCTCGCCGATCTCGGCCGCGCATTGTCGAGCGAACGAGTGCCGAACATCCAGGTCCTCTACCCCGGGCTCACGGACGTGGAGCGGAGGGGGTGGGAGGAGTTTTTCCGCGGCTGGAATCAGATTACGGCAAAGTTCACCGTCGAAGAACTCCAGACCCAGGGCAATCTCGCGACTGCCAATGTGCGGGCGATCTTTCAGTACGTTCCGTCGCGGGGCGGAGCGCCACGGGTGGATCGACGGCGATTTGCTATGCGATTCGAGAAGAAAGAGCTGGGGTGGCGGGTTGCGGCCGTATCCGAATCGAAATAGCCCCCCCGCCGGGGTTACCAGGCCCGCTGGTTGACCGGTGGCGCCTCCGGAATGGTCAGACTATCGGGGCGCGCCGTTGGAGGACCGACACGACGCAGCGTCACCGGCTTCTCGAGATCTCCGCCGCTGATCGTGAGCTTGTCGCTGGACAGCTTCATGCCGTAGACCTGCCAGACCCCGTCGCCTAGCGTGATCCAGAGACTGTCCCCGACCACGCGCCAGCGCGCCACATCTGAACCGAACTGCGCCGAGCTGTCGGCACGCACCATGACGTGCCGAAGCTCGTCGCCCGCGCGCGCCAGCCAGTCGCCGGTCAGCTTCACCGGCGCTTGCTGCGCGAGGATCGCGAACGCACCGGCCCCAATCATCGAAAACCGTTGCATGGACCGAATGATAGTCAGCTTTGTGCTGAATTGGCAGCAGCGGGCGGTGCAGTGGCGGCGGCCGCAGGAATCACCGTCATATGCTCGTCCGAGAGCACCATGACCTGTCGCTCCCATTGCCGCATCATCCGCGTGAACGCCGTGCAGAGCTCCGGCTCGAATTCCAGGCCTTTGCGCTCTTCCATGTACCCCAGCGTCTTCTCGAAGGACCACGCTTCGCGGTACGGGCGCCGGGTGCGCAACGCATCGTAGACGTCGCACACGTGCACGAGTTTGCTCGCCTGATGGCAGTCGCGCGCGTAGTGCAGCACCGGATATCCGCCGCCGTTGATCATGATGTGATGTTCGTACGCGACGACGACCGCGAGATCGAGATCCTCTTCCGCCTCCAGTAGCATGCGAGCGCCCGCGGCGGGGTGCTCGTTCATGAGCGCCCGCTCTTCGTCGGTGAGTTTTCCGGGCTTCGTGAGGACCTCGAGGGGAATCTTGATTTTCCCGATGTCGTGCAACAACCCCGCGATCCCGAATGTGCGCACATCGCTTGGCGAGAGGCCGAGGTACTCCGCCAGGGCCATCGACAGGACCGCCACATTCATCGAATGCGTGGTGGTGTACTGATCGAATTCCTTCAGCTGGAGGAGGGGCAACATGACCTGCCGTGCTCCCCCGCCGTGCATCGCAACCGCCAGGGAGCGCACGACGGCTTCGGCCTCTACGAGATGCAAATCGCCTCCGGTCTGCACCTCGCGCTGCAGCCAGCGGAGGGTATCGAGCTCCTCGCCGAGGGAGAAACTGATCGTGGCGGTGGGCAGGGGCGCCGCCGCAACCTCCGGCTCGCCCTTGAGTCCGACGGCGCCGAAGCGAATGGCACTGTGACGCATCTGCCGCGCTTCGCTGCTGACCGCCGACAGCGTGAGCCGCGCCAACACTTCCTCGAGAAACCCCTCGAAGTCTTCCCGCCCCACGGGGTCCTCGAACTCGAGCCGCTGGATACCCGCCTCGGCGAGCCGTTTGCTCCAGTCCCATGCTTTGAGCTCGCGCAGCGGCAGGCGCCCGAAAACGACCTCATCACCAAGAAAGGTGAATAAGGGACGTGCCGTGTCCGTCTGAAGATCGGACAGCTGCTGATAGGCGACGTCCACGGCGCGCTCGCGCGCTGGATGGCCGTCCCGATACAGCGCCATCGCGGCGAGCGCCTGTGCGAACGTGTTGAGGAACCTCACCGGATCGCCGCTCATCGCTTGCCGGCGCTTCTCACGCGCGCACGGGTCCCCAACGCGGCCGCGGTGCGGACTTCCGGATCGCTGGACGCGGCCGCCAACGCCAGCAGCGCAGCCGCGCGGCCGTCGTGACGCCAGCCGCTCGCCAGTGCCATCAGCGCCGCGAGCATCTCGATGGACCGGTTCGCGAGCTTCGGACGCCCCAGCCACGTTGTCCCGCCATCCACGAGCTCAAGCAGCGCGTGCAGGGTGATGTCGTTGCCCAGTCGGCCGAGGACCTTGATGGCCAGGACGCGGAGCTCCGAGGTCCCGGATGCATCGTGCGCGATCTGCGTGATCAGCGGCAAGGCCGAAGGCGGGCAGTCCTCGAGCGCGGCGGTGAGCGCAAGCCGCACGGTTCGCGGGTCCGCATCCTGCAGCGCGCCCTCCAGCGCGCGCTCGCGCTCGGCCGGTACTTTGAGAGCGACCTTCAGCGCCTCGCGACGCACGCGCGCATCCTCGTGAGCAATGAACGCCGCGGTCGAGAAGCCCGCAGGCAGTCCCGGCAACCCTTCGAGAATGAGCAGCAGGTTCCGCGTCACGTACCAGGGAATGTTCCCTGACAGCCGGGCGGCGATGACCGGGCCGAGCTCGCGTGGCGCGCGCGCCAAGCGATCGAGCAACCCGCGACGGGTGTTACGGGATTCCGACTCGCTCAGCACGTCGAGCAGCGGCCCGAAGGCGTCGACCGGCAGTCGCGGCAGCACGCGATCGAGCGTCGCAAAGTCAGGCGGCTCGGTGACCGCAAGTTGGCGCACGACATCCGCCGACGTGACGCGCGTCCACAGGGAGCCGAGGTCGCCGCGCACCGGCGGCCGGGAGGCGTCGGCAGACTCGTCGAGCATTGCCACCAGGTCGGCGACATGGTGTTCGGCGACGAGCCGTTCTACCGCACGCCAGGCGCCGAAACCCATGACGCCCGCCTCGACCGCCGTCTGCACGATGCGCAACGGCTCGGCCGTCTGTTTGACATCACTGCGCAACGGGAGGACAGGCGACGCCGCGGCCATCTTCTGGAGCGCCAGGCCATACGCGTCGGGATTGGGATCCGCGAGCGACCAGCCGCGCAGCAGATCGCGAACCTGGTCGCGCAACGCTTCGTCGGCCTCGACGCGCGCCTCCGGCGTACCATGCTCTGCGTGTTGTGCCAGCTTGGACAACATCCTGACGAGCGGATCCGACACCGTCTTGTGCGCCGCGTCCGCCATGGCGCGGACGATATCGAGCACGGCGTCGACCGCGAACCCGTGCGTCGCGTCGATCGCGAATTTAAAGCGCTGGGCGTTGTCGCCGCCCATCTCGATGAGCCGTCGCAACGTGCTCTGCTGGAGTGCACCAACCAGTTTCGATGTGCGGCGGCGTAACGCCACTGCTTCCGCACCGCCGGCGCTCTTCAACTCGTCCGCGATCTGCAGGAGATAGCCGACGATCACCTGATCGTAGGCGGCGCTCTTGGGATGATCATCGATGGCTTTCGCGATCGCCGCCGGCTCGGTGGCCGGTGCGTCGTCGTCGGCGATGGCTTCCGCCGCGAGGGCCGCCCGAGCCAACCCCACCCAGAGCTGAGCGCCACGCGCGCTGCGGTCCTTCCCCGCCTTGTTATCGGCGCCGTCCGCCTCCAGCAGCTCCAGTTTTTCGTAGGTTATCGGGTGGAGCCGGACGTGATCCCAGACGCGCAAGTGTTCCGGTGAGCTAAGACCGAGTGGCGCGCCGCTCCGGTCGGCATCGACTGCCAGCGCCCGCAGCACATCCGCAACCTCGTTGACCCGCAACCCGCGGTGGAACGTAACCGCTCCGAGGTGATGGCGATGCAGGCGCCCGGCGAGCTCGGCGAGCAACGGATTCTTGGCATCGGTCGCGACGCCTTCGATCACGAGCTGTTGGCGCGCGACCCCCAATGCCAACATGCCCCGCTCCTCCAGCAGGTGTTCGGCACGCCGGGTCACGCCCGCCGCGGATGGGTCGAGCGACGGATGGCCCTCGGGATACATGGCGTGCTTGTGGAGAGCGATCGACAGCTCAATAAGAAAGTCAGCCAGCTCCCTGGAGAGGGCCGCCCGCTCCGGTGGATGAGGCGTTGTGGGATGACCAGGGGTGACCGTCATGGCCCCCAAAATAGTGATTACCCCCGTGCCGAAGCTCACTTTTGCAAAACGCAACGCCCAGGGAGTTGCCTTGGGACGTCCCTTCCTTGCGACTCGACCACGACGCAGCCACGGTTGCCCCGTCGGACAGCCGGCCATTCATTCAGCACCAGTCACAGGAGCGTCATATGCGCCTTTCGGTCGGAGTCGGGCTCGGACTGGCGCTGGGCCTGGCCGGTTGCAGTAACGAGCCCATTGGGTTCGCTTCGCTCACGTTCCGCCTCGACGTGTACCCGCTGCAGGTCTCGCCCGACGACTCGTTCACGGTGCACCTCGTCGTCCGAAACGTTGGGACCGCCGACACCACCCTGACGTCGGGCTGCAGCGTACCGACGTTCTTCGCACTCGACGGCCCGGAGGGCATCGTCTATCCCGCCCCCGGTTTCGGCTGCTTCGCCGTGGTCACGCCATTCAGGATACCGGCGGGCGACTCGATGACGCAGACCCGTCGGTTTGTCGCGCGCGATATCGGCAAAGCCGGACACCCACCGCTGCAACCGGGCGAGTATGTGGTCTTCACTGATTGGCAGATCAGCAGACTCCCAGTGCTCCGACAGCCCCTCACCGTGACCGCGATTCCATAGTCGCACGCCAGAAAGACAACGCCCCGGGGACTCCCCCGGGGCGTGCCTATCACCTACGCGTCCAGCCTTTTAGTACATCCCGCCCATGCCGCCGCCCGGCATCGGGGGAGCCTTTTCCTTCTCCTTCTTCTCCACTACGACGCACTCGGTCGTGAGGAGCAGGCCCGCGATGGACGCGGCGTTCTGGAGCGCCGTGCGCGTGACCTTCGTCGGATCGATCACGCCTGCCGCGACGAGGTCTTCGAACTTATCGGTCGCTGCGTTGTAGCCGAAGTTCTTGTCCTTCGACTCCTTCACACGACCGACCACAATGGAGCCTTCAGCGCCCGCATTCTGGGCGATCCAGCGAATCGGCTCCTCGAGCGACTTGCGCAGAATATCGACACCCGTGCGCTCGTCGTCGTCGGCGCCCTTCACCTTGTCGAGCGCCTTCTGGCACCACAGGAGCGATACGCCGCCGCCCGGCACGATGCCTTCCTCGACCGCCGCGCGCGTCGCGTGCAGCGCATCCTCGACGCGAGCCTTCTTCTCCTTCATCTCGGTCTCGGTTGCCGCGCCGACGTTCAGCACGGCCACCCCGCCGGCGAGCTTCGCCAGCCGCTCCTGCAGCTTCTCTTTGTCGTAATCGGACGTCGACTTGTCGATCTGGGCTTTGATTTCCGCCTTGCGGCCTTCGATCGTGTCGTCCTTGCCCTTTCCGTCGACGAGGGTGGTGTTGTCCTTGTCCACGATGATCCGCTTGGCGCGACCGAGATCGTTGAGCGTCGTGTTCTCGAGCTTGAGGCCGAGCTCTTCCGAAATGACCTGGCCACCGGTGAGAATGGCGATGTCGCGCAACATCTCCTTGCGTCGATCACCGAAGCCCGGCGCCTTGACGGCCGCGACCTTCAGCGTGCCGCGGAGCTTGTTGACCACCAACGTCGCTAGGGCCTCCCCCTCGACGTCCTCGGCGACGATGAGCATGGGCCGGCCAGACTGTGCCACCTTCTCGAGCACGGGCAGGAGGTCCTTCATCGTCGAGATCTTCTTGTCGTAGATGAGGATGTACGCGTCTTCGAGGGTTGCTTCCATCTTCTCGGGATCAGTAATGAAGTAAGGCGAGAGGTAGCCGCGGTCGAACTGCATGCCGTCCACGGTGTCCAGCGTGGTCTCAAGGCTCTTGGCCTCCTCGACCGTGATCACGCCGTCCTTGCCGACCTTGTCCATCGCGTCGGCAATCTTCTCCCCGATTTCCTGATCGCCGTTAGCAGAAATCGTGGCGACCTGCTTGATGTCTTTGCGGCCCGAGGTCGGCACCGAGATCTTCTTCAGCTCGGCGACGACGGTCTCGACGGCGTTCTCGATGCCGCGCTTCAGCGCCATCGGATTGGCGCCTGCCGTGACCGACTTCAAGCCTTCACGGTAGATCGCCTGCGCGAGGACCGTGGCGGTCGTGGTGCCATCACCCGCCAGATCCGAGGTCTTGGTCGCCACTTCCTTCACCATCTGGGCGCCCATGTTCTCGATTTCGTCCTCGAGCTCGACTTCCTTCGCGACAGTCACGCCGTCCTTGGTGACGGTCGGGCTGCCGAACTTCTTGTCGATGACGACATTCCGGCCCTTGGGGCCGAGCGTCACCTTTACCGCATCGGCCAGCTGATCCACGCCGCGCTTCAGGCGGGCCCGGGCCTCGGTGCTGAACTCCAAAAACTTGGCTGCCATGTCTGTGCTTCCTCCCTAGAGGCTGCTTACGCGAGCTTCGCGATGACGTCGGCTTCTTTGATCAGGATGATCTCTTCGCCGTCCAACTCGATCTGCGTGCCGCTGTACTTCCCGTAGACCACGCGGTCGCCAACCTTCAGCTCCATCGGGATCGTCTCGCCCTTCTCCCGCCGCCCCGGTCCCACGGCGATGACTTCGCCCTGGATCGGTTTCTCTTTGGCGGTATCGGGGATGTACAGCCCACCTTTCATCGTTTCGGTCTCC
>JBIOXD010000070.1:0-11496 GCA_044869265.1 Gemmatimonadales bacterium
TCGAGCCCGGGCAGGTTCAAGTCGAGAACGATGATGTCGGGTCCGATGCGATCGACCTGATCGAGGGCCTGGACGCCGTCACGCGCCTCCGTCACGACGTACCCGTCGCGCTCGAGGAGGTCACGCATCACTTTGCGCAGACTGTCCTCATCGTCCACGAGCAGCACCTTCGAGGCGGGCTGGCCGTGCGCGCCGGAGCGGCGTGTAGACGTGACGTGCTCTTCCAGCAGGTCGAAGTGCGTCATGACCGCGCCGGCCGGCTCGGAGGGCGGGGGGAACGACACAGCACCCGGCGCCGGCGTCCAGCGTGACGCGTCCGTAATGCCGGAGGTTCGCGTCGTCCCGGAGGGCCGCGCTGTCTCGCCGGCCTGCGATGGACGGGGGCCCTCGTCCGACGGGATATCCACGACTCGCGTGAGCTCTTCGATCGTGGACTCCCCGCGTGTCACATGCGCGAGCCCCGATTCCCACAGTGATTTCATTCCCCCACGCCTGGCAGCCTCGGCAATGCGGTCCGCGGCTTCGCCCGCGGCGATGCGGCGCTCCAGCTCGGGTCCCATCGTGAGGATCTCGAGGATCGAGAATCGGCCGCGATACCCGGTCATCACGCAGTCGGGACACCCGGCGGCACGGTACAGCGGCGTGCCCTGCGGGATCCAGCGGCGCAACCGATCCGGCGGCGTCTCCATCCAGACTTCCTTGCACGTGTTGCACAGCCTCCGCATCAGCCGCTGGGCCACGACCCCGCGCAGCGACGCGGCGATCTTGTACGGCTCGACGCCGATATCTACGAGTCGCGTCACCGCGTTGGCCGCGTCGTTGGTGTGCAGCGTCGAGAGCACGAGGTGGCCGGTGAGCGACGCCTGTACCGCGATCTGCGCCGTCTCTTTGTCGCGGATCTCGCCGACCAGAACGACGTTCGGGTCCTGGCGCAGAATGGACCGCAGCGCAGCAGCGAACGTGAGGCCGGCCTTCTCCTGCACCTGCACCTGCACGATGCCCTGCATCCGGTACTCGACCGGGTCTTCGACCGTGACGATGTTGACGCCTTTGCTCTTGATCTGGTTGATCGCGGAGTAGAGCGTCGTCGTCTTGCCGGAGCCGGTCGGGCCGGTGACCAGGACGATCCCTTCGTGATTCTCGAGCAGACGCCTGATCGCATCCCCTTCCCCCGGATTCAGACCCAGCGAGTCGAGGGATTTGACGGTCGCGCGCGAATCCAATATCCGGATCACGACCTTCTCGCCGAGCTGCGCGGGCAGCGTCGAAACGCGGAGGTCGATCGGCTGACCGTTCACCGCCACGCGGGCGCGCCCGTCCTGGGGCCGCAGCCGGTCGGCGATATCGAGCGAGGACATGATCTTGATGCGCGAAATCAGCGGCAGGCCTGCCTGGCGCGGGATCTTCATAACCTGCCGCAACACCCCGTCGATGCGGTACCGCACCGCGACGCCACCTTCTTCGGGCTCGACATGGATGTCGCTGGCGCGCGAGAGAATTCCTTCCGAAATGATCATGTCGACGAGCCGGACGACCGGCTTCTGGCTCGCGTCCATTTCGGAGATCAGCTCTTCAGGGGGCGCGTCGGGGAGCGCCGTCAGGATCTCGCTGTCGCCCATGTTTTCCAAGAGCTTCTCGAGCTGCTTCTCGGGGCGGTACAACTCGTCGAGCTTCTCGGCAATCTTCGCCGGCGCGAGCAGCTGCAAGCGGATTTCACGCGCCGTGGCAAACGCGAGCGCCTTTTCGGCGTCGAGATCGAACGGATTCGCGGTGCCCAGCTCGAGGTAGGAGTCCGTCAGGCGTAACGGCAGAACACGATAGCGGCGCGCGAGCTGCTCCGGCACGCCGTCGCGGACGCTGGTATCGATCTTGGACGGGTCGGCGACCTTCAACCGGAAGCGGTGCGACAGCTTGTCAATGATCTCGGCGTCGGTGGTGAGCTTTTCGGCGACCAGGACTTCCCAGAGCGTACGACCGGCATCCGCCTTCCCCCGAAGCTCTTGCAGGAGCTCGGGGGTCATCAGGCCCTCGAGGGACTGGGCCAGCCATTCGTCGGGGAACGCCGTGACCGCCATGAGGCTCCTCCAAGCTATGGGTGCGGGCGTTCCAGTCCAGTATCGCGGCTCACAGAATGGGCCAAAAATCGCGTGTCACGTCGAACGCGACTCGCAGGTCATGCGATTGGACCCCGTAGCCTGCCTCGACGCGAAACACGCCCAGCCACTCGGCTCCCAGCCCCAGCGTCATCTGTGTGCCCGGGGTCACCGCCCATGGAGTTGAAATCATGTCGATCTTGCCCTCCGCCCATCCGACAGCGACGTAGGGGGCGAGCGTGATTGTGCCGGGCGAGCGTCCCGGGCCTACGGCGAGGCGGATAAAGGGCACCGGCATGCGCCATTCGAGCTGGATCAAAGCAGCAGCGCGCCCGCCCCACTCGCGGAAGTCGTCACCCAGCAGCGTGCTGCGACCTCCCAGGACAAACGCACGATGCGGCGGTAAGTGAGGGGTCCCGACGCCGAACTCGGTGCGCGCGAGGATATGGTTGTTGCCGACGGGGAGCAGCAAGTGACCGGAGCCGCTGAGCCGGGCGTAGTTTGTGGAGTCGTTCCCTCCAGCCTCGAGGGTGAGCTCCGCCGCGACGTCACGGCGTACGGCGAACCCCTCACTGCGCCGTCGGAGCGTTCCAGCGAAGAAGAAAAACTGATCATCGAGCACCGCCGGGTTTGGGCGATATTGACCCGTGGCGGGCGTGGCGTGGATCGCCAGTGACCGAATGCGCTCCGCTGCCCCGCTCACTCGCAGCTCGGCCCGGGTTCCGATGCTCATGCGCGTGCCGATTCGTGCTCCTGTGGCGAGATAGTAGTCTCCGTAGTCGTCGCCGAACTCCTGCGATGAAATCGAATTGAGTAGTGGCGCGATCGCCGGCACGTCCGCGATGTCGCGCACCTGACGATAGAAGCTCAGTTCGATCGCATCGTCCCTCGTCACCGTCACTGCGCCCTTTCCCGCGCCATCGGCGAATCCATAGCTCCCGAGCGCGCGCAGCGCGTAAAGGCCGTTGCGCGAGCGGATCACGAAACCCGCGCCGAGTGCCACGCCCTCGATCCGATTTGCGTGGATCAGGTCACTCACGGAGCGCGCGCCCAGACCGTAGCGTTTCAAGCCGCTCAGCGCGCGGCGTCCCGCGATGCGGCTCGCTTCAGCGCGGACCGCCTCGAGATCGTTCTGGCGGACCGGCTCGGCGACGTTCTGAATCGCCGCGCTCAGCGGACCTGGCCAGGGATACGTATCCCGCTCGACTTTGGGCGTGATGGTTATTTCGTCCCCAGCGAACCAGCTGTTCGCGAGCCCCACGTTGAACAGGTAGTTGTCGATCTCCCAACGCCCGCGGATGATGCCGCGCACAGGCATTTCGAGCCAGGTTGCGCGGCGCCGGATCTCGATCTCCTGGCGGTAGGGGAGCCAGAACCGGCTTTCCCAGAGCGCGTTGTCCAGCACGATGCTCATGTCTTCCAGGGACGGATCGAGATATGCGGAGGGCGTGAAATTGAACGCCATGCGCACCAGCTCGGCCGTTTCGGCATCGACGAACAGCGTCCCGACGACGGCTGGATCCGCGAGATTCTTGGGCCGCACACGCAACGCCACGACGCGCACCGAGCGCTGCGGCAGCACGATGGTGGTGGTGTCGCCCAACGCGACGTCGTAGCGGTCCGTGCCACCCGGCGCCAGCGGATGCGGCACGTCACGCACCTCGTCACCTTCCCCCAGCCGGATCGCGTGCCCGAAGTTGTTCTGGACGATGCCCAGGTGGTCGCGATGATAGTTGATGCCGCTGGGCATCTCGTTGCGATCGCGCCAGCCGATGACGCGCTGCTTGCTGAGCTGCGGCGACTTCCAGTACACTTCCAGCTCCAGCTGGTCCGCTTTCACGAGCCGGGGCGGCTCGGTGAGCCCGTCGCCGAACTGGGCGAGGAAGAAGAGAAACCCGTGAGCCTGGGCCTTGTAGTCGCGCAACGCGGTGTCGACGGCGGCGCGCGTGCGGCGCTCGATCGCACGCCGCGCCAGCGCCAACGCCGAGTCGCTGTTCCAATCCTGAGCAGCGGCGCGGGTGGGCAGTATGAGGAACAGGAGCGCGGCGGACCAACGCATCGCCGCCAAATCTAGGGTATGGACCCTCGCGACGCATTCCTCGAGCGATCCAAGAGCGGCGGCATGGTGCCGGTGCTGCGCGAAGTGGTCACCGACACCGACACACCCGTGGCGGCATTCGCGAAGATCGCGCGGCCGCCGTTCGCGTTTTTGCTCGAATCGCTCGTCGGCGGCGAGCGGTGGGCGCGATACACCTTCCTAGGCACCGAGCCGCACGAAGCCTGGCGGTATCGCGGCACGCGCGTCGAACGCTGGACGCCCGCGACCCGGTGGCGGCCGGCCGGCGAAACGGCCGATCCGATCACCCACCTCGCCGAGCGCATGCGCGCCCTCCCCGGCCCGCCCGTGCCTGGACTGCCGCGCTTCACTGGTGGCGCCGTGGGGTTCCTGGGCTACGACCTCGTGCGCAGCATCGAGCGCCTCTCCCCTGGGCCGGAAGACACGCTCGACGTGCCCGACGCCGTCGTGATGATCGCCGATTCGCTGGTCATTCTCGACAACGTCTTCGGCCGCGCGATCATCGTGGCCAACGTCGAGGTCCCGGCGGGTGCCTCGACGGCGCAGCGATTACAACTCTACGATGGCGCGCAGGAACGGATCGACACACTGCTGGCACGGCTGGGCACGAGTCACCAGCTGACCCCGCTGGCGCTCCAGGACAATGGACGCACGCCCCGCGCCGAATCGCGGTATCCGCGAGCCGCGTTCGAACGCGACGTGGAAAAGATCCGGGAGTACATCGCCGCGGGAGATGTCTTCCAGACCGTGCTGTCTCGCCGGCAGGTGGTGAAGGCGCCGGTCGATGCGCTGCGGCTGTACCGCTACCTGCGGGCGCTGAACCCCGCCCCGTACCTCTTCCATCTGGTGCTCGACGACGTGACGTTCGTCGGCAGCTCGCCCGAAGTGCTGGTGCGCGTCGAAGGAGACGAGGTGACGGTGCGACCGATCGCGGGCACGCGCCCGCGCGGGGCGACCCCTGAGGAAGACAGCGTGCTCGCCCAAGCGCTGCGCGCCGATGAAAAGGAGCTGGCCGAGCATCGTATGCTGGTCGATCTGGGCCGCAACGATGTCGGCCGCGTAGCGCAGTATGGCTCGGTGCACGTCACGAGCTCGCTCGAAATCGAGCGCTACTCGCACGTGCAACATCTCGTGAGCGAGGTGCGCGGCAAGCTCAGCCCCGGGCATGACGCGCTCGATGTGTTCCGCGCCTGTTTTCCCGCCGGTACGGTGAGCGGCGCGCCGAAAGTGCGGGCGATGGAAATCATCGACGAGCTGGAGCCGGAGCGGCGCGGTCCGTACGCGGGTGCCGTGGGCTACGTTGGATGGGGCGCGACGAGTCTCGACACGTGCATCGCGATTCGCGCCGCGCTCGTTCTCAAGGATCGCGTCGTCATCCAGGCCGGCGCGGGGATCGTTGCCGATTCGAACGCGGCGCGCGAGTTCGCCGAGACGGAGGCCAAGGCCCAAGCGGTGTTACGCGCGCTCGCCCTCGCAAATGCTGGAGATTAGGCGCCCTCCCTCCCTATATTTGCGGTCCTGTGTTCAAACTGCTGAGCACGTCCGGCGATCAGTCGATTGACCTCCAGCTGGGCCGCAAGCTGGTCGTGGGCCGAGCTGTGACGAGTGACGTTCCGATTTACGACCCCACCATCTCACGCCGGCACGCCGAGATCGTCCTCACCGAAAGCGGCGTGCGGGTCACCGATCTCGGCTCCTCCAACGGGACGTTCTTGAACGGCGCCAAGGTGACGGAAGCCGAGGCGGGGGCGAACGACGTCGTGACCTTCGGGAAAGTGGCATTCCGCGTCAAGGAAGTGACGACGCCCATGCCCCGTCCCCAGGTCGTCGCGGCCCCTCCGGACTTCGCGAGTCCGCGCCCCGGGAAGGGCGGCATCGGCGCGGGGACGATCGTGCGGCAGATGCCCGTGAGTATCTCGGGCGGCGTGCCGGCGATCGTCATCGACGAACCCCAAGGCGCTTCCCATCTCAAGGTCAAGGCGGACAATCTGGTCGAGCGTCGCGAGAAGAAGCTCTCGCTGCTGCTCGAGATCTCGAAGGAGCTGTCCAAACAGCAGGAGCTCGATCGCCTGCTCGACAAGGTCGTGGATTTCACCTTCCAGATCATGAACGTGGATCGCGTGTCGATCCTGCTGCTCGACGGCAAGTCGAACGAGCTGGTACCGCGCATATCGAAGAGCCGCACCGGCGACGCCAGCGCGGCGAAGCACGTGCCGCAATCGATCGCGCGCAAGGCCGTAGAAGAGCGCGTGGCGATCCTGTCCGACAACGCGGCCGCCGACGAGCGCTTCAAGGGGAAGTCCATCCTGATTCAGAGCGTGCGCAGCGCGATGTGCACGCCGCTCATGGGCTCCGATTCGAAGGTCCTCGGCATCCTCTACGTCGACAACCTCACCGCCACGCACTCATTCGCGGACGAAGATCTCGAATTCTTGATCGCGTTCGGTGGTTTGACCGCGGTCGCCATCGAGAATTCGCAGCTCTCGGATCGCTTGCGCCGAGAGGCGGTCGTGGTGTCGAACTTTCAGCGCTACTTCGCCCCCAATCTCGCGACGCAGATCGCCCAGCAGGAAGGCGAAGTCGCGCTCGGCGGGACGAAACGCCCCGTGGTCGTGTTCTTTTCCGACATCCGCGGCTTCACCCCGATGTCCGAGACGATGAATCCGGATGAAATCGCGGGACTGCTCACCGATTACTTCACCGAGATGGTGGATATCGTCTTCGAGCACTCGGGGACGCTCGACAAGTTCATGGGGGACGCGATCATGGCACTGTGGGGCGCGCCGATCGCGCACGAGGACGACGCTGACCGCGCGATGCAGTGCGCTCTCGATCAGATCCAGACACTCGAGAAGATGAACGTCAAATGGAAGGAATCGGGGCGGCACCCCCTCGCGATCGGGATCGGCATCAACTTCGGGGAAGTGTTTGCCGGCAACATCGGCTCCAACCGGCGGCTCGAGTACACCGTCATCGGCGACGCGGTGAATACCGCGAACCGCCTCTGTTCCTCCGCCGGCGCGAACGAGATCCTGATTTCGGAGCCGTTCTACAAGGCGCTCAAGAAGCCCCCCAAGGTGGAGGCACTCGAGCCGATTCAGGTCAAGGGGAAGTCGAAGAAGGTGCCGGTCTACCGCGTGAAACGGTAAGGGCGGTCGAACTTCGCCAACAGGTCCAGCGCCAGCCGCAGCGGCAATCCCATCACTCCAAAGAAGTCTCCCTCCACGCGCTCGATGAGCGGCGCGCCGAGCCCCTGGATGGCGTAGGCACCGGCCTTGTCGAGCGGCTCCCCAGTTGCGACGTACTCCTCGAGCGTCGCCCGGCTGTTAGGCCGGAACGTGACGCGCGAGACATCGAGCGCCTGCTCGAGCCGGCCGTTCTCCGCCACGGCGACGGCGGTGAGCACGTCGTGCGTTTTTCCTTGCAGCTGCTCCAACATCTCAACGGCGTTCGTCGGAGAGGTCGGCTTCTCGAAGATTTTGCCGCCGAGCACCACGGTCGTATCGGCGGCAAGAATCACTTCGCCGGGCGCACGGGCCACGACCGCCTGGGCCTTGGCGCGCGACAGGCGCGCGACGTACGCGTCCGGCTTCTCGCCGGGAAGGACGTGCTCGTCCACTCCGGGCGGGATAACCCGGAATGGGATGCGCAGCATTTCGAGTAATTGCTTCCGGCGTGGCGAACCGGAGGCCAGCACAATGGGGAGCACGCGAAAAAAGATACCTCGGGATAAGTTTGGACGTGCTCTGGGTCTCGCTGTTCACCTTCCAGGCGGCAGCCAGCCCGCCGGCGACCGACATCTATCTGGCCGACCTCCGGACGGCCTCCACCGGCCAGGGTCGCGTGACCGTCGGCACGCCCGTGAACGTCACGAACAGGCCAGGCTACGACAACCAGCCGGCATTCCTGCCCGACGGTCGCTCCATCCTCTACACCTCGGTCCGGGACAGTCAGGCCGAGATCTATCGCTACGACATCGAGCACCGTCGCAGCACCGCGGTCACAAACACGCGGGAGAGTGAGTACTCGCCGACCCCACTGCCGAATAGCGTGGGCTTCTCGGTCATTCGGGTGGAAGCCGACTCGACGCAGCGTCTCTGGGCGTTCGACCTCGATGGCACGCATGCTCGCCTCGTGCTGGACTCGATCAAGCCGGTCGGCTACCACGCGTGGGGCGACAACCGCACACTGGTCTTGTTCGTCCTCGGTTCCCCGCCAACACTCCAGATCGCCGATGCCGCCACGCCAACCGCACGCGGGGAGGTGCTGGCTCGCGATATCGGGCGGTCGCTCCAGCGGATCCCGAACCGCCCTTCGGTCAGTTTCCTTCAGCGCGACTCGGTGGCTGGTCCGTCGCTGCAGGAGGTCGACGTCCGCACGCGCCGGGTCACGCAGCTGATCAAGACACCGATCGGCGCCGAGTTCTTCGCGTGGACGCCGGATGGCATCGCCCTGACTGCGGGCGGCTCGAAGCTGTACTCGTGGGATCCGCGCGGGGGCGGGGGCGGGGGCGGTGCCTGGCAGGAAGTGGCGGATTTTTCAGCTGCGGGTCTGACCAACCTCACGCGTCTCGCCGTGAGTCCCAAAGGGGATCGCGTCGCGATCGTCGCGGTTCCGGCAGGGCCCTAGCGCTCCAGGATCAGCGTCACCGGGCCGTCGTTCACGAGCTCGACGTCCATCATCGCCCCGAACTCGCCGGTTTCGACCGCAATCTTCCCGCCGCCCTTCTCTTTCAGGAACGCCACGAACTTCTCGTACAGCGGGATCGCAAGATTCGGCGGAGCGGCGCCGATGAAACTCGGCCGCCGGCCTTTGCTCGCGTCGCCATAGAGCGTGAACTGCGAGACGACGAGGATCCCGCCGTTCACCTCGGCCAGATCGCGGTTCATCTTCCCCTCGGCGTCCCCGAACACGCGCAGGCCGATGATCTTTTCGGCCATCCACGCGAGCTGAGCGTCGGTGTCGGTCGGAGCGAAACCGGCGAGCACGAGAAAGCCGGGCCCGATTTTCCCGGTCACCCGGCTCGCGACTCGAACCTCCGCACGCGAAACGCGCTGAAGAACTACTTTCACTCGACCGTTACGCTCTTTGCCAGATTCCTCGGTTGATCAACGTTACAGCCCCGCCGCACGGCGATATAGTAAGCGAGAAGTTGCAAAGGCACCACACTCAAGACGGGCGTCAGAAGATCGAGTGTCTCGGGAATCTCGATCCGATAGTCGGCCAGCGTTTCGAGCGCGCTATCGCCTTCAGTCACGATCGCGATCACGCGGCCCCCGCGCGCTTTCACCTCTTCGATATTGCTCACGACTTTCTGGTGCACGCCGTCCTTGGGCGCGATGAACACCACGGGCATGAGATCGTCGATCAGCGCGATGGGCCCGTGCTTCATTTCGGCCGCGGGGTAGCCTTCGGCGTGGATGTAGGAGATTTCCTTGAGCTTGAGCGCGCCTTCGAGTGCCACCGGGAAGTTGTAGCCACGGCCCAGGTACAGCACGTTCTGGGCGCGCACGAGCCGGTCGGCGATCTGCTCGATCTGCGCAGCCTTCGCGAGGACCCGCTTCACGAGATCGGGCAGCTTGGCCAGCGCCCGCACCACTTCGCGCCCCTGCAGGATCGACAGCGCGCGCAGGCGGCCCATCTTCAGCGTGAGCAGCGCCAGCGCGATGATCTGGCTGGTAAATGCCTTGGTGCTCGCGACGCCGATTTCGGGGCCCGCGTGGAGGTAGATCCCGCCGTCCACTTCGCGCGCGATCGTGCTGCCCACGACGTTGATCAATCCCAGGGTACGCGCGCCGCGCCGCTTGGCTTCGCGGAGCGCCGCCAGCGTATCGGCCGTTTCGCCCGACTGCGAAATCCCGATCACGAGGGTGCGCTCATCCACGATCGGGTTCCGGTACCGGAACTCCGACGCGTACTCGACTTCGGTCGGAATGCGCGCCAGCTCCTCCATCATGTACTCGCCGATCAAGGCGGAATGCCACGACGTGCCGCAGGCGGTGATGACGATGCGCTGGACCTTGAGCAGCTCCTCGTCGCTGATGTTCAGGCCGCCGAAGCGGACCGTGCCCTCTTCCTCGAGCAGCCGGCCGCGCATCGTGTTGCACACGCTCTCGGGTTGCTCCATGATCTCCTTGAGCATGAAGTGGGCGTAGCCGCCGCGCTCGATCGTCGCAAGGTCCCACTCGACCTGCATGATCTGCTTTTCCTTCTCGGCCGCCGCGAGATCCATGATGCGATAATCGCTTGGCGTCACTTCCGCGATCTCGCCATCGTCGAGGTACACCACCGAGCGGGTGTGCGCCAGAACGGCCGACGCATCGGACGCGACAAAGTTCTCGCCGTTGCCGACACCCACGAGGAGCGGCGAGCCCCGGCGCGCGGCGACGATCGTGTCGGGCTCCCGGCTCGAAATCACCGCGATGCCGTACGTGCCTTCCACCTGCCGTAACGCTTCCGCCGTCGCGTCGACGAGCGGCGTGCCGTTGGTGTGAGTTTCTTCGATGAGATGGGAGAGCACTTCGGTGTCGGTCTGCGAACGAAAGACATGGCCCCGCTTGCTGAGGGCCAGGCGCAGCGCGCCGGCGTTCTCGATGATCCCGTTGTGCACCAGAGCGAGCGTGCCGCCGCAGTCGGCGTGAGGATGCGCGTTGACGGTGTTCGGCACACCGTGCGTCGCCCAGCGCGTGTGAGCAATCGCGGTCGTCCCGGGAGGCAGATTCGTGCCGAGCTCACGCTCGAGCACGGCGATCTTGCCCGGCGCCCGAAAGACTTCCAGTCCTCCGTTGACGACAGCAAGGCCCGCCGAATCGTAACCGCGATACTCGAGACGCTTGAGACCCTCGAGGACAACAGGCGCTGCCGTTCGCTTGCCGGTATACCCTACGATGCCACACATAACCGCCGCCCTTCATCAATCAGTTCTTGCGCGTCCGCGCCGGTTGGCGCTTCCGCGATCAGTCGAATAATCGGTTCCGTGCCCGACGGCCGCAGGTGCAACCACCGGTCTGGCCAGGCCAGGCGCAACCCATCTTGTCGATCCGCCGTCGCTTCAGGAAAGCGTGCTCGGAGCGCGGAGTACACCTCGGTCATCCGTTCAGCGTTCTGCGTTCCGCGTTCCACCTTCGCTTTCACAATACTGTACCGCGGCGCTCGCCCAACGAGCTCGCTGACAGTGGCGCGCGCGCGCGCCAGCAACGTCAGCACCAACGCCCCAGCCACGGGCGCATCCCGCCCCACATGTAGCGCCGGATACATCACGCCACCATTTCCTTCGCCGCCGATCGCCGCCTTCAGCTCGATAATCTTTCGCGCGACGTGCGCTTC
>JBIOXD010000071.1:0-2694 GCA_044869265.1 Gemmatimonadales bacterium
CGGCATCGTCCACACCGACCTGCGTCAGTACGACTGGGCCGACAGTTACTTCGACATGAGCTTCAAGATCGCCGAACGCGCCGGCGACCTGCATCTGCAGGGCATGAGCCTCGTGAATCACGCCGAGGCGCATTTCGTGCGTGGTCGCTACGACGCAGCGCGTCGCAACGCCGAAGCGGCGCTGGCGATTTTCGATCAGCTCGATTCGCGAGCCGACAAGTCCGAAGCCTACCGAATGATCGGCATGGTATATCGGGAAACCGGGCGGCCGGCGCTCGCCGAGTCGCGACTTCGGACCGCGATCGATCTGGCGCTGAGCGCGGGATCGGTGCTCAACGAAGCCGAAGCATCCCGCGAGCTGGCGCTGCTGATGCAGACCATGGGCCGCAACCAGGACGCCCTGGGTTTACTCAATGCGGCGCACCGCCTGTTCCGCCGCCTCGACGCGCGCGTCGATCTCGTACACGTCGGTGGCAAGGTGTCGGAGCTCGAGACCACCTACAGCGAGCTCGTGCGCGAGTGGGGGCAGTCGATCGAATCGGCGGACAGCTACACATTCGGCCACTGCGAGCGCGTCGCCCAACACGCGCTTGGCGTCGCCCGTGCCCTTTCACTCGACGACACCGCGCAAACGGCGATTCGACTCGGCGCCTATCTCCACGACCTGGGCAAGGTCCGCGTCCCGCACGAGATCTTGAACAAACCAGGGCCGCTGACGCGCGAAGAGTTCGAGGTGGTACAGATGCATCCCATCTGGGGCATCGAGCTGCTCGCCGCGGTCGAATTCCCGTGGGACCTGAAGCCCATCATCCGCTGGCACCACGAGCGCTACGACGGCACGGGCTATCCCGATCGGCTCCGCGGCGACGAGATCCCGCTGGCCGCGCAGATCGTCGGCATCGTGGACGTCTACGATGCGCTCACGACGCAGCGCTCGTACCGACCGGCGATGCCGCATGAGGCGGCGATGCACGAGATCGAGCGGTGCCGCGCGTGGTGGGCGGAGGCGGTCTACGACGCGTTCGTGACTTCGGTGGAACCCGTCAACAGTCCCTCAGGACGCGCGTAGTAGCTCCCACAACCGCACCGCCGCCGGGCTGAGCGGCGGTCCCTCGCGGCGAATCATCATCATAGAGCGCACGCACCGGCGACCATGAAACGGGATCGCCACGACGCGAGCGTCCTGCCGGCGCACGGCGTACTTCGACACGACCGACACGCCGAGTCCCGCGGCGACGGCTTCGCGCACCGCCTCCGTACTTCCCAGCTCCATGGCCGGCTGGAGCGAGACGCCCGAATCCGAGAAGAACTCCTCAGCCACCGCACGCGTGCTGGATCCCTCTTCACGGGCGATGTACGGCGCACCCGCGAGCGCGGAGGGGGCGATCGCGGGTCGGCGCGCGAGGGGATGACGCCGGGGCACGATCACAACGAGCTCATCCTGCAGCCACGGCTGCGACTCGAGCCCGGTCAGTTTCGGTGCCGCGCCAATGATGCCGATCTCGACAGCGCTGGACGTGACCCACTGCTCGACCTGGTGTGTGTCTCCGATGCGGAGCTTGAGTGCGATCTGCGGATGCGCGGCGTGAAATCCGCCCAGGACACCGGGCAGGAGGTACGTCCCGGGTGTGGTGCTCGCGCCCACGGTGATCGCCCCCAGCCGCAGGCCGCGCAATTCCACCGCTACTTGCTCGGCACTCGCCATCAGCCCGAGCGCCTGCCGCACGAGTGGCTCGAGCAGGCGCGCGGCGGCCGTCGGCCGCACGCCGCGACCCGCGCGCTCGAACAGGCGGACGCCAAAGAACGCCTCGAGCCCTTTCAGATGCTCGGACACCGCTGGCTGGCTCAGGCGGCGCGCACCGGCCGCGCGCGCCACACCGCCCGAGTCCAGCACGGACACGAACAGCTCGAGTCGATGGAGCGTGAGCCCAGGTTTTGCCATAAGGTTTAGCCGAACTCACCTATAAAAACGTCGTATTTGTCCTATGTCGAGCCCGCGCCCAATCTCCGGGCGTCCCTCACTGGAGAACTGAATGTCGCTCCGCGTCCCCGCTGCGCTGCTGGTGCTGGCGGCCGTCCCGGCCGGGCTCACGGCCCAGGTCCCTGCGAAGCCAGCCCCCATGACTGAGGTGATTGTCGCACACGCGCCGTCACTCGCGTGGGCTCCGGGTCCACCCTCGCTCCCGCCGGGGGCCGAATTCGTGCTGCTCGAGGGCAATCCCGCCGAAGCCGTACCGCTCGCGTTCCGGCTGCGGTTCCCGGCGAACTACCGCATCCCGCCGCATTGGCACTCGGTCATCGAGCATGTCACGGTGCTCGCGGGGACCCTGAACGTCGGTATGGGTGAGCAGGCGACCTATGCCGGTGGCACAGCGTTGAACGCCGGAAGCTTCGCGGCGATGCCGGCGAAGATGGTGCACTCCGCGTGGGCTGGTCCCGAAGGTGTGACGCTCCAGCTGCACAGCGTCGGTCCGTGGAGCATCACCTACGTCAACCCGGCCGACGATCCGCGCGCCAAAAAGCCGGCAGGCAACTGACGCGTGAAAGTACTCGTGATCCTCAACGATCCCCCGTACGGGTCGGAGCGCAGCTACAACGGTCTCCGGCTCGCCGGGGCGTTGGCGAAGCGCCACGACGCGCAAGTCCGTGTCTTCCTGATGGGTGATGCGGCGAGCTGCGGGAAAGCCGGGCAAA
>JBIOXD010000072.1:0-39838 GCA_044869265.1 Gemmatimonadales bacterium
TGATGGCGGCGGGCGGGTGGCGCGACGCGCAGACCTTGCACAGCTGCTACCAGTTGGTAACGACGGACGGCATGCTCGAGGTGATGAGCACGCCTGTGAAGCTTCGGGACAGGAAAGTCAGCAGCAAGTGATGCCGGGGGGCAGCGGCGTGAACGCTTGTAAAACGCTTGCATGGCCCGAAAACACGAGAAGCGCGACACCGCGTATGGCAGCATCGCGCTTCGAGTTGCCCCTCCTGGGATCGAACCAGGACTCTCCTGATCCAGAGTCAGGCGTGTTGCCAGTTACACCAAGGGGCAATGCGTAAGCCGTGCGCGGTACGCCGTGCGCCGGAGCTCGCGGCATACGAACACCACCGGCTCACGGCGTACGGCTCACTGCGCACGCCTCCATGGAGCTGAGGGGGCTCGAACCCCTGACCTCCTGGGTGCGATCCAGGCGCTCTCCCAGCTGAGCTACAGCCCCGCGAGGGAGTGCAAACTAAACTCGCCGCGGGGCTCGTTCAAGGATACGATCTCTTCGTGAACCTACTGCTCGCCATCACGCTCGTGCAAATGCCGTGGACGGCGAACCTGCCCTCGCGCGGCCTCGCGCTCGACATCCTTCGTCCCAGCTTCCGAGCAGGGGTAACGTCGGCCACGGGCGTGGGCTTACAGGAGTCCGCTTGACGATCGCTTGAGCCCGCCGTCGCAATCTTCCGCCTCCGCTGTCGAGTCCATTCGTGGAGGCGGCAATAATGGTGTCGACACACGGCGTACGCCGCGGACCCTTCCGGAGGGTGCCGGCGAGCGCCACTTTCGATGCCGCAATGCCGGACTGGGTCCGCATGTCGCACGGCGTCGTGCGCTACCGTGGTCTCGTCTGTGCCACGTGGCTTGCGGCGGGGGCGCTGCTGCTCCCCGCCTCGCGCCGGGTCTCACAATCGCTCGATGTCAGCTCGCGCGTACGCGGCAGCGAGTCCGCCGCCGTAGACAGCATTCTGCGCACGCGCTTCGCCTCCCCGTACGTCACATGGGCAGCACTCGTCGTCACGGGCATTCCCAGTCCGACGGAACCGGAGGGCCGCGCCGTGCTCCGCGCGATCGTCGACTCGCTCGCGCGCGTTGCCGCCGTAACGCGCACCATGTCGTGGCTCAGCCGGTCCGACACGATGCTCATCGGCGCTGGCGGGGCGGGCGCGCTCATCGTTGTGGGACTCCAAAGCGATCGCTCGATCGATGCCCTCGTGCCACTACTGCGCAGCGCGACTCGGGCGCTGCAGCAAAAACTGCAGCCCCAGCATCCCAGTGTCACGCTGCGCTGGACCGGGTTCGGACCGATCAACTACGATCTGCGGCGTACCGGTTCCTCCGACGTGGCCGCCGCCGAGACGCGCGCGCTCCCTCTGACTCTCGCCCTGCTGCTCTGGGCGTTCGGCGCGATTGTCGCCGCATCGCTGCCGCTGCTCGCGGGCCTCGGCGCCATCGGATTCGCGCTCGGCATCACCGTGCTGCTCGCACGGTTTACCACACTGTCGATCCTGCTCGTGAACGTCGTCACAATGATCGGATTGGGGCTGGGGATCGACTATGCGCTCCTGATCGTGAGCCGCTTCCGGGAGGCAATGGCGGCCGGCCGCACCCCGGCTGAGGCGGCGGCGACAGCCGCACACCATGGCGGCCACACGGTCGCGATTTCCGGCATGGCCGTCGTGATCGGATTCGGCGCGTTACTCGGCATCCAACTGACCGAGCTGCGCTCGATTGCCGTCGGTGGTCTGGTCGTCACGCTGATCTCGGTGCTGATCGCGACGACGCTCCTGCCTGCGGTGCTCAGCTGGGTGGGGCCGGCGATCGAGATCGGGCGGATCCGGCCGCGTCGCGACGCCACACCGAGCCGGCGCTGGGAAGCGTGGGGCGCGTATGTCACGCGCCGCCCCTGGACGGTCCTGGCCATCGCCGGGACGCCCGTGCTGCTGCTGGTCGTTCAGGTCTTCCGGCTCCAGACGGACATCGAAGCGGGCGATTGGCTGCCATCCGGCATGGAATCCGCACAGGGAGTCGACGATCTGAAGAAGATGGGTCGTCGCGCCGTCATCGGGTCGATGCCGGTCATTCTCGAGCTACCCGAAGGCACGTTGCCCCTTGGCGAGAAAGCATGGATGGCGGTGTTGCGCGTGAGCGATTGGATCACCACTCAGCCTGGGGTGGCGCGCGTCCGTTCGCTGCCGACAGTCGTCGGAAAACCGTGGAGTCCTGCAGCAGCGTTGTTCGTTCCATTCGATGTGCGCCGTACGTTCCTCAGCAGCGATCGACACGCCGTCACGTTCGACATCATCCCGCGGGAAGACGCGGATCGACACGATCTGGCGCAACTTGTGCGCGACCTGCGCGCCCACGATGCCGCGATGCTCACCGGAATCCCCGGCACCTACCTCCGCATCGGTGGCATTCCCGCGTTTCAAGTCGATTACGGCGCCGCCGTCCAGCGCCGCTTTTGGAGCGTCGTGACCCTCGCTGTCGGCGGAACGCTCCTCGCGCTGTTCATCGGGTTCCGCTCGGTGCTTATCCCATTGAAAGCGGTCGCACTCAACCTCCTTTCCGTCGTCGCGTCACTCGGCGTGCTGGTGCTCGTGTTCCAGGATGGGCACGGTATTCATCTGCTTGGCCTCGATCGTCCGGTGCAAGGCGTGTTCTCGAGTGTTCCGCTGCTCGTATTCTGTGTCGTGTTCGGCCTCAGCATGGACTACGAGGTCTTTCTCGTTGCACGCGTCCGAGAAGCCCGCCGCAACGGCGCGGATGAGCGAGCAGCCGTCGCCGAAGGGCTGGCTCGAACAGCGGGTCTGATCACGAGCGCGGCCGCGATCATGGTCGCCGTGTTTGCGGCGTTCGCGCTCGGCCAATTCGTGCTGGTCAAGATGCTCGGGGTCGCTCTCGCGGTCGCCGTCGCACTCGATGCCACCGTGGTAAGACTCGCGATCGGTCCTGCCCTTTTGTGTCTTGCCGGCAAGTGGAATTGGTGGCCCGGAAGCGCCATGAAGGAGTCCGACCATGCGTGAACGCCTGCTTCGCGCCGTTCTGATCCTCGTCGGGCTGATATCGCTCGTCGGAGTGTACCCCCTGATGCACGGTTGGCCCGCGGGCTGGCGCTGGCAGCCGTATAACCCCGCCTACGAGCACATGATCATCGCCGTGTATACGACGCTCGGCCTTTTCCTTCTTCTGGCGGCGCGACGGCCGGAACAGCATCGCACGCTGATTCTCTTTGCGGGATGCTCCAGCCTGGCACACGGCGCTGTGATGGGAATCGATGCGTTGCGCAACGCCGGTGAGCGCGGTCATTTGGTCGGTGACGTGCCGGCACTCCTCATCGCGGGGGTGCTGCTGCTCGTCCTCGTACCGCGAAGGATCCCCGATGCGGCCTGATCCGAGCACGGCGGCCATGCCGCGCGAGGTCCGTGACCTCTATCCGTTCGAGCCGCGCCAGGCCCAGCTTACCTGTGGCCATCGCATGAGCTACCTCGACGAGGGCGCGGGGGGGAGCCCGCCGCTACTGATGCTGCACGGTAATCCGACCTGGTCGTTCTACTACCGCACCCTCGTGCTCGGCCTCCGCGATCGGTACCGCTGCATCGCGCCCGACCACATCGGCTGCGGATTGTCGGACAAACCCCAGGACTGGAGTTATCGCATCGCGGCGCACGTGGACAACGTGTGCGAGCTGATCGAGCGGCTCGATTTGCGTGACGCCGCACTTGTGGTGCACGACTGGGGCGGCCCGATCGGATACCTCGCGGCCCTTCGTCTGGCTGACCGATTTCGCCGCTTCGTCGTATTCAACAGTGCGGTGTTTCTAGAGCCCCCCCCGCTCCCCCGGCTTCTCACGATGACGCGAATCCCGTTGTATGGGCCGTTCGTCATCCGCGGCTTGAACGGATTCTTGAAGACCGGTCTGTGGACGAGTGTTGCCAATCCTGAGCGCTTCAACAGTGGAGTACGCGCGGGCTACCTCTTCCCGTACGACTCCTGGGCTCACCGGATCGCGATTCTGCGATTCGTCCAGGAGATTCCCCTCGAACGCCGGCATCCCAACCGCAGGCTGATGCAAGAGCTGGACGAGGGTTTACCCACCTTGGGGCAGCGGCCGCACATGATCGTGTGGGGATTGCAAGACCGCGTATTCCACCGCGGCTTCCTCGACGGCTGGCGCAAGCGCATTCCGAACGCCGAGGTGCATGAGTTCGAGGACGCATCGCATTGGGTCGTTGACGAAGCGCCCGAGCGCATCGTGGCATTGATGCGGGAATTTCTCGCGCGGACGGAGAACGGGCAGCGTGGCTGACGACGCCAACTTCGCGGCCACGTTGACTGCTCGCGCGCGCGCGCAGCCACGGGCGGCGGCGCTGATCGAGCCCGGTGGAGGGGGGCGTCGCGTCACATTCGCGGAGCTCGATGCGCTGTCCATGCGCTACGCGCACGGTCTCGCGCGGCAGGGAGTGCGGCACGGCGATCGCGCGCTCTACATGCTGCGCCCTTGCATCGACGGGTACGCCGTGTTCTACGCGCTGCTCCGCATCGGCGCCGTTCCCGTGCTGATGGATCCCCGGATGGGGTTCCGCCGCCTGGTCGATTGCATTGTCAGGGCGCGCCCACGCGTGGTGCTGGGAGAGCCGCTGGTGCACGCCGTGCGCACGGTGGTTCGGCGTCCATTTGCCGCTGCGGAGCTGTTCATTACCGCCGGCCGTCGCTGGTTCTGGGGTGGTGCGCGACTGGCCGACTGCGTCGAGGAGGATGGCGAATTCCAGAACGGCACCGCGCCAACCGACGCCTCATTTCTGCCGTTCACATCCGGATCCACCGGAGCGCCGAAGGGCGTATTCTACGACCACGCCATGCTGAACGCGCAGATGACCGTGATGCGCGACGTGTGCGGCTGGCGCGAAGGTATGCGCGTCGTCATGGCCTATGCGCCATTTGTCCCGTACGCGCTCGCCGACGGACTCACGACCATTCTCCCTGACATCGACTTCTCGCGGCCGGCGGCCGCCGAGCCGGCGCGAATTGTCGCCGCGGTAAGCGAGCACGACGCCGAGTGTGCGTTTGCGTCGCCCATCATCTGGACGCGCCTGGCGCGGTATTGCGAGAGCGCCGGCGTCGCGCTGCCGACCCTCGAACGTGCCGTGACCGCGGGGGCGCCGGTTGCGGCGGATCTGCACCGCCGCCTGCTCCCTCATCTCCATCGGGACGGCCAGCTCTTCACGCCGTACGGGGCGACGGAGGCGATGCCGCTCTCCACCACGCACAGCGATGCGCTGACGGATACGTGGGAGCAGGCCCGAAGGGGCTATGGCACCTGTGTCGGCAAGCCGCTCCGGGGAGTCGATATCCGAATCATTCGCGTAACCGACGATCCCATTCCCGCGTGGCACGACGCGCTGTGCGTCCCCGACGGGACGATTGGCGAGATCGTTGTGGGCGCGCCATTCGTGAGTCCGAGTTATCCGGACAGACCCGAGGAGGATGTCCGCGCCAAGATCCGTCATGCCGGGCGCGTCCTGCATCGCATGGGTGATCTGGGGCGCTACGATGCGGAAGGCCGGCTCTGGTTCTGCGGCCGCAAGGCCGATCGGCTCGAGACGGCGCGCGGCATGATCCCGTCGGTCCCACTCGAGAACATCTTCAACGAGCATCCCGCGGTGTTTCGGACGGCCGTGGTCGGCGTTGGAATCCCCGGCGCTCAGACAGCTGTCGCCTGTGTCGAGCTGGAGCGGGGTCACCGATTCTCGGCGGCGCTCGAGGCTGAGCTGGCAGCGCTTGCAGACGGGACCTGCTTCGAGCGGGTCGTCACGCGGTTTTGGCCGCACCCCAAGCTCCCGGTCGATGCGCGTCACAACTCGAAGATCCTGCGCAACGAATTGGCCATCTGGGCGGAGCGACAATGCGCGCGGTCGTGACCGGCGGTGGCGGCTTCCTGGGTCGCCGCATCGTCGCACTGCTGCGCGAGCGTGGGGATACGGTCACGGTCGTGGACCGGCAAGCGCGCCCTGACGCCGTCGACCCTACCGTCGTGGCCGATATCAGAGACACGGCAACGATGCGGACCGCCTTCGCGGGGGCGGACGCCGTTTTCCACTGCGCGGGGAAAGTCGGTTTTTGGGGCGAGAAACACGTCTTCTGGTCGGTGAACGTCGACGGCACCAAGTCGGTGCTCGCCGCCGCGCGTGATGCGGGCATCTCGCGACTCGTGTTTACCAGCACGCCGTCGGTGGTCGGCTATGCGCACGACGTCGAAAACGGCGGGCCCGACCTTCCCTACGCCGCCGTCCACGAGAACGCCTACGCCGAGACGAAATGCGTCGCCGAGCAGCTTGTGCTCGCGGCGAATGGTGCGCACCTCGCCACGGTCGCGCTCCGACCGCACGTCCTCATCGGGCCAGGTGACGAGCGGATGCTGCCGGGCGTGATGGATCGCGCCGCGCGCGGGCGGTTGCGCGTGATCGGCGACGGCGCCAACAGGATCGATCTCACGTACATCGACAACGCGGCCTGGGCGCACCTCGACGCTGCCGCCGCGCTCGCGGATGCTCGCGCGCCCTGCGCGGGCCGCCCGTACTTCATTACCAACGGCCAGCCCGTCGTGCTATGGGAGTGGCTGAACGCGCTGCTTGGCGAGCTGGATCTGCCTGCGGTACACGCGTCGCTGAGGCTCTCGACCGCTCAGCTCGCCGCGCTGGTGACCGAAACCGTCTGGAAAACGCTCCCCGTCAGGGGCGATCCACCGCTCACGCGCGCGCTCGCCACCGTGCTGGCGCGCTCGCACTGGTACGATATCGAGCCGGCACGCCGCGACCTCGGTTACCGCGTCCGTGTTTCGATGGAGGAAGCAAACCGCCGCACCGCACGGTGGCTGGCGCAGCGCTACTGGGCGGCGCACCGTCACGACGCGCGCTCCACGGCCCCGGCACACGCCGCGGGCGTCAGAGAGCGACCCGACTACTACATCACGCCGACGCATGACTTCACGCAATACACCAAGGACTACGAGGCGAAGTATTGGAGTCAGGATACGGCGTTTGAGTGGCACCAAAGCGTGCCGCAGAACCTCAAGACCCACCTCGATGCCTTGCCGCCGCAGGAGCTCTCACGGATCGCGCGGCTCGCGTTACCCCTCGTGCTCGCGACGCTGTCCCGACGGATCAGCGATATCCACCGCTACGGCCTGCCGATTGATGGCGACGCACTCAAGGCGATCGCCGAATCGATTCCCTCAAACCGACCGGCGATCGCAGACGCGCTGGCGATGCTGGCCCCGCTCGAGCTGCTCGCGTCTCCCGTGGCGGGGCTGGTTGATCAGCTCGCGATCGTTAAGCGGCAGCTACTCGAACTGCGCGAACACCAGCGGCTGGGGTTGTTCAAGGACGGCACTCAGGTGCATCGCAGAGCAACGGAAACGGAGTCGCGCGAGCAGGCGATCCAGATCGACGGACTGGAGGGGCAGATCCGGCAGACGGAGCAGGGGTTGCGTGGCCTGCGCGCTCGCGACCGCGCGGAGCGGGTACGTCTGGAGACGAGCATCCGTGCGCGGCTCGACGAGGTCGAACCGCTCGTGCTGGCCGACCTGGAGGAAACCCGCGCCTTCGTGCGCGATGCGCTTCGCGCCCACGCGCTGCCTACGGAGGCGGCGGTCGTCGAGCGGCTGCGCGAGCTCGTGTGGAAGCGCCAGCTGCGCGGGCTGAAAGACATCGCCAATCACGCGTTGGTGGTCGAGCAGAGCGCGATCGCGCCCCTCACGATGGGCGTGATCCACTACAAGCGGCGGCGCGAGATCCAGCAGGCGATGACCACGTTCGTCAATGACGAGGCCAAACACTCCGCCGTGTTCCGCCGATTCATGGCCCAAAAGCTGGAGGCGAAGGAGCACGTCTCCGACGCCGTCATCAAAGGCAGCGAACGCTACATGTGGCTTGCCCGCTTCATGCCGAGTGGCGGCGTGTTCCTGGCCGTGATCGTCGAGGCGATCGGGGCCGCCTACCTCGAGTTCTTCGGCGAGGAGCAGAACATGCCGGAGCCGCTCTTCCGCAGCATCTGCCGCACGATTGCGGGACGGGATGAAAAGCGGCACATGGACTTGTGTGCGGCGACGTACAACGAACTGTACCGGACGGGCAGCCGCTGGGAGCGACTACGCAATCACGTCGCGCTCAGAGTGATGATGAAGGCGGCGTACGGAGACAAGAACGAAGATCACAGCCTGCTCCAGGCATGTCGCGCGTTCGGCCTGGAAGCGAGCAGGCCCTATCAGCACGTGGCCGCCGGTTTGTCGGCTCAGCTCCAGCGGATCGGCATGTATGTGCCCCCGGCCGACCTGCTCGGGTTCATGCGGCTACGGCGGACGGAGCCTCACGGCCGCGCCGGCTCCTGACGGCAACCACGACGAACGCGCTGATCAGCGCCGCAAAGAAGCACCAGGTAGAAATGAAGGTGTCGTAGAACAGAATCTTCGAGAGAACCGCGGAGGCGAGGAGCAACACGCCGATCCACCGCACCCTCCGGATGCTCGAGACGAGCGGCGGCCCGATGGTGACGATTGCATAGCACACGTCCTCGATCCGCCGCAGGAGGAACGGTGCATCGAGCCGGTACTGAATGTGCTGGCCCGCAATGTCGGCGCTGACCGGATACGCGATCAGGCCGTACAGCCGAGCCGCCGACAGCACAACGCCCAGCGCCAGGAGTGCCCGCAATACGGGCTTGCGGGACGGCTGTGCCTCGAGCGCGTAGATCGCCCACGGCACCCAAAACGGCCAGAGGACTTCCGCCACAAACAGAAAAGTGAACATGGCGGGTCGCTGCCAGTCCGCATGCGCCGGCTCGGTCAACCCGATCCACAACAAACCTTCGGCAAACTGATGAATTGCAAAACCGAGGGGGATCGCGGCAAGCAGCTTCTGCGCCCGGTGCTGCGCACCCTGAAGCGCCACGGCGCCCGCAACGGACGTGATCCCGGTCGCCGCGAAACTGGCGGTCGCCGAAAAGCACATGGCCTCAAACTATGCCCAATGCTTGACGCGCGCTTGACGGGCGGCAACGAGATCTTCCCCATGGACACGCCGAGCGATACGTTCTCCCCCGCAATGTCCTCGCTGGCAGTGGAGGTCGGCCCTCTCACTGGCCGCAACTGCGAGACTCTTGCGGACGTGCTGCAGTGGCGCGCCACGCACCAAGCAGATCGCCTCGGCTTTCGGTTCATCCTGGATCGCGATTGTGGTGAAGCTTGCCTGACCTACGGCGAGCTCGATAACCGCGCGCGCGCCATCGCGGCCAGGCTCTCCTCCCTGCATGCCGCCGGTGAACGAGTCCTTCTCGTCTATCCGCCCGGTCTCGACTTCATCGCAGCCTGGTTCGGATGCGCCTATGCTGGAGCCATCGCGGTCGCGGTCCCGCCACCGCAGGCCGCGCGTGGGAGTCGCTTCGTCACCACGACCGTCGCAATCGCGCGGGATGCGCAGCCGGCTGTAGGCCTGACGACCACCGCGATGCTCCACAGCCTGCCGACGCTCGAGCTCGGCAACATTGACTGGGTTGCGACGGATTGCGATCTCCAGTCGACCGATTGGCGCGAGGTGGTGCGCGGCGACGACGTCGCGTTCCTGCAATACACATCAGGCTCCACCACGACACCGCGAGGTGTGATGGTAACGCATGCCAATCTCATGGCGAACCTGCGCGCGATCGAGAAGACGTTTTGGCGCCCCACGGACGAGAGCACCGTCAGCTGGCTGCCCCCCTACCATGACATGGGGCTGATCGGCGCGATTCTCGCGCCGCTGTACGTCGGGGAGCCGGTGACGTTGATGTCACCGAGCGCGTTCGTGCAACGCCCCGTGCGCTGGCTCGAGGCGATCAGTCGCTTCCGCGCGGCCGTGAGCGGCGGTCCCAGCTTCGCCTATGAGCTGTGCGTCCGGCGCATTTCGCCGGAGCAGCGGGCTGGTCTCGAGTTGAGCTGCTGGCGCGTCGCCTTCAACGGCGCCGAACCCGTCAATCCCCGAACGATCCGCGAATTCAGCGAGCAATTCGCCGGTGTCGGCTTTGCGACAGAAGCGTTCAAGCCCTGTTATGGGCTCGCCGAGTGCACGCTGCTCGTCTCGGTGAATGAGCGCGGCACGCCGCCCTGCCTGGCAGCCTTCCGCAGGGGCGACCTCGAGCAGCACCGCGCCGTGCGGTGCGCCGAAGACGGCGCCGACGCTCGGCTGCTCGCA
The DNA here is from genome assembly GCA_044869265.1 of Gemmatimonadales bacterium. Lineage (GTDB taxonomy): Bacteria > Gemmatimonadota > Gemmatimonadetes > Gemmatimonadales > GWC2-71-9 > 20CM-2-65-7. Next base: position 10,238 of record JBIOXD010000072.1, read on the forward strand.
TCGAGCGGCAAGCCGGTGGCCGACGTGCGCATCGTCGATCCGGACTCGCTCCAGTCCTGCGCGCCGGGGGAAATTGGCGAGATCTGGGTCGCGGGTCCCAGTGTCGCGCGCGGCTACTGGAATCAGCCCGCGGAGAGCGCGCGCATCTTTGGCGCCTTCCTCCGCACCGGTGACCTCGGATTTCTGCTCGACGGCGAGCTGTTCGTCACGGGAAGGCTGAAGGATCTCATCATCATCGACGGCATGAACCACTATCCGCAAGACATCGAGCGGACTGTGGGAGCGAGTCATCCTGCCTTGGACGCAAGCGATTGCGCCGCCTTCTCGGTCGAAAGTGATCGGAACGAAGCACTGGTGATTGTCGCGGGCGTCCAGTCGGCGTCGCGCGCCTCACCCGAGGAGCTCCAGCGTCTCATCCGCACAGCGGTGGCGGAGCAGCACGAGGTCCGCATTCACGATCTGCGGCTCGTCAAGCGAGGCGCGATTCCGAAGACCGCGAGCGGCAAGGTTCGTCGCCACGCCTGCAAAGTCGAGTATCTCGAAACGAGGGCGCCGTGAGATTCGGCATGTTCATCGGTTTGCAGCTGCCGCGTCCGTGGTCGAAGGACGCCGAGCAGCGCGCGCTGGCCAACGCACTGAACCAGGTGGAGCTCGGCGATCGCCTCGGGATCGATTACGTCTGGGCGCAGGAGCACCACTTCCTCGAGGAGTACTCGCACTCGTCCGCACCTGAAGTCTTCCTCGCCGCGGCGAGTCAGCGCACAAAGCGGATACGGCTGGGTCACGGGATTGCCGTCATGTCGCCGAAGTTCAACGCCCCCGCGCGCGTCGCCGAACGCATCGCAGCGCTCGATTTGCTGAGCGACGGCCGCGTCGAGTGGGGGACGGGCGAGTCAGGAACCCGGATCGAGCTCGAAGGATTCGGGGTCGATTTCGTAGACAAGCGCCCGGCATGGATGGAAGCGGTCCGGGAGACCGCGCGGATGCTGTGCATGGATCCGTACCCCGGATTCAGCGGCCGCTTCTTCTCGATGCCGCCGCGCAACATCGTGCCGAAACCGCTCCAGACGCCGCACCCCCCGCTGTGGGTCGCCTGCTCGAACCGCGACAGTTTGCAGCTGGCGGCGCGACTGGGAATGGGCGCGCTCACATTTGCGTTCGCCAATCCCGACGAAGCGCGCTTCTGGGTGAACGACTACTACGAGACGTTCAAGCGCGAGTGCACCCCGATCGGGCGCAGCATCAATCCCAACGTGGCGATGCTGACCGGCTTCATGTGTCACGAGGACGAAACCGTGGCGCGCGCACGTGGCGTGGAGGGCGCGCAGTTCTTTGCGTTCGGGCTCGGCCACTACTGGCGCGACGGCAGGCATATCCCCGGCAAGCTCGATCTCTGGGCGGAGTTCAAGCGCGAGCCCCAATCGGAGCTCGAGGCGCTCGATCGCACTCGCCACAAGGCCGGCATGGGAGGCATCGGCACGCCCGCGCAGCTGGAGCGGCACTTCCGGGCGTACGAAGACGCCGGCGTTGACCAACTGATCCTGCTGCAACAGTGCGGCAACTATCAGCAGGAACACGTCTGCGAATCATTGCAAGTGTTTGGCGAACGGGTGCTCCCCGGGTTCGCCGAACGCGCGCGCCCGCGGGAAGAGCAGAAGCGCCGCGAGCTCGAGCCGTACTTCGCCGCAGCGATGGCGCGTATCCCACCGCTCGAGGCCGTGGACGTGGCCGGAGTCGATGCATATCCCCGACTGTGGGCTGAACGCAGTGCCGGCACTCCGGAGCTCGCACCGGATCGCCGTCCCGGCATGGCAGCGTTGTGGCAGCGGCAGGTGGGGGGTGGGGGGGACGGGGCGGGCGGGGCGGGCGGGGGGGGCGGGGGGGGCGGGGGGGACGGGGGGGGCGGATGACGTCGGCCGAGGTGCGGAGCTGGTTGATCAACCGGATCGCGACGATGTCACACAGCGATCCGGGGACTATCGATGCTCACGCCGCGTTCGATAGTTACGGATTGTCGTCCACGGATGCGGTGAGCCTGTCGGGGGAGCTCCAGGAGCTCCTAGGCCGCGATCTGTCCGCCACTCTGGTTTACGAGTACCCGACAATCGAAATGCTTTCGCGGTACCTGGGTGGGGAGCGCGACGCGCCGGCACCGGCACGTACAACCGCGGCGGCGTCCAATACACCCATCGCGATCATCGGCATCGGCTGCCGCTTCCCAGGAGCGGATTCACCAGCCGCCTATTGGCGGCTGCTGCGCGACGGCGTTGATGCGATTCGCGAAGTGCCCTCTGACCGCTGGGACGCCAACGCCATTTATCACCCCGATGCAACTGTGCCCGGAAAGTCGATCACGCGCTGGGGTGGTTTCCTCGATCAAGTGGATCGCTTCGACCCGTTCTTTTTCGGCATTTCGCCTGGCGAGGCGGAGCGCATGGACCCACAGCAGCGGCTGCTGCTGGAAGTGGCGCACGAGTCATTCGAGGACGCCGGCTATTCGATGGCGCGTCTCGCCGGCAGCGCGACCGGCATCTTCGTGGGGATTTCGGTCAACGAGTATGGCGTTCTGCAGTTCGGCCGGCACGACCTGATTACCGGCCACTCGGGGACCGGCAACGCCCTGTCCATAGCCGCGAACCGGATTTCCTACTTCTACGATTTGCGCGGGCCGAGCATGGCCGTGGATACCGCCTGCTCGTCATCGCTCGTGGCCGTTCACCTTGCCTGTCGCAGCCTGCGCTCCGGCGAGTGCCGGCTCGCCGTCGCGGGGGGAGTAAACGTCGTTCTCTCGCCGGCCCACTCCATTGCCTTTACCAAGGCCGGGGTGCTGGCGCCCGACGGGCGCTGCAAAGTGTTCGACGCCGCAGCCGATGGCTACGTACGCGGCGAAGGCGCCGGACTCGTCGTCCTGAAGCCGCTGCCCCAAGCGCTCGCCGATGGCGATGCCATCTACGCGGTGATCCGCGGCAGTGCCATCCATCAGGACGGGCGCACCAACGGCCTCATGGCGCCGAGTCGCGAGTCGCAGGAAGCCGTGCTGCGGGACGCGTATCGCGACGCCGCTGTCTCGCCGCAACTCGTTCAATACGTTGAAGCGCACGGCACGGGCACCTTGCTGGGCGATTCCATCGAAGCGGGAGCATTGGGCGCCGTTCTTGGGACCCGACGACCCAATGGCCCCTGTGCCCTGGGATCGGTGAAGAGCAACTTCGGCCACCTCGAAGCGGCGGCGGGCATCGCCGGACTCATTAAAGTCGCGCTCGCTCTCAAAGAGCGCGCGCTGCCGCCGAGCCTCCATTTCACCAATCCCAATCCTCACATCGAGTTCCAGGAGTTGGGCCTGCGCGTGCAGGATCGGTTGACCGTGTGGCCCGACCACGAAGCCACTGCACTCGCAGGCGTCAGCTCGTTCGGTTTTGGTGGGACGAACGTGCATACCGTGCTCGAAGAAGCGCCCCCCCCCGCGATACACGGCGCAGCGGCGGCGGCCACGCAGGGCCGGCCGGATGTCCTAGCATTCTCGGCGCACACCCCCGACGCGCTGACGGCCCTGGCTCGCATCTATCGCAACCTGATCGCCGACATCGGTGAACGGTGGTCGATGTCCGACGTGTGCGCCGCAGGACGGCGGCGCGACCACTTCGATCATCGCCTCGCGCTCGTCGCACGTTCGGCCGACGAGTTGATCGCGCAGCTCGACGCGTTTGTTGCAAACGGCCTGCGCCGAAGCTCCAAGACCGGGGGAGGACGGCTCGCGTTTGTGTTCTCCGGCCAAGGCTCGCAGTGGCAAGGCATGGGGCGTGAGCTGCTGCAACGAGAGCCTGTCTTTCAGCAAGCACTGGAGCAGTGCGATCAGGTCTTGCGCTCATACGTCGAATGGTCGCTGCTCGAGCAACTCTCGGCCGACGACCGGGCCGCGCGACTCACCGATATCGACGTCGTGCAGCCCACGCTTTTCGCTTTCCAGGTGGCGCTCGCGCAATTGTGGCGTTCCTGGGGCGTCGTGCCCGATGCCGTTGTCGGCCATAGCATGGGTGAAATCGCTGCCGCATACGTTGCCGGAGCGCTCACGCTGGACGACGCGGCTCGCATCGTCTGCGCCCGCAGCCGGCTGCTGCGGCGCCTGCGCGGTAAGGGCGGAATGGCGCTGGTGGCACTTTCGTCCGATGAGGCGGCGCGCGCGATCGTCCAGTACCCGGAACTGTCGATTGCCGCAAGCAATAGCCCCCAGTCGACGGTGGTTGCGGGCGACGTCGCGGTGCTGCACGATCTCGGCGCCCGCCTCGAGTCCCAAGACATCTTCTTCAGTCTCATCAATGTGGACGTCGCCGCGCACAGCGCTCAGACCGCTCCGCTCGCACCCGCGCTGTCGCAGGCGCTCGGGGGCCTGGAGCCACGGGCCCCGACCATTCCCTTCATATCCACGGTCACAGGCGCGGCGTTCGATCAGCCCCTCGATGCCGCCTATTGGGCGCGCAATCTCACCGAACCGGTGAACTTCACTGCGGCCATTGCGGAGGTTGCCCGCAGTGGTAACAACACGTTCATCGAAATCAGTCCACACCCCGTGTTGCAAACGTCGGTGCAGCAATGCCTCGTGCATCTCGCGCTAGACGGAGTGGCGCTCGCGTCCACGCGACGTGATGCGCCGGAGCGCGCGAGCATGGTTCAATCGCTGGCCGCGCTCTATACGTCGGGGGGCAAGGTCGACTGGACTGAGTTTTACCGGGCGCCAACGCATCGCGTCCCCCTTCCCACCTATCCGTGGCAGCGCGAGCGGTTCTGGTTGGACACGGGCGCAGCCAGTAGCTCAGCGACCCATCCCCTGCTCGGGCGGCGCGTCGTCCTGGCGCACGATCCCGCTGCGAGTGTGTGGCAGTGCGCGCTGGACGCCGGCGCCGCGGCGTTCTTGCGTGATCATCGGGTCAACGGCGAGTTGCTGTTCCCCGCCGCGGGGTTCATCGAGATGGCGCTCGCCGCCGCCGCGAACGCGAAGATCTGCGAGACGCATGCGCTGGTCGATCTGGAGCTGCGGCAACGCCTGGCGATTGGCGAAGGGGAGCGCCGCATGATTCAAGTCGCGCTCACGCTTAAAGGATCCGCGAACAGCTTTGCCGTGACTATTCACAGCACGCCGGCCGATGCGGAGTCTGCACAATGGACGCTGCATGCCGCCGGGACATTTGTTCGTGAGTCCGCGAACCGGACGCCGGATGAAGATGTCGACACGCTGAAGCAGACGATGAGCGAGGAGATTCCGCCGGATGAGTTGTATCGTCGCCTGGCAGCCCGCGGGCTCGACTACGGTCCCACCTTCCGCGTCATTGAGCAGGTCTGGCGGCACAACAGCGAAGCACTGGGTCGTGTCGGCTTGTCGAGTCTACTGAAACACGAGAGCGACGCTTACCGGATCCACCCCGCCATCCTCGACTCGGCAATGCAGGTCTTGGCGGCGAGCGACCCGGCCACAGGTACGGACCGATATGTGCCGGTCGGGTGCCGGCGGGTGCGGTTGTATCGCCCCTCCCCCACGGCGGGGGGGTCCCTCTGGAGCCACGTCGTGCGCCTGCCCGCGACGCCCGGTGCCCGGGAAGTCGAAGCCGACGTGCGGCTGCTCGACGGGTCCGGTCATGCGATTGCCGAGCTCCAGGGACTCCGGCTCGCACGCGTCGGAGCCGCCGCCCTGCCACCGCAGGATACGTGGCTCTACAAGGTGCGGTGGCGGCAGATCGAATGGCCCATCAAAAGGCCGCCTGAACCACCGGCTGGCGCTGCTTCGAATCGCTGGCTCGTCGTCGGCGAGGACGGCGAAGTCGACGCCATCGCCCGGCAGCTCGAAGCCCAGGGCCAGGAATGCCGGACGACATGTGCCGAGAACTCGCCGTTGCGGGGAGTCATCTACCTGGCGTCCGCCGGACCAGCCTCGCTGCTCCCGCTCGTGCAGCGTCTCGCCGCGAGTGGCGGGCTGCTCGGATCACCGCGTCTCTGGATTGTCACTCGCGGTGCCCAGCCGGTGCTTGCATCGGATCCAATCAACGTGTCACACGCACCCGTCTGGGGTCTGGGACGCACGATTGGTTTCGAGCTGCCCGACCTCAAATGCACACTGGTCGATCTCGACCCTGCGCTCGGTGCAGATCGGGCAGCCGCCCTTTTGTATCGAGAGCTCGAGGTGAATGACGACGAGGATCAAATCGCAATCCGAGGGGAGAACCGTTGGGTGCCACGGCTCGCAAGAGTCACCTCGTGCCCGGCGGCGCGAGCGGAGTCGCTGCGCGGCGACGCCACCTACCTGATCGCCGGCGGCCTGGGCGGATTGGGTCTCGCCGTCGCGGCGTGGATGATCGAGCAGGGCGCACGACACCTCGTGCTCGTCGGCCGGCGGGCACCTTCGACGAACGCGACTGCGCTTATCCAGAAGATGGGGGAGGCGGGCGGCGACATCTCGGTCATGAGCGCGGACGTATCCGTGGCGGCGGACGTTGATGCCCTGTTCGAGCGCATCCGCGCAGATATGCCGCCGCTGCGCGGGCTCGTCCATGCCGCGGGAGTGCTCGACAACGCGCCGCTCGTTGACCTCGATGCCGACCGACTCGCGAAGGTTCTGGCGCCGAAGGTGGATGGCGGTTGGAACCTGCACCACGCGAGCGTCCGAGAGCGGCTCGATTTCTTCGTGCTGTTCTCCTCCGCCGTGTCAGTATTGGGATCCCCCGGGCAAGGCAATTACGCCGCGGCGAACAGCTACCTCGACGCCTTGGCGCAGTTTAGGCGTCGCGCCGGACTGCCGGCCCTCAGCATCAACTGGGGCCCGTGGGTGGACATTGGCCTCGTCGCGTCGGGCGACTTTCTGCCCGCGTCGGCAAAGTCAACTGGCGGCGCCCAGGGCGTCAAAGGCATCACACCGCAGCGCGGGCTCGACGCGCTGGGTCGAGCGCTGCTCGAGGAAGATCCTCAGCTCACGGTGCTTCCCTTCGACATCGCCAGCCTGCTCGAGCTCTATCCGACGGCCGCGCGGATGCCGTTCTTCGCCGAGGTGGGCGGCAGGGACACGCACGTCTCTCGTCTCTACGCGCGCCCGCGGCTCCAGCAGGAGTATGTCGCCCCCCGCAACGACGTCGAACGCAAGTTGGTCGGCCTGTGGCAGCAAACGCTGCGCATCGACCGCGTCGGCATCCGTGATTCGTTCTTCGAGCTGGGAGGCGACTCGGTGCTCGCGGCTCAGATCGTCACGGCGGCGCACAAGACGTTCGGTGTACGCATCGATTTGCGCGAGGCGTTTCAGGGAGGCGCGTTTACCATCGAGCGCCTTGCCGAACGGATCGACGCCGGGCGCCCCGCCCACATACCGCCGCGCCCGGACCGGGCCGTGGTTTCGCTGTCCTTTGTGCAGGAGCGGCAGTTGTTTCTCGAGCTGCTCGATCCGTTCACGGCGGTCAACAATCTCTCGATGTGTATCCGCATCGACGGCCCGTCCCCGCTGGACCTTGCACTGCTCACGCGCAATGCGAATCGCTTGCTGGCACGGCATGAGGCGCTCCGCACCCGATTCGAGCTCGGCAAAGGAATGCCTGTCGCGACGATTGCGCCGGAGCTCCAGGTCGAGCTCGGACTCGTCGACTTGAGCAATCACGAGCCGGATCGGTTGGCGGAAGCCCTACGCCTCGCGACGCTCGAAGCGCAACGCCCGTTCGCCCTGGAGAAGACGCCGTTACTCCGGGTCAAGACGTACCGGCTGGCCGCCGACTCGCACGTCATGGTCGTGGTCATTCACCACACCATCGCCGACGGTTGGTCTCTCGCCGTGTTCCTGCGCGAGCTGTTCTCACCTGCTCCGCCGCCTCCGCTGCCGATTCAGTACGCCGACTTCGCCGCATGGCAGCGGGAAGCGCTGAACAGCGGACCGCTCTTCGAGCGACAGCTGAGCTACTGGAAACAGCAGTTGAGCGGAGAGCTCCCGATTCTGGAGCTTCCGATCGACCATCCGCGTCCCGTTCGACAGACCTTTGCTGGGGCAACGCACCGCTTCCCCTTGTCGAGAGGCTTGGTCGACGCCGTGAAGGCCGTCAGCAAACAGCACGATGTCACACCGTTCATGACGCTGGTCGCCGCTTTCCAGGCGCTCTTGCACCGCTGGTGCGGGCAGGACGACATCCTCGTCGGCACCGCGACGGCCGGTCGCACTTATCCAGAGACGGAAGGGCTGATCGGCGCTTTCATTAATACGCTGGTGCTGCGCACGGACCTGTCGGGAGATCCACCGGTCAGGGAGCTTCTCGCGCGCGTCCGGGCGGTCGCGCTAGCGGCGTATGCCCATCAGGATCTGCCGTTCGAGAAGTTGGTCGCGGAGCTGCGGCCGCAGCGCGATCTCAGCCGGACGCCGGTCTTCCAGGTGATGTGCATCCTCCAGCGCACGCCGCTGCCCCCCCTGCCGCCGGGCCAATCGATCGAGCTGCTGCCGCTCGACCGCGGTGCCGCACAATTCGATCTCACGTTCAACGTCACGGATTCGGGCGACGCGTTCGAAGGCGCGTTCGAGTACAACACCGATCTGTTCGATCCAGCCACAATCGAGCGTCTGGCGCAGTCGTACCAGCTGCTGCTCGACGATGCGGTGAGAGACCCCGAGACGCGCGTGTCTCGCCTGCGCGTGATGACAGAGAGCGATCAACGCCGGCTCGTGACAGAACTCAACGAGACGCAAGTCGATTACCCGCGCGACGCTTGCGTCCATGAGCTCTTCGAGGCGCAGGCCGAGCAGACACCTTCCGCGGTGGCGGTGATCGCGGGGGACACCGGATACACCTACCGCGAGCTCGATCAGCGCGTCGACGCGCTTGCGGCGCGGCTGCACGACCTGGGCATCGGGCCCGATGTCCCGGTGGGCGTCTGGCTCGACCGGTCGATCGATCTGATTGTCGCGTTGTTGGCGGTGCAGAAGGCCGGTGGCGCCTATCTCCCCATCGATCCCGCGACGCCGGCCGAACGCGCGCGGTTCATGCTCCAGGACGCCGGCGCGCCGGCACTTCTGAGCGACGCCGGAGTGCAGCAACTCACCGCCGCGTCGGACCGCGGCCCCCTCGCGAAGGTGACTGCCGGGAACCTCGCCTATGTGATCTACACGTCGGGTTCGACGGGGGAACCGAAGGGCGTCTGCATAAGACACCGCAGCCTGGTAAACCTGCTGTGCTCGATGCGACGGCTGCTCGGGATCACAGCGAGCGATCGGCTGCTCGCCGTCACGTCGGTGTCGTTCGATATCGCCGCCCTGGAGCTGTATCTGCCGCTCATCAGCGGTGCCACCGTCGTGCTCGCCACGCGCGAGATGACACTGAGCGCGCGCAAGCTGCAGGACGCGATCGCCGCTCATGGCGTGACCGTGATGCAGGCAACGCCCGCAGCCTGGCGAATGTTGCTGCAGGGCGGCTGGCAGGGAGCCCCGTCATTGGTGGCGCTCTGCGGTGGCGAGGCCCTCACACCCGATCTCGCCGAACAGTTGCTGCACAAGACAGCGAGCCTCTGGAATCTCTATGGGCCGACCGAGACCACCGTGTGGTCGTCGGCGTGGGAGGTGCGGCGTGGGCAGCCAATCACGATCGGCCGGCCGATTGCGAATACGCAACTCCACGTCCTCGATGCGCAGCTCCAGCCGGTGCCCATCGGCGTCCGCGGCGAGCTCTACATCGGCGGGGACGGCGTGTCACAGGGTTACTTGAATCGACCCGAGCTCACGACGCAGCGATTCATCGCCAACCCATTCAGCCATGCAGCGGGGGATCGTCTGTTTCGCACGGGCGACCAGGCACGCCGGCTTGTCGATGGATCGATCGAAGTGATCGGTCGTCTCGACACTCAGGTGAAGATCCACGGCTTCCGCATCGAGCTCGGTGAAATCGAGGCGGCCCTCCGCCGGCACCCCGATGTGCGCGATGCAGCGGTCGTCGCGCGCGGCGAGCACCTCGTCGCCTACGTCGACTCGGCTCAACCGGCGCTGGAGCCACGCGTGCTGCGGGCGTTCCTCCAAACCCTGTTGCCCGCGTACATGCTGCCCGCGGTGTTCGTTTCGCTCCCCAATCTTCCGCTGACGCGAGCGGGGAAGGTCGACCGGCGCGCGTTGATCGACCAGAACCCGGCGCCGCCCGCCCCCGCGTTCGTCGCTCCACGCACCGCGGCGGAGCAGACGCTCGCCACGCTGTACGCCCAGGCGCTCGGCCTCGAACGAGTGGGGGTGCATGACAACTTCTTCGACCTGGGCGGTGGATCGATCCAGATTCTCGAGATCATCGCCCGCGCCGAGGCCGGCGGCGTGCACCTCGCACCCGACGCGTTCTTCGAACACCAAACCGTGGCGGAGCTCGCCGCCTCGCTGCCATGACCGTCATCGAGAGCCTGGGTGTTTACCTGCCACCGCGTCAGGTCTCCACGGACGAGATTGTCCGTGGCTGCCGCAACAAGGTGCGCTTCCCGCTCGAGCGCATGACCGGCATCAAGTTCCGGCACGTCGCCGACGGCGAAGGCGCGTTCGACCTGGCGAAACGGGCGGTCGAGCGCTGCCTCGCGGCGTCGCGTCACCTACCCGGCGAAGTCGATCTCGTGATCTCCGCCGCCATCGGGCGCATCGACTATGCACCGTTCGTCGTGGCGTATGAACCGAGTACCGCCGTACGTCTCAAACACCACTTCGGCTTTTCCCGCGCGATCGCGTTCGACGTCCTGAGTGCCTGCTCGGGAATGTGGGCGGGAATCAACATCGCCAACACGCTGATCATGCAGCAGGCGATCGACAGCGCACTGATCGTGAGCGGCGAATACATCTCTCACCTGGGGACGACGGCTCAGGTGGAAATCGAGGACCTGCTCGATCCGCGTCTGGCATGTCTGACGCTGGGAGACGCGGGGGCCGCCGTGCTCGTCGAGGCCGGCAGGGACGGGTTCGGCTTCGCATCCCTCGACCTGCGCACGCTCGGCGAATACGCTGATTGCTGCGTCGCCGGACCGACCGAGCAGGCGCACGGCGGTGGCATCATGCACACCGACGCTCTGCGGCTCACCGAGGCCGCGGCGCGGCACGGAGGCGAGCACGCCCTGGAGGCGCTCCGTCGAGCGGGGTGGGCATACGACGAGTTTCAGCACCTGATAATGCACCAGACATCGCGCACAGCATTCAGCAGCGCGACCCGCGCGATCAATCAGCTCCTCAAGCGTCCGGTGTGCCATGAAGGCAACACGATTGACAACCTCGAGCAGCGAGGCAACACCGCGTCGACCACGCACTTCGTAGCGCTGGCCGACGCCATCGCCAGCGGGCGGATCCGCTCCGGTGACCGCGTGATCTTTGCGATCAGCGGATCGGGGCTGACTTTGGGCACGGCCTTGTACACATTCGACGATCTGCCGGAACGCATGACCGGACTGCGGCCGGCTAGCCGCCGCGACGCCAGGCGCGCCGGCGCGTCGCGGCCGGGCGCTGCCTCCAGAATTCGCATCGCAAGTATCGGCACGGTGCCACGGGGTGGAAACGGCGAACGCCCCGACACACTGACTCTCCTCAAAACCGCTGCGACCGAGTGCCTCAGTCGTTCGTCCCGCGAGCCCGGCGACATCGGATTGCTCATCCACGCGGGCACCTATCGCACGCGGTTTCTCACCGAGCCCGCGATCGCCGCCCTTCTCGCGGGCGCGCTTGGCGCCAACCACACCCTGGCGTTCGACGTGTTCAACGGCGGCATCGGCATTCTCAACGCCTGTCAGGTCGCGGCCGCGATGATCCGGGAGGGCAAGACCGCGGCGGCCCTGGTGGTTGCCTCGGAGATCGAGAACAACGCCGCCGCGTTTCCGGGTGACGTCCTTGGCATCGCGGAGACCGCCTCCGCGCTGCTGCTCGAAGCCGCGGGAGAAGGAGGCGAAGGGGGGGAAGGTTTTGGCCATTTCCTGTTCCGCTCCTTTCCGGAGCACCAGAACGCGTTCGTTTCTTATCTCACGAACCGCGACGGGAAGATGTATCTGCAGTTCTCGAAAGACCGGGAGATCGAGCGCTACTACGCGTGCGCCATCGCCACCGCGACGGCCGCGTTCCTGCGCGCCGAAGGGCTCGAGATCGAGCAGATCAGCAGGATTTTCGCCCCTCAGATTTCGCGTGGGTTTATTGCTCAACTCGCTGCCGTCATGGACGTCCCGCGCGATCGATTCGTCGATGCCGTGCAGGATGGCAAAGACCTGTTCACTTCATCCGTCCCCTTCGCGCTCCGCTGCGCGCGCGATCGGGGGCTCGTACGGCAGGGTGACGTGGGGTTGATCGTCACCGCCGGCTCGGGGATTCAGGCCGCCTGTGCCCTCTACCACTTCTAACGCCACCGCGCAGCCCGTGCGCGCAGCGCGACCGGCGTCGCCGCCCGGTCCCCGGTCCTGGAGCCCGCTCGGGCACCTCCTCCCGTTCCGTCTTGACGTCACGGGATTTCTCACGCGCATGGCTACCCGGTACGGCGACGTCGTGTCCTTCAGAGTCGGGCGAGTGCGCGTCGTGCTCCTCAACCACCCCGATTACATCCGCGAAGTCCTCCAGACCAACAATGCGAACTTCGTGAAGGGACGACCGCTGCACTTGGCAAAGCAACTGCTCGGCCAGGGGCTGTTGACGAGTGAAGGAGAGGTGCACACGCGTCAATCGCGCAGCATTCAGCCCGCGTTTCACGCCGAGCGGATTCGGTCGTACGGGAAGGTGATGACCGACTACGCCACCCGCTGGAGCGACGGGTGGAGCGATGGCGCGACCGTCGACGTACTTCGCGAAATGACGAATCTGGCGACCGCCATCGCCGGAAAGACGATGTTCCAGTGGGATCTCGATTCGAACGTTGCGAGGGGCATCGGTGCGGCGCTCGCCGACGCCATGAGCCTGTTTTCTCGAGCGTCGCTTCCGTTCGCCGAGCTCCTCCTCAAGCTGCCGCTGCCGAGCAGCCGGCGCTTCAGGCTCGCAAAGGCGCATCTCGACGGCGTGATCTACCGGCTTATCGCGGAGCGGCGGCGGGACGCGCCCGGGCATGACCGTGGCGACGTGCTCTCCATGCTGATGGCGGCGCACGCTCATCTCGACAACGCCAAGCCGATGCCTGACCGCCAACTTCGCGACGAGGCGCTCACCCTGTTTCTCACGGCGCTCGATACCACGTCCCTGGCACTCACGTGGACGTGGTACGTGTTGTCGCAACAGCCCGACGTCGAGGGGGCGCTACACGCCGAAATCGATCAGGCACTGAATGGCCGGACCCCAACGATGGCGGACATCGAACGCCTGCCGTATACGCGCATGGTCTTCCTCGAGGCGATGCGGCTGTATCCGCCGATCTACGCCATCGCGCGCGAAGCCATTGACGACTTCACCGTTGGTGGCTACCGGGTGCCGCGCAGCACGCTGGTCTTACTGAGCCCGTACGTGATGCACCGTGATCCACGGTACTATCCGGATCCAGAGCGGTTCGATCCGCACCGCTGGGACATGGCTGCGGAAGCCCGTCGTCCAGGCTTCACCTACTTCCCATTTGGCGGTGGTCCGCGCGGCTGCATCGGCCAATCGTATGCGATGCAAGAAGCGATTCTCGTGCTGGCGACGCTGGCGGGCCGCTGGCGCATGCTGCTGGCGCCGGGGCACCGCGTGACGTTTCAGCCGCTGCTCAATCTGCGACCCCGCGGCGGCATGCCGATGGTGCTGCAGCGCCGAGGCTCGGTGTGATCTCGCCCCCGCTGCTCGTGCTCGCCCTGATCATTGAGCCGCCGGACAGCCTGCGGTTCCGGCCCGGAGACATCGACACTCTGCCGGCGGCAACTGTTCGCATCGAACCGCGTACCGGCCGGTTGATCGTCGAGCTCGCGCCCGTTGACGTCCCCCCCGGAGGCACGGCCCGCACTCCCGTCTACCGCGTCGCGATACCGTTCAACCTGTCCGTCTACGGTTTTGCGACGGACGTTGAGGACGACGCCGGGCGGGTCGTGCCGGGCGACCGGTTGCACCATGTCGTCTTCACGGACCCGAGTCGGCGTGAGCTATTCCTTCCCCTGGCGCTGCCGATATTCGCCGCGAGCAGGGAGTCGCCCCGCCCGCGCCTGCCAAAAAATCGTATCGGCATGCCGCTGCCGGCGCACGGTCGCTATATCGTCTCGGCCATGTTCGTCAATCCAGACCCGCAGCCGAAACGGATGACGGTGCGAGTGGTCCTCTCGTTCATCAAGCCCACGCGCATCGTCCCGCTTGTGTACACGTATGCGTGGACGCTCGATGTCACCTATCCGTTGGGTCGCGAGGGCGGACGCCACGACTTCGACCTGCCGCCGGGCGGCTCATCGTACAGCTGGCAGGGATCCCCGCAGATTCCGGGCAAGATCCTTGCGATGGGCGGTCACGCGCACGACTATGTCATCGCAATCGAGTTCGAGGATGTGACGACCGGCACGATGATTTGGCGGCAGGAGCCGGTGCGCGACGCGGCTGGACGCGTCGTGACCATTCCACCCGCTCGCTTCACGCGCTGGTATCGTGCCGGCGTCCGAATCACACCGTCGCACACCTATCGCGTCACCGTCTACTACGACAATCCGACGGGGGCGACCATCCGGTACGGCGGCATGGGATCGGTGGCGGGACTGTTCGTGCCGGATGACGAGGCCGCGTGGCCACCACTCGATCCGAGCGATTCCATCTATCGAGCGCAGATCAACAATCTGTTGAGCAACATGGCGGGCCTCGAAATGGTGGAGACGACCCACCGCGGTCACTGAGGCCAGGTGCGGTTGCGTATGAGCGTGGGCGGCACCGCGGACGCGATGGCCGCCACGTAACCCGGCGCCGGCGGCGCAAGCTGCGTGACCCACCGATCGATCGGGACGTCGATCGAGTGTGACAGGCCCAGGCCGAGAGATTTCACGATGGCCTCTTTCTGCGTCCAGAGTCGGAAGAAGGCATCTTCACGCTCGAACGCGGGCAGGGACGCTAACGTCGTGTACTCCTCCGGCGCGAAAAATCTCCTGGCGATGTCGAGGCACTCGGGGAACGGGCGCACGCGCTCCACATCGATGCCGACCTCCGCCTCGCGCTGGATTGCGACCATTCCCAACTCGTGCGAGCGCGTCAGGTTGACATCGATCTCCAGTCTCGCTCCGGCGAGGTTGAGTCGTGGTTTGCCATGCGCACCGTAGGTGAACTGCAGCTCGCGTGGCTCGCGGCCGACGTACCGACCCACGATCGAGCGAAGCTGTGCCCGGCCTACGATGTAGCGCCGGCGGTCCCGTTCGAACCGGAAGCGGGAGGCCCGCTCGACTTCCTCGGGCGCCAGCACTTTCTCGAGCGCGGACCACTGCCTCACGTCCAGCTCGAACGCGAAGATATCGATCTCGCTCACGTATGAAGCCCGGCATCGGGATGGTGGTCAACTCTGCAGCGCGAGCCGTTAAGCACCGTTACCTGCGCCGCGAGAGGTTTTGGCAGCGCTACGTGCCCGCGGAGTTCGTGTGCGTGACAACCTCCCTTGCCGAGCTCGATGCCGCCATCGCCCATTTCCAGTCCGCCCGAGTCCGGACGATCGCCGTACTCGGTGGAGACGGCTCGCTGCATCGCCTGATCGACGCCGTCGTGCATCGATATGGCGCGCGCGATATGCCGTCCATTCTCGCTCTTGCTGGCGGCACGATGAACGGAATTCCGAAGGCGCTCGGCACGGGCGGCGACCCCGAGATGCTGCTCCGCCAGGCGGCGCGCCAGTTCGTGGGAGGCGCTCCACCGCTGCACCCGCAACAGGTGCTGAAGATCGTGGACCAGGCCGTCGATCGGGCGCGTTACGGCTTCAGCTTCGCGACCGGATTGGTGTATCGCGCGCTTCAGTCGTACTACCGCACGCCGGATCCCGGGTGGATGGCCGCGATCCGCGCGTCGCTGCTGCCGCTGCGCGCGGCGCTGTTCGGTGGGACGTTTTTCGACGGCGTGAAACTCAGCGTGTCTCGTCAGGACACACCCTGGCTCGCCGACAGTCATACGCTGGTCGCGAGTGTGCTCGACCATCCGCTGCTCTGGTTTCGTCCGTTCGGCCTGCCACTGCGCAATGAGAAGTCGTTTCACGTGGGCGCGACGTCCATGCCGCCGCGACAAATCGCGCTGCGCCTGTGGTCCATCTTCCGCGGCACGTGTCGCCATCCCGGCCTGCGCGTGGGACACGTGGAGGATGTGGCGGTGGCAGGCGAACACAACGTCGGTTACCTCATCGACGGCGAACTCTACCCGACGGAGACGGGGTTCAGCGTCCGACTCACCGCCGGGCCGCTGATGCGGTTTGTCGTGCCAACGTCCGGCCGATGACGACGGACCGATAAACCGCGGTCGCGATCGACGCCACCGCGATGATCACGACTGCCCAGGACAACGCGCCGTTGACAACCGGCTCGAGCAGCGCGGCGACCGCGAGTACGACCACCCGGTCGGCTCGCTGGGCAACACCGCCCGCGTAGGAAACGCCAGCCGCTTCACCTCGGGCCCGCGCGTAGCTCACGAGCATCGACCCACCCAAGGCGAACACGGTGGCCGTCGTCGCCCAGGCCGATCCCGAGAGATACCACGCAACCCCGACGAAGGTGAACGTTTCCGCGAAGCGATCGAGCGTCGAGTCGAGAAACTCCCCATACTTCGACGCAAGACCACGCGCTCGGGCGACCCGTCCGTCGAGAATGTCGCAGATGCCCCCCAGCGCGATCAGCCACGCGGCGAGAGGCAATTGCCGAATGATGAAGCCCCCACCCGCCAGAATTCCCAGGATCAGGCCGGCATAGTTCAGCGCGTCGGGAGACACTCGCCAGCGCACGAGAAGCCGTTCCAGCGGAGCGAGCACCCAGATCATCCAGTTGCGCAGCCAGTATCCGATCAGGGCCGACGCCGGGCGCGCTGCGACGTTCGGATCCGCCGGCCGGCGACGGAGCAGGGCGAACACAGGCATGGTAGCCAGGAGCACGATGAGCGGCAACCAGGCGAGCAACATGTCAGCGCCGGCGCTGCGGCCGGGTGCGGAGGTAGCGCCACGCGCGTGGCCACAGGAAGATGAGCGGCCAGCGGCGCTCCCGATCGGTCAGCTCGATCTTGACGCCGGTACTCCGATCGATCTTCTGGAGCAGGTAATTCAGCCACCCCTCATAAAGGAACGGGTGCTTCAGCAGGCGCAGCGACGTCCGCACCTTGCTCCAGCGAAGGTAGGTGCGGACGCGCAGCCGCGTGATCGCTCCGGGAGGACTTTGCTGTACAAAAGCGACGCCGTCGCGCTGCAGCACGCCGCTCTGCTCGAGCCGGGTCAACACGTCCGTGTAAATCGCAGTGAGTGTCTCTTCTTGGCGGGCGAACAGGCGCTCGGCGTGCCCTTTGGCTTCGGGCCGGATTTCGTGGCGGAGCGACACCTCGAGCAGCGTTCGGCAATACTGCCCAACGGTAAACGGCTGCGGCAGGAAGACACGCGCCCACCGGAACGAACCCTCCTGTGCCCTGTGTACCGCACGTGTGACCGCTGCGACGCTCTCCGCATTTCTGAACCAGGCAAGCACGACAGTTTGCAAAAGTCGTCCCTGGACGAAGTGATCGCGCGCGCGGTTGGAGCATTCCCGCTCGAAATGACGTAGCGAGAGGATAATGCACTTCAGCTCGCGCTCGCCTTCGGGAGTCGGTTGGCGGAGTGCAATCGCGTTCGGGGGCAAGACCCAGGTAAGGGCCACGGCGAGAGCGGGTGAAGGGGCTGCATCTACCTTGCGGGCGAGCGACTGAAACGCGCTGCGATAATCATCGACCACGACGAAGAAATCGTAGGCGCTATCGGGGGGGAGGGGGCGTGTGACTGGTCCTTGAGCCCGCGAACCATAGTGCAGCACGGCCCGGGTCGTGTCACCGAACAACGCCGCGACCTGTTGGGCAAGCGCGCGCGCAGCGGGAGCCGGCTCGCGCAATCGGCGAGAGTTTATCGAATCAATGCCTTCCTCAAGTTGTTGATCAGTCCGTTAAACATCCGATGCGCATTGCGCCGCCGATAGAACTGGCCGTTGAGCCAGGACCGGAAGCCGCTCGGCACCCAGAGGTGCTTGAACGTGACCTTGGTCGATCCCCCGTCGAAACGAAGTGCAAAAAACGTCTTCGAGCCGGCGCGGTGGTAGATCTCGACCCAGCCGAACGTGTGGGGCGGTGAGTAGTCAATGATTTCAATGACCGACTCGTGCTGATGCACAGCGCGCTGGAACGTGAGCTTGTACCGAGCGCCTTTTCCGGGGGCCTCATCCTGGGTTGTGGCTTTCACGGCGATGCAGCGCGGCAGCCATTCCGGCATCCGCAGGGGATCCGAAATGAGCGCGAAAACTTTGTCCATCGGCGCTGGCACCGTACCGGAATACGTGAAAGAGACTGGGGCCATAGCTCACTCGGTAAAAGGGACGTCAACCTCCAATCCGTCTTTCGCAACGCTCGTGTGCTGAAACACCTCGCGCGCTTCGCGCACCAACTCGTCCGCGCTGATCGAGTAGCGCGCCGAAACATGCGACAGCACCAGCCGCTTCGCTTTGGAGGCGAGCGCGACCTGCGCCGCTTCTTTCGCGGTCGAGTGACCGGTGTCGCGCGCGCGATCGCGCTCTTCCTCGCCGAACGTCGCTTCGTGGATCAGCAGGTCGGCCCCCGACGCGGCGTCGACCGTGGCGGCGCACGGCCGCGTATCCCCGGTAAACGCGATCAACCGTCCCGGTCTCGCCGGGCCGACGACGTCGGACGGTTGGACGGTTTGACCGTTGGACAGTGTGACCGGCTCACCTTTCGTGAGCTGGCCCCACAGGGGGCCCTCGGGGATGCCGGCGGCCTTTGCCTTCTCGACATCGAATCGACCGCGACGAACATGTTCCTTGATCACATAACCGATCGATGGTCCGCCGCCATGCTCGGTGGGGAATGCGCAGATGTCATACCCGTCCCGCGTCCCTTGTCCCCCCACCCCTCCCACGGCGTCACCCGCTCGCACTTCCGTGATCTCGATCGGGAATGGGACGCGCTCGACGCCGAGCTGCATCGCGGTGGTCAGAACCTTCTTCGCTCCCTTCGGGCCGTACAGAAACAGCGGCTCCGGACGGCCCTGGAGTCCGAGCGTGCGAATCAACCCGATGACGCCGAGAAAGTGATCCGCGTGAAAATGGGTGAAGAAGATTTCGGACAGCGCAAAGCTCACCCCATAGCGCATCATCTGGCGCTGGGTGCCTTCGCCGCACTCGAACAGCAACGTTTCACCCTCGCGGTGGATTGCCAGGCCGGAGACGTTTCGTTCGACGGTCGGCCTCGCGGCCGACGTACCGAGGAAAGTCACGGTGAGCATGGGGCGAATATACCGACCTAGAAGAGTTTGACTCTCACGAGCCCCGGTTTCATGTACTTGTCCGGGTTTTCCTTGAGATCCGTAAGCAAGGCGGTGAGCGACGCGGAAAGGTCGCGCAGGTTTGCGTACATCATGGTATCGGAGGCCATTTTCCCCAGCGTGCCTTCGCCGCGATTCATGCGGGTGAGGAGGGTGTCGAGCGCTGCGGTCGTATGTGTGAGGCGTGCAGTCAGCAGCGCGAGGTTGCGGGAGATCGAGTCGATGTTCGCGCCGGTGCCGGCGCCGAGCATCGAGTCAACGCGCTGCATCAAACGCTCGGTGGCCTGCAGGGTGCGCGTCGTCTGCTTGACGAACGGGCCGTCGGGCGCGTCGGCGAGGGTGTTCATGGCCCGCTGCGTGACGATCAGCGTATTGTGAATGTCCTCGCCGAGCCGATCCGAGACGATCGTCGCGGCATTCTCCATGAGCTCGTTGGCGCGGTTCGCCACGCCCTGCGCGACACCGGTGATGTCGGGCTGATTCGTTCCCGCGAGCACTCGCCCGGTGGGGAGGAGCTCCCTCTCCGGGGTGCCGGGACTGTAGTCGATGAATCGGGCGCCAAAGAGGTCGAGCGCCGCGACCGCTGCGCTGGCATCTATGTGCGGCCGCACATCCTTCGAAATCTCGAGCGTGACGCGCACGCTGCGTACGCGTTCCAGCGCCACGCGGGCAACGCGCCCTTTCTTCACGCCGGAAACGAGCACCGGGTCACCCTGCTTCAACCCGGCGACGCTCTCGAACATCACGTCGACCCGCAGGCCACTGGAACCGAGTGATTTGCCGGTGAGCCAGAACAGGCCCGCCAGGACCACCGCGATCCCGACCAGGACGAACGCCCCGACGCCGACTTCCTGTTTGTACGTGGTGTCCACTAGCCCGCTCCTCCCACCCCGAACTCTCCCGAGCGTCTCCGCGCCGGAGTCTCGAATGTCAGGCGACCAGCTTGAACCACCGCCATCTCGAGGTCGCGCTCCAGGAATTGCTGCACCACCGGATCCTGGGACGCAATGATCTCTTCCGCCGTCCCGACCGCGCGGATCTTCGCCTGCGCCAGCAGCGCGATGCGGTCGGCCACGCGAAATGAACCGCGCACGTCATGCGTCACGACCACGCTCGTCACACCGATCTCCTGCTGCAGCCGTTCGACCAGGGAGTCGATCACATCGGCGTTCACCGGATCGAGGCCCGACGTCGGTTCGTCATACAGCAAGTATGTGGGCTTCCCGGCGATCGCACGGGAAATCCCCACGCGCTTGCGCATCCCGCCCGACAGCTCGGAGGGGAATTTCCGGCCGACGTCCTCGTTCAGATTCACCAGCCGCAGGCATTCCTTCACGCGCTGCACGCAGTACGCCTTGTCGGCATACTGCTCCTCGTCGGTGATGCCGAGGCGAATGTTCTCGAACACGTCCATCGAGTCGAACAGCGCTCCGTTCTGGAAGACGTACCCGATCCGGCTCCGCAGCTTGGCCAGGTCCCGGCGACCCAGGAGCGGTACCTGCTGGCCGTCCACCCAGACTTCGCCCGAATCGGGCTTGATCAGGCCGATGATGTGCTTGAGCAGCACGCTCTTCCCGACGCCCGACGGGCCGAGCAGCGCGACGGTCTCGCCTTCGGCCACGAAGAAGTCGACGCCGTCGAGCACGACGTTGTCGACGAAACGCTTGGAGACTTGCTTCAGCTCGATGCTCACTTCACGGTCCCCAGGATGAGCTTGGTGAGAATGGTGTCGAGCATCAGCACCGTCACCGACGACGCCACCACCGCCTGCGTCGTCGCCCGTCCTACCCCCTCGGCGCCTTGCTGAGTGTTGAACCCGATGTAACACGGGATGATCGTGACGGCGGCGGCGAACGCGTACGACTTGGCCAGTGAGTACCACAAGTCGAGGGGCCTGAAGAAGTAACGCGCGCCAAACTCGAAATCAGCGTATGTCAGGCCCAGCGACGACTGAGCCGTTATGTACCCTACCACGATCCCGAAGGCGTTAGCCATCATCACCAGCACCGGAATGGCGATCACGCCCGCCAGGATCCGGGGCAGCAGTAGGTGCGTGACGGGAGACCGGCCCAGGCTTTCGAGCGCATCGATCTGCTCGGTCACCCGCATACTGCCGAGCTCCGCGGCGTAGCGGGCGCCTATGCGGCCGGCAAGGATGAGGCCGGTAAGCACCGGTCCCAACTCGAGAATCATCGACTCCACGATGATTCCGCCCGCCACATAAAGCGGGAGCTGCCCGGTGAACTGGTATCCGGCCTGGAGGCTGGTCACGGCGCCCGCAAAGCCCGAGACCAGCAGCACGATAAAGAGGCTGCCGTATCCGACAGACATCGTCTGGTCGATCGTGCGGGGGACCCAGACGCGCCACTCCACGATGCCGCGCCCCAGGTCGAGGAGCACAAAAAAGAAGCGCCCCGCATGGCTGGCGCTGCGCAGCGACCACCGCCCGACGTATCGCCGCAGGTCGAGAGCGGCGGTGAATGGTCTCATGGGCCTGTATCTTGTGTACGCATGGCCACCACGTCTACCCCTGAAAGCCGAAAGCCCTTTATTCGCAAGCTTTTGGCCTGGTACCGTCGGGCGGGCCGCGACCTACCGTGGCGTGGCACGCGCAATCCCTATGCCATCCTCGTGTCGGAGTTCATGCTCCAGCAGACACAGGTCAGCCGAGTCCTGGACTATTACCCGAGGTTTCTCGAGCGCTTCCCCACGATCGACGCGCTGGCGCGCTCGCGCCGTGGCGCGGTGATGGAAGCGTGGGATGGCCTAGGTTACTACGCTCGCGCTCGCAACCTGCACGCGCTCGCCAAGGAAGTCACACGTCGGCACGACGGCTCGCTGCCCGAAGACCCCGAGGAGTTACGGACACTACCCGGTGTCGGACGGTACACAGCGGGCGCAGTGGCGTGCTTCGCGTATGAGAAGCCCGTGCCCGCGGTCGATACGAACGTGAAGCGAGTACTGAAGCGGGCGTTCTTGGGATCGGGGAACACGGAGCGGGACGTCTGGGCGCTCGCCGAGACGCTGGTGCCGAAGCAAGGCAAGCGAGCGTGGGAGTTCAATCAGGCCCTGATGGAATTGGGGGCGCTGATCTGTCCAGCGAGAAAGCCGAAGTGCCCGGAGTGCCCGGTCCGACTCGAGTGCCGGCTAGGCTCGAAACAGGGTGGCGGAAAGCAGCGCGAGCAGCGCAAAGACGCCGGCGAGCGTGGCAAAGATCGCTTGCTTGCGGCGCAGTCCCGCAAAAGTCTCCGGTAGCTCCCCGCGCGGGTCGAGATCCAGCCGGCCCAGGCGCGCGGCGGTCGGGACCACGATCGCAATCGCCACGATCGCTCCCATGAACCCCAGCGCCTGCATCGCCATCAGCCCCTTCGGCACGCTTGCACCTCTGAAGTACGGCACCGACAGAACGAACCCGCTCACCACCACGAGCACCGCGCCCGTCCCGACGAGATTGCGCGTGATCACGGCCATGATCCGGTAAACCGCGAGCCGTTGATCGGGCGGGAAGTACTTCGCCGTGATCCCGCTGAGCATCACCGCGAGCCCGCCCCCGAGCCAGGCGGTGAATCCGATGACGTGCAGGAACAGCCAGAAGCCTCTCATGTGCGGCTCAGCACCTCGGGGAGCGGCTGCCGGCCCGCAAAGCCGGCGTCGAGCTCGTGCCAATGAGCGATGCGATCTTCGCCGAACTTCCAGCACCAGAGGATCTCGCGCTCATCGAGCCGTCCATGGAAGTCGACCAAGCCCTCGTCAAACCCCTTGAATTCACATCCGACCTGCTCCAGCTCACCGAGATAACCGTTGATTTTTGCGGCGACCGCATCGATCTGGAGCTTCAAGTTCAGCTGCTCTTTCGACTCGCCCCAGTCGGGACGCGCCTGAGCGGCGATCAATTCATACTGCGCGACGAGGTCCTTCCATTGCGGATAGACAGTCATGATGTCCTGAACGACCCGCTTGACCAGGGGAAGAGTGCGGTTGGCTTCGGCGAGAGTGAAAAGCTTATGGCCCATGGCTGTCAATCAATCACGATTCCCTGCACCTCCTCGGGGTGCGGTATGAAGCCGACAACTTTCTTGTTTCCGTCCACGACCACGATGGTTGATCGCACATGGTGGTCGGTGGGATCCAACTGCCTGGCGACCTTGTAACCGTTGAGCTCGGTGTCGGGCTTCACGACGGGCGTATCAGTTCTCGCGTGATCGGCCGCGGAACAATCCGTAGGATCGTGTCCCGCGCCGACGCAGCGGGCAACGATGTCTCGATCGGAAATCGTCCCCAAATACTTCCGGTCCTTTGGGTTGTCGACGACGGGGACGACGGAGATGTTCTTGACTCGCATCAACGCGGCTACTTCGGATGATGTGGCACCCGCGGCTGCAACCACGGGCTCGGCAATCATGACCTCGGATGCACGCATCGGTCTATCCTAAGGCCTTCTTGGTAGCCTGGAAACCCATCTCTACGTACTCCTGCACTCGATCGACCGCGAACGTGGCTTCCCCTTCCGCGACCGCGCGGACGTAGACCAATCGGGGCCCGTCCTTGGGCCAGCTCGCGATCACCCGTTGCGTCTGGTCCGCCATCATGACGTGCAACGCTTCCCCATGCACGCGCACGACGTTTGGGATGCGCGCGGGCTTCGGCGCCGGTGCGCCGTCATTGGCCGCGCGCGCCGCGCGCTCATCGAAACCGGGACCGACATCGATCGCGATGAAGACGTCCGCGTCAGGCTCGAGTGTGCGCGCCGCCTCGAGCGGCAGCACCGCACGGAGCCCGCCGTCGGCGAGACGCCTGCCGTCCACTTCGAGCGGTGGGAAGTAGAGCGGCAACGCGCACGACGCGTACAAGGCATCACCCAGCTCGATGTCCCTGCCCCCTCCCCGGTCCATGTCGCTGCCGCGCCGCTCGCGCCCGCCGAGCAGCACCAGCTCGCCGGAGTCGAGGTCGGCCGCGGTCACTGTGAGCGGGATGCGCAGATACTCGAAGCGTGTCTTGGGAACGATGCGCTCAATCGCTCGACGCAGCGCCGACGCCGGAAAGAGACTGCGAGCGAACAGCCCCATGACGAGCACTCTGGGGTCGAACGGCGCGATATCCTTGCGGCGCAGTCCCATCGCCCGGCGCCGCACTTGGTCAAATGGCATCCCGGCGGCCAGTGCCGCACCGATGACCGACCCCATCGATGTCGCGAAAATGGCGCTGGGCAGGAGCTCCGCCTGCTCGAGAGCCCGAAAGGCTCCCGCATGCGCGATCGCCTTCGCCCCGCCGCCGCTGAGAACGAGAACGACCTTCATACGTGCGCTGTGAGCAGTGCGCCGTGCGCCGGAATGCGGTGCCGTCCGGCGTACGGCTCACGGCGCACGGCGCACCTACTCGCCACGTCCCTGATCGTATCGCCTCTCCATCACTCTGTTTGCACGGCGTTTCGCCGCCCGTTCATAGCGCCGCTTCTCATCCGGAGTCTCCGGGACGATGCCGGGGACCTCGATCGGCCGGCCGTTCTCATCGAGGGCGACATAGGTGACGTAGCACGAATTGGTGTGACGCTTCTCTCCCGTGATCACGTTTTCCGCGATCACCTTGACGCCAACCTCCATCGACGTCCTCCCGGCGAAGTTGACGCGCGCGAGTGCGGTGACCAGCTCACCGACATGGATCGGCTCGCGGAAGTCGACCTTATCCACGGAAACCGTGACACACTCGCGGTGTGCATGACGGATGGCGGCGACTGCGGCGACCTTGTCCACCAGCGCGAGGAGGACACCACCGAAAACGTTGCCCATGATATTGGCGTGTTGCGGCATCATCAGCTCGGTCAGTGTCGATTCGGACTCACGCGGGTGCCGGGACAGCCGGACCTCTTTGGGCATCAGTAGTCCACCGGCCTCAGGTAGAATTCTCCGATAGCGGTCTGCGACAGGACCGCGACTGTCGGCAGTCGCCGCTTCCAGTGCGTCGAGTCGAGTCGCTTCCGCACGATCTCCACTTCTGCTTTACTAAACCCGCGAGGCTCTTCACCGCGAATCAAGTGGTAGAGAATGTGATCGGCCTTGACGTACGAGATCCCGAGGTCCCCTTCGTCGGTTTGGCCCTTGATCAAGTCCGCGGTCGCCGGCTTCCCCACGATTTCTTCCGGCACGCCGACATGCCGCGCGAGAGCCCAGATCTGCGTCTTGAACAGGTCCCCCAGGGGGTTCACGGGCGGCGCAT
This sequence comes from Gemmatimonadales bacterium, assembly GCA_044869265.1. Lineage (GTDB taxonomy): Bacteria > Gemmatimonadota > Gemmatimonadetes > Gemmatimonadales > GWC2-71-9 > 20CM-2-65-7. The sequence goes on from JBIOXD010000072.1 coordinate 35,851, forward strand.
CGTCGCCGTGCCAGGTGAAGTACCCGAGCAGCCGCTCCGACTTGTTGCTGGTTCCCAGGGGAAGGGCTTTGTGCTTCGCGGACAGATCGAAGAGCACGATCATGCGCTGGCGCGCCATGATATTGCCGAGACGGTGCGGATCGTCGCCACCGACCTGCTTGAGCAGCCCGTCCACCGCGTCCGAGATGTCGATCGTGACCGACGGAATGCCAAGCTTGCCGATCACCAATTGGGCGTGGTCGAGGCTATCTGGGCTCGACGAGCGATGCGGCATCCGCACGCCGACCACATTGTCTTTGCCCAGCGCCTCCGCGGCGAGAAAGGCGGTCAATGCCGAGTCGACGCCGCCGGAGAGCCCCACCAATCCCTTCTTGAACCCGCGCCGCCGAACTACTTCGTCCTTCAGAAAGCTCACCAGCCATTTGCGCGTCAGCTCCGGATCGATGGCGAGGGCGTCGGGCTCGGAGACTTTCGGGGAGACCACATCCGCGTGCGTGGTACGTGGTACGTGGTGCGTGGGACGGCCGTTCGTTGCCGCGTCGAATTTCACCTTCTGCGACTGCTTGTCTGCGCTCAGACCCTTCGTGAGTACGGGCAACGCGCTCTGTAGGTCGGCCAGCAGCGGTGAATCGGAGCGCGCAGTCGTCAACGAATCGAGGTCGAGGTCAGCCGTGAGGAGCGCTTCCTCGAACAGTGGACCTCGGACGATAATCTTGCCGGTCGGATCGATCACGGCCGACGCGCCGGGGAATCCCTTCCCTCCCTCGAAGCCTACGAGATTGGCGAGGGCGACGAACAACCCGTGCTCCTCGGCGATGCCGCGCACGATCCGCTCCCAGCGCACGACCGATGCGGGGAGCGAAACGCCCGCACAATCCTCGTCCTCACCCAGACCTCTGGCGGGAGAAGCGCTTGGCACGATGATCAGCTGCGCGCCCTCGAGCGCGGCGACCGTCGCCGCGAGCGAGTGCCAGGCATCCTCACAGATCAAGATCGCGGCTTTGCCTCCCCAGCTCGTTTCAAACGACCGAACGCCGTCCTGCCCGCGATCGACAAAACGCTCTTCGTCGAACACTCCGTAGGTGGGGAGGAAGACCTTGCGATGTACATGCCGCACGAGAGGCTTCTCGTCGCCGAGCGTCACGTACAGGGCCGAGTTGTAGATGTGGTTCTGAAAGCGCTCGTAGAATCCGACGGTGACGTCGATCTGCGGACCTGTGTACGCGGCCGCGAGATCGCGGGCGAGCGTCCCGGCCGTAACGGCCAGCTCCTTCACTCCACCTTCTACGAAGTAGCCCGACGTCGCGGTCTCTGGAAAGACCACGATGTCGGGCTTGGGATCGAGCTGCGCGGCCTGAGTCACGACGGCGCCGATGCGCGCGACGTTCTCTGTGTACTCGCCCTTGGTGGGCTGGAATTGCGACAGGGCGATCCGAATGTGCGACATGCTGGGAAAGATACGACGGTGGAGGACGGTCGGGGCACTGGAATAGACTAGGGGCGCAGCGTGCTGCGCCCCTACGAGTTGCTGTTGTGTTCCGACGTCTAGTGGAAAGTCACACCAACTGCGAGCTGGAAGAAGTTCTGGCTGAAGCTGTCATGCGGTTTGCCCCACACCCAGTTGAGAACCGGCGTGATCGAGGTGTTGGTGCCGACGCGCAGATCATATCCTGCCCCGATCGTTGCTCCGGTCCCAGTTTCACTGATGGTGGTCCCGAAGCCATCGTCTCCATGGAAATTTGAGATCCCGAAACCCCCGCGAAGAAAAACACCGCCCGTCGGGTTCGGATAGTAGTAGGCTGCAAACGAGGCGTTACCGGCAGTGATCGTTGCGCCGCTTTCGCTCTTGGTCCACCCATTTGTCTCACCACCCAGGAGCACATGAGGACTAATCGTGCCACCCATCTTCAAGTAGCCGCTCATCGAGCCCTCACGAGTACTACTGCACCCATCGCAGGAGAGGCCGAACGAACCGTAGCCGAACCCAAACCCGATCCAAAAGCCCTTTCGCGTCTGTGGATTTTGTGCCGGCGCAACGGAGACACCGAGCAGCAGCAGCGCCACCACGACGGCAAAGGCGCGCGACAAGTACCGCATTGGTCCTCCTGGTTGTAGGGTGAGGGGCGCGGCCTAATATTGGAAACCACAATGTCAGATGCCAGCGAAGTCCGGAACTCATTGCGTCGCCTGGGTACGTAGCAGTCGATGCGTCTGTCGCTGCGGTTCGTCGTGCCCCTACTGTTGGCGCTCGGATTGCTCGGCTGGGCGGTGCTGCCGCTCGTCGACAAGCTGACGTTGCGGTGGTTCGAGCGCGATCTCGACATCCGCGCCACCCTGGTCGCGAACACGCTGCAGGAGCCGCTCGAGGACCTGCTGCGAGCCGGCAATCGCAGGCGGCTCGAGCAATTCTTCGCCCGCATCACGCAGGACGAGCGGCTGTTCGCCATCGGCTTCTGCCCGCGCGAGGGGGCCCGCGTCGCGACGCCGTCGCTGCCCACCGCGATCACGTGCGACTCGCTCGACCAGTTCGCCGGCGCCTCGGGGCACGTCCTCACCGCCGGCACGGCCCCGATGCTCGTCTCGGTCCGGCCGATCACAATGGCGGACAGGCCGGTGGGGAGCCTGGTGCTGGTGCATGACTTGAGCTTCGTGGCACGGCGCAGCGCGGAAACGCGCAAATACCTCTTCCTCTTCTTCGTGGGCCTGGGCGTCACTGTCGCCTTGATCACGGTCGTCATCGCGCAACTGTCGTGGCGCGGCTGGGTCCAGGGCCTGCGCGCGCTGCTCCGAGGCGAGGGGCTGCTGCGGCCGTCGGGGAAGCCGGCGGTGCCCGAGCTGCGGCCCATCGCCCGGGACCTGCGCGCGCTGATCCGAGATCTCGAGACCGCACACCGGCGCCCCGACGACGAGGACGTCGCTTGGTCACCCGACATGCTGCGCGCGCTGCTCCACGGGGAGCTCCGCGGGCAGGAGGTCCTCGTCGTCTCCAATCGCGAGCCGTACATCCATATGCGCCAGAACGGCGGGATCGCGGTGTGGCGCCCCGCCAGCGGCCTCGTGACGGCGCTCGAGCCGATCATGCGCGCGTGCTCAGGTACGTGGATCGCGCACGGCGGCGGCTCGGCCGACCGTGACGTGGTCGACGCCCACGACCGTATCGCCGTCCCGCCACCACCCGCGCGGTCGGCCTACCAGTTGCGCCGCGTCTGGCTCACCGAACAACAGGAGACGGGCTATTATTACGGGTTCGCCAACGAGGGGCTGTGGCCGTTGTGCCACATCGCCCACGTGCGGCCGACGTTTCGCACGTCCGACTGGGAACAGTACGTCGCGGCGAACCGCCTGTTCGCGCGCGCGGTGATCGACGAGGCCCGGTCCGACGACCCGATCGTCCTGGTACACGACTATCACTTCGCGCTGCTGCCGCGGCTGATCCGCGAGTCGCTCCCCGACGCCACCGTCATCGCGTTCTGGCACATCCCGTGGCCGAACCCCGAGGCGTTCGGTATCTGTCCATGGCGCGAAGAGGTACTCGACGGACTCCTGGGGAGCAGCATCCTCGGATTCCACACCCAGTTTCACTGCAACAATTTTCTCGACACGATCGAGCGCCTGATCGAGGCGCGGGTGGATCGCGAGATGTTCACCGTCTCCTACCGCGGCGAACTGACGGCCGTGAGGCGGTACCCGATCTCGATCGAGTGGCCGCCGCCGCGCGCCACGACGAGCGCGTCAGTCGCGCAATGTCGCGCGGCCGTGCGGCAGCGGCATGGGCTGCCCGAGAGCCACGCCATCGCGATCGGCGTGGACCGGCTCGATTACACCAAGGGTGTGGAGGAGCGCTTGCGCGCCATCGAGCGCCTGCTCGAGCTGGAGCCCAGCTGGCTCGGCCGGTTCACGTTCGTGCAGCTCGCGGCGCCGACGCGGTCGCGGATCGAGCACTACCAGCAGTATCAGGCGCGGGTCGAGGCGCTGGCGGCGCGCATCA
>JBIOXD010000073.1:0-64463 GCA_044869265.1 Gemmatimonadales bacterium
GGACTTTCACTTGGATAGCGCCTTGGAATCGAACCAAACCGGCACGACGGATCTCGCCCTCGACGATGGAGACGACCACGTGGGTGTTCACAAAAGAATTGTCTTGGTGTGGGATGCGCAGCCTAACAGGGATTCGACAGAACTGTAATAATCATTTCGCCCAGCTTTCTTTGCTGCCTAATCCGGTATCTCGTGCTCAAATCAATGAAATAGGCCGAACTGCCTAAAAGCAATATCACAGCATGTCGTCGTAGGTATTGGGTACTGGGTGTTGGGTACTGGGTATTGGGTATTGGGCATTGGTTCGAACGCCAAGACCGAATACCTAATACCCAATACCTATACCTCCGCCTCACCCCACACGAAACAGCTCAAACCCCCGCTCATACCGCGTGACGATCCGGTCACGGTAGACCGAGTGCTCCCGCCGCTCCAGCGCGGGATCGGTCGCGATCATTGCCGCCGCCGCTTTCCGCGCCGCTTCGAGCAGCGGCACGTCGGTCTCGAGATTCGCATAGCGCAACGGGACACCTCCCGATTGCCGCGCACCGGTCAGCTCCCCCATGCCGCGCTGCTGCAGATCGAGCTCCGCGATCTTGAAGCCGTCGGTCGTTTCGCAGAACGCTTGCAGCCGCGGTGCCGCCTCTGGAGAATCGGACAGCAGAATGCAGTGACTTGCCGCCGCCCCGCGCCCCACGCGCCCCCGCAGCTGATGCAGCTGGGCCAAGCCGAAGCGCTCCGCGTGTTCGATCAACATGACCGTTGCATTCGCGACGTCGATGCCGACTTCAATCACACTGGTTGCGACGAGGATGTTGACCTTGTTGTCACGAAACGCGCGCATGGTAGCGTCCCGCTCTTCAGCTTTCATCCGCCCATGCACAAGTCCGACGCGAAACTCGGCAAAGGTCTTGCTCAGCTTCTGAGCCATGGTGGTCGCGGCCTTGAGGTCGGCACGCTCGGACTCGTCGATCACCGGATAGATGACGTAGACCTGGCGACCGGCCGCGCATTCGCCGCGTACGAACTCGTAGATCCGGACACGCGCTTCCTCGGTGCGCAGCGCGGTCTTCACCATCCCGCGACCCGGCGGCTTTTCGCGAATCTGGGTGACGTCGAGATCGCCGTAGAGCGTCAAGGCCAGGGAGCGCGGGATGGGCGTCGCCGTCAGCAGCAGCACGTCGGGCGCGTCGCCTTTTTCCACTAACGCCGCCCGCTGCTCCACGCCAAAGCGGTGCTGTTCATCGATGACCGCGAGCCCGAGACGGCGGAACGTCACCGATTCCTGAATCAACGCGTGGGTGCCGACGACGACGCGAGGTCCGCCGCCGGCGATTCGCTCACGCGCCGCCGCCTTTTCGGCATTGCTCATCCTGCCCAGCAGCAGCTCGGGCCGAATCGCCAGGGGCTCGAGCAGCCGCGTGAGCGTTTCGCCGTGCTGTTCGGCAAGCAGCTCGGTCGGCGCCATGATCGCGGCCTGATAATCGTTTTCGGCCGCGAGCAGCATCGCGAACAGCGCGACGACGGTCTTGCCGGTGCCCACATCGCCCATCAGGAGCCGGTGCATGCGCACGGGCGCCGTCATGTCCTCGGTGATCTCGCGGACGGCGTGGCGTTGATCCGCCGTCAATTCAAAGGGCAGATGCTCCTTGAGCCGCGTCGTCAGCTCGCGCTTCAGCTCGAATCGGATCCCCGCGCGCGAACGCTTGGCCAAATGCCGCGCGCGCGCCTGCACGAGCTGCTGATCGAACAACTCGTCGAACGCGAGCCGCCGGCGCCCCAGCTCCGCTTCCTCCACCCGCTTGGGACGATGCATCAGCTCGAGCGCTCGGCGAAGCTCTGTCAGGTCGTGGCTCGCCCGGAAAGCCGCGGGATGTGGATCGGTGACGAGCGGAAGCAGAACATCGAGATGTTGCTGGATGAGCGCCCGAATCTGCCGATGTGTCAGCCCTTCGGTGGCCGGATAGACGGGCAACACGAGGCCCCAGTCCCCAGGCCCCTGGCCGTCGTCGGGCTCCGCGAGGACGATGAATTCGCGCGGGATCAACTGCTTGCCGTGGTAATAGCGCACGGGACCCGTGACGAGCAGCAGCTGGCCTTTCTTGATCTGCCGCTCGAGAAAGGGGCGACCCGGCCAGGCGCACTCGAGCAGACCGCTCTGGTCGCGCAGTACCGCGCGAAAGACACGCAGACCACGACGCGTCGGCAGCACGCCGGTGCTCACTACCCTCCCGACGCACGTCATGTCTTGGCCAATGACGACGCGCGCGAGAGGCGTGACGGTCGTCGCGTCGAGGTAGCGATGGGGAACGTGGTACAGCAGATCGCCGGCGGTGCGGATGCCAAGTCGCTGCAGTGCTTCGGCGCGTTTTGGGCCGACGCCTTTGAGAAACTTGACAGGACCGGCTAGGCTGACAAAGGTCATCGGTCGTCTGTTTTCAGTCCTCTGATGTGACAACAGACGACTGATAACAGAAAACTCATTCACTCACCAGCCGATGCGCAAATTTTACTGGATCGAATTCCTCCAGGTCCTCGATCGATTCGCCAGTGCCAAGAAACCGAATCGGCGCAGGAACGGCGCGCCGCAGCGCGAGGACGCTGCCGCCTTTCGCGGTCCCGTCGAGCTTCGTAATCACGAGACCGGTGAGCGGAACGGCGCCTGAGAACTCCTTCGCCTGATGCACCGCATTCTGTCCGATCGTCGCATCGAGCACGAGGAGCGACTCGTGCGGGGCGCCGCTGTGCCGCTTGCCTACGACCCGCACGACCTTCTTCAGCTCCTCGCGCAGGCGCTCGTCGGTGTGCAGCCGGCCGGCGGTATCCACGAGCACTGTATCGATGCCGCGCGCCAACGCGGCATCAACGGCGTCGAATGCCACCGCGGCTGGATCGGCCGTCCCGCCGTTGCGCACGGATACGCCGACGAACGGTACCTGCAGCTGGGCGGCCCACGTCTCCAGCTGCTCGGTCGCCCCGGCCCGAAACGTGTCCGCCGCTGCCAGCAACACAGTGCGGCCCTGGCGACGCAGCGCGTGCGCCAACTTCGCGACGGTGGTGGTCTTGCCCGTTCCGTTTACGCCGAACACCAATATGACCGTCGGCGGCTGCGCAGCCCGAGCGAGCGGCGCCGCGCGAGGGCCGAGCTGCTCCACGACGATATGCTCGAGTGTCGCCTGATCGATCGTCTTGGCCTGACTCAAGCGTTCTACGGTCTCGTTGGTCGCCGCGACGCCGAAATCTGCCTCGACCAGCAGGCGCTGAACGGCCTCGAGCTTCGCGTAGTCCACCGCCCCACCGCCGAAGAGGCGCGCGATCTGCTTCCACAATCCCATCAGGGGAGACCCTGGCGGCGACGCAGCGTCCATTCCGCGGCAAGCGCGGCGATGACCAGGACGAACAGCCACCAGCGGTCCCGCAGTCCCACCGACGCGACACGCGCGGTTGCCTCCCCCGGTTGCGCCGTCAGCACCGGAACGTGGGGCCGCCATTCGTCGGAATACGTTTCCACCGCAACGACGCCCTGCTCGGGGCCGCCGCTCACTGTGTAGCGATAGACGCCCGGCGGCAGCAGCAGCTCGGCCCGGCCCGCTGCGTCGAAGCGCAGCGTATCGGTACGCGTCGTGTCAGCCGCGCGCAACGTAATCACGAGCGGTTGTGGCGCACCGGTCGCCGTCCAGCGCCAGACGAGCGGCAAGCCGTTGGGGACCTCGATCGACTCCGAAATTACTCGCTCCCGGCTCCCCGCTCCCCGCTCGCCCCCGAGGAGCCAATCCACGAGGGCCGCAACGAGACTGCGATACGCCTGTTCACTCGCGCCACCTCGAAACGCCCATCGCCACAGCCCCGCGGCGGTGATCGTCGCCTGGCGCCGGCTCTCGTTTTGCTCGAGCACGACAATCGCGCGAGCCGCGCCGCGTCGCGCGAGCCGCGCCGTCAACGCCACGATGGTGCCCGAGTCGCGCGCGGCTGCCGGGCCGGCGGCACTCGCCGGCGGCAGTGAGTCCCACGCAACGCCCGAGAGTGCCCCGGCAATGGGGGATGCGGGAGGGCGCTCGACGTACCAATCGCCGGCTTGTCCGGCACCCGGCCAGATGAGCCTCGCCGCGTTCCTCGACGCGCCGAATGCGCGCGACCGGTCCGGCTGCTCCCCTGTCAGGACCACGAGCCGCGCGCCTTGTCCGGCACGCGTCAGATCCGTCGTGCTGACGGGCGCGAGCGTCGCGGCGTCGCGCCACCGCCCCGGCTCCGTCTCGACGAACACCTTGATCGGCATCCGGGCCACGTCGCTGAGCGTGCGCGCGAGGAACCGCGCTTCCCAGTCCGGCGGTGAAGCGAAAAGGACGGCGGCGGGCTCGAGGCTTACGTCGACCGCAAAGAGACGCTTGTCGTCTCGAGACTCGGTGTCATTAACACCATCGAGACTGACCTCGAGTACGGTCCACCCGGGAGACGGGATACGGGAAACGGGAAACGTGATTTCCGTGGAGAGGATGCCACTGTCAGGAAGGACCACGCGTTGAGAAGCAAGGTCTCGATCCCCGACCCTCACGGCCAGGACCGCACGTTTCCCGCTTCCCGTTTCCCGTTTCCCGACCGTTCCGTAACTGACACCCAACCGAATGGTGTCCCCGCGAGTCACGTGTCGTGTTCCTTCCACGCTCGCGATGTACGCATCGAAAAACGGAGCGCGCGGCAGCAAGATCACACGAGGGCGGCGCAAAAGATCCAGCGGGATCGACGCCGCATCGTCCATCGCACCGTCTGACACGACGACCACCTCGCCGGCGCGGCCCGCGGCAGCCTCCAACGCCGGTGCGAGGCGTGTCGCACCATCGCCCGGCGGCGCCGAATCGAACCCGGCCACCGTGCGGCCGAACCGCCAGACCACCGCACGCCGACCCGCCATTGGCCGGACGCTGTCCAGCGCGGCCCGCCAGGAAGCACTCATGCTGAGTGACGCATCGAGCAGCACGATCGGCTGATCGCTGGTGGGCAGGATGCGGGAGCTGGCGGGATTCCACAGGAGCAGGATCAGGCCGAGCATGGCCAGTCCTCGCAGAATCATGAGAGACACGCGAGGGCCTCCGCGATGGTGAACCGCCCGTCGTAGAGCGCGCGTCCGACGCACGCGCCCGCGAGCCCTGCGGCTCGCGCCGCGCGCAAGTCGTCCAGCGAGCCGACGCCCCCCGAAACGATCACGTCGGCGCCGAGCGGGAGCAGCCCGGTCGCGCCCTGGATGTCGGGACCTGTGAGCGCACCATCCCGGGTCACTTCGTTGTAGATGATCGTCCGGATGCCGGCCCGGGTCACGCGCGTCGCCAGCTCACGCACGCTCATGTCGAGAATCTCTTTCGTTCCGCGCGGCGCAACGTGGCCGTTTTTCGCGTCGATGCCCACGGCCAGCCGGTTCGCCCCGTGCCGTGCGAGCAGGCGCTCGACGAGAGCGGCGTCGATGGCGCCGCGCGGCCCGATCACGACGCGTGTGGCGCCCAGCGTGAACATCTGGTCTATGTCGATTTCCCGGAACATGCCGCCGCCGACTTGAACGCGCACCATTGCCGCATTGAGCACGGCGCCGATCAAGGCGTGGTTGTCGCTCCGCCCGTAGGCGCGATCCATGTCCACGAGATGGATCCAGCGCGCGCCCGCCTGCGTGAACTCGTCAAGCGCAACCAGAGGGTCGGCCGCCCGCCCGTGGGCGCGTGCCACGCGCCCGCCTTCTATGTCGACGGCGGGATAGAGCTCCATTTTGGGGCTTGGGGGCTAGGGCCTGGGGCCTGGTTAATCGTCGCGGGCGGCGCCCGCCGCCGCGCCCAGCGACGGCTTCGAGAACGGCGTGGCTGCGGGGGTCAGCTCGGCCAACAGGCTCACGCGCGCGCTGTCGAACACGGCCCGCATCTTCCCAGGCACGGACTCGCCGGCACCCGCGTCCTTCCGTTGCGGGTTCGTCGGCCGGCCGTTCACCAGAAACTCGTAGTGCAGATGCGGTCCGGTCGAGAGCCCAGTCGAGCCGACGTAGCCGATCGTCTGTTCCTGCGTCACCCGCTTTCCCTCATGCAATCCTGTCGCGAACCGCGACAGATGCCCGTAGCGGGTGCGGATCCCATTGGCGTGCCGCAGCTCGATCATGTTGCCGTAGCCGCCGTTTCGGCCCACCTCGGTGACGACGCCGTCGGCGGTTGCGCGCACCGGGGTTCCGTACGCCGCGGCGTAATCGGTCCCTTGATGTGACCGCCACCGCCTGAGAATGGGATGGTAGCGGCCGCCGAAGCGGCTCGAGATATGATTGAAGCGCAGCGGCGCGCGCAGGAACGCGCGGCGCAACGATCGCCCGCGTTCGTCGTAAAAGGCGATCTGGCCAGGGCGCGGCTCGAACGCGAAGGCGTAGCTCGGCGAGCCTCCGACTTCGACCCGAGCGGCCAGAATACGACCGAGGCGCCGCTCGCCGTCGGGAGATTGCCGGCGCTCGATCAAGACCTCGACGCGATCGCCCGGACGGAGATCGCGCGTGAAATCGATTTCCCAATCGTACACATCGGCGATCGCCCAGGCGAGACCGACGCGCTGGCGGGCCGGCAGAAACGAATCGGCAATCGCCGCGTCGAGCGCGTCGTACAGGTTCGACTGAATCACGGCGGTGGTGCGCAGGCGCTCGGTGGTCCACGGAATGCCGACGATGACTTCCTGCCAGCCGGAGTCGCCGCCGCGCCGGGTCATCCACAGGCGCCGCTCCGGATCGAGGCGCACGCCCAGCCGGTTCGCGACCGGCTGACCCTTCTGGCGGCGGATTTCAAAAATGAGTCCCGGCTGCATGCGCCGGGGATTCAGGGTACGAGCCGACCGCATGAAGGCGGTATACTCGCGGCCCGTGATGCCCGCGCGCTCCAAAACGTCGGCGAGCATTTCCTGGCGGCCGAGCGTGTCGGCCCAATCGTCGTACGCGCTCGTCACCACGATAGGCAGGGCGACCGGAATCTCGCGAGACGGCCACGCCTCGTGCACTGCCCACCCCAGCATCCCGGCCGTCAAGACTCCGGCGACGACGTAATTACTCGTCCGCGCGCCCCACGCCTGCCACGGCATCAGTCCATCTGTCTCCGGATGAAGGTCGGTATCTCCATCTCGCTCAACTCGGGATTCAGCGGCATCTGCGGACTGCCCCCACGCTTGGGCGCCTCGGCCGGCTTGACGAATCCTCCCGTCGCGGGCGTCTGCTTCGCGCGGTCGCGGAACGGCAACACGCCGGCGGCCGCGCGCTGCGACACGCCGCCCGCCAATGCATCCGCCAGCGCGCCGGTTTTATCAAACCCGGTCGCGATGACCGTGATCCGGACCTCGCCATGCATTGCTGGATCGTTCACGGCGCCGAAGATGATCTCCGCCTCATCGCCGGCGGCATCGTGAATGGCTTCGCTGATTTGAGTCACTTCGCCGAGCGTCAGGTCTTCGCCGCCGGTGATGTTGATCAGCACGCCGGTGGCGCCGGCGATCGAGATGTTGTCGAGCAGCGGACTCGAGATCGCCTGCTGCGCCGCTTCCATCGCGCGGTTTTCGCCGCGTCCCGTGCCCGTTCCCATCAACGCCGCGCCGCCATTCTGCATGACGGTGCGCACGTCCGCAAAGTCTACATTCACCAGTCCCGTCACACAGATGAGCGCCGAAATGCCCTGCGTCGCGTGGAGCAGCACTTCGTCCGCTTTTTTCAATGCATCCTGAAACGGGATGCCCTTGCCCACCACGGCGAGCAGCCGCTCGTTGGGCACGACGATCATCGTGTCCACGTGCTTGCGCATCTCGGCGATGCCCATCTCGGCCTGGCGCATGCGCTTTCGCCCTTCGAACAGGAACGGCTTGGTGCAGATCCCGATCGTGAGGGCGCCGAGATCGCGGGCGATCTGCGAAATGATCGGCGCCGCGCCCGTTCCGGTGCCGCCGCCCATGCCGCACGTGACGAACACGAGGTCCGCCCCCTGCAGCGCGTGCAGGACCTCGTCGCGGTTTTCTTCGATCGCCTGCCGGCCGATCTCCGGCCGCGCGCCGGCGCCGAGCCCGCGCGTCAGCTTCTTGCCGATCTGCACCTTCACGTCGGCCTTGTTGTTGAGAAGCGCCTGCGCGTCGGTGTTCACCGAGATGAACTCGACCCCGCTCACGTGCTCGTCGATCATCCGGTTGAGAGCGTTGCCGCCCCCTCCCCCGACGCCGACGACTTTCATCCGCGCGTTCTGCGTAACGGTTTCTTCGAGTTCGAAGATCATGGTTCTCCCCTAGGGCTCAGAAGAAGTCTTGCAACCATCTCTTGAGAGGTCCAAAAAGCTTCTCGGGAGCGCCGCCGAACAGCACACCGGGAGCGGAACCCTGCGCGCTCTTGCGCGCCGCGTACAGCACCAACCCGACCGGCACCGCGTAGCGCGGCGCCTGCACACTGTCGATGAGGCCCGAAATGCCGAGCTCAGGATGTCCGGCACGCACCGGAACCGCGAACACCTCGCGCGCCAGCTCGACCATGCCCGGCAGGTGCGCCGTGCCGCCGCTCAACACGACACCGGCGGGCAAGCGGCCGGCTCCGTATTCTGCCCGCTCGAACTCTCGCGTCACGAGCTGGAAGATTTCATCGACGCGCTGATGAATGATGTGCGCCAACAGTTCGCGGGACGCGGTGCGCGCGCCCTGGCCCGGCGTGGACGGGAGGTTCACCATTTCCGCGGCGTCCACCAGCGGCGAATACGCCGAACCGTGCCGCTCTTTCAACCGCTCGGCGTCGGACTGCGTCACCCCCAGCCCCTGCACCAGATCGCTCGTGACGTGCGAGCCGGCGTACTTGAGCGAGGCGAGATGACGAATCTTCCCCTCGTGAAAGATCGACACCCCGGTGGAGCTCCCACCGACTTCCACGAGCGCGACGCCCAGCTCTTTTTCGTCGTCCGTGAGAATCGAATACGAGGCGGCCAGCGGCTCGAGCACGAGATCGGCAACGCGGTAGCCGGCCCGCTGCACGCTTTTGCGCAGATTCTGGGCGGCCGTCGATTGCGCCGTCACGAGATACATCTCCACTTCGAGTCGCGTCCCCGTCATCCCGACGGGATCGGAGATGCCGTGCTGCTGATCGACGATGTATTCCTGCGGGATGTCGTGCAGCAGCTCGTGATCGCGGCCGAGCGAGACCGCGCGGGCCACCTCATTGACGCGCGCCACATCCTGCGGCGTGATCTCGTCGCCGCTGACCGCGACGACGCCCGCCGAGCTGCGGGCGGAGACGTGCTCGCCCGCGATCCCACAGGTGACGTCGGGCACGCGCGCGCCGGCCATGCGCTCGGCGTCCTTCAGGGCGGCGGCGACGGAGCGCGTCGTCTCGTCGATGTCCCGCACCATACCGCGGCGCACGCCGCTGTTCTTGGCGACGCCGACGCCGAGAATTTTGGCGAGCGGCGTGCGCGGCAGGTCGCCGGCCACCTCCGCGATCACCGCGCAGGTCTTCGTGCTGCCGAGATCGAGCCCGGCGACGAGACGGCGTTCGGTCATGAGGGCCGCGTCCCCGATGGCATCGAGCGGCGGCGCACGACGACCTGTCCCGCAAAGCGGGCGTCGAGCTCGGCATAGGGGCGCGCTTTCGCCGCCAGGTCTTGTGCTACCAGCACCACCGCCTGAATCACCTCCGGCCCCGCGTCACGCGCCAACAGGACGCGACGGGTGCCTAGCTCGAGGACGACATCGTGCTGCGCGTCGACACGCCGCGCGGCATCGATCTTCTGAAACAGCGCGGGATCGAACACCTGGACCCGCGCGAGGACGCCGACGACGACGCTGTCGGCGGCCTGCACCACTGGAAGATCGAGACTGACGAGCTTAAATGGCAGTGCGCGCCCGCCGGCATCGACGACGCTGAGCGCGCCTCGCTCGTTCGCGACGAGCGCGACCGGCTCGACCTCCCGGACAACCACCTGCAACGAACCAGGGGGACGGCGCGTCACGGCCACGTCGGCGACGCCGTCCAACCCCCGCAACCGGTCCGCGAGCACGTTCAGGTCGTCGAACACGCTCGCCTGCGCCGGCAACCCTAACGCTCCGAGCACCCGGTCCGCCTCGAGATAGCGAATCCCGACCAGCTCGACTTGGCGCACCTGGAAGAACTCGAGCCGCCGGAGCGCGAGCGGCGCCGCGGTCCATGCGACCATCACCAGGATCGCGGCGCAGGCCCAGATCAGCACGCTCCATGACACACGCGCCAGTCGCACGGCACGAAGCTTCCACTTCATGCAACTGCTCCCTGCTCCCCGCTCCCTCGAAGAATTGTCAGCAGCTCCGGCCCGACGCGCGTCACGTCCCCCGCACCCAGCGTGAACACGACGTCACCTTCGCGCACGGCGCGCGCGACGTGATTCGTCAACCCGCTGCGCTCTCGCACTGCCACCGTCGCGGCACCCGCCCGTGTCGCGCCACGCACGACGAGATGATGCGTGATGCCGTCGAGCGGCTGTTCGCGCGCGCCATAGATCGGTGCGACGATCACCACGTCGGCCGCGGCGAGCGCCTTGCCAAGCGCTTCGCCGTGCAGCGCGGTGCGCGAGTAGAGATGCGGCTGAAACACGGCGACGACGCGCCGCCCAGGATACGCCTGCCGCGCCGACGACAGCGTCGCCGCGACTTCCGTCGGGTGATGCGCGTAATCGTCGACGACCGTCACGCCGCGCTCGTCACCCAGCCGCTCGAAGCGCCGGCCAACGCCCTGGAACTCGGACAACGCCCGCGCGCCCGCATGCACGTCCGCGCCGAGCGCGTGCAGAGCCGCCAGCGTCACCGCCGCGTTGCGCACGTTGTGCATTCCCAAAACCGCGAGCTGGAGCTCGACGATGTCACCTCCCGGCAGCGTGATCGTCGCGCGCGAGCCACCCGGCTCGAGCCTCACCGCGCGAATGCGCACGTCCGCCATCGGTCCGAGACCGACGCGCCACACCGGCGCCTGTAGCTGCACCGCGACTCGTTCGGCACCCATATCGTCAGCGCCCACAATCACCCGCTGGGCCCGGTCCGCAAACTCCGCGAACGCCGCCTCAAGTGCTTCCACACTCCCATAACACTCGAGGTGATCCGCTTCGACGTTGTTCACGACCGCAACGGTCGGGCGGAGCGAGAGGAAGGCCTTGTCGTACTCGTCGGCCTCGACGACGTACAAGCCGTCCCCGCCGATGCGCGCATTGCCACCCCATGTAGCGACTCGGCCGCCTGCGAGTCCGGTGGGGTTTCGCCCGGCGGCCGAGAGTGCCTCGGTCACCATGACCGTGGTGGTCGTCTTGCCGTGTGTCCCGGCGACCGCCACGAGGCTCGCTCCGCCGCCCGAAACCAACTCCCCCAGGGCGTCGGCGCGCCGCACGACCGGTATGTCCAGGGCCCGCGCCCGCTGCAGCTCGGGATGGTTCGGCGGCACCGCCGCAGTCACGATAACCGCCCGCGCCCCATCCACATGGCTGGGGTCGTGGCCCTGCGAAGTAGCAACTCCCAAGGCAGTCAGATCATCGATCCCGGCCCCAGAAGTGTCAGTATCACAACCAGTTATGGCGACTCCCCGGTGCCTGGCAATCAAAGCCAAGGCGCTCATCCCCGCCCCGGCTATGCCCATGAGATGGATGGGTCGGGGATCCCCGGTTCGAAACAAGGTCATCTGTGGGCAGCTAATATAGCGAATTTACTAAACTTGCAAAAGCTCTACGACCTTGGCGAAGATGGTTCGGGCGGCGTTCGGGTGACCCCTTTTTCGGGCCGTTTGACCGAGTTCAGCGAGGCGCTCCTCGTCGTGAGCCAGGGCGCTGACGGTCTTGGCAAACGAGTCGGACGCCAACTCGCTCTCGAGTAAGAGCACACTCGCCCCGGCCGACGCGAGGGCCCGCGCGTTGAAGGTCTGGTGATCCGCGGCGGCCGTGGGGAGCGGCACCAGGATGCTCGGCTTCCCCCATGCGCAGAGCTCGGAAACGGTCATCGCGCCCGCCCTCGCGACCACGAGGTCGGCGGCGGCATATGCCGTCGCGATCGGATCGAAAAACCCCCGCACGACAATGCGGCCGGGGACGGCCAGCGACGCGTAGCGCTCCTCGTGTGCGGTGCCCGTCCCCCACAGCAAGCTCACGTCACCGAGCAGACCCCGTCCGATGGCGCGCGCGACGGTTTCGTTCAACGCGCGCGCGCCCTGGCTCCCGCCGAAGATCAAGACGGTCCGCTCGTGCGCCGTAAGGCCGAGCTCGGCACGCGCGGCGTGCGTATCGACGCGGCCCGGGGGAGTGATCGGATTTCCGAAAACGAAAACCTGAGTCACCGATCCCACGGACAGTCGGTCCCGCGCTTCAGGAAACCCAAGATGGACTTGCCGGGCGCGGCGGGCCAACCAGCGCGTCGTCATGCCGGGAAACGCATTTTGCTCCTGAAGCACGGTCGGGATACCTAGCCGCTGCGCCTGCCACACGATCGGGCCGGCCGCGTAGCCCCCCGTGCCAATTACGATTTGCGGCTGCTCGTCCCGGAGCACGCGCTGAGAGGACCGCGTCGCGCGCAGCCACATCAGCGGAAGCAACGCGTTGCGCCACCACTGGCGCCGGTACAGCGGCTCCATGGGCAGGAGGTGGAAGCGAAACGGATGGCGCGGGAGAACGCGGGCTTCGATGCCGCGCGCGGCGCCGGCCAAAACGACCTCATGCCCTTCATCGGCGGCGACGCGCGCCAATGCGAGCGCTGGCATGAGATGACCACCGGTCCCGCCGCCTGCGATGAGAAGCTTCACGAAACGAAGGTGCGTGGTGCGTGGTACGTGGTGCGGGGGACGACCCTGCACGTTGGGCCACGCACTACGCACCACGTACCACGCACTATGTGGTCCGCCGGGCGCGCCCGACGCTCGCCAACACACCGGTCGCGGCGAGCGCAACGATCAGTGAGGAGCGCCCATACGACATGAACGGCAGCGTTACCCCCGTCGCGGGTATCACCGCGAGGCTGACGCCGATGTGCAGTACCACGCTCAAGCCGATCATGACGGTGATCCCCGTCGCCAGCAGTTGGCCGAAGGGATCGGGCGCGTTCCGGGCGACGCGGAAGCCGAGCCAGAGGAACGTCCCGAAGAGCAGCGCGATCGCGAGGACCCCAACAAAGCCCCACTCCTCACCGATCGTCGAGAAGATGAAATCAGAATACGCGTACGGCAGATACCCCAGCTTTTGCTGCCCTTGACCGAATCCCGCACCGAGCAGCTGTCCCGCTCCGATGCCGGTGAGCGATTGCTGCACTTGCCAGGACGCTTCCTGGGGTGTGGCGCCCGGATTCAGAAAGGTGAGAACCCGCGCCATGCGGTACTGCGCCGACGCGACGGCGCCGAACAAGAGCGGTCCCGCGGCCGCGCCCAGCGCGAGGAAGTGGCCGATGCGCGCGCCGGCGGTAAACATCACGCTCCCGGCCAGGATCCCGACCAGGAGCGCCATCGAGAGATGGGGCTCGAGAAAGATCAGGCCGATCACCGGGACGAGGATCACGACGAACGGGAGCACGCCCTGCTTGAAGTTGCGCAGCTGCTCGCCTTTTTTCGCCGCGAGCATCGCGCACCACACGACGACGGCGAATTTGGCGAGCTCGGAGGGTTGCAGCGTCAGCACACCGAGGTTTACCCAGCGGCGCGCACCATTGATCGTGGGAGTGATTGCGTGCGTGAACGGCAGCAATGGGATCAAAAGCAGGAAAACTGTCACGCCAAGCAACGGCCAGGCCCAGCGGCGCCAGCGATGGTAATCCAGGCGCGCACACACAATCGCGAGCAGTCCGCCGACGACGGCGCCGACTGCCTGGCGCAAGGCAAAGCTCGCGCCCACCTGTCCTCCTGCGATGTTGACGAGACTCGAGGCGCCGTACACCGCCCCGAGACCAAAGACGACCAGCACCGCGGTCACGACCGCGAGCAGTCGTCCCTCCCAGGTCACTACTCCTTTTGCGCGAGCCGCCGGAATGTGGCCCCCCGCTCTTCATAGTTCTTGAACATGTCGTAGCTGGAGCACGCTGGAGACAACAGCACCGCGTCGCCCGGCCGTGCGGACCCGCGCGCGCGCGCGATGACGTCCTCGAACGTCGTGCCGCGCTCGAGCGGCACCTTCCCCTTCAAATCCTCCTCGACGAGCGGCCCCGCCTCCCCGTACGCGATCACCAGCCGGCAACGATCGGCAAGGAGCGGCGCGAGGCTCGTGTACGGCTCGCCCTTGTGGCGCCCGCCCAATAGCAGCACGTACGGCCGCTCCATCGCGACGACGGCGACTGTCGTCGCGGCGATGTTCGTGGCCTTGGAGTCGTTGATCCACAATACGCCATGACGCTCACCAACGGGCTCGAGACGATGTGGGAGCGGCCGGAACGAGCGCAGGCCTTCGGCGATGCGCTCCGCCGGCACACCGGCTTCGTGTACCGCGAGGGAGCCGGCCAATGCATTGGCGATGTTGTGGTCGCCGAGAAGATGGAGCTCGTCACGTTTCAGCAGGATCGCCCGACCGAGGCGGAGCGTCCGGCTTGGGCGGTCGTACGAGGCGTCGGCGCTCTTTGTGAGCGAAAACAGCACGGGCCGCCCGGCAAAGCCGTTTGCGAGCTTCAGCACCAATGGATCGTCGGCGTTGAGGACCCAGACACTCTCAGCCCGAGCGTTCCGGAAGAGCAACCGCTTGTCCGCGTAGTACGCTTCGGCCGACGGGTACCGATCGAGATGGTCGGGGGCGAGATTCGTCAGCACGCCGATCTCCGGCGCGAAGTTCGGGCTGTCGTGCAGCTGGAACGAGGAGACTTCGACGCTCAGCCACTCAAACCGCTCGCCGGCGAGCACGAGGTCGGTCATCGGCCGCCCGATGTTGCCCGCCGTCGTCGATCGTAGACCCGCGCTGCTCAATAGATGCGCGATCAGCGCCGTCGTGGTGGTCTTTCCGTTGGTGCCGGTGATGGCGATACAGCGCGTCTCTGCCCCGGCAGCCGCCAGGCCGCGGAACCCCACGTCCAGCTCGGACACGATCTCCACGCCCGCGTGGCGGGCTGCGGCGATCGGCGGCGCATCGGGAGGCACCCCGGGCGAGACCACCACCCCTAGCGCTTGCCGAATCTTTGCGAGGTCGTGACGGCCCACGTCGACTTCCACACCCGACAATCGCCGGAGCGCGGTCACTGCCTCGCCCGCGTAGGGATGGTCCGAGGCGTCGCTGGCATACACCCGGACGCCGTGGCGCGCCAGCAGCTGCGTGGCCGCGACACCGCTTTTCCCCAAACCAATGACCGCCACGACGCCGCCCCGGCGCCAAGAATCGGGGATCAGGGGCTCGATCATCGCACCTTGAGCGTAGCCAGCGCGATCATCGCGCACATGATCCCCAGGATGTAGAACCGCATCACAACCTGCGGCTCGGCCCAGCCGAGCTTTTCAAAATGATGGTGGAGCGGCGCCATCCGGAAAACCCGATGCGCATCGGCGTATTCCTTCCCGTAGCGTTTCTTGCGCCACCGATACGTGGTCGTCTGCACTAGGACCGACACGGTCTCGGCCGCGAACACGGCGCCGGCAATGAGCAGCAGGAATTCGGTCTTGAGCAGAATCGCGACCGTGCCGAGCGCACCGCCGATGGCGAGCGCGCCCGTGTCGCCCATGAAGACCTGCGCGGGATGCGCGTTGAACCAGAGGAATCCCAGCGCGGCTCCCATGAGCGCTCCGCAGAAGATCGTCAGCTCCCCTGCGCCCGGGAGGTGCAGCACGCCGAGGTAGCGGGCCGCGTCGACGCGTCCGAAGAGATAGCAGAAGATCGCGAATGCGCCGGCGGCAATTACGGTGAGCCCGGCCGCGAGGCCGTCGAGTCCATCGGTCAGATTTACGGAGTTGGAGCTCGCCGTCGTCACGAATGTCACGAAACCGAGATACAGCGGCCATGGCAGGGCGAGCACGATGTACTTGAAGAACGGCAGCTGCGTCGCCGACGGTGGCGCGCTGGTGGTCAGCGGAAAGAGCAACAGATACGCCCCCAGCCCCACACCGAAGGAGATCTGTCCCACGAGCTTCCAGCGCGCGACGAGTCCCTGCGAGTGGCCGCGCACGATCTTCAGATAATCGTCGAGGAATCCGATCAGGCCCATCCACAGCGTCGCGACCACCGCCACCGTCACGTAGCGACTGTCCAGGCGCGCCCACAGCAGGGTCGGCACAACGGTCGCGAGGATGATGATGAGACCGCCCATGGTGGGCGTGCCCCGCTTGCCGTGGTGGCTGGTCGGACCTTCCGCGCGCACGATTTGCCCGATGCGGTGGTCACGCAGCTTCCGGATGACCCAGGGACCGACCACGAACGCCAGCAACAGCGCGGTGACGGTCGCACCCGCCGCGCGAAAGGTGATATAGTTGAAGAGATTGAAAAAAATGTGCTGCCGAGCGAGCGGCGCGAGCCAATGATAGAGCATTAGATGTGCCGCAGCACCTGTTCGAGTGCCACCCCCCGGGAAGCCTTGAGCAACAGGAGTTCGTTGCCGCGCAGCGCCGATTTGAGTTTCGGGCCGAGGGCGTTGGCATCGGCAGCGGTGATCAGGCGTCCTCCCAACTCTTCGCGAAGGGGTTCGAACGCGCGCGCGAACGTCCCGACGGCGGCGACGAGTGCCGGCTTGCGCCCGGCAATTTCGTGCGCGGCTTCGGCGTGCAATCTTGCACTTTCCGGCCCTAACTCCAACATCGTGCCCACCACCACCACGAGCGGCCGCCGCTGCCGCGCCGCCAGCCAGGAGGCGGTCTGGACCGCCCGCCGCATGGACGCGGGGTTGGCATTATAGCTGTCGTCGATCACCAGGAGGCCGCCGATCTCCCGGACGTCGCCCCGCCCTTCCGGCAGCTGCAGTCCCGCGAGCGCCCGCACGGCGGCATCATGATCCACCCCGGCCCGCTGCGCCACGGCGAGCGCGATCTGGGCGTTCTCGAGCTGGTGAATCCCGAGCGCCGGTAACGTGATTTTCTCGCCCGAGTCGAGCGTCAGGCGGGGATGTCCGTCCTTGTCGAGGTAGCGGTCCAACAGGGTGTCGTCGGTACTCTTGCCCGGGAGGGCCGCGGGGATCACCTGGGTGCGCCGACGCGCCTCCGGCCACATGGCCTCGGGGCCTGAGCCGAGAATTGCGACGGGGGCGCGGTCGAGCAGCGACAGCTTTTCGGTCATTACGCCTTCCAGCGAGCCGAAACCCTCGACGTGCGCGTAGCCGATATTGGTGATGACCGCAATCGTCGGCTCGATGATGTCTCGCAGCTTCGCGATCTCTCCCGGGACGCTGGCGCCGGCTTCCACGACCAGCGCCTCGGTATCATCGGGCGCGCTGAGAATCGTGAGCGGCACGCCAACGCGATTGTTGAGATTCCTGGATGTCGCATGGACGCGGAAGCGAGCGCCGAGGGCAGCACGAATCATCTCCTTGGTGCTGGTCTTGCCGCTCGAGCCCGTGATCGCAACGACCGGTGTGCCGTCGGGAAACAGGCGCCGCCGCGCGCGCGCGAGCAACCCCAGCGCCTCGAGCGTGTCGTCTACCTCGAAGAACGCCAGACCGGCGATGGGAGGTGTGCCGCGGCGTACGATCGCCGCCGTTGCTCCCTGCTCCTTTGCCTCCTCGAGGAAGGTGTGCGCGTCGAAGTTCTCGCCCTTGAGCGCGATGAAGAGAGACTTGGGGCTCGGCGTTCGGGTATCGGTGGAGATCGCTTGGAACCTGAGTTTCGCAGGTGATGGCACACCGAGCGCGGCAGCAACCTCATCGCTCGTCCAAGACCTCCCGGCCCCCAGGCCCACGCCCACAGCACCCCCCATCAGTTCGCCCCCAGCGCGCGAACCACCTCACGCTCGTCGAACGGTTCCTTGGTCGTGCCGATGATCTGATAGGTCTCGTGGCCCTTGCCCGCGAGGAGGATCGTGTCGCCCTGGCGCGCGAGGTCCAGCGCCTGGCCGATCGCAGCCCGGCGGTCGACGATGCGGTAATGAGGCTTCCCGGTCATGCCCGCTTCGACATCGTCGAGAATGCGCTCTGGGTCTTCGGTCCGGGGATTGTCGGAGGTCGCGAGGGCGACATCGGCGAGACGCACCGCGATCTCGCCCATCGGCGCCCGTTTGCCCCGATCCCGATCCCCGCCGGCACCGAACACGACGATCACGCGCCCGCCGGCCGGCGTGACCTCCCGGATCGTCTCGAGCGCCCGTTCCAGCGCGTCGGGCGTATGCGCGTAGTCGCGCAGCACCATGCACGGGTCTACGGCGATCCGCTCCATCCGGCCGGGGACCTGCGGCGCCGTGGACAGTCGCTCGGCGACAATCGGCGTCGGCACTTCGAGCCCGACGGCGCACGCGGCCACGCCGAGGGCGTTGGCCACGTTGAAGCGTCCCAACAACGGCAGCGCCACTGGATGCGCGCCATCGGATGTGACGAGCTGAAAGCGTGCGCCCGAGGCATCGATCTGGATGTCTCGAGCACTGACGTCCGGCCGCGGCGTCTTGCCGTTCGCTCCGACGCCGAACGTGATGCGCCGCGGCGTGCGTGGCAGCCGAGCCCATGCGGCGTCATCCGCGTTGATGACCGCGAGTCCCGCATCGGCGAGGTATCCGACGAGCTTGGCTTTGGCCGCGAAGTATGCCTCGAACGTTTCGTGGTAGTCGAGATGGTCGCGCGTGAGGTTTGTGAAGATCGCCGCGCGGAAGACCAGGCCATCGACGCGACCCTGGTCGAGACTGTGCGACGAGACCTCCATCGCGACGCCGGCCGCGCCCCGATCGCGCAGCGCGGCAAGTGTCGCTTGCAGATCGATCGGGCCGGGCGTCGTGAGATTCCCGGCTTCGCTCTCGACCATGGCGCCCGCCGGATCGAAGCACCCGAGCGTGCCGATGGCGCCCATCGGCCACCGCGCGCCCAGGACGTGGCGCGTGAGGATGACCGAGGTGGTCTTGCCGTTCGTGCCCGTCACCCCGATCAGCTGGAGCCGTGCGGCCGGCCGATCATACCATGCTTCGGCGGCGACGGCGGCGGCGCGGCGGCCGTTGCGGACGAGGACCTGCGGAATGGAAACGGGTTGCCGCGACTCTACGAGCGCGGCGGCGGCACCGCGCGCCGCGGCGTCGGCGACGAACTTGTGTCCGTCCAGCACTGCGCCATGCACGGCACAAAACAGCATGCCGGGCTGCAACCGGCGAGCATCGGCGGTGAGGCCGGTGATCTGCGGCATGGATGAGCCATCGGCCGACTCGCTCAGCAGGCCGGCACGGGCCAGCGCGCCGACGATCTTCCGGAGCGACGCGCTCATCGACTGATCGGCGGTGGTTCTGCGAACAGCGTCACGGTCGCGCCGGCGGCGGCGCTGTCACCGGCGGCCGGCCAGGAATGGTGAATCACACCCCAGCCTTTGATCACCACGTGAAAACCGCGCCGGTGCAGCTCGCGGGCGGCATCGCGCAATGACTTGCCCGTGACATCGGGGACCGCTTGATCCGGCTGTGCCGGCGCGGAGTCAGGCACGTACGGCCACGGCATCACATAGGGGACCACGCCGTCAGTCTCTCGCGCCGCATCGCCGGCCCGCTCAATGGCCGGCGCCACGTTCGCGAGCCGGGCCCGATCGATTGCGACGGTGCGCGCGGCGAGCGCTTGCTCCAGCATCGAGCGCGTCACCGGTGCGGCGGTCTGCGCGGCGAAGTAACTGCCCTTCTTGGGATTGTCGATCTTCATGACGACGACGAGCTGAGGCTCGCCGGCGGGAAACAGCGCCGCAAACGACGCCGTGTACTGTCCCGCTGCATACCGCCCACCGACGACACGACGTGCGGTTCCGGTCTTGGCGGCCAGCTGGAAATTCGCGAGGGCCGCGCGCTGCCCCGTGCCACCCGTCTCGACCACGCCACGCAGCAACATCCGCAGCTGCGCCGCGACCTCTGATGTGACGACGCGGCGAACCGGCTCCGGACGATGTCGAAAGCGCACGGCCCCGTTCGGGGAGCGCACTTCGCGGATCAGCGTCGGCTGCAGCAGCACGCCATTGTTGGCGATGGCGCCGTAAGCGGCCGCCAGCTGGATGGGGGTCACCGCCACCTCATATCCGATCGCGAGGCTTGCCGAGCTCGGGCGCGACCATTCGTGGGGCGGCCGCAGCCGGCCCGGTGATTCCGCGGGAAACTCGATGCCGGTCGGCGCGCCGAACCCAAATGCGCGCAGCATGTCATACTGTTCGGCGGGACGCAGCCGCGCGGAGAATTTCACGAGCGCGATGTTGCTCGAGACACGAATGGCGTCCGCCAGGGTCAGTGACGGCAACGGGTGCTCGTCGGTGACGGTACGATCGGGCAGGCGATACCGCCCACCCTCGCCCGATACTCGCTCGCTGGGGCCGACGCGATCGTGCGCAATGAGCGCGGCCGCCGCGAAGATCTTCGCGAGCGACCCCGGCTCGAAGGTCTCGGTGAATGCACTCGGTCGCATGCTGCCGTCGGCGCGTCGGGAGGCGACCGCCAGCACCTCGCCGCTGGCGGGGTCGAGCATCACGACGTCGCCGCCTTCGGCTTCCATGTTGTCGATGGCATCATCGAGTGCTCGCTGCGCGATCTCCTGGAGGCCGGCGTCCAGCGTGAGGACGACATCGTGACCCGCGACCGGCTGCGCGATCACGCGAGCGGGCGATGTGTATTCGCGCCCTTCCCGATCCTTCAACACGACCGCCGCTCCGGATCTGCCCGCGAGGAGCGTGTCGAGCATGCGCTCCAGGCCGGCGGAGGCATCTTCGCCCAATCGTCCGATGACGGCGCGGGCGAATTCGGGCGACGGATAGAAACGCCGCAGGACGGGCTCGAGATGCACGCCGCGCATCGCGCGCAGCGGCTGCACGTCGAGGGCCGTGAATGGGCCGGCGAACCACGCGTAGCGCCGCTGCATGATGCGGTCGACTTCGCGCGGCGAGAGTCGCAGCCGGCGGGCGATCGTCGCGACGTCACGCTTGGCGTCGCGCAGCTCGTTGGGCGCGACCCCCACGTGATAGGTCTCCTGCGTCAGCGCGATCGCCGTGCCGTGACGATCGTACAACGTCCCCCGCCGCGCCTCCAGAAGGACGCGCTCGGTTCGCTGCGCCGCCGCGCTGGCCGCGTAGCGCCGGCCCTTGATCAGCTGCACCTGGCCCGCGCGCAGCACGAGGGCGAGCATGGCGAGCCCGAGACCAACTTCGATGACACGCAACCGGACCAGCGGTTTCGCCACTTAGAAGGGCCGCTCCGGAGGTTGTGAAGGTGGCGGAGGTTCTGTCGGGGCCGGGATCAGAATGATCTCCGTGTCAGCGGGCAGGCGCAGGCCCTGGCGTTGAGCGCGCGGCAACAGGACGGCGCGGCTCTGCGCGGTCCGCACCCGCCGCTCCAGGTCCGCGCGCCGCCCTTCCAGTGTTCCTCGCTCCTCCCGCAGGTCCGCCAGCGCCCGGGCGGCGTTCAACGCCGCGGTCTGCCGGGCGATCACCGCCCAGAGCGCCGCCAGCAACGCCACCAGCCAGAGCGCGATCCAATGCCGGCCCTTAGCGGCCACTCGCGACCTCGAACACGCGCAACTGCGCCGACCGGGCGCGCGGATTGGCGGCGATCTCGCTCACGTCGGGCACGATAGGCTTTCGGGTGAGCACGCGTCCGAGCGCATGACCCCGGCACGTGCAGACCGGCTGCCGCGGCGGACAGATGCAGTCGCGCGCCCACTCGCGGAACGCGTGCTTGACGATGCGATCCTCGCCCGAGTGGTAGGTGATTACCCCGAGCCGCCCGCCAGGATCGAGGGCATCCCGCAGCGCCGGCAGCGCCGTCGCGAGCACCTCGAGCTCGTCGTTGACGGCGATCCGAAGCGCCTGAAACAGACGCGCGAAGTCGGACGGGCCGGACCGCGGCCCCAGCACCGCGCGGATCGCATTGACGAAGTCGTCACTGACCGTAAACGCAGCAGTCAGACGGCGCCGCACGATCTCTTTGGCGAGGGTGCGCCCCCGCCGCTCGTCGCCGTAGTCTTGGAAGACCGTCGCGAGGCGCTCGACCGGCCAGGTGTTCAGAATGTCCCGCGCGCTCGCTTGCTCCCGGCCCCTAACTCCTGACTCCTGGCTCCTGACTCCTAGCGCCATTCGCATATCGAGCGGCGCACCCGGACGAAACGTGAAGCCGCGCTCGTCGGAATCGATCTGATGTGAGCTGACCCCGAGGTCGAGCAGAATACGATCGGGGCTGAATGACTGAATGGCTGCAAGGATAGCAGGATCGCCAAACGAGCCTTCGAGGTACTCGATGCCACTCGTGCCGAGACGTTCGCGAGCAGCGGCGAGCGCGCTGGGATCCCGATCGATGCCCAAGAGCCGCGCGCCGAGGCCCCGAAGAATCTCAGCATGTCCACCGCCGCCGAGTGTGCCATCTACGGCGCGGTGACTGCCGGCTGCCCAAGTGCGGATCGCGTCCGCAAGGACCGGGACATGGTAGGTCGTCACGCGTTCAGCCACCGAGGGCACGCTTCAAAATAAGGAAAAACCCCCGCCGAGTGGGCAGGGGTCTCTCGATCGTCGTCTTTAGGCGGGGCTGACGGGGCTCGAACCCGCGACCTCCGGTGTGACAGACCGGCACTCTAACCAGCTGAGCTACAGCCCCAAGCCCGGTACGGAGCGCCGGAATATAGACGCGCGCTCAGGTCAATTCAACTTATCGCCGGCGAGCACTTGAACGCTGCCTGGACCTGTGGCTTGGCCTTTTCGTACTGCGCGACGTATCCGAGCATTTGATCCGCGGTCTGGGCATGCACCCGTCGACCCATCTGCAGTGCGTTCTTGGTTCGCGTGAGACGACCGAAGACATCGCGCGCTGCCGGGCAGCGGGCGGCACCTTTTGCCTCCGTCATTCCCTTATATGGCCCCTGCAGCGTCAACACGGACGAGAGTCCATACCAGAAACTGGCATTCACACGGACCTGCTGCCTTGGCCCCGTCGTATCGGCCGCGCTTTTCGGAGCAACGACCTGAAGCAACGTGTCCAGCCACGGATAGGCCGCAGTGTAGTTGGCTGCCTGGGCGAGCTTCGAGCCGGCGGTCAGCATGATCACCGACGCAGCCAGGCGTTGCATCGAATCGCTCGATGCGAGACCTGGCCTGAGATAGGGCTTGACTGAATCGATTTTCATCGCCAACGCCGCGCGCCTGCGGTTCAAGGTCGCAGTGTCCCCCTTAGGTACGCCGACCGTATCGAATACGGCTCGGTCCACCATGATCTGCGCGATCTGCAGGCTCGTGGGAACGTCGTTCGGCTCGATCTTGAGCGCGGCGATCAACATCACCAGAGCCGAGTCCGATCTGCCGCGCATCTGGTACGATGCGGCACGCGTTCTTCGGAAGCTGGCGTTGTTCGGGTAGCGGTGAACCGCCGCGGCTGTGAAAAAGTCCAATGCCACAGTGTCGGACGCCTGTTGCGCCGCGCCGATCGCCGGCTTCAGGAACGTGGTGTCGGCAAGCAGCATCGTGTCGGCCTTCGCCTTCACGAGAAAGACTCCCGACGAGCAGGCATACTTCCCCGCTTCGTTGCAAATGGTGAGCTTCAGGTCCACGAGCTGCGGATCGTTCGGCGCGACCGTGAGACCTCGGTCGAGCACATCGACAGCCTTGTCAAAGTTCTTCTGCTGGCGGAGCAGCTGCGCGATCCCCAGGTACTTGCTGATGTTGCGCGGCTCGGCACAGAGCTGTGAGATGAAGGCGTCAATCATCTGGGCGGTGTCGCCCTTCTGCTGATACCCACGCGCGATGTTTTCCCACGCGATGCCACTGCACGAGTCGCCTTTGAGCGCGTTCCTCGATGCAGCAATGACGCTGTCGACGGGGTGGCGCATGGCCTCGTGAATCGTCGCAATGCAGAGCCACGCGCCAGTGGAATTCGGATCGACCGTCAACGCCTTCTGCGCCTCGTTGCGCGCGCGGTTGAACTGCCCCTTCTTGCGCTCCTCATTGCAATTGCGGATCGGCTCGCTGAGACGCACGATCGACGCGACTTTCTGCGCAATGAGATCCGCCAGCGCCGCGGGCGTGCCGGGATTGGCATCAGACATCGTAAACGCGCCCGACATGCCCGAGCTGGCGATGTCGTTCAGACGCACCTCCGCCTGGAGCGTGGTGCCTTTCTTCGCGTACGAGCCGGTCAAGAAGGAGTGCACCTGAAGAAACCGCGCCAACTGCCGCTCCTGCTGATCCTCGAGCAAGCCGTCGCACGGGAAACCGGACGCCTTGAGCGCCTCGCACAGCTTCGCCTTCGGAATCACGTTAACCTTATTTTTTGTTAGCGCCGTGACGCGATCACGCACCGCGTCGGCCAACGCAATGCTGCCGGCCGAATCCGCGGACGACGCCTGGAAGGGCAAAACGAGAAGTCTCTGACTCGGCGCCTGGGGCGCAGCGAGCTGCGCCGCCGCCGGTGCAACAACCGCCGCGAACAGCGCCATCACCACGTGTAACGCTCTCACCTTTCTTCCTCCGTTACAGGCTGCTACACCAATGGGCGAAGAGGGATTCGAACCCCCGACATCCTGCGTGTAAGGCAGGCGCTCTGAACCGCTGAGCTATTCGCCCGTGCCACTCTCGGGGAGCGGAGGTGCTAGAGGGCCAAGCCTACCGGAAACAAAACGCAGTAGCCCAGTACGAGCAGCACCGGCGCGAGCGTCGTTGATCCCTTCGACAGCAACCAGTACCCAAGTGCAAGTGACACTATTGCTGCACCCAAGACGACATAGTTCCGTGGTCCAAAGCGCAGTCGTGAACGGGCGAACGCTTGTTCGGCCATACAGGGCACGGAGTCTATTCGTTAATCCCAAGATCGTCAAGCACTTGGCTTTCCTCTGCATCGCGAGCGGCGAGGGCGGCGCGCTTTTCCCGCTGGCGCCGGCGACGCAACACCACGAGCGCAGCAAGGATCGCGCCGATGGCGAGCCAGAAGAAGCCCATCGCGCCAGCCCAGGCGAGCCAGCCATACCGGGATGCGACGTCGCGCTGCCAGCGCGCTTCGAAGTCGCTCGCCGTGATGTGATAGGTGTCACGCAGGGCGGCATCGAACGAGGCGCCACGCGCAAGATTCGTCAGCAGCGGCTCGAGCCCTCGCTCTCCTCCCCACCGCTCGAGCAACAGCACGGCCGTCGCGGCGAGTGCGTAGCCGGTCTGCGCGTCCGCGCGGGCGCCACGCAGGGCGCGATCAACTTCGTCGAGCGTCATCCGCACGCCGCGCGCAAGCTGCCAGTTGAGCTGCAGCGCGTCGAACCTATCCCATTCCCGCGCTGCAACCGCCGCATACCCCTCTTCGAACCACATCGGGGCGCGCCGACCGGCGTGCCACCGCAGGGCGAGGTGAGCGAGCTCGTGGCGCAGCGCGTTGGACCGTTGGACCGCTGGACCGTCGGACAGGAGAACGATCGTACCGGCCTCGGGGAACGCAGCGCCTTCGCTCCAGAGCGGCAACCGGCCGCGCGTGAGCGAATCATAGAGCTCGCGGGTGGGCGCGAGGATGATGCGAATCGGCCGGTCGGGCAATGGGCCGATGCCCGGAAATCCCGTGGCGTGGTCCGCGATTTCGGCGACGGCGGTGGCGAGCCGCTCCTGGCCCGGCCACGCGACCGCGGTGACGCGCCCGACTTCGGTTGCCGTCGGTGCCTGCAACAGCAGGGCGATGAGGACTAGTCTCGCGGCGGCTCCTCGCCCCTGGCGACAAGCTCGAGCATCTCCTGACACTTCTTGCCCCAGGGATTGAACTTGTTCGCCTTGAAGCCGTCTTCCCAGGTGGACTTGGCCTTGCCCTCATCGCCCGAGAACCAGTGCGCTCGCCCCAGCTCGTAGTACGCCTCGATCAGGTTTGGGCCGAGCGTCAGAGTCTTCTCGAAGAACACTTGCGCATCTTCGTACATCTCGCGATGCAGATACACGAGCCCGAGATAGAAGTGCGCGTAGAGCGTCGCTTTCTTGTCGTTGTCGAGCCGGATGGCCTTCGACAGGTGCTCAATCGCTTCACCAAAAATCTCTTTTTTCAGACAGATGTAGCCCACATTGATGCGGGCCAGCGAGTTCGCGGGCTCCTTCATCAGAACCTTGGAAAACGTCTGGAGCGCGTCGTCGTAGGACTCGTTCAGCATCTGCGCCCATCCGAGCAGGTTCTCGGCCTGCGTCTCCCCCGGGGAGAGCTGCAGCGCTTTGGTGAGAGCCTGAATCGCGCCGGCGTGATCGCCCAACGAGATCAGGCTCCATCCTTTTTCGATGAACGTGGAAGCGCCGATGTGATCGGCGTGCACCGCCGGACGCGCGCCGGTAAACTCGGGCGCCGCGGCCTGCTTGGTATCGGCGGCGAGCTGCTTGTAGCGATCGACGAGTTGGCGGATGTCCTCTTTCAGATGCGAGAGCTCCGCCAGCATGCCATCGACCTTCTTGAAATACGCGATGATTTCACGCTTGGCCGCTTCCCGCTCGGCCCCGCCCGGCGCGCCGGTGAGCTGACGCGCGATCGCGTCGTATTCCTGCCGCAGTGCCGCAACCGGCGAATCGACCATCACCTCGCTCCCTGCAAAGCCAGTTTCTCCTGCGAACTCAGCAGCTTGTTCGTATTCAACACGATAATCGTGCGCCCATTCTGCACGACGAGGCCGGAGATGTAGTCCGCCGCCAGGCCTCTCACGATTCCCGGTGGTGGCGTCACGGACTGCGCCGCCACTTGCAGTACCTCAGTCACCGCATCGACGACGATGCCGATCTTGCCTCCTTCGAACTCGAGAATGATGGTGCGGGTATCTTCGCGCAGCGGGGCCGGAGTCCCCAGTCGCTTGCGGAGATCGACGAGCGGCACCGCGCCGCCTGCGTACCGTACCACACCCTCGAGAAATTCGGGCGCCTTCGGCAGCGGCGCGGGCGCTTCGTAGCGCAGGATGCGCTCGACCTGAAAGATGTTGAACGCGAAATCCTGACCGCCCACCTTGAAGGTGACGAGCTGGACTTCATCGCCGCCGGCGCCCGCAAGATTCATCCGATGCGATCCCCCAAGGCGTCGAGATCGAGAATCGGCACGAGCCCGCCGCTCGGGCCCTGAGGCGCCACTGCGTTTGCCCACGGCAGCGTCTGCCCGTGCGGCACGGGGAGCGGCTGTTCTCGAACCACCGCGTCGACATCATCGACCTCGAGCGCGACGTGTCGGCCCTTGATTTCGACGAGCACGATTGTTCTAACGCTCGCAGCCCCTGTTTCCGGCGCTGCCTGTCCCGTCAGGAATGCCCCGAGATGAATGAGCGGAACCAGTCGACCGCGCAGTGACGTGAGTCCCCGAACCGCGGGAAGCGTGCGCGGCACGGCGAGCACTTCCGTCGCATCGCCGACTTCGAGCACGCGGGCGACGGGGAGACCGTAGGCTTTGCCTTCGGAACGGACGAGCAGATAGCCTTTCACTTCTTTCGTTTCGACACCCTAAAGGGTGCGCTCGGCAAAGCGACGCCCTTAAGGGCGATGACGTACCGAGCGCACGCTTTAGCGTGTCGAATTCGAATCACGACAATCACGAACGAGTGCTCCGCTTGATCAGTTCAGCCCCCACGCGCGCCGCGACCTGGCCCAGCGGCAGCACCGCATCGACCCCACCCGCCTGCACAGCGGCCGCGGGCATCCCGTGCGTCACGGCCGTTTCGCGGTCCTGGGCGAGGCCCGCGCCCCCCGCGTCGTGCATGGCGCGCAGCCCCTCCGCGCCGTCCCGGCCCATTCCCGTCAACACGACACCGACGCCATGCGCGCCATACACCTGCGCGATGGAGTGGAACAAGGGATCGGCCGCGGGGCGAACGCCCCAGATAGGAGTCGCCTGATCGAGCGCGATGACCGGGCCATCGTGAGCGGTTCGCACTCGCATATGATAATCGCCCGGCGCCACGTATGCCGTGTCGGCAACGATCGGCGCTCCGTCGTCCGCCTCCACAACGCGCAACGAGCTGATCGAATCGAGTCGCTCGGCGAGACTGCGCGTGAACTTGGGTGGCATGTGCTGCACGATGAGCACCGCGGCGCCGCGGCCGGTCGGCAGACGCGGGATCACCTCAGCGAGCGCGCGCGGTCCGCCGGTGGACGCCGCGATACCGACCGCCAGACCTGCACGGCCCCGCAATGCCAGCTCCGGGGGATGCACGACGGGCGCCGGCGGACGAGCCAGCACTTTGACGTGCGAGACGTCGGCTGCCAGCGCGCGATGAATCGCGGCGACAAGCTGAGGTCCCAAGGTGGCAAGCACGGCGCGCGAGTGCGCGCCGGCGTCCGGCGGCGGTGGAGGTTTGGCGACGATTTCGACCGCGCCCAGCTCAAGCGCGCGGATGGCAGTCGCAGTGCCGGGCCCCGCGTGGGCGCTCACGACGACGATGGGGCGTGGGGATTCCGACATGATGTAGCCGATGGCGCCGAGGCCGTCGAGCTGCGGCATCTCGAGGTCGAGCGTGACGACGTCGGGATTGTACTGGTGGGTCTTGCGGAGCGCATCGATGCCGTCACGTGCGGTCGCGACCACCCGAAACTCGTCGCCGAGCAGGTCGACGAGGACCCGCCGCATCAGGGCGCTGTCGTCGGCGACGAGCACCGTGGGCCGGGTAGCAGCAGAACGCGGCTCGGATGGCACGTCAGATCACGAGGACATCGGCGCCCACCGACCGAATCTCGACGCGCCCGTCCTTCACGTGAAAGCGGATGCTGCGGCCAAGCTCCCCACCTACCGCTTCGCGGACAATGGGAATGGCGGCGCGGCGCAGCGCGGTGCGCGCCGCGAGCACGTTGCGTTCCCCCATCTGGATCGTGCCGGGCGTAACGAGCTGGCTGAACATGCTGGCGCCCCCGGCGAGCTTTGCGCACAGGCGTCGCGGATCAGCGCCGAGCGCGGTGAGACGTTCAATCATCAGCGGCACGGCAGTTTCCGGAAACTTCGCGCGATTGCTGGTGTCGCGCGTCAGGCTGGTCGAAGGAAGGAGCACGTGGGCCAACGCGCCAGCCCCACTGTCCGGATCATGGAGCATGATGGCGACGCAGGAGCCGAGCCCCAGCGTCACGAGGACTCCGTCCCCCCGCTCGGCTGCCCAGTCAGCCACTGTGACCACGATTTCCTTCAGGCCTCTCCCCCTGCCTCACCCCCGGCCTCTCCCCCTGACCCCCTCTCCTCTAACGAGGAGAGGGGGAACGAGAGGATGGCTCAGTGCGCTTGACATAAATCCGCTCGCGCGGATCGACGAGCGTGAGCCGCTCGCGCGCCGGGCCGAATAGCGTCTCGACCTTACCGAGCAGCAGCACGCCGCCCGGCGCCAAGGCTGTGGCGAACGTCCCAAACAGCCTCTCCTGTGCCTCGCGCTCGAGGTAGATGGCGACATTGCGACAGGCGATGAGATCGTAGACAGGACGCGGCGGCGGCTCCCGCGTCAGATCGTGGTGGAGCACCCGCACCACCTCGCCGATACGCGCGACGGGACGTCCGTCCAAGAAGTAGCGGCGCTTCAGGTGCACCGGCATCTCCGAGAAGGCGGTCTCGGGGTATTGCGCCTGGCGAGTGCGCTCGAGGCTCAGCCTGTCGATATCGGTCGCATCGATGAACGACCGCGGGAGATCGTCGCCCAAGATTTCGGCGAGCAGCACCGCGATCGTGTACGGTTCTTCGCCCGAGGCACATCCCGCCGACCAGATGCGGAGCCGTCCGCCTTCTCGCCCCCGGGCAGCCCACAGCTCGACAAGGTAGGGACGCAGCGCATCCCATGTTTCGGCGTTGCGGAAGAACTTCGTGACGTTGATGGTGAGCGCGTCGAGGAGCTCTTGATATTCGCGCGCGTCCCGATCGAGCAGCCGGGCGTAATCCGCGTAAGTGTGGACGCCGCGCGCGCGCATCCGAACCGCGATGCGGCGGCGTAAACACTTTTCTTTGTATGATTCGCAGCTGATGCCCCGCTCGCGTGAGACCTTTTCGGTGAGCGCCTGGAAGCCTCGCTCGTCTTGCCCGAGCGTGCCCTCCAGACTCACGACAACGTGCTCAACGTGTCGAGATTCGCTTTTACGAGCTCGTGCTTGGGGTTCAGCTCGAGTGCCCGGCGCCAGAGATCGCTCGCCTGCTGCCGGTCGTTTTGCTTGTACGCAATGTTCCCGAGCTTGAAGTAGATGTCGTCCCCCAGCTCGGGCGCGAGCTCGATCGCGCGCTGGTAGAGCGTCCATGCCTCGTCGTAGCGGGAGGCGCGATAGGCGAGGTCGCCGAGGTTTTTGGAGAGCTGAGGCAGGGACGGCTCGTCGTGGAGCGCGGCGCGCGCCAGGTCCTCGGCCCGCGGCAAGTCGCCCGCGAGCTCGAGCAGCACGGCGAGGTTGTTGCGCAACACCCCGTTCTGCGGGTACGCCTCCACCGCTTCCCCCGCTAGTTGCTCGGCCGTCTCGAAATCGCCCGCGCCGGCGGCGGCCAGCACGCGCGCCCAGTACCAGATCGGCGGCACGTGCTGGACGTAGAGCTCGCGCGCGCGGTCGAGTCGCCCCGCGGCGCCGGCGTAGTCCCCGCGCTTCAGTGCAACGACACCCCACCCCACATACACGCGCGGATCCGTCTTGGCGCGCGACGCCGCCTCGGCATAGGCGGTCTCCGCTTCCGCGAGCCGCCCGAGTTGCTCGTAGGCGAGTCCCAGGTTGTGCAGCACCGCGGGGCGGGAGCCGCCTTTTTCCGCCGCGAGCCGCAGCGCCTCCATCGCCTCGCGCCAACGCGCCTGCTTCAGCGCGACGAGACCGATGAAGAAGTGCGCATTGCCGTCGACGGGCCGCAGCTCCGCCACGCGGCGGAATTCCCGGGCAGCCTCGTCCAGCATGCCGGTCTTGTAGAAGGCGATGCCGAGATTGCGGTGCTCCTCGACGCGCGCGTCCGTCATCTTGGCGTCTTCCGCTCCCGCCGTTCGACCCGCGCGATGCAGGAAGCCCGCGGTCACGAGGCCGTACAGCGCCTTGCCGACTTCGAACTCCCCCAGGCCGGAATCCTCGATGACCTGATTCACGTCACGCGAGCCGTCCAGCAGCGCCAGCAAGCGCTCCTGCACGTCCGTGAGTGTGGAATCACTGATCTCGAGGCGGTCCCGATCAACGAGGAAAATGAGATCGAAGGAAGGAATCTTCTTCTCGATCAGTCCCCATTCGTCGACGCGGCGCGCGCCCTCGAGCAGGAGCGACTCCGGATTGATGGAGACGAGGAAATCCTGCTGCTCCGGACGAACGTCCGCCTCGAAATTGAACGTCCCCTGTGTCCACGTGAACAGGTAAAACACCGATTCCTCAATCTGCATTCGCATGTAGCGCTCGAGCTCCTGTTGCGTGAGCACGCTTTGCATCACGAGGATCTCGCCCAGCTTCTTGTCGCGCTCTCTGGCCTGGCGGTGAATCGCGACATCCAGCTGCTCCTGCGAGATCTTCTCGTGCTTGACGAGAATGTCGCCGAGCCGATCGCGGCGATTCACGATGGAGGCGTAGGCAATCCGCCCCCTGTCGAAGTAGATGTATCCGAAGTTCGAGCGGTCCGCGATGGAGAGGCAGCCGGTTTTCTGCCCGAGCGCGAGCAGCTGGAGCACGTCCGGCAGTGACGCTTCCTTCAGCGAGCCCTTGATCGCCATCAGCGCATGTCCTCGATGACGCGGTCAGCGGCCGTCGGCCAATCCCACACCATTTTTTCGCGGCTGCGCACGCCGCCCGCGCTCGAGACCACGAACCCGCTGGTCCGGGCCCCTGCCGAGCGGCGCGCCGCAGCCGAGCCTTCGAGCACGTCCCGCGCCAGAGCCGCCGTGACCGGCGCGTCCTGCGCGGCCGCCGCCTCGATGACGCGCTGCACCACTGCCGTGAGGCTGCGGACGGAATCCACCGGCCGGTCGGCGAGATAATCCAGCAAGGCGGTATCCGTCATCACGCGTTGCTGCCGCAGCAGGCCCTCCAGCGCGCTGCGGCGTACGTCCTTGTCGGGCTCACCCAGCTCCGCGACGAGCCCGCCCTCCAGCCGGGACACAATGCGCTCCTCCAGCCCTTCCAGAGTGTTGGGGTGCGCGGGCGCGGAGAACACGAGCTGGCGCTCGGCGTCGAGGAACTGGTTGAAGAGATTGAACAGCTCTTCCTGCGTGCGCTCCTTGCCGGCGAGAAGCTGGATGTCGTCCAGCACGAGCGCCGTGCACCGGCGGTAGCGCGCGCGCCACCAATCCACGCGGTTGCCGTCGATCGCCGCGATCAGCTCGTCCACGAACGCCTGCGTGGACAGACATGCCACGATCGAGCCTTTTTTCTTCGACAGCTCCAGGCCGATGGCGTTCAAGAGGTGCGTCTTCCCCAGCCCGCTCTTGCCGACGATGACGAGCGGATTGTACTTCTTGCCCGGTTTCGCTATGACATCGCGCGCCGCGCTGAGCGCGACCTCGTTGGACGGGCCCGCGCGAAAGCTCTCGAGCGGGAACGCACCCGACGGGGCGGGCGGCGGCGCCGCGCCCTCGCGCACGCGGGCGGCGGCTGCCTCGGCTTCGTCCATGCGGTCCGGATCGTGGAAGACTCTGTCGCCCGCGGCCCGCGGATCCAGCGTCGCGACTTCCGCCTCGAGCGCCTTGAGCCGCTCCACATCCCGCATGTAGGCCGCGATCTCGTCGTCCACCGCCGCCGGCTTGTCCTTATCCAGCAGCTGCTCGAGGCGTCCGGTACGATAGCCCTGGCCCTGCCAGCGCATCACCGCTTCGCCCACACGCGCGCGCCAGGCCTCGACGGCTTTCCCCACTGTAGCCGTCACGTCGGTGAGGAACTGTGAGAACTCATCGGGAGAAGCGACGCTAGGAGAAGCGACGTTAGGAGAGGCGACGCTAGGAGCGACGCCAGAAGAAGCGACGCCGAGCACCTTCCGCACGGATTCTTCATTGACCGGCGAGTCGTGCACGGCCTGGAAGGCCACGATCCGATTCAGCGCACCCATCAGCTCGCGCACGTTCGGGAACACGATTTTTGCAATCGTCTCGAGCACACCCGGCTGGAACGCGATCCCCCGCCCCTCCGCCTTGCGACGCAGAATCGCGACGCGTGTTTCATAGTCCGGGATCCCCATGTCGACGACCAGACCGCCGGAGAACCGAGAAATTAGCCGTTCGTCGAGGTCCGCAATTTCGGCCGGCGGCCGGTCGCTGGCCAACACAATCTGATGACCGGCCTGCTGTAGCGCTTCGGTCAGGCGCAGCAGCTCGGCCTGCATCTCTTTGCGGTTCGTGAGGAACTGCACGTCGTCGACGAGCAGCACGCCCACGTTTTGGAAGCGGCGCCGGAAGGCGTCGCCCTGCCCCGCGGCGATGGCGGCGTGAAATGCCTCGACGTATTCGTCCAACGTCAGGTATTCGATGTTGAGCTGCGGCGCGAGCGACTTGGCCGCGTGGCCGATACCCATCAGGACGTGCGTCTTTCCGAGGCCCGAGCCACTATAGATGAAGAGCGGGTTGTAGGCAGAGCCGGGATTCTCGGCCACCGTCCGGCCGGCAGTGACCGCCAGCCGGTTGGCAGCGCCCACCACGAAGGTGTCGAACGTGAAGCGGGGGTTGAGCGTGGTGGTCATGCCGCCGGACTCCCCGCAGCCAGCTTTTTCAGCACCAGCTCCGAGATGCTCTTCAGTGTCTCGAATACTCCCTTGCCGTGGAGCGCGTCGGCCGAAAAGGACGGCACTGAGCGAAAGTTCAGCGCATCGTCCAGCTCGGCGGTCGTGAGAATCAGCTCGCGTGGCAGGTCCTGTTTGTTGTACTGCATCACGAGCGGCATCGTGCGCACGTCGACGCCGTGCTCCAGCAGGTTGCTCTGGAGGTTTTGAAGGCTCTCGATATTCTCGTCGAGCTGGCGCGCCTGGCTGTCACCAACGAATACGACACCGTCGGCGCCCTGCAGGACGAGTCGCCGAGTGGCGTTGTAGTAGACCTGCCCCGGCACAGTGTAGAGCTGAAAGCGCGTGGAAAAGCCGGAAATCTGACCGAGGTCGATCGGCAGGAAATCGAAAAACAGCGTGCGGTCGGTCTGCGTGGCGAGCGATACCATGCGGCCTCGACGGGTCTCCGGGACGCGTTCGTAGATGTAATGGAGATTGGTCGTCTTCCCGGACCGGCCCGGTCCGTAGTAGACGATTTTGCAGGTGATCTCGCGGCTCGTGAAGTTGACCAGGGACACGGGCTATCTCCCAAACAGCGTATTGAGGCTGTCCGTGAGCTCGCGCTCGAAGTCAGCGGCCAGCACCTGCTTCGGTACGGCGCCTTTGGGGCTGGCGGCCTTCAGGTCCGCTGCAAGTTGCTCATAGAATAACTGCACCAACCCGAGGGATGAAACGGCGAGATCGTAGACGGCGAGCACCGCTAGCGTCCCGCGCTCGGACGAAAAGGACGCGAGGAAGAACCCGTGCTTCCGGCCCTGGTGGCTCAGTGCGGCAAAGGGCGGTTGTCGCAGCTCGCGCGCCAGCGCACCGGTGGACGCGACGATCGCTGCCGCGAGCGCTGCCGCCGACATCACGTCGACTGCGCGCGAGAAGCCCGACTGCGCCAACACCTGCCCCGCTGGGGTCAACACGAGCACCATGCGTACCGAGGCCTCGCGCACGAAATCGGTGAGCGGCTGGAGCGTCCAGTTCTCGACCGCGCGCGTTTGCGGGCTCATACAACCGCCTCCGCAGCGCGCAGCAGCTCCAGTCGCACGAGCCCGATGTTCACGTCGGGCTCCGCGACCGCGACGACCAAGATGCCCCCCGCGGCGTTCCCACCCGGCACAACCAGCAAAGCCCCCTGTTCCCCCTGCAGGTGCCAGAATACGCTCGAGCCGATGCCCGCAGCCTCCATCGCGCGCTGCAACCGCCCCGCGAGGCTCGCCGCCAACGCGGCCACCGCCGCTCCCTTGATGCCTTCCATCAACTGTTCGGCGACGATGAGGCCATCCTCGGTGGAGACGAGCATCGCGCCGCGCACTCCGCGGACGCGCGTGATGAGGTCGAGCGCGGCGCTCACGTTTCTCTCTCCAACCAGCGACGCGCCATCAGGGTGGCCCGCTGCGCCAAAATGGTGAGCCGGCCGAGCGGGATGCCGCGCTCGCGCACCACGAGCAGGAGGGCGTCGGACGTGGGATGTGCGAGATGCACGTTCCCCTGCTGACCTTCGGCCGAGAGTCCATTCCAGGCGCCGAGGCCGAGCAGTTTCGCCGTGCGCGCCGCCTCCTGGGAGACGCCTCCAAGGTACGCCGCGACCGCGTCGGTCACATCCGTGCCGGACTTGTCGCGTAATGCGCCGCCAAGGACTCGCCCCGCGCCGTCGATGAGGAGCAGGCCTTCATTGGCGCCGTCGAGGCCGGCGAAAACGCGGGATTCATCGAGGCCGGCGACGCTCGGCGAAGCGACGCTCGCCGTCCGCTCAGGCGCGGCGGCCGGGGTGGTCGGGGCGGTCGGGGCGGTCGGGGCGGTCGGGGCGGTCGGTTCCGGCGCCTGGATCTTGCCACGCACCATGGCAATGGCTTGATCGATGGTCGGATCGTCAGGCTCGATCTTCCGTGCCGCTTCGAGATGAGCCTCGGCTTGTGCGATGTCTCCCACCTTGAAGTACAGGAATGCGAGACCCTTGAGCGCGCCGGTGTGATGCGGCGCGATGCGCACCGCCATGTCCCATTCGTCGAACGCCCGCTCGTAGTTGTGCTTATCGGTCAGCACACGGGCGTAGAGATCGTGCGCGTCGGCCAGGTGCGGGTGCCGCTCGAGGCCGTTCACCGCCACGCGCAGGGCCGCGTCCAGCTGACCCTTCCGGCGCAGCGCTTCACCGAGGCGCAGGAAGACCAGACTCTGCGGGTCCTGTGCGAGCTGCGCAGAGAGCGCACGGATGTCGTCAGCCAAAGGCGAACACCCTGGCCGCTTGGCGCGCCCGCTCGACGTTGGGACGCTGCGCTTCTTCGTCGGCACTGCGGGACGCGATGCGATCCCACTGATCCCAGCTCGCCAGCGCTTCGGCAAAGCGGCCCATCGCGATGAGCGCAAACCCGAGCACCCGATAGGCCGCGGGCAAGAGCGGATCCAACCGCACCGCGCGGCGGAGCTGTTCCGCAGCCGACGACGCGTTGCCCTGGGCCAGATGGACGCGACCGAGCAGCACGTGCATGGTCGCGTCGTGTGGCTGCAGCGTGCCCGCCTGTTCCGCCGCGGCGCGAGCGGCATCGAGGTCTTTCGCCTGCAACGCCTGCTCAGCCTTCGCGACGAGCTCCGTGAGGTCGGCGCTCGCGCCGGCCCGGCCGCGCCGGGCGCTCCCCGGATCCATGATGACGATGACGCCGGCGCTCTCGAGACCAAACAGCGTTTTCGCGACCTCGAAGTCTGAGCGGCCAAGCTCGCTCGCGAGATCCCGCACCGACCGCGCGCCGTCGATCAACGCCAGCACTTCCCATTCCGGCGGCAGGAGATCCAGCTCCCCGCCCGCTTCCGGCGCAGGGGCGAGCGAGGGCACCACGCCGATGTGCGGAATCCGGTTTTCGATCCGCGACCATTCGTCGATCCGCCGCGCGCCTTCCATCAACAGCGCTTCGACGGGAATGCGGACCGACACCTCGGTCGGGAATGTCGTCTGCGGTTGCTCGTTGAAGGAGAAGTAGCCCTCGTTCCAGCTCATCACCTCGAACACGACTTCCTCGATCTGAAAGCGGACCTGCCGCTCCACCTCACGTTGGGTAATCACCCCGAGGCTCACGAGAATCTCGCCGAGACGGCGTTTGTCGCCGAGGCGCTGCTGCATGTCGCGCGCGCGCTCGAGGTCGGCTTCGGCGATCTTGCCGGTCCGGAGGAGCATCGCCCCCAACGGATGAGGGTTGCTGCGGATCTCGGCGGAGGCGACGACGCCGTTGTCGAAGTAGACCGTCCCGTCGTTGTGACGCAGCTCCGAGGTGACACGCAGCGCGCCCGTCTTCCGGCTCAGGTCGAGCAGCTGGAAGACGTCGTGGATGCCAAGCTCGCGCAGCGGTCCTTCGATCGCCATCAGGCCGCATCCGGCGTGGAGAAGATGTGCTGCAGATCGAGCGCGGTCCGCGCGTGCATCCGCGCGCGTTGCGCGAAGGGACCGCCCGGATCGATGCGGGTCACCCGCTCCCAGGCGTCGACGGCGTCGGCGTACCGCTGCAGGCGCGCGAGCGTCGCGCCCAGGTAGAAGAGCGCACCCGCGTGCTCGACCTCGAATCTGAGCACACGCCGGAACGCCTCGAGCGCCTCTTCGTTGCGCTTGTCGTCCAGCAGCGCGCGTCCCAGGAGCAGCAACGCGTCGAGATCGTACGGATCCTGCTCCAGCATGTCCGCGAGCCGCACGACCGCGGAGCGCACGCTGCCGGTGCGGCGCAACAGGTCGGCCAGCGCGAGCGACGCCTCGTGAAACGTGGGCAACGCCTCGAGCGCCTCCTCATACGCCTGCTGCGCCGGCCGCCACTCTTCGTCCTGCTCGTACAGCCGGCCGAGATCGAGCCAGACCTGCACGAAGCCCTTATCCAGATCGAGCGCGGCACGATACGCCTGCCGCGCGCCCTGGCGATCACCCACCTTGAGCGCGATGTCGCCCTGCAGTTTGTGCAGATCGGCGCGCGCGGGTGCGCGAGTCTGGGCCCGCTGCAACGCGGTCAGCGCGCTGGCGGCGTCCCCGGTCGCGGCGCGGGCCTTCGCGACGCCAACCAGGACCTCGACATCATTGGGGGTGCGGGCCACGAGGGCTTCGGCGAGGGGCAGCGCCTCGGTGGGGCGCTGCATGGCGAGCAGGCTCTTCACTTCTCCGAGCGCCGCGGCGGCATTGGCAGCATCGAGTGTGCGGGCTTCGCCGTAGCGCTCCAGCGCCTCGCCGTGCAAGCCGCGACGCGCGTAGATATCGCCCAGCAGCGTGGCCGCGCGGCCGCGATCGGCGCCGCGTTGCACGGCGCGCATCGTCTCGGCGACCGCGAGATCCATCATTCCTTTGCTCACATAGTCGCGCGCGAGCGCCAGCGGATCCTCGGCCCGCTTCGCGAGGCCGGCCGGCGCCGACGGCGCGGCCGCGGCCGCCGCGGGCGCCAGCTCCTTGAAGATGTTGTCGAGCAGCCGCTGGTCGAATGCAAACTCACCGGCGAGGCTCTCGGCCGCGACGTCGGCGGAAATCTCCGGGATGATTCCGATCGAGACCGTTTCGTACTGCAAGTCGATGGCGAGGGCGAACTTCTGCGAGACGTAGTAGGGGTCGAGCTCGAGCGCGCGTTTAGTCGCGCGCAACGCGCCGTCGAAATCGCCGAGATTT
Organism: Gemmatimonadales bacterium; assembly: GCA_044869265.1. Classification (GTDB taxonomy): domain Bacteria; phylum Gemmatimonadota; class Gemmatimonadetes; order Gemmatimonadales; family GWC2-71-9; genus 20CM-2-65-7. The sequence goes on from JBIOXD010000073.1 coordinate 38,302, forward strand.
GAAAGCGTGAAGCTGAGGTTGTAGTGCGCGCCGGCGTTCTCAGGATCCGCCTCGACCGCGCGCACGAATGCGTTCCGTGCATCCAGAAAACGCTTCAGCTCGACGAGCACGAGCCCGACGCCGTTCCACGCGGGCGCCGACGCCGGCTGATCCGAGAGCACTTGCCGGTAGGCCTCGAGCGCGAGCTGGAAGCGGCGCAGGTGCGTGAGCAGGAGCGCGAGGTTGAGCCGCGCGGCAGCGAAGTCGGGTGACAGCTGCAACGCCTTCCGAAACGCCTGGATCGCGTCTTCGGCGTCGCGCTGATGCGCGAGCACGACGCCGACGTTGTTCCACGCGAGCGCGTAGCGCGGATCGACGTCGGTGGCCTGCCGATACGAAGCCAGCGCCTCGGCCGCGCGACCCGCCTGGTGCAATACCACGCCGCGCTCGTTCCACAGCTTCGGCGAGTCCGGCACCTCGTGAATCAGCCCTTCATACAGCTCGAGCGCGTCGGCCACGTCGTGTTTCAGCAGGTGCACTTCGGCCATCGCCTGACGCACCAGCCGGCGGTCCTCGCCGCGCTCGAGGGCCAGCCGATATTCGCGCAACGCCTCCGTGTAGTAGCCCTTCTGCCGGAAGGCGAGCCCGAGGTTGAAGTGGGCCAGCTCGTGCCCTTCTGCGACCTCCGGTGTGGGACTGGCCCGCAGGCGATGCTCGGCCGATTGCCGCTCGGCGCGATAGCGCTCCAGCGACAGGTTCGTCTGCGCGCGGGCGAGGGGCGGATTGAGCTGAATCGCCCGTTTGGACGCGGCGCGCGCATCCTGGTGGCGCCCCATGTCGCCGAGGACGAACGCCATCAAGTAGTGCGCGTTGGCGTTGTCGGGGTTGAGCGAGACCGCGCGCTCGAGCGCCGCGAGCGCAGGCTCGTTCAGTCCGCGGTTGTAGTAGACCTCGCCCAAGTAGAAGTGGACGACCGTCGACGTGGGATCCTGCTCGACCGCGCGGCTGAACCACTCCGTCGCGACCTCCAGCCGGCCGCGCGCTTTCTCGGCGAGTCCCAGCTGAATGATCGCCGCGACGTCGTTCGGCCTATGGGCCAGCAGCTCCTCGAACTCCGCCACCGCCTCGTCGAAGGCACCCAAAATGGCGTAGGTGCGGCCCAACTCCCAGCGCCCGTCGCGATCGTCGGGCGCCTGGCGCAGCCGCTCCTGCAGCTCCGCGACGCGCCGGTCGTAGTAGCCCGTGTTGTGATAGGCGATCTCGAGGTTGCGCTGCGCCACCTGCATGCGCGGGTCGAGCTCGAGCGCGCGCGTGAACTGCTCGATGGCCTCGGGGACGAGGCCCTTCTGGTAGTACAAAACGCCGAGATTGTTGTGCGCGCCCGCGTCCGACGGGTCGATCCGGCGGGAAAAGGACCTCAACACCGTGAGGTCGCGCTCGGAGACGATCAAGTCAAGCGGATGGCGTCGAAGATAGCCTTGAGAGACGCCAGATCGGGCAGGAGCAGGAAATGACCGCGCAGCCCGTCCCGGTTGTCGATATTGAACTCTGTCTCGACGCAAAAGACGACGTCGCGGTCGTGCCCGAAATTCAAATACGTCGTCGTCAGGACCGCCGCCGAAAGATCGACGACGAGACTCGGCACGGACGGCAGGAGCAGCATGCCCATGAATTCCGACAACGCGTTCATGTAGGCACCCGAGAGAATGTTGCCGGCCTCTTTCAGGCAGGATTGCTCGAGCGTCCCAAATGCCGTGGTCGTTCCCAGCGGACGCTTGAGGAGCATGTCGCACAGCCGTCGCGCGACGGGCTCGGGAACGAGCAGCAGCGTCCGCCCGGTCAGGTCGCCGAGCATGTGCATCAACACGGCGGCCACCACTTCCTGAGGATCGCCGATCAGGCCGGCGACGTCTTCGAGCCGCGCGATGTTGATCTCGGGAACGGAAATCATCACGCGGCGCTGCGTCAGCTGCGACAGTGCCGTCGCCGCGTGCCCCGCGCCGATGTTGGCGACCTCTTTCAGCGCGTCGAGCTGCAGCGCTTTTAGATCACGGACGTCTTCCAGGTCCCCTCCCTCGTTCGACACCCTGAAGGGTGCGCCCGCACAACACTGCCCTTAAGGGCAGTGCATCACCGGACACACGCTTCAAGCGTGTAAATCATCATCACACCAATCCCGCCGCATCCAGGATCAGCGTCGGCACACCATCCCCCAGGATCGTGGCGCCGCTGAATATCGGCAACGTGCCCTGCGGTGCGTCGAATCCTTTCACCACAATCTCCTGCTGGCTGAGCATTCCGTCGACGACGATACCCGCGCGGCGCTCGCCCATTTCGAGCACGATCACGGGGCGCCGTGGAGGGGGCGCGGGAGCGCCGCCGTTCGTTCCGAGCAGCTTGCGGAGATCCACGAGGGGAACCACGCGGTCCCGCAGCACGATCGCATCCCGCCCTTCCATCGTCGTCATGGCCGTCGTACCGAACTCCACCGTTTCGGCGACGTACGTCAGGGGCAGCGCGTACCGCTCGTGCCCGACGGCCGCGATCAGTGCACGCACGATGGCCAGCGTGACCGGAAGCCGCAGAAGGAACGTCGTGCCTTTCCCCGTTTCCGTCCGGATCTCGATCGATCCCCCGAGCGTGCGGAGGCGGGTCATGACGACGTCGATTCCCACGCCCCGGCCCGACACCGCAGTGACCGTCCCCGCCGTCGTGAAGCCGGGCCGGGCAAGCACACGCAGGAGCTGATCGTCGGACAGCGCCTCGACGTGCGGCCCCACGATACCCTCGCGCCTCGCTTTTTGGAGAATGCTCACTCGATCGATACCGCGGCCGTCATCGGAGATGCTGATCGCGACGCTGCTGCGCTCCCGCACGGCAGCCAGCACGATCTGGCCTTCGGGGTTTTTCTTGTGTCGCTTGCGCTCAGCGGTCGGCTCGATTCCATGATCGACCGCGTTGCGCAGCAGGTGCACCAACGGGTCACCGAGCTCGTCGAGAATGGCCCGATCAAGCTCGATCTCCTTTCCTTCCACGCGCAACGCGACTTCCTTGCCGAGCTGGCGCGCGACGTCGCGCACGAGCCGCGGAAAGCGGTCGAAGACCTGCCACACCGGCGTCATGCGTGCCTGAATGATCTCGTTCTGGAGATCGGCGGACAGGCGCGAGATCTGGACCGCGATGTCGTCGATCGCCAGATCCTGACCAGCCAAGCGGCCCGCCACCTCGTTCAGACGGCCGCGCTCCGTCACGAGCTCGCCGATCAGATCCATCAGCGTATCCAGGCGGCGCAGATCGACGCGGATGTGCCGGCTGCGCCCCCCCTCGCCCGCGGCGTCATCGACTCGGCCCGCCTCACCGCCGCCGATCGAGACGCGCTCCACGTCGCCGACCGCGTACAGCGCCGCCTCGATCTCCGGGGACGCGGCGGAGCTATGCAGCTCGAACGCCACATGCCCATCGAAGTCGTCCGACTCGAACGCTGTGGGAGGCGGCTGAACCTGTTGCACCGTCCCCAGGCTCTGCGCTTTCCGGAGAACGAGCATCGCGCGGCCACCCTTGAGGGGTGCCTCGGGACGGATGGTGACTTGGACCAGGCGGCCGGAGCCTGGTGGGGCGACTGTAGGTGAGACAACGGGAGGTGAGGCGACGATGGATGACGCGACCGTCGGCTGCTTCGTCACCGCCCGCTCGAGATCCGTCAGCAGCGTTCCGAAATCGACGTCGCGCTCGCGACCGGCGACCGCTAGTTCGACGGCTTTTTCCAATGCGTCCGTAGCGCGGAAGAGGAGCTGCAGCGTGGCGTCGCTGGGATTCTCGCCGCTGCGCCGCAGCTGGTCGAGCAGGTTTTCCATGCGATGCGCGACGTCGGCGACGCGACCATATCCCATGGTCGCGGCCATCCCTTTCATGGTGTGCACCGCGCGGAAGATCCCGCCCACGGGCTCGGGCGACGAAGGCCGGCGTTCCCACTCGAGCAGCAGCTGATTGCAGGCGCTCAAGTGCTCCCGGCTCTCGGCCAGGAACAGCTCGGCGTACTGCGACAGGTCCATTGTGTGCTATCCCAACACGCGCTGCACGGCTTCGAGCACGCGGGAAGGTTGGAACGGCTTCACAACGAAGTCTTTGGCGCCGGCCTGAATCGCTTCGACCACGAGGGCCTGCTGCCCCATCGCACTGCACATGAGGATCTTCGCGTCGGGGTCGTGCTTCACGATCTCGCGGACCGCATCGATGCCCCCCATGTCGGGCATCACGATATCCATCGTCACCAGGTCGGGCTTCAGCTGGCGGTATTTCTCCACGGCTTGCGTCCCGGTTTCGGCCTCACCGACCACTTCGAAACCGGCCTGTGCGAGGATATCCGTGATCATGGTTCGCATGAAGATGGCGTCATCACAGACGAGAACCGTGTGGCTCACTGCGCGCTCCTTAGGTAGTCAGGACCGGGCCCAACAGCGCTGCCACGTTCAGGACGATGAACAGGTTGCCCCCCCCGTCCCCAACCTGACGGCGTCCAACCGCCTTTACCAGCGTCGGGTCGACGCCGGGGAGGCTTTCTCGGTGCTCGAGCGTGGTATCGCTCACCGCCAGCATGTCCACCACTTCGTCCACTGTAAACCCGATGAGTTTCCGACTGCGCTCGTTCGCCCCTTCCGCCGCGCTGGAACTCTCCAGCTCGAGGATGATCGTCGACCCTGCAGCGGCATCGGGAAGCGGAGGCGTCGTCGGAGGATCCTGCCCTAACGCACGCCACCCTTCCACCACGGTTACCAGCGTGCCGCGGACATTTACGAGCCCCGCGACAACCGGAGGCGCGCCCGGAATACGCGTCGTTGGGAGGCGCGGGAGAATCTCCCGCACTTGATCGACCTCGGCCGCGCATGACAGCCCTCCCACGCGAAACACGAGCAGGCGCGCAGTGGGAACGGGCGCGAGGTTTTTTTCATTCATCGGATGCGAAGAAACCAAAATACTGCAACGGTTTATCCTGAGCAAGTAAATTCGCGTCACCCGCCGCCGCGGCGAGCGCCGGACGCAACTCTGCTGGCCATTCTGACATGAGCGTGATGGGCGCGCCCGTGACCGGGTGTGTGAACGACAGCGCGGCGGCGTGCAACAGTTGTCGCGGCGCGAGGGCCTCCAGTCGCTCGGCTTCTCCGCGAGCCGACGGCGTGACGCGGCGGCTGCCGCCGAAAGTGTACTCGCGATCCCCCACGATCGGGCAGCCGACATGGGCGAGGTGCACGCGAATCTGATGGGTGCGCCCCGTGCCGAGCCGCACGCGCAGCAGATCGCAGTGCGCGAAGCGCGCGACGACCGCGGCGTGCGTCACCGCGTGGCGGCCGCCCTCGGCCACCGTCATGCGCTTGCGCTCCTTCGCGTGGCGGGCGATCGGCGCTTCGATGTCCACCGGACTCTTCCGCAGATGTCCCCAAACCAGGGCCGCATAGACGCGCTGGACTTGGCGACGCTCGATCGCACCCGCAAGTCGGCGATGCGCGAGATCGCTCTTCGCCACAACGAGCAGCCCCGACGTATCGCGGTCGAGGCGATGCACGATCCCGGGACGTCCCTCGGTGGATCCGCGCGACAGCTCCGTGCCCCGCCCCGCCAACACATTGACGAGCGTGTCGTTCCAGTGTCCCGGTCCTGGATGCACCACGAGGCCGGCCGGTTTGTCGAGCACTGCGAGGTGCTCGTCTTCGTACACGAACTGCAGCTCCGCGTGCGCCGGGGCGTACGTGCGGGGCGGCGGCTCGTTGGGAGGCAGGTCCACGGTGACTTCGGTGCCGCGCTCCAGAATTGCGGACGCGCGGAGCGCCTTGCCGCGAGTGGTCACACGCTTATCGGCTATGAGACGTCCGGCTTGAGTACGGGAGATGCTGAGCTGGTCGGCGAGAAATCGATCGAGACGGTCGGTATTGGCTACGACACAGAACGTGATGTTCAAGGTTCGGCGGCGCGCGCCTCCTTGGCCCGCTGCTGGGCGCGGCCTTCCTGCCAGAGCGAGACGCCGAGGGCGATGGCGCCGACGGTGATGGCCGAGTCGGCGACGTTGAACGTGGGCCAGCGCCACGCCCCGACGCCGATATCCACGAAGTCGACGACTCCTTGCGCGCTGCGAATGCGGTCGATCAGGTTGCCGACCGCGCCACCGCACACCAGCGCGAGCGCGACGAGGCGAAAGCGGTCGCCGGGGCGCGTCCCGCGCACCAGCGAGCCCAGCACGAAGAGAGCCACGATGGCCAGGCCGAGGAAGATCCAGCGGGAGTTGTCGCCCACGTGGAGCCCGAACGCGGCGCCCTCGTTGTAGACCAGACGGAGCTGCACGAGATCGCCGACCACGGCCAGCGGCAGGCGGCGCGCGAGCAGCGATTCGGCGATCACTTTGGTGATGAGGTCGGCGACGACAACCGCGATCGCCGTGCCCCAGAAGAGTCTGCGCTCAGCGGCGCTTTCCATCTTCCTCTTTCGCTTTGCACTTGATGCAGAGACGGGCGTGTGGAAGCGCATCGAGGCGGTCGAACCCGATGTCCTCGCCGCATTGCTCGCACCTGCCGAAGCGCTCGGGGGAGCCGTACAGCCGCCGCAGCGCTTCATTGACATGCCACAGGTAGCGACCCTCCTGCGACGCGAAGAGGAATGCCTTCTCGCGTTCCATAGCGTCGGTGCCCTGGTCCGCCATGTGGAAGGAGTAGCTCGAGAGGTCGCCGTCGGACGCCTGGAGACTCGAGTTGAAGGACTCGCCATAGTGGCCCAGCTCTTTGATCACCCGGGCTCGCTCTTCCAGCAGCCGCTTTTCCAGATGGCTCAGCTGCTTCTTGTTCAGGCCCTTGGTCTTTGCGGCTGCTTTGGTTGACTTGGTCGGCATTATCGGGTTCCGCCCTTTCGTCCGTCATGACGCCGAAGCGCAATCGTGGTCCGACGTCCTTCGATGTCTACGTCCCGCTGTAGATCGGGTTCGTCGAGCGCCGCATCGAATACCATACGGCGCGCCAGCGTTTCACCTTCGACGTAGCCCTGAAACGCGCGCGTCGCGGCGACGACATCCTCGGCGCCGGAAACACTCAACTCGATGCGCGTCGTGTATTCGTATCCTGCCTCCTTGCGGAGGCGCTGCACGCGATTGACCACCTCACGCGCCAGTCCTTCCTGCACCAGATCGTCGTTCAGCTCGGGGTCGAGCGCAACGACGAATGGACCGTCGGCTTGCACCAGCCACTCGCTCGCGACCTCGCGCGTGACCGTCACATCCTCCGGCCACAACTCCCACTCGCCGATCCGGATTGTTTCGCCCTGCTCCAGTGCCTGCAGCTCGCCCGCGTCCAACTGGGCGACGGCGGCCGCGACGCGGGGCGTCTCCTTCCCGTACCGCTTGCCGAGGGTACGAAAATTCGCCTTACCACGCAGCCGCACCAGATCGTGGTCGGACGCGACCACCTGTACTGCTTTTACATTGACCTCGGCAGCCAAGATATCTAACAGGTCTGACAAGGCCGGGCCCTGGGCGTTCGCCGGAACCGCCAGTTGCATCCGGGCCAGCGGCTGCCGCACCCTCAGGTTACGCGATTCCCGTGCCGCACGCGCCAGGGACGCCAGCCGCCGCACGGTGCTCATGGCCGCCAGCAGCTCCGGTTCGCGGTGCCCGCGGTCAACCGGGAACGGCGCCAGGTGGACCGAAGTCCCGGTAAGCGCCCGATGCACCCAGTCGGACATGAACGGAGCCGCCGGCGCGAGCATCCGCACCGACGCAACCAGCGTCTCGTGCAATGTCTCCAGGGCGACAGGATCGGTGGCGCGATCGGGAGCCCAGAAGCGGGGGCGGTTGCGGCGAATGTACCACCGGGACAGATCCTCCCCCACGAAGTCCATGATCGCGCGCACGCCCGCGGTGACGTCGTACGTCGCCCAGGCCTGCCGGACCAATGCCACAACTTCGTCGAGCCGGGCCAGCAGCCAGCGATCGGCCGCCGGCCGCTCGGCCGGCGGCGTCGCATCCTCTTCGGCGGGCGCCCGCCAGTCCTGCGCATAGCGGCGGAAGAAATCGTACGTCGAGCGCAGCGTGTTGAGGAACCCCCCGGAGATTTCGGGAATCTGTCGCTCGTCGAAACGCTTCGGCAGCCAGACCTGACTCTGACTGAGCAGGTAGAGGCGCACCGCGTCGGCGCCGTGCGTCTCGATCACTTTCCAGGGATCGATGACGTTGCCCCGGCTCTTCGACATCTTCTGGCCGTGCACGTCGAGCACGTGCTCGTTCACAATCACGTGCTTGTAGACGATCGAGTCAAAGGCGGCCACGCCGATCGCGAGCAGCGAATAGAACCAGCCGCGCGTCTGGTCGACGCCTTCGCAGATGTAGTCCGCCGGGAAGTGTGCCTTGAAATCCGCCTGGTGCTCGAACGGATAGTGCCACTGCGCGTATGGCATCGACCCCGAATCGAACCAGGCGTCGATCACTTCGGGCACGCGCCGCATGGTGCCGGGGCAATCGCGACAGCTCCAGGTATACGTGTCGATGTACGGTTTGTGAGGATCGAAATCCGCCGGCAGCCGGTTTCCCCAGCGCTGCGCCAGCTCCTCGTACGACCCGATCACTTCGCGATGCTCGCGATCGGCATCGCACTCCCACACGTTGAGCGGCGTTCCCCAGTAGCGGTCGCGCGACAGCGCCCAGTCGACATTGTTCTCGAGCCACTCGCCAAAGCGGCCGGTGCCGACCTCCGGTGGATGCCAGTCGATTTCGCCGTTCACCTCAAGCAGGCGGGCTTTCACCGCGGTGGTGCGCACGAACCACGACGTGCGCGCGTAGTAGATCAGCGGCGAGTCGCAGCGCCAACAGTGCGGATAACTGTGGGTGTAGGTCCTGGTCTCGAGCCACCGCCCCTCGTGTTTCAGCCGCTCGATGATCAGGCGGTTGGTGTCCTTATCGGTGACGAGCTTGGTCTCGACTTCCGGCCACGTCGTGCCGCGGAACGTGCCGTCGGGCGCGACCGGATTCACGAACGCGAGCCCGTTTTGCTGTCCGGTGGCGAAGTCATCGGCGCCGAACGCGGGCGCCATGTGCACGAGCCCCGTGCCTTCGTCCGCGGTGACGAACGCGCCGGGGACGATCACGAAGCGCTGCCCGTCTTTGGGAAACGGCACGACGTCGAATGGCGGAACGTACTTCTTCCCCAAGAGCTCACGGCCCCGGAAGGTCTTGACCAACTCGCCTTGCACGAGCGGAACGCCATGGACATGCACGTCGGCCGCGCGCGCGACGGCGACGATATAGCTCGCGGTCTTGCCGCCGTCGGGGAACGCATATTCGCCGTACTCGAGTTCCGGATCGACCGCGACGGCCACGTTGGACAGCAGCGTCCACGGCGTCGTGGTCCAGATGATGAGGTTCCGCGGGTTGTCGCCTTTGCGGGTCTGGAGTGGGAAGGTGACGTAGACGGAATTGGTCTGCACCGTCTCGTAACCTTGCGCCACTTCATGGGACGACAGCGCGGTGCCGCACCGGGGGCAGTACGGCAGGACCTTGTGGCCGCGGTACAGCAAGGCCTTTTCGTGCAGCCGCTTCAGCAGCCACCACACCGTCTCGATGTAGTCGTTGCTGTAGGTGACGTAGGGGCGCTCGTAGTCGAGCCAATACCCGATTCGGTCCGACAGCGCTTCCCAGTCGGTCTTGTACTTGAAGACGCTCTCGCGGCACAGCGTGTTGAAGCGCTCGACGCCGTACGCCTCGATCTCGCGCTTGCCGCTGATGCTCAACGCCTTTTCGACCTCGATCTCGACCGGCAGGCCGTGCGTGTCCCAGCCCGCGATACGCGTGACCGCCTGACCCAGCATCGTGTGGTAGCGGCAGACCAGGTCTTTCAGGGTCCGCGAAAACACATGATGGATCCCCGGCCGGCCGTTGGCCGTGGGCGGCCCTTCAAAGAAGATGAAAGGCGGGCCGTAGCGGGTCGCGTCGATCACCCGCGTGAACAGCCGCTCATGCTTCCACGCGCCGAGCAGTTGCCGTTCCAGCGCGTCGATCGACTGCGAGGCGTCCGACAGCGGGTACGTCATCAGTTCAGGCGCTCCACCACGCCCCGCACGACGGTCGCGAGGCGCGGCTCGGCGGCGCGGGCGACGGCGATGATCTGCTCGACCGACGTCGGCTCCAGCGCGTCGGGCAGGCACGTGTCGGTGATGATCGAAAGACCCAGTACCCGCATACCCTGGTGCACGGCCGTGATGACTTCCGGTACGGTACTCATGCCGACGATATCGGCTCCCATCGCCCGCAGCATCCGGTACTCGGCCGCGGTCTCGAGATTGGGACCAGGCACCGCGACGTAGACGCCTTCGCGCAGCACGATCTTGTTTTCGACCGCGACGGCGCGCGCCAGCCGGCGCAGCTCCCGGTCGTACGCCGCCGACATGTCGGGAAACCGCGGGCCTTCGGCATCGACGTTCGGTCCGACGAGCGGATTGTCGCCGAGCAGGTTGATATGATCGGCGATCAGCACCAAATCCCCCGTGGACCAGAGGGGATGCATGCCGCCCGAGACATTGGAGACGACCAGTGTTTTCGCGCCGAGCGCCTTCAGCACGCGCACGGGGAATGCGACCTGCTGGAGGCTGTAGCCCTCGTAGCGGTGGAACCGTCCCTGCATGATGGCCACGCGGTGCTTGCTCAGTGTGCCGAACAGCAGCCGGCCGGCATGGGTCTCCACGGTCGGCGTCGGGAATCCGGGAATTTCCGGATAGGCAATCGTGGACTCGGCCTTGAGCTCGTCGGCGAGCGCGCCGAGTCCGGTGCCCAGAATGACGGCGATGTCCGGAGACACCGAGGTCCGCGCCTCGATCGCGCGGACGGCGTCAGCCACGACCATCAGTCGTGCTTGCCGTCGAGGGCGCGGAGCTCGGCGAGCTGGCGCTCGAGCAGGGCGCGAAATCCCCCGACGTACTGCTGGAACTGGCGCTCGGTCTCCGCCATGCGCGCCTTGACCGCGGTTTCGGCACTGCGCGCTTCGTCGAGCAGCCGTTTCGCTTCGGCTTGCGCTTCCCGCACAATCACCTGCCCCTCACGCTCCGCGGCCGCGCGAGTGTCCTGCCGAAGCTGCTGCGCGGCGACGAGCGCCTCGTTCATGGCCCTTTCGCGTTCCTTGAACACCCGGAGCTGGTCCGTCAGCGCCGCGACGCGCTCCTCCAGCACCTGGCGGTCGCGGATCGCGCGTTCCAGCGCGTCCGCCACGCGCACGCGGAAGTCCTCGACGCCCTCGGTCTCGTAACCGCGCAGGCTCTTGCGAAACTCCTGTTTGCGAACGTCGAGCGGCGTGAGCGTGAAGACGTCGTCGTTCACGGGCTTGTCTCCTTCACTCCCCTCGGGCCGAAGAGTGCGGTACCCAGGCGAATCACCGTCGCTCCCTCCGCGAGCGCCGTAGCGTAATCGCCGGACATCCCCATCGAGAGGGTCGGCAGCCATACTCCGTTCTCCTCCTTGATCGTATCACGCAGCACGCGCAGGCCACGAAACACCCGGCGCTGCACGTCCACATCGTCCGTAAATGGCGCCACCGTCATGAGACCTTCCAGGCGCAGATGCTCGAGCGCCGCCACTCGTCGCGCCAGACTCGGCGCTTCGGCCAGCGGACAGCCGCTCTTCTGCTGTTCCCCTGCGACATTCACTTGCAACAACACGCGCACCGGAGCGTCGGCACGTCTGTTGAGCTCGGTCGCGAGCTCCAACGAATCGATCGAGTGCACCAGCTCGAAACGTCCAGGCACGAACTTCGCCTTGTTGCGCTGCAGATGCCCGATCAAATGCCACCGAATCCCCAACTCCTGACTCCCGACTCCTAACTCCTCTTGCTTTCCCAGCGCCTCCTGCACGCGATTCTCACCGATGTCCACCACACCCGCCGCGACGGCTGCACGAATCGCTTCGCTACCGAAACCCTTCGTCACCGCGACGATCGTGACCGGGTGTGAGGCGAGCCGAGCAACTTCGGCCCTCACCTGGGCCAAACGCTCGGGGAGGGCCTCGAAACTCATAACCTTTCAATATAGAGCCTGCGCGCTGGGAGCCTAAGGGCCTCGCAGAAGGTCGGCGAGTGGCCTGCTCGGATTCAGGTGATAAGCCCGCCGCAGGTACGCCCGAGCGCGCGCGGTATCGCCCCGCAGACGTGCGCTGTTTCCCAACTCGAGAAACGGCACGGAGAAAGATCGGGCGACGAGCTGCGCCGCCGGCTCGAGCTTCAGGGTGTCGACCGAGAACAGCTTGCCGTATCGAAAGACGGAGTCCGCCAGACTTCGGGTTCGCGCCGTGTCGACTTTCGTGCGCTGGATACCCTCAGGCCAGCGAGTGACCGTGTCGGCGCGAGGCACGACCCTGAAGACGAGACCCTGGAAGACAAGCTGCGAGTCGAGACCGAGCCAAGCCCCGCGCCCCGACGTCTGTCCAAACGTGACCGATCGCGCCGGCAGATACGACCCGAGCGTGTACAGGATCACCTGATCCGCGACGCGTAGGTACGTCCCCCGCGGGACGTGCAACGAGAACCCGGCGGCGCGAAAGTCGAGGTCGTCGCTCAAGCGGCCAGGTTGCATGCCGGCGATCTGCTCGGGTGTGAGCGGCAACTGCGTGCCGGCCGGCGGCCCTGGAATTTTGAAACTGCGGTAGATGGCCGGCGCGCCCGCGGTGTCGAAGGGTCGGACGGGTCGAACGGCGAGCTGCTTCAAGTACCAGTCGAGATTGGCCAGCGACAGGTTCACCATCGTGACGTCCTGCCGGATTCCCTCGACCTCCTGCAGGTACCAAACGGGGAACGTGTCATTGTCACCGAAACCGAACAGCGCGCCGTACGGCTCGACCGATTGCAGCAGGTTATACGCGAAGTCCCGCGCCACATACGCGTCTGGCCCGCGCCGCGTCGCGGCCGTGAAATTGAGCCCGAACGGCAGCAGCGCGACCAGCGCCGCAGCCGCCGCCATCCACCGCGACGCTATCGCGCGCCGCGTCACATCCACGAGACCGAGCCCCGCGAACACGCCCCAGATCTGGAAGCTCACCACAAAGAAGTAGTCGCGCTCCCGGACTTCGTGCTGGCTCATCGATGGGTAGACATCCCAGAACAGGGAGAACCCGGGCTTGAAGTTCATGTACACGACGAGACCGAGACCCGTGATGAGCCACACTGCGACGAGGAAATAGGTGAGGCCACGATCGCGGCGACGCGCCAGATCGAACCCGAAGTAGCCGAGCGCCGCGTATGCCACCGACACCGCCGCCATCGCGACGTTCGGAAGTGATCGGCCCCATTGCCACCCGCAGTATACGAAGTAATTGATCAGCTGCTGCCAGAAGATCACAATGCTGCGACCCGGATTGTCTGCCCCGGGAAAGAACATCGGATTGTCCAAGATTCCCCGCCTGCCGAACTGCTCCCGCCGGATCATCGACAACAGGTTCGTCCACGTTTCGGGATCGGATTCGTCGAGCACCGGCTGGAGGCCGGAGCGGATATAAAGGAAGGCGTACGTCGATATGCCGACCGCCGCAATCGCAATCGCGAGGATCGGGAACGCGCGCGAGCCCGACATCATGCAGGCTACCACCGCCGCAAGCAGCAACACGCCACCAACGATGATCAGTCCGGTGCTGCCCAGGCCGACGGCGATGAGCACGATCCACAACGTGCCCAGCACTGCCCACTCAGCCCACTCGCAGTGCCGCTCCTCGGGATCGGGTGATGGTGCGGTTCGCAGGGTGTAGAAGATGAACAGCGCCACTGCGGGACCCGCCAGCAGCGCGAGCAGGTGATTGCCGATGGACAGTGCACCGATGTAGATGATGAGGAGCAGCAGATGCGGAGCGTGCGCACTGCCGCGCACGTCCCGCCACCGCACGGCGAGCCAGGAGATCGCGGCGACACTGAACGTCGCGATGGTGTAGACCTCGGTCTCGTTGCTGTTCTGCCAGGCGGTGAACACAAACGCCGACATGATTGCAGCGGCGGCCGCGCCACCAATGCGGATCATCCGCGTTTCCCCGGCGAGCACTCGCTCCACGACGAGGAACAGGCAGCCCGCGCCCGCTGCCGAGAAACAGGCGCTCATCAGGTTCAGCCGCCAGGCATATTGACCGATGGCCACGACGTCGCCCCAGACGTGACCCAGCATCACGAATAGCGGCGTCCCCGGCTGGTGGGGCACGCCGAGCACCTTAGCGGCGGTGATGAATTCGCCCGCATCCCACAGCGTGACGGTGGGAGCGAGGGTGATCACATAACCGATGAGGACCAGGAGTGCGACAACCGCGGCCTCCCGGTATGGAGGGCGCTGCGCCGGGTCAGGTTGCAGGCTGAGTCACACGCTCGCCGCCCTCGAGATGAGAGACGGCACCGGAGAGCAGGTCGCGCACTTGTTGTGCGGTGAGATGGCGGTACAGGAGGCCGTGGCTCGCGACGGAAATGGTCGAGGTCTCTTCCGACACGACGAGGACCGTCGCATCCGTTTCCTCCGACAAACCCAGCGCCGCCCGATGGCGGGTGCCGAGCGACTTGTCGGCCACTTTGAATTGCGTCAGCGGCAGCACGCAGCCCGCGCCGATGATCTGATCGCCCCGAATCAAGATCGCGCCATCGTGGAGAGGGGAGTACGGCGTGAAAATCGTGGTCAGCAAGTCGGCCGAGACCTTCGCTTCCATCGGCACGCCGGTGGTGATGAACTCCTCGAGGCCGATGTCGCCTTCGACCGCGATGATCGCGCCGGTGCCGGCGCGCGACAGCCGGTCCAGCGCCTCCGCGATTTCCTCCGCTACCGATTGCCGGTCGCCCCGCGAAAACGCGCGCATGAAGCGCGATTGGCCGAGCCGTGCCAGGGCGTTGCGGAGCTCGGGCTGAAAGACGACGACGGCGGCAAAGGCGCCGTAGGTGAAGATCACCCCCAACAACGTGCTGATCATCGTGAACTTCGCGAACACCGCCACGAAGTACGTGAGCGAGAGAATCACGAGGCCGATCACGATCTGCAGGGCCCGCGTGCCGACGAGAAACAACAGAAAGCGATAGATGACGAACGCGACGATCAGGATCTCGAAGAGATCCGGCCAGAGTCGCGGGGAGAGAAACCGTAAAGCGTCAACGTTCACGTTGGTTTGGTCGTAGCGCTCGCGAGTGTAAGGGCTTCGACGGTCAAGGCGACGTCGTGAACCCGGAACAACCGGGCGCCTCGCTCCCAGGCGAGGGCGCATGCGACAGCCGTGGCGCGATCGCGATCTTCCACGGGCCGACCGGTCACCGCCCCCAGAAAGCGCTTCCGCGACGGGCCGACCGCTACAGGATAGCCAACGGCCACGATCGTTGCCAGTTCGTCGAGCAACCGAAGGTTCTGTGTGGCGGTTTTGGCGAACCCAAACCCAGGGTCCAGAACGATCCGTTCGCGCGCGATACCCGCGCGCTCGGCCTTGGCGGCGAAGTCGCCGAGCTCTCCGGCGACCTCCGCCGCCACATGGTGATATGTGGCCAGGTCGTCCATCGTCGCCGGGGTGCCTCGCATGTGCATCAGGATGATGCCCGCCTGCGTTTCCTGCGCGACCTGGGCGAGCTCGCGGTCGAACTGCAGCGCTGACACGTCGTTCACGACCGCCGCTCCGGCGTCGAGAGCAGCCCGCGCCACCTCAGCTTTCCGCGTATCGACCGAGATCGGACCGTGGCCTCGCTTCACGAGCCCTGCAATCACGGGGATAACGCGGCTGATTTCTACTTGAACAGGAATAGGTGCCGCACCCGGTCGGGTGGACTCGCCGCCCACATCCAGCAGGCGTGCGCCGTGCGCCGCGAGCCGCGCGCCGTGTTCGATCGCGGCTTCCACAGAGCCGAGCTGACCACCATCGGAAAATGAATCGGGCGTGACATTGATGACCCCAATGATCACGGGCTTCTCGAGCGACAACTCCGCGCCCTTGATCGCCCACGCGCGCGGCGGCTCCGCGCGGCCCGCCAGGACTTTACCCAACTCCGGCGCGAGGCGCGCCAGCTCTTGTGGCGCGCGGTCGTAGCGCGCGAGCGGCGCGATTCGACTCGCGGCACCCGCGACGAGCGCCCAGGCCCCAGCCCCCAGGCCCTGGGCCCCAGTAAGCACGTCGGCGCCGGACTTCGTGCCCCAGTGCACGAGGGCTTCGCGCTCGTCTTCGGTGAGGTCTTCGATGAGTATGACGAGCGGCTGGATGCCGGTGGCGGCAAACCAGGCGGGCTGCGTCTCCCAGCCGCGTGCCGCGAGCGCCGCGCGCACCGCTTCCGGGGTGTGCGCGGCGAGCGCGGTGATTTTCATGGGGCCTGGGGGCTGGGGGCTGGGGGCTGGGGCCTGGGGACGCGGGATTAGCGCAATGCTTGGACAACCTGCAGACGGGCCGCGCGCCACGCGGGGAAGAAACCACCGACGATGCCCATCACCACACCGAACGCGATCCCAATCGCGAGCAACAGCGGCGTGATGCGGAAGCTGAACGCAAATTCGCTGAAGCTCGTCCAATTGGTCGTGCTCGTAACGATCCCGTTCACGGGCAGCGCCAGGAGCGCACCGAGGACCGCTCCCACGCCCGCGATCAGCACCGACTCGGCCAGGAAGCTCATCAGCACCTGCCAGGGACGGAAACCGAGTGTGAGCAATACCGCGATCTCCGGCGTCCGCGAACCGACTGCCGCGTACATCGTGTTTACGGCGCCAAAGACCGCGCCTATGGCCATGATGGCCGTGACCAAAACCGCCAGAGCCCGCAGCATGATGCCGGCGATGCCGGTCTGCCCGGCGTAGAACGTCGACTCGCGCTGCAGGTCCACGACCGTCTGGGGGTCGCTCTCGATGGCGCGCTTCGCCTCGTCGAACGCGCCAGCGTCCTTCAGTCGGAACGTCACGGACTGAAAAAACTCTCCCCGAAACACGGGCATGACCTGCTCGTTCTCGGCCCAGATCTCGGACTCGAATGCCGAACCGCCGGCCGAAAAATGGCAGACGACGTTCCAATCCCGCCCGGCGAACCGGAGCGTGGAGCCGATCTCGAGATGCTCAAATCGCCCGAGCAGCTTCCGTCCGACGCAGACTTCGAGGCGCCCCGACTGCGGCCGGTTTCCGGCGATGACGCGGAGGTTACTGCGAACGGTCCAGGCTTGTTCGCTGACGCCACGCACCACGACATTGGCGATCGAGGTCGTATCGCGCGGGCGTGGCAGCGGGATCAAGACGTACACCTCGGGACTCACGAGGGGCCGGCCGTCCGGCCCCGTGGCTACGTGCGGTGAGGACGCGAGCAAGCGCGCGGTCTCGCGGGAGATGCCGCTCGACAGCTCAGAATCGGCCCCCTTGCGCAGCACCACCACGTTACGATCCGAGCCGGTACCCGCCAGCGCCGCGCTAAAACCCTGCCCCAGCGCCAGCATGGCGATGAAAACCGCAACGACCAGCGCGATGCCCACCGCTGTAAACGAGCTCGATACGGGCCGCTGCATCATGCTGCGGGCATTGTAGACGATCGGGATCATTCGACCTTCCGCAGGGCCTGGACGATCGGCATGCGCGCGGCGCGCAGCGCGGGGATCAGCCCGCTGGCGAGCATCAACACCACCGTGATCAGGGCACCCCACGCCATGGTCGCCGCCGTCACGTGGAATCCCGGGAGAAAGCCGAATCCGTTGAACTTGACGAGCGGATAGAGCGCTTTCGCGAAGCCCAGCCCCAGGGCCGATCCCACGATCGCAATCAGCCCGGCCTCCGCCATCACGAGCCCGAACAACGTGCGATCCGAATACCCGACTGTTTTCATGACCGCGACCTCGGCGGTTCGCTCATTCGCGCTCATCATCATCGCGTTTGCGGTGACGAGCAGGATGGCGAATACGACGGCGGTGCCGATGAACCCGAGCAGCAGGCTCAAGTTCCCCAGCATGCCGGCGAAGCTCGCCTGGAATGCCTGTTCCGTTCCGGTCTTGGTAGCTGTGCTCGAATTCCGGAACTGATCGTCGAGCTCTTTCGCGACGGTTCCGGCGTCGGCGGTGCTGTCCATCTCGACGATGAACCAGCCCGCCTGCCCCCAGCGGCCGATGCGCTCGTCGAGATACTCCCAATGAAAGAACATCCCGTCGTCACCGATGGCGGGATTGGTGGGCGTGTAGATGCCGCGGATGGTGAACGTCCAGTCGCCCGGAAAGATGGTCCCCTGCAGCGTGACATCCTGGCCAAGCTTCCAGCCGAAGCGTTCCGCCAACCGCGTTCCGATAATGGCGGCAGTGCGTTCACGGATGAACGCTTCTTTCTGTTCCGCCGGCATGACGACTTCGGGATACATCGCGAGATAAGACTCGGGGTCGATCGCGAACTGCCCGAAGAAGGCCTTGTTGTCGCCGTACTTGCCGCCGAACCAGTTCGCCCAGCTGACGCCGTGCACGCCGCGCAGGCTCTTGATCTTGTTGGCGTACGATACCGGCATCGTGAAGACGAGGCCCGTAGCATTCAGCGTGACGAGGCGGCGCGCGCCGCCGAACTGCGCATTGGTCCGGAGGGTCGTGAGCACGGACCGCAACGAGGCAAAGAGGAACAGCGCGGCGACGACACTCAGGATGGTGAGGGTCGTGCGGATCCTGTGCCGGCCGAGATTGGCAAGAACCAGCGGAAGGAACTTCATCCCGCCTTCTCCAGTACGCCCTTCTCGAGATGCAGCGTCGCCTTCGCTTTGGCGGCAGCGTGCGCGTCGTGTGTGACGATCAGCACGGTCTTGCCGAACTCGGTATTCAGCCGTCCCAGCAGCGTCAGAATCTCCTGCGAGCTTTTCGCATCGAGCTGACCAGTCGGTTCGTCGAGCAGGATCAACGTCGGATCGGCGACAATGGCCCGCGCAATCGACACCCGCTGCTCCTGGCCCCCCGAAAGCTGGCGCGGGTAATGGTCCAGGCGATCCGAGAGATTCACCACGTCCAGCGCAATGCGTACGCGCTCGTCGCGCTGCTTGCGCGACAGCCTGGTCAGCAACAGCGGCAGCTCGACGTTTTGAAACGCGGTCAGCACGGGCAGCAGGTTGAATGACTGAAACACAAAGCCGATGTGCCTCGCCCGCCAGGCAGCGAGCGCAGACGGGCTCATCGCGCTTACCACGGCGCCGCCGACGGTAATCGTCCCGCTCGTCGGCCTGTCGAGGCCGGCGATCAGGTTCAGCAGCGTCGACTTGCCGCTTCCCGAGGGTCCCATAATTGCGGTGAAACTGCCTTGTTCGAAGTTGAGGGTGAGATCCTCGAACACTTCAACCTTTTGCGTATCGCGCTGGAACGACTTGTGGACTTTGCGGATTTCGACTAGCGGCATAGGCGAATGTCCAATGAAGAATGTTCAATGATCAATGATCATTGAACATTGATCATTGATTATTCGGTTTTACGCGCTGACCTTGCCGTGGGGTTTCAATGCCACCAACCAGAAGCTGCTCACCACCCGACAAGCCCGCACGAATCTCGCGGAAATTACCACTGACGGGACCTGCGTCAACGTCACGACTGTGTAACCGGCCCTCGCGAACGATCCACACGACGGATCGGCCCTCCTCTGAACGCACGGCTGCAGCGGGCACCACGATTCTCGGCCGCTGGACGGTTTCCGCAGAGCCGGCACGCGCGGCGCGTGGCGGTTCGAGAAACTCCACCTTCGCGCCCATCTCGGTGAGAATTCGCGGATCGCGATCGACGATGGATACCTTCACCTGCACGGTCGCACGTTGCCGGTCGGCGGTCGGCACCACTTGGCGCACGGCGCCGCGAAACGCGGTATCGGGATAGGCATCCAGCGTGATGCGCGCGTGCTGGCCGTTCGAAATCCGCGCGATGTAGGCCTCGTTGACGTCCACCTCGACCTCGAGGGTCGCGAGATCGGCCATCGTCACGACGGCGCCGCGCGTCAGACCGCCGCCTACCGACGGCGCCACGACCTCGCCGACTTCGGCCTCCTTGCGCAACACCGTGCCGGTGAACGGCGCGCGGATGTAGGTGTTCTCGAGATTGGCCTGCGCCATCTGCACGCCCGCCTCGGCGGAATTAGCGCGGGCTTCCTGCGCCTTGACCCGCGCTTCGGCTTGCTTGGATCTACTCTGCGCGTTCTCGACTTCCTGCGCGGAGACCAGGTTGGGATTCTGCGCGTGAATGTCGCGCACCCGCTCGAACTCGCGCCGTGTTTGATCGTTATCGGCCGTCAGCTCGATCAGAGTCGCCATGGCGCTCGCGAGCTCGGCCTTGGCCTGGGCGACCGCCGCTGCATAGTCGGCGTTCTCGAGCCGCGCGATGACATCGCCCTTCTCGACCCGCGAGCCTTCACTGACGTTCAGCATGGCGAGGCGGCCGGGAATCTTCGCGGAGACGGCCGCCTTGGTGCGGGCGACGACGTAGCCGTTGGCGACAACGGCGACCGCCCCATCGCCGCCGCCTCTATTCGCCGCCCCCTCGCCGCCCGTTGTCGAGCTGACAGTAACGACTTGCACCGGTACCGCCGCCCCGCGCCGTCCGATGATCACCACGACCGCGATGATGAGGACGGCACCGGCGACGATCCACAGCACGCGACCCAGCGCCCGCCTTACGGCAGGCGGTGGGTCGTCCCGATTGATGCGGAGCTTGGAAAGGTCTGCGGTCGGCGTGCCGCTCACGCCCCGGCGGGCTCAGGCGGCGGATTGCGGAGCACGCCGCCAGAGGTCCTCGGCGCCTGCGACTTCTCTTTTTCCGTTTCGCTGTCGCCGCGCGGCGTCGGCACCGCGGGCGGCACGTACGGCGGCAACGCCTTGCCATCGACTACCATCTCGACCAGCTCACGCTCCAGCGTCTCGCGCTCGAGCAGCGCAGCGGCAAGGCGGTCCAGCGCGGCGCGGCGCTCCGTGAGGATGCGCGTCGCGTCGCTGTACGCGCGTGTGAGGATGCTCTTGACCTCCTCATCGACGAGCTGCGCCGTACGGTCGGAGATCTCGCGCCGTTGCACGACTTCGCGGCCGAGGAAGATCTCCTGCTCGCGATCACCCACCGCGATCGGCCCGATGACTTCACTCATACCGAATTGCGTGACCATGCGCCGCGCGATGTTGGTCGCCTGCTGAATGTCCTGGGCGGCACCGGTCGTCACTTTTTCTGGACCAAAGACCAGCTCTTCGGCGACGCGACCGCCGTACGCCATGGCGAGCCGCGACTCGATCGAGCGCTTGGTGTACTTGTGGAGCTCTTCCTCCGGCAGGTACGCCGTCAACCCGAGCGCGCGACCACGCGGAATGATCGTGACCTTGTGGAGCGGGTCGGCGTCGGGAACGGTCAATCCGACCAGCGCATGTCCCGCCTCGTGGTAGGCCACCAGGCGGCGCTCCTCGTCGGAAAGCACGCGGCTCTTCCGCTCGAGGCCGAGCATCACCTTGTCCTTGGCGTCCTCGAAGTCCTGGTTGTCCACCTGCGCCTTGTTGCGGCGCGCGGCGAGCAGCGCGGCTTCGTTGACGATGTTCGCCAGCTCGGCGCCGGCGAGGCCGGGCGTGCCGCGCGCGATCCGCTCGAGCTGAACGCCGGGCGCGAGCGGAATCTTGCGCACGTGCACGCGCAGGATTTGCTCGCGGCCCTTGAGGTCCGGCATGTCGACCACGATCTGGCGGTCGAACCGGCCGGGACGCAGCAACGCAGGGTCGAGGATGTCGGGTCGGTTCGTGGCTGCGAGCAGAATGACACCATCGTTCGACTCGAAGCCGTCCATCTCGACAAGCAGCTGGTTCAAGGTCTGCTCGCGCTCGTCGTGCCCCCCGCCGAGGCCGGCGCCGCGGTGCCGGCCGACGGCGTCGATTTCGTCGATGAAGATGATGCAGGGGGCGTGGGCCTTGCCCTGCTCGAACAGGTCGCGCACGCGCGACGCGCCGACGCCGACGAACATCTCGACGAAGTCGGAGCCCGACATCGAGAAGAAGGGCCGGCCCGCCTCCCCGGCGACCGCTTTCGCGAGCAGCGTCTTACCGGTTCCCGGAGGACCGACGAGCAGCGCGCCCTTGGGCAGGCGGCCGCCGAGCCGCTGGAATTTCTGCGGGTCCTTCAGGAAGTCGATGATCTCTTCGAGCTCCTGCTTCGCCTCATCGCACCCCGCGACGTCGGCGAATGTGACCTTCGGCGTGTCGCCCGCGAGCAGCTTCGCCTTGGATTTGCCGAAGGCAAACGCGCGGTTGCCCCCCTGCTGCATCTGGCGCAGCATGAAGATCACGAGGCCGAAGATCAGGAGGTACGGCAGGAAGGTAAGCAGCACGACGCCGAACGACTGGCCCGACTCGCGCGCGCGCACGTCCACGCTCTTGGCCGAAAGCTGCGCGACGAAATTGTTGTCGGCCTCGAACGGCAGGAGCACGTTGAAGCGCTCGACCGTCTGGCGCTTCACGACCACCGGCCGCTGGAACGTGCCCCGGACTTTCTGGCGCTCGGCGATCTCGACCGACGCGACGTTGCCGGCGTTCAGCTCTTCGACGAACTGCGTGTAGTTGATTTCGGCTTCCTCGCGGCGGCGGCTCGAAGCGAGCTGCACCAGCGCGATCGTTCCGACGATGAGGAGCGCCCAAAACGAGAGCGTCCGCAGCATCCGGGCCCAGTTGAATTCCCGCGGTGGCGGGGGGAGACGATTGGCCATCTACGTCAGGCTCGCGATATAAGGAAGGTGCCGGAAGTTCTCTGCATGATCCAGGCCATACCCGACCAGGAACAGCGTTGGCGCATCGAGACCAACGAACTTTGCGTCCAGCTCCAGGTAAGCAGCCACGTGTTTGTGTAACAGCGCACAGATCTCCAGGCTTTGCGGCCGGCGCTCGCGTAGCAGCGCGACCAGCTTGTTCAGCGTCTTGCCGGTGTCGATGATGTCTTCGACCAGCAGGATGTGCTTGCCTTCCAGCTCGGTCTCAGGATCGTACACCAGCCGCACGTTCCCGCTCGATACCGTCCCTTCGCCGTAGCTCGAAGCTACGAGAAAATCCACCTGCAGGGGGCGCTCGATGCGCCGCACCAAATCACTCAAGAAGATGAAGCTGCCCTTCAGAAGCCCCAGGACCAACAGGTCGCCGTCGGGATAGGCCGCGGTGATCTCGCGACCGAGTGCCCGTACCCGCTGCGCGATCGTCTCTTCATCGAAGACGATGCGCTTGAGCTCACGTCCCCCGGTCTGCCTGAGCTGAGTTGCGCTCTGTAACATCCAGCCTCACCGCGTGACTTCCAGGGGCCGGCAGCCCTTCCGCGCTACGACAGATGCCCGGCACCCAGAGAATGGTCTTTCCTCTACTAACTACGGGATAGCGCGCCCGCTCGCCGCGGGGGACCCGCGCTTCCATCAACAATCGTCGCAACGGGCGATGGCCGACGCCGCCAATCGGAGCGACTGCATCGCCGGGCTGGGGTGGCCGAACCTGCCATCCCGTGCCTTCCACCCACGTCGTCCACGCCGTACGCTCGATGCGCTCAGGCGCCGGCGCCGGTGACCAGCTGATCTCGAATTCACCGAACCGCGCCGACCCCGAGTCTCCGTATGGCTGCACGGCCACTGGCGCGTGCTCGCTCGTTCCTTGACGCTGCCGGCTCACCCGAAGTTGATCGAAGGCCACTTCGGCAGCCCAACCATCGCCCAATGGCAGCCGCCGTCCCGACTGTCCTCGCGCCAGCGCCACGAGACGACGAGCGCGCGTGGGGCCGAGTACGAGCCCAGCTCGGCGGGCCGCCGCGCGCAAGAGCGCAACAGACAATGCGTTATCATAGCGGGCCACACTCCTGCGGGCAACGGCGAAACTTTCGCCCTCCACAACGAGCCCGAGTTCCGGAGTTAAATCCAGAACGCGATCCCAGGCGGCCCGATCGCTCGCCGCATGGCGCCCCAGCGCCAGTAGATCCCCACGCAGGGCCGATCCCAGCCGCTCGCTCAACAGCGGCAATAATGTCGCGCGCACCCACGAGCGTAGATGGCGCGGATCACGATTCGCGGGGTCGTCGTGAACGGGGAGGTTGCGCGCCGTTGCGTACTCGAGCAGCTCACGACGCGAAAAGGGCAGTAACGGACGGACCAGGCCGCCGCGTGCCCGTCGCCCGATGCCCGCGAGCCCGGCGGGCGCGCTGCCACGTAGCGTGCGGAGCAGCACGGTCTCGATCTGATCGTCCTGGTGGTGCGCCGTCACGAGATACCTCGCGCCGCGCCGGCGCTGGACTTCACGCAGCCATGCGTACCGCGCGCGCCTTGCCTCGGTCTCCGAGGCCTGCGGCCCCAGGTGAAGCTCGGTGACCTCGAATGGTAGCTCGTACTTCCCAGCGAGAGCGGCGACGGACTGTCGGACGGTAGGACTGTCGGACTGAATACCGTGATCAACGTGTGCAACCACAATCCGCAGTCCAAGTTCTGATGCGTGGCCGCTCAGCAGATCGAGCAAGACCACGGAATCAACGCCGCCCGAGACTGCAACGATGGCCTCTCCCGGCTCGCGAAACAGTCGGGTTTGCCCGACGTGCGCCAAGAAGCGCTGCGGAAGCGACTGTGCACTCGACATGTATCTTGAAGTATGCTCCAACCCGACCTCACCTACCAACTACTGCGCAATCTTACCTCGCCGGTGGTCGCAATTACGTCGGCACGCGGCGGCAAGGAAAACGGGATGATCTCCGACGCCGCCGTGCGCGCGTCCATTGTGCCGACGGTCCCGCGGTTGTCGGTATACATCCACAAGTTCAACTACAGTCACGACATGATCTTCGAGACGGGCCGATTCGGGCTCCATCTCTTGCACACGAAGCAGTTCGACATCGTGCGCCGGTTGGGGTTCTTCAGCGGGCGCGACCACGACAAGCTGGCGGGCATTCCCCACCATGCCGGCAAGCTGGGCGTGCCGGTGCTGGACGAGTGCTTCGCGCACTTCGAATGCAACGTGGTCAACGTGATGGACACCGGCAGCTCCACGTTGTTTCTCGGCGACGTGATGGCGGTCGGCTGCGGCCCGGCCGTTTCCCTAAAGCCTCAGGGCGAACTCATGACGGCGGCGTATTTTCGGTCGAACATGCCGGTGGAATGGCGCCTCGAGTACGAGGCGAAACTACAGGATGCGCAGCGCATCGGCGCGGAGTTGTCCCGGCACATCAAGCCCGTTGTCTGGAAAAGGAGCTGAGTATGCGCCCCCCTCTGGTCATCTGTGGTCTCGTCGCTCTGCTCGCAGCGTGCCAGGCCACGCCCCCTCCGCTCAGTGATGCGGACAAGACCGCGATTCGCGCGATGGCGGACAGCTTCGTCGCATACGTCCGCGCGAACCGCGACTCGGCCGCCGCATCGCTGTTCACAGAGCACGCCGTGTGGATGCCCGCGAATCGTGAAATCGTCGAAGGACGCCCAGCGATCTTGGCGTCCTTCGAGGCCACTCGCGGCTTGGAGAGTTTCGCCCTCACGAGCATCGACATCGATGGGCGGGGCGATCTCGCGTACGTCCGCGGGACCTATGCGTTCGCGATTCCATCGGCGGACGGTAAGTCGGCGGTGGGCGACCGCGGGAAGTTTCTCGAGATTCGGCGGCGCCAGGTGGATGGGAAATGGTTGGTTGCGGCAGAGATTTTCAACTCGGACCAGCCGGTGCTGAACCGCTGAAAGGAGTCGGGAGTCGGGAGTCGGGACCGGGGCAGTCTGCCCCTGGCTCCCGATTCCTGACTCCCGACTCCGAGGAATTACCGGTTCAACAACGCACTCACGCCGAGCAGAATGCCCCAGTTGCCGTTGAAGCTCACGAGGTACGACTTGTTGGCGGCGTTGGGCATGAAGTCGGCGCGCCCATCCAGCCGCACGGCCACCGAGTTGTTGACGCGGTGGCGCACACCGACCATCCCACCCATGCCGCTGTCCTCCGCTTCGTAGGCCCCGGTGTACTTGTTGCGAACATACCCGACACCGACGAAGACCTCGGCACGGCTGGTGGGAGGCACCTGGTAGACAGCCCACACGTGGAGCGGCTGGTGCTTCGCACCGTTGTGGGAGGCGGACGCATAGTCGACTTCGATGGCGAGGAAGGGCGTCGCGTTCACTCCCACGCGTCCTCCGAAGCCGATCCCATTGCCCACCGCGAGCGAGTTGTCGGCGTTGAGAAAGCCCGCAAATGCACCAACTTCGAACGAGCCCTGCTTCTGGGCAGTCGCCGGCCGCACGCCGGTGACAGCCAC
>JBIOXD010000074.1:0-7723 GCA_044869265.1 Gemmatimonadales bacterium
TCGACGCGGCGGGCGGCACGGCCATTCTCGACTGCCTGTCGGCGGTCGCCCGCCAGCTCGACACGTCCGAGGGCCGGCACGCCATCGTCGTCATCACCGACGGCTACGACGAGCACAGCACGATGAAGTTCGAGCGCACGCTCGAGGAGATCAAAGAGGCCGGCATCACGGTGTACGTGATTGGCGTCGCCGGCGTGGCGGGCATCTCGCTCGAAGGCGAGGATCTGCTCCGGCACATCGCCGTGGAGAGCGGCGGCCGCGCGTTCTTCCCGTTCCGTGAGGAACAGCTGACCGACGTGCACGGCCAGATCGCGGCGGACGTCCAGATCCGGTACGTGCTCACCTACACGCCGAAGAACCAGAAGGTCGACGGCACGTGGCGCGCGATCACGGTCAAGACCGACGACCCGACCCACACCATCAAGGTGCGCAAGGGCTACACGGCGCCGCTGCCGCCGCCCATCAAGCCGTCGATCGAGCTCACGATTCGCGACGCGAACCGCCAGGCCGTCGATGTCACTGCCGAGGACCTCGTGGTGCTCGAGGACGGCGTCGAACAGAAGGTCGAGGTGTTCCAGGAAGCCGTGGCGCCCGTGTCGATCATGCTCGTGCTCGACGAGAGCGGCAGCATGAAGCGCGACGCGCCGCTGGTCATGGAGGCGGCGCGCAAGTTCGTCCTCTCGCTGCCCGACAAGGACAAGCTCGCCGTCATGCTCTTCTCGGATCAGACCGAGCTCGTGCACGACTTGACGACGATCCGCGTCTGGGCCCTCGACGCGATCAAGCGGTACGCGGTCAAGGGCGGAACGGCGCTCTACGATGCCACGGTCGAAGCCCTGCAGCGGCTGTCGCGCGTGGAAGGACGCCGCGCTGTCGTGGTGCTGACCGATGGCCGCGACGAGAACAACCCCGGCACCGGTCCGGGCAGCGTGCACACGTTCGCGGACGTGCTGAACGCGATTCGCGGCGTGGACGCGATGGTGTTTCCGATCGGCATGGGGCCCAACGTCGATCGCGCCTACCTCGAGCGCATGGGCGAGCTGTCCATGGGCGAAGCGTACTTCCCTAAGGACGTGACCGAGCTCGAAGTCAACTATCAGCGCATCATCGAGAACCTGCGCCGCCGGTACGTGATCAGCTACACGTCGACGAATGACGCGCGCGACGGCGCCTGGCGCAAGGTCGAGATCAAATCGCTCCGCGACGGCATCGTCGTCGAAAGCCGCGGCGGATATTTCGCGCCGACTAAATAGGGGCGGGCGCCAGCCTGGCCGCTAACGTCGGTCGAGACCGGACATTCCCAACACGTACGCGTCATGGATCCTTCGTGGCGGCAGAATCGACACCGCGCGGAAGTCGCGGCGAATCGATTGGGTAACTGGCAGTCCGTCACAATGTTCTGCGTCGTACACCAGGAACATGCGGTCGGCACTATTCATCGTCTGCGCTTCGGCACATCGTGCGTCGCCGATCTTCGGCGTGGGCCTGTCCGGCCACATCGCTCGAACGAATCTCGTGAAAGTCGCAGCGTTACCCTGCCAGGCCTGTGCTGGTTGCGTTTGCGCGACGATGGTCACCTCACGCTCGCTGCCGAGGCGGCTGATTGCTTCGGCCGCTTCGAACTCGACCGCGCGTCGTGCCGCCGTAAACTCGCGAAACCGGCAAGCGCCGGCGGCCGCGTGTGCCGCACCGATCACGATGACGACTGCCGCGATTACGACGGGCCAGGTCTCGCGTCCGCGACGATTGCCAAAGCCCGGGCCCGCCGTTGCGGCCTGCATGACGAGGAATGGCGCCGCATAGAACGACTCAAAGCGGCCCCACGCCGCATAGAGCGCAAGCCCGCCGGCGCAGGTCATCACCAGACCGGCGACCTGAAGTGCCCGGCCTCTCTTGGCCGCGCCGATGCAGCCCGTGACGACGATGCCGAGCCACGCGAGGGTGGCCCACGACGTCAGCGGTTGCATCGGTGACATCCATGGCCAGTGGTCTGGACTGACCAGACGCGCGGCGGCGACGATGGTGAAGGCGTTCGTGTGCTGCGGATCCAAGCCTCGCGAATAGGCGTCATGTGGCGCGTGACGAGCAATGCCGACGGCACGCGCCAGCAGAAGCGTCGTGACCGCGCCGACGAGCAGGACGGTGGTGACCTTTGCGACTGGACGCCCCCGACTGGACATTACCGCCCCCGCGACGACCGGCAGGAACACGACGGCCGCTTCCTTGAAAAGCAACATGGCGCCGGCGAGAACGGCGAGAACGATCGCACCCGTCACGGATGAATCCCGTTCGCGGCCAATCCAAATCATCGCGACCAGCAGCACGGCAATCGGCAGTTCAGCGGTGAGCCGGAGAGCACCCGCCGCCGGACCCGCGGACCAGGCAGACCACATCGACAACCCGATCGCGACGACCCGCCCGACGCCGGCGGCGCGAAGGAACACATACAGCGAGATCACCAGCCCCACCAGAAAGGCAAGCTGGTAGAACTGCCACACCGGCGCCGACTTTCCCGCCAGGTGCCAACCGGCGACAATGAGCCCGGTCGTGAGTACATTGCCGCGTCCTTGCGTCCGGTAGTACTCGTTGAGGGTCTGCCACTGGCCGGCGAACGTCTCCCGCGACTCGAGCAACGGCAGGAACTCTGAGAAATCTCTGAGCTCGAGTGCGGTTGCGCGCCAGGGTGCAAAGATGATGAGGAGCGCGATCGACAGCGCGGCGCTCACGAGCACGAATTCCGCCAGCTTGCCGGGTGACTCGCGCGGACGGTCCGGTTGCCCTGTCAACGGGAGTGTCATAGTTTAGACGTCGTCAAAAGCTCCAGCGGGCTTTGGCCATTCAAGCTGGGTATCTGACTGGTCCGTCAGCACGCCGATGAAGTGAAGCGAACGTTCGAACAGCCAGTGCGCCGGCCTCTGGTACAGTCCTAGCTGTTTCTTCCAGACGATCACACGCAGGTCCAGATCCTGGATCGCGCGGTCCCACTGTGCTGATGTCCAATAGTTATAGGGCAGCGCGACGCCGTGCCTGGTGTTGCCGATCCGATCCATGAACCTCAGGGTGGGACCGGCCAGGAAACCGTCACACGTGTGGTCTTTGATGACAATTACCCGGCGCATGACACGACGGGCCTCGCGCAACAGCACCATCGGATCGGCGGTGTGATGCAGGACATCGACGAATAGCACGACGTCGACGCTGCGGTCGGCGAGCGGCAAGGTGGTGCCATCAAACAGGCTCACAGGCACTTCTGTCGCCGGTCTGCTCAGCACGTCGAGACCGCTGACCTCGGCGTCCGGTCGAAGTCGGCTGATCGCAGCGGTGATACGACCATCACCACAGCCGACATCGATCACGGTGGACCGCGGCGGAATGACGGACACGAGTGCCAGGTGTCGCGCCAGAACAGTCACGCGGCGGGAGTGAACGAGACGATCGTGAAGAGAGCCGACCACGCCCATGCTTCTCTACCGGATCCGTTCCAGCGTCCACGTGGCCACTTTCAGCACGTAGGCTGTCCGATCGGTCATGGCCAACAGACGTTGGTTGTCGGCGCCGCGGTCGTAGACCGTCCACACCGGGGCGATTCGATAGTCGGGGGTATTGACGACCAGAGAATCTCGGTACGAATGGCCTGGCGGGTATTGCACAAAGACGACCGTGGGTTCCCCAGGAAGCGTCGCAAGGAGGCTTCGGGCGCGCCGCTGAAACTCGTTCCGGGTATCGCTTTGATCCCGTGCGCACAGGACGTCCCTGGCAACCCACGGCGATATCAGGATCAGAGCCAGCAGCACGACCGGCCGCGCGCCCTTTTCGTCGACTTTCAAGACAGCACGCGCCAAGCCAACCAGTGCGTATGCCGCAACGAAGAAAAACACCGGAAAAGCCTCGCTGTAGTACAGCGTCCACTGGGCTGGATGCGCGTAGACGAGGTGCGCCAGCACGAGACAGGCCGCCGAAATCACGCCGAATGCGATCGCCCCTCGCGCGCGAATAGCGCCCCAGACGAAGAGACAAGCGAGACCGATTCGCCAATGCTCGCCCAGCGATAGTCCCAGCGCGAGGACCCGAGCGGGCAGGATGACGGGCAGCGCCGACGGCTGATGCCGCTCGTGGAGCGGCCTGAATTCCCGCTCGATCCAGATGTGAGCCGGCGTAGCCTGCTTCACCGGCGGAGTACGATCAGCCCCGAACCCCGGCTTCTCGAAGGGCATGTACTGCCGTGAGTATTCCGAGTAGGGATTGGCGCGCCAGTCACCCGTCGTTTTCTGGTGCCACAACGGGTTGACGAACAGCACGGGCGCCGCAAGCGCGAGCGCGACAACTGTCTGCCCGAACAGACGGTAACGCCAGACCACGGCAAAAACGACGACCGCGGCAGGAACGCCAAGCGCCACGGCCGTCAGCGGACGAGTCAAGTACATTGCCGCGAACCCGCAAGCGACGACGGCGAGCCACAACCGTCTGACGTCGGTTGTCCAGCGTACGAGCGCCCAGAGCGAGAGCAGCCACAACGCGGTATCGAGATTCTGCGAGTAGTACGAGGCCCGCCACATGAGGCCGACCGAAGATGTGGACCAGAGAACCCACGCCAGTACTGCCAGCCATGAATCGGTCAATCGCCGCGCGATCGCAAACAGCAGGCCTCCGGCCGCGGCGGTGAAAAACAGCGGCATGAGACCTGGCAGCCCAGCCCAGATGCCTGGAACGAGCATCAGCGAATTGCCCGGTGGGTACTTCGACGCCAGTTGAGGTTCGACGAAAACGTGGGTTTGCTCGAAGAATTCCGGGATCGGGGGCGGCTCACCGGTCCAGCGGCCACGGGCAAAGATCTGGGCCTGGAGAACGTAAGCTTGCTCGTCGTGCACTGGTTGAGGCGCCGCCGCCGACCGCCACACAAAGAGGAGCACGCCGGCTGAGATCGCGCCTGCGATCCCGGGGGCGAGTCTGCTCGAAAGCGCAGCCTCCAGCCACTCGGGAACCGTCAGACGTTGATGACGGATCATCCAGAGCAGCGCCACGAACAGGAGCGCCGGTATGAGCAGCCGCCACGCCAACTCCGCCGACGATGGCGTCAGGATCAGCATCTACTGACCGTGCCGGCAATCAGCGCCGGCGCAAACCGAGCAAGCTCAGGAAGAAACACCCGAGAACGGTTTGGAAACCGAGAACCGACAGGGTCACGCCAGGCACGACGAGCCGCATCGTTTCCGCGTAATTGAGATCTCCGAAGCTCTTCGCGCGCCATTGGTTCACCGCGGCGAGCAGGATGATCGCTCCAAGCGCCGCCCCCGTGGCGCCCATCGCCAGCCCGCGCTCCAGCGTCACGACCCGTTGAAAACGCTCGAATCGAGGATCGGCTGGAAGCAATCCCTCGGTGATGGCAAATGTCTTGGCGAACACGGCGAAGAACGCGCTCTGGTATCCGGCGATGATCGCGAGGCTCGCAAAGAGCAGCGTGTGCGCATCGAAACGCATGCCGCTGATGCGCACTCCCGGCATGGCCAAGGCATATCCGGCAATCCCCAGCGCGATCAGGATCAACCCGGGTATGAGAAAAAGCTGCCTCGGGCTGTACCACAGAAAGAACCGCAGCGTGCGCCAGCCGTCACGAACGGTCTTCAGGTGTGGCGGATGCGAACGCCTGCCGTCCGGATGGAGCGTGATCGGCACCTCGGCGATCTTCGCCTCTGTCAGGCTCGCCTTGATCACCATCTCCGTCGCGAACTCCATTCCCGTGCATCGTTGATCAAGCTTGGAAATGAGGTCGCGTTTGAATCCGCGCATGCCGCAGTAAATGTCCGTCACGGGGGCGCGGAACCATCGCCGCGCGAGCACGGAGAACATCGGATTCCCGAACCACCGATGCGTGAACGGCATCGCGCCGGGCAACACACGCCCGCCCCCCGCCTCGAGCCGGCATCCCTGCACCAGGTCGTGGCCGGCGCGCAGCTGTTCCACGAACTTTGGAAGCTCGCCGAAGTCGTAGCTGTCGTCGGCGTCGCCCATTACGACGAAGCGGCCGTCCGCGGCGTCGATGCCTCCCATCAGCGCCGCGCCGTAGCCCGGCGTTTTCACCGGCACCACGCGCGCCCCTTCGCGATGCGCGATCGCAATCGACTGATCCGTACTGCCGTTGTCGGCGACGATGATTTCGCCGCAAATGCCCGCGCCATCGAGCGCGGCTCGCGCCTTCCGGATGCACGTCGCGAGCGTATCCGCTTCGTTCAGGCACGGCATCACCACGGACACTTCGATGACGGGCTGACTCGCCGGTCTCGCGCCGGTGCCGACGCCCGGCGAAATTTCGACCTTCGGTGGAGCCATCTGCACGCTTCTCTTATCGTCTGCCCCCAAGTGTGGGGATAGTCAAGTGCCCGCGTTTGCCGGTCACCAACGAATTTCGTACGCGGTGAAACGCGGGTCCGCGCCCTGGTACGCGGCGGTCAGCACGCCTGGATGTTCCTCCAAAACCCGCTGCACGAGCTCGTCGAACGAGCGGGCTTCCGAAAAGTTCTCCATGGGAAAAGTCACGAGATAGCGCGCGCCATGATTCTTCAAGATCGCCAGGAACTCGTCAGGTGTTCCGGTCTTCGCCAGGGGTGAACCGTAAAACAAAGATTCAGGGCGGTGAACCCACGGGCGAAATGCGGGCCGGCCGGCGTAGAGCGACAGCATCGTGTCGAGTCCCGAGGCGACGACATCAGTCGGGCCCACGTGCGATCGCACCCACCGAAACATGTCTTCGAAGCCGATCCAGGAGACGGGTGGCGACGATTGGTCGATGACTCCGGGGGCAAAGTGGTAGGGATACCCAAACCGGCGGCTGGCGCGGCCCGCCGTCACGTCGAAGGCCAGATTGAGAGCCAGCACCCCGCCGGCCACCGACGCCATCAGATATCGATGTCGTCCGTTGGGAAGGAACCGGCGCGCGATGTCACCATACGCGTCGGAAATGTAGACGATCATGAACGGCAGCACCGGCACGAAAAACCTCCACGGGGGCCAGGGCCAGAGACAAATCATCGCGACATACGCCAAGAGACAAGCGGGAAGCAGCTGTGCGCGCCTGGCCCGCCGGGCAATGTGAAACAGCGCGTACGCCCCGGGGAACATCAGCCACCGGTTGAGGCGAAAGCCGGCCATATCCAGTCCAATATCGAGACCGGACAGCACGATTCCGATCGAGTCGCGACAGACCAGCAGGAAGTTGATGACAACGACACGCAACCCTTGCGGGCTGAACGGCGACCAGCCGGCCACGTAGTCCGTGTAGTAGCCGATGATGGGATCGGTCCGCCAGCGGACCGCGGCAACTGCGGTCCACGCGATCCACGGCACGACCGTCATGAGGCAACCGGCCAGCGTCCCCAACACCGGCTTCCGGCGCCATGCGAGCACCGCAATCGCGACCAGCGCGATGGGAAGCCCGACGGTGCGGCAGTGATAGGGCGCCCCGAGGATCAGGCCCGTAACGAGTTGCGCCGCGACCGGCGCACTGCTCCGACGCAGATCCGACTCCACCCGCCAGAGCGCGATCACGAGCAGCAGCGCGAACAGCATTTCGGAGAGCGTGAGCGTGCTGACGTACAGCAGGGTCGGCGTACTCAGCGCGAGCAACACGGCGAGGCCGGCGGTGAGCCGCGAGCAATACGCGAACCGCACGAGATAGAGATAAGTCAGCGCCATGGCGGCCGCCGCGGCCACGAGCGACACCATCTGC
>JBIOXD010000075.1:0-2228 GCA_044869265.1 Gemmatimonadales bacterium
GTCACCGTCGTCGACGTCATCTTCCTCCTCCTCCACGTCTTCGACCAACGCACCGTGCGTGGTGACGCCGGCGCTCACCGAAGGGCCGTACTTCGTCGACGAACGGCTCAACCGCTCCGACCTCCGAGCCGATCCCGCAACCGGCGGCGTTCGGCCGGGCGTGCCGCTGACGCTGCTCGTGAAGCTCTCGCAGATTTCGACCGGCGGCGCCTGCACGGCACTCGCCGGGGCGCTGGTCGACGTCTGGCATTGCGATGCGCTCGGGGTCTATTCGGACATTGCCGCGCAGGGAACGGTCGGACAGAAATTCCTTCGCGGCTATCAGGTCAGCGACGCCAACGGCGAGGCGCGTTTCGTGACCGTGTATCCGGGATGGTATCCGGGCCGGGCCGTGCACATTCACTTCAAGGTGCGCACGAATCCCGCGGGGGCGACCGGCCTCGAGTTCACGTCGCAGATGTTCTTCGACGAGGCGCTCACCGACATCGTCCACGCGCAGGCGCCGTACAGCACGAAAGGCCGGCGCAACACGACCAACGCGAACGACGGAATTTACCAGGGCGGCGGGAGTCAGGTGCTGTTTCCGCTCACAACCGCCGGGAGCGGTTACGAGGGCACGTTCAACGTCGGCGTGCGGATGTGATCTCACCACGAGGCGCACGAAGGGCACGAATGGAGTTTGGCGGCAGGAACACTACGGGCGACAACCTGAATTCGACCGACCCGCGTAGGTCGCCCGGTGGTGGTAAGAACACGCGCGAATTCCTTCGTGCCCTTCGTGAGCTTCGTGATAGAGCCTGAAAGGGCTTGGCCCAGAAAGTCGACGATGATGCGGCGAAGTCGAGAGATGTTTGGGCGCGGCTGAAGACCATTCGCGCCCACGTGTCGGTACGACGGGTACGGCGGGTCCGTGGAACCTGATTCCCGTCATCTCTCTTAATGGTGACGTTCAGGTTCTTGCGAGATCCGTCGTGGTCTTTGTACGCACAACTTGCAGCCGTGGCGCGGATCTCGGCCCAATAGGAGGTTTTGCACGAGGCACGCACCGTGCCCTGTCAAGTGTCTGTGACGGGAGTCCAGAGAGTCGAGGAGTTTGCCGCGTGGCAGTTGGCGGACGCGTTCAGATCCGAAATGTGCGCGCTCCTTAAAGGCAGCCGGGAAGCCATGTGCGATCATCGCTTCCGGTACCAACTCAAGGACTCGGCATCCGGTCCGCCGACACACATCACCGAAGGGTTCGTCCGGTTCAGTCCGCGCGATTTCTGCCGGTTTGTCGACTACGCGCTTGGATCGCTGCGCGAGGCCGAGGGCGGGATTCAGGACGGGATCGAATTCGGCTACTTCCACGAAGACCAATGCCGGCGCGCGTTCTGGTTCGGAGAGCGGTGCTTCAGCGCAACGCTTCGCCTCAAGCAGAGCCAGGAGCGCGACGAACAGCTCGAGCGTGAACGCCGGGCGCGCTCAAAACTAAAAAAGGCTGACAAGCATCAGGTTCCGCGGACCCGCCGTACCCGTCGTACCGACTGAGGCCCGCTCGGGAGATTCTGCCTTCGCTGCCCGAGTCTCCGCGTGAGGGCTCGCGTCGTCCTGCTTTCCCCGTCATATCGGTCGCCGCGCATTAGTTGGGCAAAGCCGACTTCCGGCTGATCTTCAGAATCTCGGTGTCATTCCAAGCAGCTTCATCTCGTGCCTGAGGGTCTCGGTCAATCCGTCACGGAGCGGCCTCGGATGCCAGCCCAGCTCGGCGCGGGCTCGCGCGTTGCTGCCGATGTAGGTGGTACCGGCAATCACGCGGAGCCCTTCGTACGTATACGCAGGCGGTAGAGGGATCACCTTTTCGACGACCGCCATGCCCGCCGCCATCGCGCGCAGCATGGCTGGCCCCACGCGGAGGCGGGGCGCCGGAATGCCGGTGATCGATTGCGCCATCTCGATCGCTTCTTCGAGCGTGTGGACCGGACCACAGATGAAATACGTCCGGCCTGGGTGACCTTTCTCCATCGCCAGCATATGCGCGCGGGAAATGTCCTCGACGTGCGTCCACGCGAACGCCGTCTGCC
Source organism: Gemmatimonadales bacterium (assembly GCA_044869265.1). Taxonomy (GTDB): domain Bacteria; phylum Gemmatimonadota; class Gemmatimonadetes; order Gemmatimonadales; family GWC2-71-9; genus 20CM-2-65-7. The sequence continues at coordinate 2,061 of JBIOXD010000075.1, forward strand.
TGGGCAGCAGCGGCAGCTTGCGCTGCAGATACTGCTGCAGCGTGGTCCGCAGGCTGCTCGTGTCGCCGGGACCGTAAATCACTCCTGGCTGCACGATGATCACCGGCACGCCACGCGCGATGACGGACTCGGCCAGGTGATGGGCGTCCGCTTTCGTCTGGTCGTAGA
>JBIOXD010000076.1:0-6120 GCA_044869265.1 Gemmatimonadales bacterium
CCCCCGTACGGGTCGGAGCGCAGCTACAACGGTCTCCGGCTCGCCGGGGCGTTGGCGAAGCGCCACGACGCGCAAGTCCGTGTCTTCCTGATGGGTGATGCGGCGAGCTGCGGGAAAGCCGGGCAAACGGTGCCGCAGGGCTATTACAACATGGAGCGCATGGTGCACGTCGTGGCGCAAGCGGGCGGCAACGTCGCCGTGTGCTCGAGTTGCATGGACGCCCGCGGCATTCGCGACAACGAGCTCACGCCCGGCGCGCGCCGCAGCTCCCTCGACGAGCTGGCCGATTGGAGCGTCTGGGCAGAGCGCGTGCTCATGTTTTAGACTAGGCGCATGGCTTGTTGCTGTGGCGGTAGCGCGCGCGCCTGCGAGGGCCATTTCGACCGCAAAGTCGCCGCACGTGATTTGCGAGACTATCAGAAGAACGGTCCGGTGGCCACGACGCGCGCGCTGACCCGCGCGCTCGTGCAGGCGGGAGTAAACCACGCTACCGTGCTCGACATCGGCGGCGGCGTCGGCGCCATTCAGCACGAACTGCTTGGCGCCGGCGCGCGAACGGCGACGAGTGTGGATGCGTCGAGCGCCTATCTGGACGTGGCGCGCGAGGAGGCCGCCCGGCGCGGCCTGAGCGCGCGGATCGCTTTTCGGTTGGGCGATTTCGTGGACCTCGCGTCGCAGATTCCAGCCGCAGACGTCGTCACACTCGATCGCGTCGTCTGCTGCTATCCCCACATGGAACCTCTGGTACGGCTCTCGGCCCAGCGCTGTAGCCGGCTCTACGGCCTCGTCTATCCGCGCGACCGTTTGCTCACGCGCCTGGTGATCCGCGTGCAGAACTTCATCCGTGGACTGTTGAGAAACCCCTTCCGATCGTTCGTGCACTCCACCGATGCGATGGATGCGCTCATCCGTTCGTCGGGTTTCACGCTGCTACGAAGAACCCGCACCTTCGTGTGGGAAGTGGCTGTCTATCAGGCTACTCGGTAGCGTCGTTACTTTGTCGTTCGGGTGAACGCCCGTTCGACTATCGAAAACACTCATCGGGAGATTGCTCGTGTTGACAATCGTGCTGCGCTTCGCTCACGTGTTCTTTGGTGCGTTGTGGGTCGGCATGATGGCGTTTCAGGTGTTCTTTCTCATGCCGGCGCTCGCCGAAGCCGGCCCCGACGCCGGCAAGGTCATGGGCGCGATGATGAAGCGACGCGTTCCCGTGATCATGCCGATCATCGCGCTGATTACCATCGTGTCCGGGATGTGGCTCTTCCAGCGCATGTCGGGCGGAAACATGGGCGCGCTGATGGCGACCCCGATGGGGCAGGCCTTTGCCTGGGGCGGTGTCGTAGCGCTGATCGCATTTCTCATCGGCATCGTGGTCATGCGACCCGCGATGATGCGGTCGATGAGGCTGATGGAATCGATCGCCACGGCGCCGCAGGCGGAGCGGGCGGCGATGCAGGCGGAAATTCAACAGCTGCGGGCGCGCGGTGCGGTACTCGGCAAAGTCGTGGCGTGGATGCTGCTGTTTACGTTGGCAGCAATGTCGGTCGCCCGGTACCTCTGATCCGGGTCCTTCAGGACGCGTGCCGTTGCCGAGCCGGCCCTTTAGGGCACGGATGCACCACGCTCGCCATTTTCGGTCTCTGATTCCCCTTCAATATCCCGGTCCGAAATTGGCGCGCAGTTAGCTCGGTCCTCCGGTAAGGTGAAGAACCCCTCTTCTCCAACCGGAGGACCTCATGCGACACATTCGGTGCGCGGCAGTCGTCGTCGCTATCGCGGCGGTGTCGAGCTGCCGTTACGATCCGCAGGTCCCATCGGACCCGCGCGTCCCGATGCTGCAGGAAAGCAGCCTCCCGGCTGCCCGCTACACGATCAGCTATCTCGATGACCTCGGCGGCTCGCGCAATCGCGCCGCCGGCATCAGCAACTCCGGACTCGTCGCGGGCTTCGTCAACCGTCCCGGCAACGCGACGCGCGTCGCTGCGCTGTGGCGCAACGAATCGCTCGACACGCTCGGCACACTCGGGGGGCCGAACAGCATCGTGCAGTGGCCGGGCATCAGCAACAATGGGATCGTGGTTGGTATCACCGAGCTCGCCGATCTCGATCCACTGCACGAAGAGTGGAGCTGCACCGCATTCCTCCCCAGTGTGACGGGCCACATTTGCCGCGGGTTTGTGTGGCGGAATGGGGTCATGGACACACTGCCCACGCTCGGCGGCAATCAAGGATTTGCCACGAGCGTCAACAGCTCGGGCCAGGTCGTGGGGTGGGCCGAAACGCCGGTGCACGATCCAACATGCAATGCGCCGCAAGTGCTGCAATTCCGCGCGGTCATGTGGGACACGAAGAGCGGAACCAAGCGCGAGCTCCGGCCGCTGCCCGGTGATTCGACCTCCGCGGCAACCGGTATCAATAACCGAGGCCAGGCGGTCGGGATTTCCGGCGAGTGCGATATCGCGGTCGGCCAGCTCTCGGCGCAGCACTCCGTGCTGTGGGAGAAGGACACCGTCATCGACATCGGCGACTTGGGCGGCGACGCGTGGCACACACCCATGGACATCGATGACGCAGGCAACGTCGTGGGGTTCTCGAATCCCACGGGCGTCATCGGCATCGACTTCAACCCGCACGCGTTCCTCTGGACGCGCGCCGGTGGCATCCGCGACCTCGGCACCCTGCCCGGCGACGCCAACAGCCAGGGCCTCGGCGTGAATTCGAGTTTGCAGGTCGTGGGCGTGTCGAGCGGCGCGACGAACCGCGCGTTCTTGTGGGAGAACGGCGTGATGCAGGATCTCAATTCGCTCGTCGGTCCGAATTTCCCGGACGTGCTGATCGTTGCGCAGCACATCAGCGACGACGGTGTGATCGTGGGGCGGGCGGTGCTGCACGGCACGACCAGGCAGGTTCCGTTCGTAGCCACACCCGTGAGCCCGTAATAAGTTTCGGGCATGGGATCGGCCATGGCTCCCACGTCTGCTGGACGCGTTCGCCGCGAGGCCTATCAGCTCGCGGCGGACGCGCGTGATCGACGCTTCGACGGCGTCTTCTTCATCGCGATTACCACGACGCACATCTATTGCCGGCCGGGTTGCCCGTCGCGCACCGCGTATCATCGTCACCGCCGTTTTTTTGACTCTCCCGCGGCGGCCGAGCGTGCTGGGTATCGCCCATGCTTGCGCTGCCGCCCCGAGCTGGCCCCCGGAAGGGGGCCGGTGCCTTCGCTCGACGCGGTGTCGGTCCTCGCCCGCCTTGCCGCACAACGGATTGCGGCCGGAGCACTGAACGGGCGCAGCGTTGCCGACTTGGCGCACGACCTCGGTGTAAGTGAGCGCCATCTCCGGCGTGCGCTCGAGCGCGAGATCAGCGTGTCACCGCTCGAGCTCGCGCAGACGCACCGGCTGCTGCTCGCCAAGCGCTTGATCGTGGATACCGATCTCCCGATGACGCGCGTCGCGTACGCGAGCGGCTTTCAGAGCCTGCGCCGCTTCAACGCGGTGTTTCGCCAGCAATACCGCATGGCGCCGAGTGCATTGCGTCGAGGGCGTCCCGTACCGGCGTGCCCCCAGGGGTCGCTCAGGCTCACGCTGTCCTATCGACGGCCACTTGCCTGGGACGTCTTGATGAACGCGTTACCGCATGAAGCCACAGTCTCGATCGATGGGAACAGCGGTCACGTGTCGGTCGCGAATTGCGCTGCCGAAGGGCACCTCGTTGTCGAGATCGCCGAATCGCTCTTGCCGGTGTTGATGCCGCTGATCGCTGGGTTGCGGCGCGTGTTCGACCTCGATGCGGAGCCGGCGGTGATCGACGCGCATCTCAGCGCGGGCGGGCTCGGTCGCCTCGTGGGCCTCTGCCCTGGCGTGCGTGTGCCGGGGAAGCTCGAGGCGCTGGAGGGTGGGTTACCGGACGCGTTGGATGCGACCGACCGCCGCTTGCAGCGCGCGGCGGGTGTGGCGAGCGCACAGACCTTGCTTGCAATGGCTGAGCAGTGGCGACCGTGGAGAGCCTATGCGGCACAGCTGCTGCGGTTGGCCTCCAGGGATGGTGAGATACCCCCTGGCTGAATGTTTCCCACTCTAAAGAGTGGGCCCAGTGATTCACTGCGCTTGAAGCGCAGTGTCTTGTTGGGCCCACTCTTCAGAGTGGGAACAATCCAAATGATGAGCTCTGAGTTGCGCTCGACATGACAGATCCCTAACGGTCAGGAAACGTGCAGGAATGGCCGATCGCAGATATCCTATCGGTCACTCCCATGCGTCTTGACCTGCTCTCGCTCTCCGCCGTTATCACGCTCAGTCAGGTGCTCGGGAAGTGAGAACCGACGTCCGGATGCGAAGCTTTCGCCGATTTCTGCCTGCAGCTGGTTTCGTGGCGCTTCCGCTGTCCGGGCAGAGCCCGAGCACTCCGCGCGACACGATTCGCATCGAGGTCGGCTCGCCGGCGCTCGACGGTCGAGTCTACAAGCCGCACGCGGCCCGGGTGCGCGTGCGAGTCGGCGATTCGAGCCGGGTCACAGCGACCTGGACGAACGAGCTGACGACTGGGGACTCCGCGGGGCGAACGGTGATGCACTGGGTTAGCAAGGGCACGCAGTATCCGGCGGGCGGTCGCGAGGTGACATGGGAGCTGCGGCAGACCTACGATGCGCGGACGCTGGCGCCGATCAGATACTCGCAGACGTCCAGCGCCGGCGGCTTCCAGCATCTCACAGTCACAGATCGGCGGGTGCGCGGCACCAAGCGTGTCGCTGGCGACACCGCCGTGCAGCAAGTGGATGTGACATTGGACCGGGCCGGCTTCTTCGCCGGCGCGTCCGACTTGGTCCCGCTTGCGGTCGGACTCAAGGATGGAGCGGTCATGACGGCGCCCGTCTGGAGTCCCGCCATGACAAAGGCCGAGGGCCGCATCTTCAGCGTGCTCGGCAAGGCCACGGTCGATGTCGAAGGCACACCCGTCGAGGCGTGGAAAGTGGAGGAGCGGCGCGAATCCGATCGCGTGCTGCTCGCGACGTGGTACCTGCTCGACAGGTCGCCGTACATGGTCTACGGCGAGGTGCCGCTGCCGAACGGTCAGGTGCGGCGGATGACGGAGGTGGAGATTCCAGGTCCTACTGGACCGTAATCGTGGTACTTGCCGCTGGCGGCGACTTAATCGTCGTGATAGCGCCGCTCACCTGATACTTGCCGGCTGCCAGGTCGCCGGTAAATCGCTCGCGGTGCTCCCGCGATTCACCCGCTGCCCAGCGCTCCGAACCCAGGACCTGCATGAACGAGCGATCGGCGCTCCAGGTCCACATTGTCCTTCCCGTCGAATCAGCGATCTGAAAATCGTAGCGCTGGCCGCTCGAGAACTGAGCGCGGTATCCCGGCTTGAGCGATTCGTCAGCGTGAGGATCAACTCGATCGGCTCGCCCCTGCGATAGGCGCTCTTGTTGGTTTCGAGCGCGAGTTGGAGCGAATCGGCAGTCAAGGCCGATCGGCCGCGCGTTCGGATTGCGATGGCCGGCAGCCGGCCAGGGCTATCGCAACCATTGTCGGGAGCGCGCGGCCGAGGTTCATGCAGAGCTTCAGGGCGTTTGCAGCACTGCGTTCTTGGCGTTTACCCGTCCGTACCCGAACACGGGATCCCACCCCGGCGTCCCCAGATCGACGCTGCTGGCGCGTAGCACCGCGCGCACCTGATCGGGCGTGAGCGCGGGGTTCCTGCTCAGCACGAGCGCGGCGACGCCGGACGCATGGGGTGAGGCCATCGACGTGCCGCTCAACACCGCAAGATTCCCGGCCACGTTGAGCACGCTTGTGCGTGTTGGTTCCGCGGCAATCTGATCCTTCAAGTACAGACCGTCATTGAGCGTAATCGACACGGCGGGAATCCAGGGCCGCCCATCGCTGGTCGTGGCGGCGCCGAGGGTTCCGTTGAAACTGCCGGGTGAGTGATTGTGAATCACGACGGCAGCGCAGCCCGCGTTCATCGCTTCTTCGACCTTCTGTGCGAACGTGGGACCGCCGCGCATTACCACTGCGGTCTTACCCGCGCAGTTGGCGGCGGCGTAGTCGGCGGCCGTGCCGAAATTGGCATACACGGCGTCGGTCGTCAGGCCCTGTTTGCGCGTGAGTC
>JBIOXD010000077.1:0-50614 GCA_044869265.1 Gemmatimonadales bacterium
GCCGCTGGGGACCCCTATGCTGCAATATTAGAATTAGGCAGACCGGCCTAATCCGCCTCTTGAGCACGAGATTCCGGGATTAGACTGCGAGGATGGTGGGCTAAAAAACTATGACAGTTGTGTCGGAATTCTCGTTAGGCTGCGCAGGAAACCACAAACCAATTCTGTTGTGAAAACTCCCGTGGTCAGCTCCTCATCAGAGCCGGCATCCGTCGGGCTGGTTCGGTTCGATTCTAAGGCGCTATCCAAATGAAGGTCCCGTTGCGTGCGGGGCGCGGCGTTGTTGGTCAGCTCCGAGCAGCGGTCCATCCTGCCCAGTAGGCTTGCGCTGCTCATTGGGGCGCGGTGGCGCGGGCTGGGAAACACCAGTGCGGGGATCGGACCCGAGCCACGATCTTCCGTGCGCAGCCTAACCAGCGCGTGAAGCTGGCGGCGCCCGTGCTCACGAGCTTCGTGACGTACGCGCGTCCGGTGTTGTAGAATTCCGTTTGTGAGCATTCCAACTCGGCGCCGCAGCTTACGCGCACTTCGTTAGGCACCCCACGCGCGTTCAGTGTATACTCAAGGTCATGTCGACTAAGACACCGGTCGTTCACAGCGACCCAGACATTCTTGGAGGGACACCGGTCTTCATTGGCACCCGCGTGCCTCTCCAGACGCTTTTCGATTATCTCGAGGGCGGGGACACGCTCGATGAGTTTCTCCGTCAGTTTCCTTCTGTCAAGCGCGAGCAGGCGCTCGCTGCCCTTGACCAAGCGCGCGATTCTTTACTGACTCGTGCGCGTTCTACTTGACGAGAACATCCCCGTTGACCTGGCCGCATTGTTGCCGGGTCACGACGTTCAGACGGTGAGCGGGTTACGTTGGCAGGGTCTCAAGAATGGTGAACTGTTGGAGCGTGCGGGCGGGCGCTTCGATGCCTTCATTACGATGGATCGGAACATCAAGCAGCAACAGGCCCTTGCTAATCGATCATTCGGCGTCGTGCTCGTGCGCGCGCGCTCCAATCGGATTGCGCACCTCCAGCCAGTCGTGCAGGCACTCCTCGAAGCGCTCAACAACCTGGAGCCAGGCCAACTCGTGCGCGTGGGCGTCTGATCTCAACTTTGAAGTGCAACACTGAGCGTCATCCTTCATAGCATTCCTCCGGGGTGCGGTATCCGAGTCGTTTCCGTGGCCGGCGATTCAGTTTCGTAGCGATCCGATTGCAATCATGTTGGGTGAGGTGGGCCATGCTCTGCCGCTTGGGCAGATATTGGGGCACCAGGCCGTTGGTGTTTTCGTTGGTCCCGCGCTCCCAGGCGTGATGCGGCGTCGCAAAGTAGAAGGTGGTCCCGGTCGCCCGCTCGAGCTGCGCGTACTCGTGAAACTCGGTGCCGTTATCGACCGTGATCGTGCGGACCGCGTGCGGTTGGGCCGCGATGAGCTGGCGGGCCCGCTGATTCACGGCCGCACTGAGGCGCTGGCGTAACTGGCCGAGCAGCAGGTAGCCGGTCTTCCGTTCCACCAGACTCAAGACACACGGGCCGGCCTGGCTCGCGCCCAGCATCGTGTCCGCTTCCCAATGCCCAAGCTCCTGGCGTGTCGCGACAGCGTGGCTGTCCGATTCTCGCTTCGGGACTCGACGCCGTCCTTTAAGACGACGTAGACCGCCTGCGCCAATTCCTTGGCGACTAAGGTGCGCGCCACGCGCACCGGCTTCTTCCGTTTCCAGCGCTGATACCACTGCCGGATCTCCGGGTAGTACTGCACCGCGCGAATGGTGGCGTGGCTGAAGGCGAGCTTGAGATAGCGATTCCCATCCTTGCTCGGACGGTGCCGGTGGTGGCTGGCCGAGTCGGCCGCGCCCGGCACCAGCCGGCAATACGACCAGAACTGCCGCACCGTGGGGAACCGGTGGATGTCGTCGATTTCCAGGTAGAGCGTGAAGGCCAGGAGGCGCCCGATGCCGGGAATCCAGAGCAGCCGCTGAATGGCCGCATCCTCCAGCAGGGCCCCCTGAATGGCATGCTCCAGCTCCTGAATCTGGGTGTCCAGCAACGCCGCCTGGGCCGCGTGCGCCTGGGCCTGGAGCTGATACAGGGGCGGTAACTGCTCGACCGCCTCCACGTTGAACTTCTCCAGCAAGCCGGTGATCGTATTCGCGCACCGCGTATGGCGCTCGACGAGTTGCAGGCGCGTCCGCAAGACATCGCGCGGCCCCCGGAGTGCCTCACTGATCATGTGCGCTTCGGGCACCAGGTCCGTGCGCAGCAGCTGGGCCAGGGTCGTCGAGTCCACCGCATCGGTCTTCACCTTGGCGTACGCGATGGCTTTCAGCAACTTCGCGTGGGCGAGGTGTAACTCCACCCCGGCCGGCCCCAGCAGATCCCGCAGCCAATACCACCGGCCGGTGGCCTCGACGACCGCCCGATGGGGCCCGGGAAATTGCTGAAAGAATGCCAGCAGGGCCGCCCGCTGGTTCGGAATCGTCACCTGCGTCAGCCGCTCACCCGCGGCGGTGACGGTCGTCAGGACGGAGCTATGTTTGTGTTGATCGATACCGGTGAAGAACACCTGTCGCTCCAAGCCGAAGGTTGCTCGAGTGTACCACGATCCGGCTTTGAAACATCACGCGCTTGCAGCTGGCGGCGCGCGTAGATTAAGGAACGAATCTTTCTTCAGCGCGCCGCAGCTTAAGCGCGATCCGTTAGGCCGCTGGCAAACCTCAAACGGAAGGCTCAATGCCATGACCAACGAGCGTCTAGCCTCGCTCACCGCGTCCATCGGGGCAGGCCTTGTGTTCGCCACGGCTGGGTTTCACCTCAGCGCATATGGCTCCGTGACGGCGCAAGCGCCGGCGGAGCTTCGTCCATTGATGGCAGCATTGTGGGTCGCGGGCGGAGTTAGCCTGATCCTGTCAGCGCTGTTGGTCGTCGCCGTAACTCCGATATTCATCGTGCGCCGCCGTGCCCTCCTCGCCATCGCGGCCCTCACGCCGCTATCATTTGCCATACTGCAGGTGGTGTATCTCGGGTTCCTCGCACCGACAGCCCTTCTGCTCCTGGACACCGCCGTCCTGCTCGCGGCCGGGGAGCTCGGGCGCGCGCGTCAGCCGGCTCCGTTGCAAGCGGCCTAACACCATTAAGCCGGATCGAGTCAAGAGGGCGTAGTTAGGGCACAGGCAGCGTGGCTGTCCGATTCTCGCTTCGGGACTGTGGTACCGGCAGGACCGTATCGGTACGACCGTCAGCGCGTGACGGCCAAACACCGTTGCGGGCTTTGCTCGCTTCGTGCGGCGAGTGCGATTATCATCACGATCGCGTCCCAGATACCTGCCTCGGCATGCCGCCGGCAGCGACGGTGTGATAGAATTACCGTTGTGAACACTTCTCGTTCGCGCCGTAGCTTACGCGCCATCCGTTAGGTGGCCGTTAACATTCCTCTGCGGTGCACGACAAACGTGCATATGCCTTCGAGTCTCGGACCTCGCTTCATGGCGGTCGCGCTGTTCGCCGCTAGCGCTGCGCAACCACTACTCACCCAGGACGGGTTCTGTAGGCCTGGCTATGCGGCCGCCGCCGACAGCGTAGCCGCCCAGTTTGACACCCACCAGTTCGTTTTCATGGGGAGCACGCACGGTTGGAGGAAGCAGCACGACTTCCAGCTATGCCTTCTTTCGCGCCCCGCATTCCAGCGTCGTGTGAACGACGTCATGGTCGAGTGGGCCAATCCCGTCCACCAGGACTTGGTGGACCGGTATCTCATCAGACTGGAGCCCATCCCGATCGACTCACTCGCACCCGTCTGGATCGACACCGACGCGCCGGATCTCTGGGGCCGGCTTACGCTCATGCCGGCGTTCTATCAGGCGGTTCGCGCGATAAACGAGCACCTGGAGCCTGCACGCCGCATTCGAGTCATCGGCGGGTGTGAGCCGATCGATTGGTCCACAGTCCAGACGCAGGAAGACGTGGCTCGATACCCCTACAAGGGCAATTGGGCTGCGCACGTCATCATGGAGCATTACGCCCCGGAGCCATCGCACCGACTCTTCGTCATCTATGGCGAAGGTCACGTCAACCGGCGCGGAGCGGTGACCGCCGAGGCACGCCTGAGGGTGAGCCTCGACCAGTGGTTCATGGTTGGCGTGGTCCGCGAGCGCGGAGAAGACGAAAGCCTTATTGCGAGAATGGGCGACCCGGCGCAGCCATTCTTCGCGGGCCCGGACAGGCTCCTCTCGGCTCCGCCATATCCGCGCGACCTCTCGATCGCCCGGCAGCAACCGCTGTCCTCCGTGGTTAACGCTGTCGTTTACCTTGGCCCCGAGCCGGACCGCAGCATGTCACACGCCGTGGACCTGACACCAGCGCAACAGGCCGAAGTTGCGCGGCGCGGGCGGATCAAGGGGGACCTGAGACAGCTGATGCAGATGAGGTACGGACACCGCGCAGACTGGTTCCGCACGCATCCTAACGATATCCCGCCCAGGCCCTAACGCCGTCGCCTTCACCGGGAAACGGGACGGCGCGAGCGCGGAGTACCGCGACCGCCACCTAACAGGCGTTGCAGCTGGCAGGCGAGGGGAGTGGCCGCCGCGGTCGCCGGTCCTATCTTGGAGGTGGAGCCGTCGTCCGCGGCGGCAATTTTTAATGATCGCTTGCAGCTGAACGCTATCCGTTAGGCAGAGGCGCCACGGTTTGGTGATTTCTATAGATTCGCTCGATGCTCAAGTTCGTTTGGGATCGCGAGAAAGCAGCAGCGAATCTCGTAAAGCACGGTGTTGATTTCGAAGATGCATCACCGCCTTTGACGATCCGCTATCGGTCACGATTCCAGACCCCGACCACTCTCCGGCAGAAGAACGGTTCCTGCTTGTGGGGCACAGCAGGGCGGGACGCCTCCTCGTCATTGCGCACATGGAACGCGGTAACGAAATTCGGCTAATCAACGCTCGAACGGCCACGCGCCGAGAACGCCAGGAATATGAAGAAGAACCGCAAGGTCTCTGAATCCAGTAACGAGATGCGCCCCGAGTACGACTTCAGTGGCGGCGTGCGCGGCAAGTATGTCCAGCGGTTTCGGGAAGGCACCAATATCGTCATCCTCGAGCCCGACGTTGCCGCCGAGTTCAAGGACTCCGCCGCGGTCAACGATGCTCTGCGGGAGGTGCTGAAATCTCGCCGAAAGGGCTCGCGGCGCCCTGCCTGACACGCGCGTGAAGCTGGCGGCGCCTTTCTTTTGTGGAGGCCATCCGTTTGTGAACATTCCAGCGTCGCGCCGCAGCTTACGCGCAAGCCGTTAGGCCGCAGCGCTCGAAGGTTCTTTAGGAGGCGTGAATGAGTCCAGCCGACATCGTATTCGTCAAGGTTGTTATCGCATTCGTGCTCCTGGCGGGGACCGGGATGACCGCCTTTTGGCTCTGGCTCCGGGCGCGGGGTCGAGCTGCGCCTGACCTCAGCAAGTTCCTCGATTCCGTTCGCGAGGAAAACGCGCAGCTCGAAGCAGACCTGCGCGCCCGCATTGCGGAGTTGGAGGAGCGCGTCGATTTCACGGAGCGGCGCATGGTGCAAGAGCGGGAGCCTGCTCGGTTGCCGCAACCGCCGAAGGCTCGGACACCGGTCTGACGAACGCGCCACCGACGCTGCGGCCTGACAAGCGCTTGAAGCTGCCGTCGCGCGTGGATTATGGAATGATTCTTCTTCAGCGCGCCGCAGGTTAAGCGCGATCCGTTAGGTCGACGACCGCACTTGTTCTCTCATCCATCCAGCAGGCGACGCACAGTCGCCCTATTCGCTGCCTCATGCGCATTCGCCTATGCGGCCTGCTCAGGTACCGAATCGTCTCGCTCCGCTGCTAAGGCCGTCGCCGGGCGTCGAGCGTGTTCGGCCGCTAGCCCGCAGGGCCTCGCCGATGGTTGGCTTCGCGAACGCCTTCGTCGGACCGCGAAGCCTGTCGCATCGGACACGGTGCACCTAACGGAGTCAGGTGCTGACACCGGAGCTGACAACTCTCAGATGCTCGGCGACCAGTACGCTGTCTTCTTCCGAGCATTCTACGGTGACGAAGCACGTCACATAGTCGCACGTTGGCGATGGCAGCAAGGACCAGGCGTCGAGGCATTTGTTCTCACCGTTCCCTCCGAGATGTACGGCACGGCCACAGCCGTCTGGACCTACAGTGATTCAACGTGTTCTTGGGGTCGTGGGCCTATGACGTCGGATCTCGGTGGCGACGGAGGTGAGCGATACGCCTCGATACCTGGATTGCCGACCTCGATGGTGACGGAGCGCGTGACTTGGCGCAGCGCGTCAAGAACTGGGGCGAGGACGATGATGGCAAGCGCTTTGAGGCCGGGAAGTTCCGCCGCTACTTGTGGAATTCCCGCTACCAGTACTTTGCCGAGACACTCTCCTTGGATTCGGCGAAGTATGTCACGCGCTTTGACTTCACGGTTCGACCTAACATGCGCTTGAAGCTGACGGCGCTCGTCATCTGAGGTACAATTCCATTTGTGAATGTTCGACTGGACTTTGACGAGATCTTCAAGCCCTGAGGGCACGCCGCCTAACAAGCGCTGGCTTGCCCGTCCGGTAAGTCCTACCATTCTTATCGCGTGTACTTCCGCATTGTCGGTGAAATCACCGATGTCGAAACGATCGCCACGGGATCAGGCATCCGCGAACGGGCGAGGCTCCGGCGCCGCTATGGCCGAGCCGCTGGCGCAAACGCAAAGGGAAAGCCCAGGTGGAGTTGACCGGTGGAGTCGTTCGTCTGGCCGAGGTCCATTGGTACGAGGCAAGCGGGAAGGGCCAGCGCGAATTCAAGATCAAGCGTTATCTTGACTGATATGGCCACCCGCTCACGAGATCTGGTTCTTTGTTTACGCAATCGGGGTTATGAAGCCTCCCTAGAGCGCCGAAAGTTTTACCAGGTGCTTCCGGATCATGACGCGCAGAAACATGGTCAGTTGCGCGTGATCGATGAGTCCGGTGAGGATTACCTCTATCCGGCGAGCTTCTTTGCGGTTGTGAAGCTTCCGCCCACAATCCGTAGACGGGTTCTCGCCGCCGCCTAACACGCGCGTGAAGCTGACGGCGCCGTCTTAACTGCGGAGGCCATCCATTTGTGAAATCGTTTAGCTCGCGCCGCAGCTTACGCGCATTTCGTTAAACGGCGCGTGTTGCGCCTGCATCAAGCGTTTCAGACCGTTCCAGCGAGCATCCGTGCAATCACAATCAGGCAACCTAACGCGTGCGCGGCGGGGCGCTGGTGACTGAGTCAGCAATCCATGTAGTGGACCTGACGCGCCGATACGATGGCAAGACGGTCCTCGGCTCGGTGAGCCTCGCTCTCGCTTGCGGCGCGGTCTATGGCCTCGTCGGCGCAAATGGCGCCGGCAAGACCACGCTCATCAAGCACATCCTGGGCCTGCTTCGCGCCGAGCAAGGCACCGTGCGCGTCTTCGGCCTGGACCCTGTCGCTGATCCCGCGGGCGTGCTCTCCCGCATCGGCTACCTCTCCGAGGAGAACGACCTACCGGGCTGGATGCGCGTGGACGAGCTCATCCGGTACTCGCGCGCGTTTTATCCTGCGTGGGACGACGCATACGCGGAGGAGTTGCGGCAGACGTTCGCCCTCGACAACGCGGCCAAGGTCAAGGAACTGTCCAAGGGACAGAAGGCGCGGATGGGCCTGCTGGTCGCGCTCGCGTACCGCCCGGAACTCCTGGTGCTCGACGAACCGTCGTCGGGACTCGACCCGATTGTACGCCGCGACATACTCGGCGCGGTGATGCGCACGATTGCCGACCAGGGACGCACGGTGCTCTTCTCCTCGCACCTGCTCGACGAGGTCGAAGAGGTGGCCGACCATGTGACGATGATCAGCGCGGGGCGCATCGCGCTAAGCGCGCCACTCGCGGCAATCAAGGCGTCACACGGCTCGCTCTCGAAAGCGTTTGTGGCACACGTCGGGAGCACCGCGGCGCTCACCGCCGAGTCGTAGTAGATGCAGCCCGGCGCACTCGCGGTCGGCTGGGAGTTTCGAAAGCGGCATGCGTGGCCGCTGATCGCGATCGGTGTCTACATGCTTGTGCTGGCGGCAATCAAGCTGCTTGGGCTCGGACCGATTGAATCCATCGCATTTGTGCCCCCCGATGGCAGGGCCGCCGCTCTGATCGCGCCAGTGTCGTGGATGTTCATGTACTACGTCGCCGTGTTCAGCTTTGGATTCTCCGGTGACCTGGCGGCGCGGCAGTCGATCTTTCCGGCGCGGATGTTCACGCTCCCCGTGCGGACCGAGACGCTCGTGCTTGGGCCAATGGCGCATGGGACAGTGGCCGTCGCGACACTCGTGCAGGCGGCGACGATGCTCGCGCGGTGGCCGTGGGGAATCGAGACTCCATTCGTTTGGCCGGCACTGCTGGCCGCGGTGTTTCTCGCCTGGACGCAGGCGCTGACCTGGATGCCGTACGGCCTCCGAGGCGTGCGTGTAATCGTCACCGTGCTGTGGCTCATGTCGCTGGACACCGTCGTACTGCTGGCGATGCATTTCAAGGTCAGTGAGCCCGTGATGCTCGCGATCCTCTTGCCGCAACTTCCTCTCGCATACCTCACCGCCTGCTACGCCGTTGCACGGGCCCGCCGCGGCGACGTGCCCGATTGGCGGCCGCGTGCGATGCGCACCGCGGAAGTCGCCGAGACGGCACCGATCGGACGCGCTGGCTTTGCATCGCCGGCACGCGCTCAGCTCTGGTTCGAATGGCGTCGCCACGGCCGCACGCTCCCCGCATTGGTGGCGATCCTTCTGCCCTTCGAGCTGGCCTTGCTCTGGATCGCGCAAGGCGCATTGGGGCTCGCGCTCGAGATACTGTTCCTCACGCTCTTCACGCCAGTGATCGTCGCCGGTTTCACGGCCACGACTGTGAGCAGAGCCAATCCCCACGCGCGCGATTCCTACGCGATGTCGCCGTTCATTGCGACGCGGCCGCTCCCGAGCGCCGACCTGATCGCCGCAAACCTGAAGATGGCGCTCCTCAGCACACTGGCCACTTGGTTGCTGGTCATTGTCGCGATCCCGGTCGCGCTGAAGTGGTCGGGCACCTGGCCGATGGTGATGGAGCGCCTGTGTCGCCTCGCCGAACTTGTCGGGACGCCCCGCACCATCGTGGTCGTGTTGTTGCTTGTCTTGGGGATGATGGCGTCCACGTGGAAGCAGTGCGTGCAGGGCCTGTACATCGGCTTGAGCGGTCGAGAGTGGATCACCAAGACCATGGTGATCGTCGTGCTCGCGTTCGTGATCGTCATCGGACCTGCCGTGCAGTATGTCGTCGACCACGACAGTGCACGCGCGGCGCTCTGGAACTCATTGCCCGCGATGTTCGCGACGCTGGCCGCGTGCAAGTTGATCGCCGCCGCGTTGGTCACCGCACGCCTCACCCGAAGCGGACTGCTGCGTGACCGCACGCTGGTGCACGGTGCCGCACTATGGACCGCGGCCGTGTTTGCCCTCTATGGCGTGCTGTCGTGGCTCGTGTCGGGGCCGCTCGTTCCGGAGTACTTCCTGGTGTTGCTCGCCATCGTGGCAGTTCCGCTGGCGCGCGTATCGGCGGCACCGCTGGCCCTGACGTGGAACCGGCATCGATGACCGCAGTGGCCGCCAACGCGGAGCGCCATGGCCGGAAGGGAGTTCTCGCCGCGGTACTGATGCTCATCAGCTTGCCGGGGCTGCTAGCATTGACCGAGGCCGTATCGTTCTACGCGACCAATCGCAGCAACGGGACGATCGTCTCGGCCGGGATCGAACGCGAGTATTTGCTCTACGTCCCCAGGAGCTATGATCCTGCCAAACCGACACCCCTGGTCATCAGCCTGCACGGGGGCGCGATGTGGCCAGCCGCACAGATGGAAATAGACCGGTGGAACCGGGTCGCCGAAGAGCACGGGTTCGTTCTCGTGTACCCGTCGGGCGTGAGCGGGCGCGGGCCCAGGTCGTGGCGTTCCGGCACCGAGCGTGGCCCGATGCGCGATGTGCCGTACATCTCGGAGCTGATTGACACGCTGCGCGCGAGCTACAACATCGATTCCACGCGAGTCTATGCCAACGGGCTGTCCAATGGCGGCGGGATGGCGTTCAAGCTCGCGTGTACGCTCTCCGACAGGATCGCCGCAGTCGGGATGGTCGGAACCGCGATCTTCTTGCCGTGGAGCGGATGCACGGACCAACGCCCGGTACCCATGATCCTGTTTCACGGCACCGCCGATCGGGCTGCTCTCTACAAGGGCGGTACGTCGTGGGTGGCCCCGGGCGTGTTTCCGAGCATCCCGGGCTGGACCGCTCGCTATGCGGTGCGAAACCGGTGCGAGCCAACCGCTGTGGAATGGAAGATCGCCCCGGATGTCACGCGAATCGAGTACCCGAGGTGCGCCGACAGCGCGTCCGTCGTGCTGTACCGCATCGAGGATGGCGGCCACACCTGGCCCGGAGGAAAGCCGCTACCGGAATGGTTCGTGGGGCGCACGACCAACAGCATTGACGCGACGGCCGTGATGTGGAACTTCTTCCAGAGGCATCCTTTGGAGACGCGCTGACCACGTCGCGGTACCCGTGAGGTGGCGCACGGCGACGTCTATGCGGCAAGTATGTCCAGCGGTTTCGCGAGGGGACGAATATCGTCATCCTCGAGCCGGATGTTGCCGCTGAGTTCAAAGACTCCGCTGCGGTAAACGATGCGCTGCGGGAGGTGCTTAAATCTCGTCGGAAGCGCTCGCGGCGCCCTGCCTAACACGCGCGTCGTTCGCTAGGCGGCGAAGTTCCTCTACAACCATGGGGTCGGGTTTGACTTTCACCCGACGGGAGGAGAGTTCGTCATGGCGTCAATTTCCGAGCGGGAGAAGCGGGAGATCGAGGCGGCCAACGCCTCCGGCAAAACCCCAGTCGTCTTCATCCACGGCCTCTGGCTGCTGCCGAGCAGCTGGGCCAAGTGGGTGGACTTCTTCAAGCAGGCCGGCTACGCGACGCTGACGCCGGACTGGCCGGACGATCCGGAAACGGTTGAGCAGGCCCGGGCGAACCCGTCGGTCCTCGCCAAGAAGACGTTGAAGCAGGTCGCCGATCACACGATCGAGATCATCAAGGCCTTGGAGAAGAAGCCAGTGCTGGTAGGACACTCAACGGGGGGCTTGCTGGCGCAGATGCTCGCAGGCCAGGGCCTCTCGGTGACCACGGTGGCGATCGATCCGGGAGTCTTCCGCGGCGTTCTGCCTCTCCCCGCTTCGGTGCTCAAGGGCGTTGGTCCGTTCCTGCTCAACCCCCTCACGCGCGGACGCGCGATCACACTCACCTTCGACCAGTTCAAGTTCGGCTGGGTGAACGCGCTGGACGAGAAGGAGGGGAAGGAGCTCTACGACACGTTCCACGTCGCCGCTTCCGGGATCTCGCTCGTGCAGATGGGTAACGCGAACCTCAACCCGTGGACGGAGGCGAAGGTGAACACAAAGAACCCCGACCGCGGTCCGCTGCTGATCATTGACGGCGAGAAGGACCACACCGTGCCGTGGGCGATCGCGAACGCCGCCTACAAGCGCCAGAGGCGCAACCCCGCCGTGACGGAGATCGTGAAGATGCCGAACCGGGGCCACTCCCTCACGATCGACCACGGCTGGCGCGAGGTCGCCCAGACGTCGCTCGACTTCGTTAAGCGGTTCGCCTAACCGGTCACTGCGCGGCGATGACGTTTCGCTCGGGGATTCCGTTGCTCACTGGGAGTCTTGGGGGTTGCTGAACGGTTGATGTCATATCCAGCGGAGGCTCCGGTCGCTCAGCCTCCAACCGCCCTTGTGCGGTTGGCCTGGCGATTCTCAGCACCGGGTTGGTTCTCGAACCACCGCCTGACAGGCGCTTGAAGCTGCCGGCGCGCGTAGATTAAGGAATGAATCCTTCTTCAGCGCGCCGCAGCTGAAGCGCTTTCGTTAGGCAGTCACCGACTGTCCCAATGGCCAAGAACAAAACCAAGCCCACTGGCGCCAGCGTCAAGGACTACATCGCCTCACGCGCCAACGAGCAGCAGCGCGCGGACGTCCGGGAGTTGATGGCGCTGCTCAAGTCGATCACCAAGCATCCGCCGAAGATGTGGGGGCCCAGCATGGTCGGGTACGGCTCCCAACGCTACACCTACGAGAGCGGGCGCACGGATGAAGTCCCTCTCGCGTGCTTCGCCATTCGTGGCCGAGACCTCGTCGTCTACGTTTACGCCGACAGCAAGAAGCAGAAAGCCCTGCTGGCCAAGCTCGGCAAGCACTCAATGGGCAAGTCCTGCTTGTACTTCCGGCAACTCGTCGACCTCGACAAGTCCGTGCTCAAGCAGATCGTCGCCGGCTCGATCGCTGAGTTCAGGCAGCGCTATGGGTAGCCGACCGACGCCTGGCTAGCGTCTTAAGCCTTCACGAATCACAACTCTATGGCCGAACTATCGATCCGTGTCGCTACCATGCCCGATGCGCCGGCGATTCTCGCTCTTGCAGATCGCCTCCCCGCCTTCGGCCCAACGACGCGCGGGGTTGCCGAGATTGCCGACCGAGAGCGCGCGGCGCTTGCCGACGCCCTTTCTCGCCCCTCTCCGGGGTCTCGTCTGCTCGTGGCCGAACAACCGCCGCACGGAGTCATTGGAGTAGTCCTCCTGGAGACTCGGCTGGAAGCGGGCATTCTCCCGAAGCCAGAGGCGTTTGCCGCGATGCAGAAGTACAACGAAGAGCTCGTGAAGCGGGCCGAGACGAAAGAGGTCATTGCGGGCTTCACGATCATACAGGTGAAGTCGCTGGAAGGGAGGTCGAGATCCGCAAGGTGATGGATCTCGAGGATTTCGGTGACGAGTTCACGCCGAACCCCGAAATCGCGAAAGTGAAGATCAAGTAGATGCTAGGCCGAGGCGCGCGCGGCCTGCCCTGAGTAGAATTGCATTCATGAACTGTCGAGCGCTCCTCGTCACACCCGCCAACGCCGTGATTGCCGGCAAGCGATACGCCGCGATGATCAGACAATTCATTCTTGCATCGGTTCTCGCTGGCGGCTGCGGATCCGCGACGGAAACGCAGCCGTCTACCTCGCTCGCCGACTTTCGCGACGATCTCGATCGACTCCGCGTGAGCGGCCATATCGAATCGATCTCGGCGGTCCTCGCCAAGAATCAATCGGTCGTCTGGAGCGCCTCGTTGGGCGCCGCGACCGTAACCGATACCACGGTCTTTCACCTCGCATCGTTGACGAAGCCGTTTGCGAGCACCGTGATCCTCCAGCTCGTTGAGGAGGGCAAAGTGTCGCTCGACGATCCGGTCGCGAACTATGGAATCGTGCTCACGAGTCCCGCACCGGTGCTTGTTCGGCACCTCCTGAGCCATACCTCCGAGGGAGTTCCGGGAACTCGCTACGCCTACAATGGCGACCGATTCAGTTTGTTGGATTCCGTCATCCGGCATGCGGCGGGAATGTCGTTCGCGGCAGCGCTCAAGGAGCGCATCGTCGTTCCGCTCGGCCTCAGGCATACCGCTCCGACTCCTCAATCCGCGGCATTCGCCGAGAGCGGATTGGACAAGTCGACGTACCTCGCGAACGTGGCGCCCGGATATACGTGGACGAACGGTGCCTTCGTTCCGACCGCCTACCAGACCGCATTCAGTACAGCGGCGGGGCTGACCGCGTCGGCGCGCGACTACGCTGCCTTTTCGATGGCGCTGGATCGTGATGCGCTCCTCCAGCCTTCCACAAAGACGCTCGCCTGGACCGCTGTCACCGGTCCGAACGGCGACGTTTTCCCGTACGGACTCGGCTGGTTCGTCACCGACTACAAGGGAGTGCGCGTCATCTGGCACTACGGCTATTGGACCGCGAGCTCGACGCTCGTCATCAAGGTACCGACGCAGGACCTGACTCTCGTCCTTCTCGCCAATACCGATGGTCTCTCGGCACCTTATCCACTCGCCGCCGGCAAGCTGGACGCGTCACCGTGGGCCCGCGCTTTTCTCGAGACGCTCGTTATCGCCAAACTTCCGCTCGATTGAAATGCTGGGGGGGGAGTGGGGAATCACCAAGGCGGCGGCGCGGCGACCGACTCATCAGTCGGGCGCGTGCCAACGGAACGAGTCGCGCGCGCGGTAGAGCGTCTCACCACGTGTATTGCTAACGGTGATCACGGCACTCAAGACCGGCGCATCGAGCCGGCTCGTTGCGAAGCGCGACATAAACCGGCCGTCGATCGTAACCATCCCGACCCGGTCGAGCTCGCAGCGCAGGTGCACCGCATCCGCGCCAATCCGTGCATCTTGGCACCCCGCTTCTTGCCGGGCCCCGGTGCGCGCGAACGTGACATAGGCTTCCGGACGCAGCGTCAGGCGGGTAAAGCGCCGATCAGCGACTGTGAACTCGTAGCCGGGCTCGTAGTATCCCTCGGCGTCTGACTGCAGGGGTCGAGACGGTGGGGGCGGTGCCGCCGTTGGCTCCTCGACTACTTGCGTTGGGGCTTGGAGCAGCAGGAACACGAACGCCGCGGCGCCGACGAGCCCGAGTACAACGACGCTAACGATGATCCTGCGACGACGGCCCACAACGATCGCCCAGATACGTCGCACCATCGCCAGGAGTCTTTGCGGAATAGCCTGGAGACGTCCAATGACGTCGGGGCGCGCGGCGACTTCCTTTCTCGGCGCGACTTCGTGGGTCGTCGAGAGACGCGGGCCCGGCGGGCCCGGTGAAAAGTCGGGCGGCGGCGGGGGCGGAGCGTAGGCGCGAGCAGGACCGGAGGGCCGGGGCGGAGCAGCAGGGGCGGCCGTGGGACGTGGGGGGGAGGCGGCCGGTGAAGGACGCTTGACGAGTCTGACATACCCAGGTTTTCGAGTAAGCCGAGACCAGATCGCCAGCACCAGCGCCGCGCCCACCGCTCCCGCGGCGTCCGGCACGAGATCCCGTACGCGGCAGTGTCCGCGCCCCCCCCCGGTCATGCCCTCGGCGACTTCAACGAGGGCTGCCGCGAGCAGCGTCGCCGCGAGCGCCCAGACGCTGCGCGCATCCCACCTCTCGAACTGCACCCACGACATCCAGTAAAACGCTGCGAACAGCGCGATGTAGGCATAGTTCTGCAGCAAGGGGACGAGTTGCTGCACGGTCGGAAGAAGCTGCTCGCACTTCGGGGCGTGCACCTGGAAATGCGTTTGCGCCGGGAAGTAGAGAACGCCGAGCAGCACGAATGCGAGGTAGGCCCAGCGCTTGCCGCGCAGGGCGATAAGGGCGAGGAGTGCCAGGGCGCCCGCACCGATGCGAAGAGCTAGGGGTGACATGTGCCCAGACCCAGCCTGACGGTGTTGGCCTAAGCTAAGCGGTCACATCTTCGAGGATGATGTGACATGAGTCACGGGCTCGCGATGTACGAAGAGATGTTCGTTCCCAGCACGTCCAGCGGCACGTTCCCGCCGAGCACGACGGCATCGTTGAACGCTTTCAGGTCGAACCTCGACCCCCCCCCCAACGCCGCGGTCGCCTTCTCGCGCAGCCGATTGATCTCGCTGTGCCCCACCTTGTACCCGCACGCCTGACCTGGCCAGGAGCAGTAGCGGTCGACCTCGCTCGCGACTTCCAGCGGGTTGGATCCGTTGACCTCCACAAAAAAGCGAACTGCTTGTTCCCGCGTCCATCGCTTCGCGTGAATGCCCGTATCGACGACCAAACGGCAGGCACGGAACGCGATGGACTGGAGATAGCCGAGTCGGCCTACCGGATCGTTCTCATAGGCGCCGAGCTCGTCAGCGAGCTGCTCGGCGTACAACGCCCAGCCCTCCGAGTAGGCATTGAAGCTGAGCATCTGCCGGATCAGCGGCATCTGGTGGGTATACTCGCCCTGCCAGATGTGGCCGGGAATTGCCTCGTGGAACGTCAGATCGGCGAGACTGTAGCGGCTGTGAAGATCGGTCGTCCTCAGATTGATCCAGAACCTTCCGGGGATCTTGCCGTCGATCGAGCCGGCACCGCCATACGCGCCCGGTGCTCCGGGCTCTTCCTCCGGAGGCAGCCGGCGCACCTCCATGTTGGGGTTCACCACATGATGGAACGCGCGCGGCATCTGCTCCCGAATCCAGCGCAGCCGATCGTCGATGAACGCCAGTATCTCGGCGCGCCCCGTATCGCCTGCTGAAAACTTGTAGCGCGGATCCTCGGCCAGCTTCCGCATCCGCTCTCCGACGGAGCCCTGTGGATAGCCGACTTGCTTGAGGATCGTATCCATTCGGCCGTGCAGGCGCTCGAGCTCGCCGCGACCCAACTCGTGGACTTCGTCGGGCGATAGCGTGGTTGTGGTCGAGGCCTTGAGCGCCCAGCGGTAGAAGTCCTCTCCCTGCGGACGAGCGCAGATGCCGGCATCGTTCGTCGCCACGGATCGCTCGGCCTCGAGCTCCTTGATCTGACGCTCGAGCGCGGGGGCGATCTGCTGTGTCGCGATGCGCCGAGCTCGATCGGCCCAATCCCCGGGGATGCTCTTGGTGCGTCGCGTGATGGATTCGACCACCGATCCCCCGGCTCGGGCATTCTGGGCCGAGAGGTTGAGCTGTGCGAGCGCCTTATCGAGCAAGAAGCCTGGAGGCACGAGCCCCTTCGCTCGAGCTGCTTGCAGTCGACCGAGCTCTCCGTCGAGCTGCCGCGCGAACGACTCGAGCCGGGCGAGGTAGGCGTCGGCGTCGGCAGCGTTCTCGATGGGGTGATCACTGTCGAGAAACCGGGGGATGTCGAGATACGCGCCGACGTTCTGGATCACCACGTAAGGCGTGTTGCGCCACCCCCCCACAGTGATGTCCCCGTAGGGGAGTGAGAAGCCCTCAAGCGCGGTGGCGTACGCGCTCCGGACCACCGCGACGCTCGTGCGGACGGGGTGCGAGAGATCCGCCGTGGGGAGGGCGTTGAGGCGCTCTGGGGCGGCGCGCACCCGATTCGCCAGACGCTGAACTCCGTCGGCCGAGCGATCGGACAGCTGCGACCTCAGCACCGCCCGGGAGCCGGTATCGATGCCGAGCGAAGTCGCGGTTTCCGGGGAAAGACGGAGGAGATCCTCGGCGATCTCGTTGAGGAGCGCGAGGGCTTCGGCGTCGCCAGGTCTAATGGGCGTCGGCAGGCTCGCGTGGGAACGTCCGCAGGCGGACAAAAGTGGCGTGCCGGCTGCCGAGAGCAGCAGTCCCAGCAGTTCGCGTCGGCTGAAAAGTAGCGGCACTAAGGCAATCTAGAACGGTCTGTCTCGCGTAGCGAAGGGCCTGCTTGCAGTAGATTTGGTGTCGGGATCTATGACCATGGGGTTCATGATGGCGGACGTGGGAGTCTTCCGGACGATGATCGAGACGGCGTAATGCGCGTTGGAATCGGGTATGACTCGCATCCCTTCGCCAAAGGCCGCAAGCTGATCCTGGGCGGCGTCGAAATCCCGAACGCCAAAGGCCTCGCCGGTCATTCTGACGCCGATGCCGTAGCCCATGCGGTCACCGACGCGATCCTGGGCGCCGCGGGCCTCGGCGACATCGGCCGCATGTTTCCGAACGACGATCCTCAGTGGAAGAATGCCAACTCCATCGACCTCCTCAACAAGGCCTTTCTCAAGGTCCAGCAGGCGGGCTTTCGGTTTGTGCACGCCGACATCACTGTGATCCTCGAACAACCCAAACTCGCTCCGCATCTCCCTGCGATGGCGGCGTCTTTGGCGCAGGCGCTTCGCGCCGACTCCGCCCACATTTCCGTGAAGGCCAAGACAAATGAAGGAATGGGGTGGATCGGACGCGGTGAAGGAATCGCGGTGATGGCGGTCGCCACACTGACCGAGCCCGGCGGCGCCATCTGACGGATTTCATCGCCTTTCTCGAAGGGCTACCCACCGGGCCACTCTACGCGCTGATCACCGTGCTGGCCGGCGTCGAGAATTTCTTTCCCCCCGTGCCCGCGGACATCGCGGTGGCGCTGGGAGCATTTTTGGCCGGTCGTGGCGTCATGAACGGCTGGGTGGTGTTCCTTCTGACGTGGGTCGCGAACGTCGGCTCCGGGGCCGCGGTGTACGCGCTGGCGCGCCGCCATGGCGCCGTTGTGACCCGCGGCTTTCTCGGGAGGCACATCTTCACTCCGAATACCGTCGCACAGATCGCGGAGCAGTACCGTCGTCACGGCGCTTACGGCATTTTCTTTTCACGGCTCCTCCCGATCTGGCGTGCGGTCGTCATGCCCTTCGCCGGCATCGCCGGCGTCCCAGCGGCCCGCGCGCTCATCCCCATGGCACTCGCGTCCGGGGTCTACTACGGGGCGCTCACGTTCCTGGTGAGCCGCCTCGGTACCAATCTCGACGGCGTACTCAGCCTGATCCGGCACGTGAACAGCGTACTGGCCATTGTGGCAATCAGTCTTATCGTAATTATTCTCGTATGGATCGTGCGCCGGCGGCTACGACGTCCGCCTCCTCCTCCAGCTCCGTAGGCCGGGCGTTCCACCTCGAGCGGTTCCAGGACTACCTGGCGCTCGAAGCCGGAAACAGTGGCAACACCGTGGCCAGTTATCTGCGCGATATCATTCGTCTGGCAGACTACTCTACGAGCCATCGCGTCAGGGCCCCTGAGCATCTCTCGTCCGCTCAACTCCGCGAATTCGTTTACTTCCTGAAAGACCTTGGACTCGCAGCGACCACGATTCGCCGCCAGATCTCCGCGATCCGCACCTATTTCAAGTTCCTCGTGGGGGAGGGGATCGCAGCGCGCGATCCCAGCGAGCGCGTTGAATCACCCAAACGGTGGCGCACCCTTCCTGCGGTTTTGACGGTCGCCGAAATGGACAAGCTGCTCGGTGCACCGAATACCGATGAGCCGCTCGCGATCCGCGATCGCGCGTTGCTCGAATTCGCTTACGCAACCGGCGTGCGCGTGTCGGAACTGATTTCGCTCAAGCTGCAGGATATCCTGTTCGAGGATGGCGTTGCGCGCGTATTCGGCAAAGGCTCGAAAGAGCGCCTGGTGCCCGTGGGCCGGCGAGCCCTCGGGGCGATTTCGCTCTATGCGCGCGAAATCCGGCCCACGCTCGACCGCGGCAAGGGCAAGGGGATGCTCTTTCTGAATGCGCGCGGCACCCCGCTGTCGCGCGTCGGAGCGTGGGGAGTGATCAAGGCAACCGCCCGGCGCGCGGGACTCGCCAAGCGTGTGACGCCGCACACGCTGCGGCACACCTTCGCCACGCATCTGCTGGAGGGCGGCGCCGATTTGCGCGCGGTGCAGGAGATGCTGGGGCATGCCGATCTCTCCACCACGCAGCTTTACACCCATGTCGACCGCGACTATTTGCGGTCGGTGCACAAGAGTTACCACCCGCGTGCGTAACTGACCTAGCGACCGGTTGCGGTCGTTCCTTCACCACCCGTCAGGAAAGTTGCGATTGCGGCGATCTCGGCGTCGCTCAGTCCCAGATCGGGCATCGTCTGTGACGCCGGGTTTTTCATCTTCTGAATCACATAGTCGCGCGCGAGCCGGTGGCCGCCCAACTCCGGTCCGGCCTTGATCTGCTGGTTGTCCGGCCGATCGACGAGGTCGGCATTGGTGTGACAGGCGTTGCAGCCCTTGGCGACGAACAGAACACGGCCGCGATCACTCAGTGACATGGCCGGCGGCGTCGTGCCGGCGGCGATCACCGGGGCGGGGTAGAGGCGCAGATTGCTCGCCCCGAAACCGCTCCTGATTGTCAGGTAAAGAGGTCCCGCAGGCGGTGCGGTGAACGTTGCGGCATACGTCCCCTGGCCCGGCCGCGCGGTGGCCCGGATGCGCTGTTCGTTCGCGCCGTCCCACAGGCCGCCGAAGCGCGGCGCCGAGGTGCTCACGATCAGCTCGGGCTCGAGATCGTTGAGGAGATCCCGGCCATGTTGACGGATCTTGAATTCGATCGTGTAGGGACGACCGGCAACGAAATGCTCGGGAAGGTCCTGAACCGTGACCACGGCCCAACCGCCCATCGCAACGAGTCCCGCGAGTGCTGCCGAAGCGAGTTTCAGCATGAGTTGCCTCCCAGGCGCTTTTGTGTATTTACAAGCCGTTCCCACCTAGGATACCGGCTGCGGGCCTGCGGTTTAGTCTCTGAAAGGACCACCCAATGTTCAAAGGCTTCCGCGAATTCATCATGCGCGGCAACGTGCTCGACCTGGCGGTTGCCGTCATCATCGGCGCCGCATTCACCAAGATCGTCAATTCGCTGGTTGACGATATCATCATGCCGCCCCTCGGGTTAGTGCTCGGCAACGTCGACTTCAGCAACCTATTCCTGGTGTTGAAGGACGGCGCCAAAGCCGCGCCGCCGTACGCGACCCTGGCGGAGGCCAAGGCCGCGGGCGCCGTGACATTCAACTACGGCGTCTTCGCCTCGACCATCGTGACGTTCCTGATCGTCGGATTCGTCGTGTATATGCTGCTGCGCTCTGTGACGCGCTTCACGCCCAAGAAGGCGGAAGCCCCCCCCCCGGCGACGACGAAGGAGTGTTCGTACTGTCTCTCGAAGATTCCGATCAAGGCGACAAAGTGTGCGTTCTGCACCGCGGATCTCGCGGGAAAGGCATGACCAAATAGATTGTCGGCATGCTGTTCGTGCTCGATAACTACGACTCATTCACTTACAATCTCGTGCAGTACCTCGGCGAGCTCGGCGAGGAGCCCGTTGTCTACCGCAATGACGCACTGAGTGTGAACGATGTTCTCGCGCTCAAGCCCACCGCTGCAGTGCTGTCGCCCGGGCCCAAGACTCCGGGACAGGCCGGTATCCTCGTTCCCCTTGTCCGGGCGCTCGCGGGCCAAGTCCCGATCTTGGGCGTCTGTTTGGGCCATCAGGCAATCGGGGAGGCATTTGGAGGCAAGATCGTCCGGGCGCAGCGACTCATGCACGGCAAGACCTGCCCGATCGTGCACAGCGACGATGAACTGTTCGACGGCATCCCTAGCCCGTTCACGGCGATGCGTTACCACTCGCTTGTTGTGGAACCGAGCTCGCTTCCACCCGACCTGATCGTCACCGCAATGAGCGCAGACCGGCCAGGTGCGGAAGCTGCGTCGGAGATCATGGCGATGAAGCACCGTGATCATCCGACCTACGGCGTCCAGTTCCATCCCGAGTCGATTGGGACGGAGCATGGGAAGCGGATTCTCGAGAACTTCCTGCGCGTCGTGAGGTCCGCCGACGCGCTAGCCTGACGAGGCTGGCCGAGCAAAGGGCCACGGCCCAATCTTACATGTCGATGTAAGATGCCATGCAGCAACGTGGTACCTCGGTCTAGACGCTACGGCACAGATTTTGTATGTTCTCACGTGCCTGTCCTTGGCGTGATTCCTGCACGGCTCGGTTCTAGCCGACTCCCTCGCAAGCCGCTGATCCCTCTGGCTGGCGAGCCCCTTATCCTCGTCGTCACCCGCCGTCTCGCCGATTTGAGCCTTTGCGACCGTCTTGTAGTGGCGACGGACGCCCGCGAGATCGCCGCGGTGGTAGGGCAGGCCGGCTTCGAAGCGGTCATGACTTCGCCCGATCACGCGTCGGGCACCGAGCGCGTTGCCGAAGTCGTTGCCAATCCTTCATTTAGCTCGTTCGACCGCATCCTGAACGTCCAGGGTGACGAGCCCTTCGTCGCCTCCGCGGCGGTGAAGGGCGCGCTGGCCTGTCTCGAGCAAGGCGATCCGCTCGGCACGGCCGCAGGCGCACTCGATCCGACGCTCGCCGGCGATCCGAGCCGGGTGAAAGTCGTGGTGGATGCGCACGGGCGGGCACTCTACTTCTCGCGCGCGCCGATTCCGTTCGATCGCGAAGGCACAGGAGACGTCGTCTACCACCAACACGTGGGCGTGTACGCGTACACACGCGAAGCATTGGAGCGTTGGGTGCAGTTACCACCGGTCCCAGCAGAGCAGTGGGAGAAACTCGAGCAGCTCCGGCCCTTGCTGCACGGGATTCCCATCGGTGTCACGCTGTTCGACGGTCCGGCGGCGCCAGGGATCGATACGCCGGCCGACTTGGTGTGGGCTGAAGCGGAGATAACTCGCCAGTTGCGGGAGGTGAGTCCGTGAGCTCGACGAAATACGTCTTCATCACGGGTGGCGTGGTAAGCTCGCTCGGGAAGGGCATCGCCGCAGCCTCGCTTGGCCGTCTGCTCGCCGAGCGCGGCCTCAAGGTCACGATTCAAAAGTTCGATCCCTACATCAACGTCGACCCCGGAACGATGTCGCCCTTCCAACATGGCGAAGTCTACGTGACCGACGACGGCGCCGAGACCGACCTCGACCTCGGCCACTACGAGCGCTTCATCGACCGGTCATTGTCGCAAGTGAACAACGTGACGACGGGTCGGATCTATTTGTCCGTGATCACGAAAGAGCGGCGGGGCGAATACCTCGGCTCGACGGTGCAGGTGATTCCGCACATCACCGACGAAATCAAAAGCGCCATCCGCCGCCTGGCGCCCGACCACGACGTCGTGATCACCGAAATCGGCGGCACGGTGGGCGACATCGAATCGCTCCCATTTCTCGAGGCGATCCGCCAGTTCCGACAGGAAGTGGGTCGCGACAACACCCTGTTCATTCATCTGACGCTCGTCCCGTTCATCGCGGCGACCGCGGAGCTCAAGACCAAGCCAACGCAGCACTCGGTCCGCGAGCTGATGCAGATCGGAATCCAACCCGACATCCTGATCTGCCGCACCGAGCGGCCGCTGTCCGAGGATCTCAAGCGGAAGATCGCGCAGTTCTGCAACGTCGATTTCGGCTGTGTGGTTGAGAGCCCCGACGTGAAATCGATCTATGAAATCCCGCTGAAGCTGCACGACCAAGGGCTCGATCGCGAAGTGTGCATGCGGCTGCACGTCGAGACCAAGGAGCCGGATCTGCGCGCGTGGGCGGTTATGGTCGAGAAGATCCTGCATCCCCCGCAACAGCTGCGAATCGCGGTCGTTGGCAAGTACACCGAGCTGGCCGACAGCTACAAGAGCATTCACGAGGCGTTGGTGCACGGTGGCATCGCCAACGAGGTAGGGGTGCGAATTGAGTGGATTGCGTCGGATCGGTTCACTGATCAGGAGACCGCCGGCGAGCTGCTCGCCGGCTACGATGGTCTGCTGGTACCCGGTGGATTCGGCGTGCGGGGGGTCGAGGGCATGTTGGAAGCCATCCGGTGGGCGCGGGAGCACAAGCTTCCGTTCTTCGGGATCTGCCTTGGCCTGCAGACGGCCATCATCGAATTTGCGCGCAATGTGTGCAAAATCCCCGACACGAACTCGAGTGAGTTCGCACCGGAGTGCGAAAATCCGGTTATCGCGTTGATGCGCTCGCAGGAAGGTATTCAAGAAATGGGCGGCACGATGCGGTTGGGCGCGTACCCCTGCCGGCTCCGGCCGGGCTCACGCGTTGCACAGGCGTACAACGCCACGGAGGTGAGCGAGCGTCACCGGCACCGCTACGAGGTGTCGAACGCCTACCGCGATGTGCTGGCGGAGTACGGGATGCGCTGCTCGGGCCTCTCGCCGGATGGGTCGCTCGTTGAAATGATCGAGCTGCCCGACCATCCCTGGTTCATCGGTTGCCAGTTCCATCCGGAGCTGAAATCGCGGCCGATGCGTCCGCATCCATTGTTTGCGGGCTTCGTCGGCGCTGCCCTGGACCACCGCAATCTCCATCCGCGCACCGCGTCCGCGCGCGCCTTGGCCGAGCTCACGGACTGACATGTCGCATCGGTTCGGGGCAGAGAACGGCCCGTTTCTCATCGCGGGTCCATGCGTCGTCGAATCGGACGACCTCAACGTCCGTATCGGCGAGACGCTCGCCGAACTGCGCGTCCGACTCGGGATCAGCATCATCTACAAGGCGTCGTACGACAAGGCGAACCGGGCTCGACTGAGCTCACCACGCGGCCCGGGAATGGACGCCGGCCTGGCTGCACTGGAGAAGGTCCGCGCGGCGACCGGTCTTCCCATCTTGACGGATGTCCATGAGCCCGGACACGTCGCCCTCGCTGCCCATGTGGCCGACGTGCTTCAAATACCCGCATTCCTTTGTCGTCAGACCGATCTGCTCGTTGCGGCGGGAAGAGCGAATCGCCCGGTGAACATCAAGAAAGGGCAATGGATGGCGCCGGAAGAGATGCGCGGTGCCGTCGAAAAGGTGCGGGCCGGGGGAGCGCCGGAAGTCGCCGTGACCGAGCGGGGCACATTCTTCGGCTACGGCGATCTCGTGGTCGACATGCGCAGTTTCCCGAGGCTGCGTGCCGCCTGCGACGCGCCGGTGATTTTCGACGCGACGCATTCGGTGCAGCAGCCGGGGCAGGGGGCCGATGGCTCAAGCGGCGGGCAGCGCGCCTTCATTCCACCTCTGCTGTACGCCGCCGCCGCCGCCGGTGCGGACGGCTTTTTCCTCGAAACACATCCCGATCCGGCTCACGCGCCGTCGGACGGTCCGAACATGATCCCTCTCGATCAGCTCGCCGGAATCGTCGGCTTGGCGGTCGATGTGTGGCAGCGCGTCCGGGAGACCGTCCGTGCGTAAGCCGGCCAGGGCTCCGAAACCGCGCACGGGCAGCGAGCAACTCGTCGCCCGGGGCAAGCGTGTGCTCGCACTCGAGGCGGCGGCTGTGCAACGGCTCGCCGACCGGCTGGGCCCTGCTTTCGCGCAAGCGGTCGAGCTTCTCAAGGCCACCGAAGGCCGCCTCATCGTCTCGGGCGTCGGCAAATCAGGGCTCATCGCGCGGAAGATCGCGGCAACATTCACCTCGACCGGCACGCCGGCGACGTTCCTGCATCCCGTCGATTCACTGCACGGGGACCTGGGTCGCGTAAGCAAGAAGGATGTCGCGATCCTCCTGTCGAAGAGCGGCGAATCCGACGAGCTGTTTGGCCTCGTTGCTCAGCTCGAGCGTTTCGGTGTTCCCATCATTGCGATGACCGGCAATCCGGCGTCACCGCTCGCGCAGTACGCCACGGTGGTCCTCGATGCATCGGTGACCGACGAGGCCTGTCCTGAAACACTCGCGCCCACCGCCAGTACGACGGTCGCGCTCGCGCTCGGCGACGCGCTGGCCGTGACCCTTCTCGAAGAGAAAGGTTTCCGGCGGGATGACTTCGCCACCCTCCATCCCGGCGGCGCGCTCGGCCGCAAGCTGCTGCTGCGCGTCGGTGACGTGATGCTCACGGAGCAGCTCCCCACGCTCACCGCCGAGCGTCCGATGCGGGAGTGCGTCGTCCTGCTCGCCGAGCGGCGGGGGACGGTCGCGGTGGTCGACACGAAGGGGACGCTGATCGGCGTGGTCACGGCCGGCGACCTCACACGGCTCATGGAACGGACGGACGATTTCCTGGCGACACCCGTTCGCGACGTCATGACGCGGACGCCGAAGTCGACGACCGCCGAGGAGCTGGCGGGCGTCGCCGTGAGCGTGATGGAGCGGCACGGGATTATGGCGCTGCCGGTGCTCGAGGCGCACAAGCGAGTTGTGGGGATCGTGCATCTGCATGACCTGATGAAAGCGGGAGCAGTCTGATGTTTTCACACCCTGAAGGGTGTGCTCGGCGAATCATTGCCCTTAAGGGCAGCGCCGTGCCGAGCGCAGGCTTTAGCCTGTCGATCCTACTCGGGCTGACCCTGTTTCTTATCGGAGCCTGCAAAACCGGCACCCCCGTCACTGCCACGCAAGCCGCCCTGGATAGTGCGGACCAAGTCCTCATCGGGATGACCCACTTTGTGACCGATGCGGGTGTGTTGCGGGCCAAGGTGCAGGCCGACACCGCGTATTTCTATTCGGGATCGCAACGCGCCGACCTGCGGAAAGTGCACGTGACTTTTTACGACGTCGGCGGGAGGCCCACCTCGACGCTCACGTCAAAGGAGGGGACGCATTACTGGCGCACGGGCGATATGGAAGCCCGCGGCAACGTGGTCGTCGTGCGGGATAGAGACCGCGCCACCATGCGGACCGAGGTGATGAATTACAGCCAGGTCCGCAACGAAGTCAGCTCCGAGAAGCCATTTGTCTGGGACGAGCCGGGGCGCCATGTGGAAGGTGACGGATTCACGTCCGATCCGGAATTCCAGAAGATCACCGCCACGCGTCCACATGGGACCGGCGGTCAGTTCATCCTGCCGAACCAATGATCTCGCTGATGGCGGCTGCGCTCCTAATACAGGCGTCTCCATCGCCGGCGACGCACGATACCACGGGCCGACCCTGCCGCGTCGCGGTGGACTCGATGGGGCACTACGCCGAAATCCCGCACCGCGACGGAACCAAGACCCTTCACGGGGGCGGCGGCGTACTGGCGCACTGTGACGGCACAAACACAACCATTTCGGCCGACAGTTTTGCACATCACGGCGCACTGGGCCGGCTCGATCTCATCGGTCGCGTCCAGATCCGCGACACCGGCATGGCCCTCGACGCGCGGCTGGCCTCGTACTACCTGCGCGAGGAGCGGCTCGAGGCCCACAACAACGTCGTCGCCGTGAACCGGCGCAATGGCTCCGTGCTGCGAGGGCCCAATCTGCGCTACCTGCGCGCCGCCAAAGGCATCCGTGACACGGTCGAGATGTACGCGACTCAGCGACCCACCGTCGAATACCGGCAAGCCGCGCCCCGCGACACCGGGAGGGGCCAGCCGGAGCCGTACATCATCGTCGCCGACCGGATGCGATTCAAAGGCGATGACCGCATGTGGGCGGGCGGTAAAGCGACGATCGACCGCAGCGATTTCGCCGCACGGTCCGACTCCATGATGCTGGATCAAACACGGGGGTTGGGTGTCCTCGTGAGAGGAAAGCCCACTGTCGAAGGGAAGGGCCGACAGGGCGCCGGCGAGGCAGCCAAGAGCTACATCCTCGTGGGGACGCGGATCGAGCTGACGCTCGAGCGACGCGACGTGCGCGCCGTGAAAGCGATGGGGGATGGCAAGGCCACCGGTTCGGACTGGACGCTGACCGGAGATACCATCGATCTCCACATCTCCAACCGGATGCTGCAGCAGACCTTTGCATGGGGAGATTCGCTCCGGCCGCACGCGATCTCGACCCTGTACACGATTCAATCGGACTCGATGGCGATCGATTCGCCCGACGAGGTGCTCACTGAGTCGCGCGCTTTTGGCAAGGCGTTCTCCACGGCCCGGCGCGATTCGACGGCGACTGCCGCCGAGACCGACTGGATCACCGGCGACACCCTGACGGCGCGATTCGTCCAGGTGCAAGACCGGGTCTCGAACCGGCCGCGCACCCGGCTGCGTCAAATCGTCTCCCGCGGCTCGGCCCGGGCGTTGACCCACCATCCCGAGAACCGAGATACGACGGCGGCAGCGGGGGACTCGGGGGGGGGGAGCTCGCAACCTGCAATCAACTATTCCCGCGGGCAACAAATCGACATCACGCTGCTGGCGGATCGCATCGACCGCGTGATCGTCGCGGGAAAGGCGGACGGGGTGCACCTCGAACCGCGCCCTGCCGTTGTCACCGACAGCCTGAAACGTGCCGGGGCGGACACAACCCGTTCGGCCCCCCCACCTCCTCCAGCCCGTCCACCGTCGGCCACGCCATGACCGGCCTGAATCGTTTCGACGACCTGTTCGCCACTCGCGACTCGTCGCTCGCGCTCGCGGCGGCCGCGTTGGTCCGTATCGCCGACGAGCACGGCCGCGCCTCGTTCAGCGATCTCGCAGTGGCGTACCGGGAGGAATTCCTCAAGCACCGAGCGCACGCCAAGGGCGCGGCACCGGATGCGGGGAGTCTGTCGGTCGATGAGGCACGCGGGTATCTCGCGACATCGGTGCTGCCGCGGTTGGCGATGCTCAAGGTCATCGTGCTTCCGATGGGTGCGCTCTGGGGTGACGTCGCGATCGCCTTCGCACCCGACATCTGGGCGAGCATGCCCGCCGACCGCGCCGCGGCGGCAGAGCATTTTCTCCACTTCGCGGAAGACACCGTCACTCGGAGCGAGTCGGTCACGGGTGATCATCCGCTGGTGCGCGGCGGCAGCCGGCTCGAGGCTCAGCATCTCGCGAAGGCGTATAAAGGCCGGCGCGTGGTGGACAACGTGTCGCTCGACCTCGCGCAGGGCGAGATCGTGGGACTGCTGGGTCCGAACGGGGCGGGGAAGACGACGTCGTTCTATATGATCACCGGCCTGATCCGCCCAGACGAGGGGACGATCCATCTCGACGGCCGCAACATCACGCCGTTGCCGATGTACCAGCGCGCCCGGGCGGGGATTGGGTATCTGGCGCAGGAACCGTCGATCTTCCGCAAGCTCACGGTCGAAGAAAACGTGCTGGCGATTCTCGAAACGCTGAACGTCGACGAGGACGAGCGGCGCCGGCGCCTCGAGGTGCTGCTCGACGAGCTGGCGATCAAGCACCTGCGCCGGCAGAAGGCGTATCAGCTGTCGGGCGGCGAGCGCCGGCGGCTCGAGATCACGCGCGCGCTCGTCACCGAGCCGAAGTTCCTGCTGCTCGATGAGCCGTTTGCGGGCGTCGACCCGATCGCGGTCAACGACATTCAGACCATCGTTGCCGGGCTGCGCCACCGCGGCATCGGCGTGCTGATCACCGATCACAACGTCGAGCAGACGCTCGACATCGTGGACCGCGCGTACATCATGTTCGAAGGCAAGGTGCAAGTCGCCGGCACGGTCCGGCAGCTCGTCTTCGACGACCGGGTGGCGTCGCTCTACCTCGGTCCCACACTCACGACGCGCCTGCGCGCGCGCCTGTCGCCCGCCGCATGAAGACCGGCCTGCATCAACACACGGCGCTCCGCCAGGACCTGCGGATCAATCCTCGCCTCTATCAGGCGATGGATCTGCTGTACATGCCGCTGCTCGATTTGGAGCAGCATCTGAAACAGGAGCTGCTGGGCAATCCCTTCCTCGAGCTCATCGAACCCGAGGAGGAAGTGCAGGCGCCGGCCGCCGAGCAGCAGCAGAACAAGCCCGAGAAAAAAGAGGAGAAGGGCGACGACGAGCCGGACTGGGAGAGCATCCTGCTGGACGACCGCACGGAGCACGGCGTTCCGAGCGGCTCCTACAGCGACGCGCGGGAGTACGTTGAGCCCGTCACGGTCGAGGCACGCGACCTGATCGATTATTTGCGCGAGCAGACCCGGATGCTCGATCTCACGCCGCGCCAGCAGCTCCTGGCCGAAGAGTTCCTGGGCAACATCGGCGAGGACGGCTACCTGCAACACAGCCTCGAGGAGATCCTGAAGGGTGCAAACCAGCTGCTGGAGGAGCACGAGGCGGAATCGGAGCTCGACCTGAATGTCCCGGCCTTCACGATGGCCGAGGTGGAGGGAATGCTGCGCATCATCCAGCATCTCGATCCGCCGGGCATCGGGGCGCGGAATCTGCGCGAGTGCCTGATCCAGCAGCTCGAGAACCAGAAGCGCACCGACTCGCTGGTGTATCGGCTGGTCAAAGACGCGTTCGAGGATCTGCTCGCGCACCGCTGGAGCGACTTGGGCAAACGCTTCGGACTCGCGCCCGACGAGGTGCAGCGCGCCGCCGACGAGCTCGCGCGACTCGATCCCAAGCCCGGGCTGCAGTACTCGGCGGCGAACGACCAGTACATCATCCCCGACCTCATCGTCGATAAGATCGACGACAAGTACCTCGTCTTCCTGAACGACAGCGGCTTGCCGCGACTGCGCATTTCCAAGACGTACCAGGAGATCGCGCGGGACAAGAAGAAGTATGACGGCGCGAGCAAGGAGTTCATCAACCAACGGCTCAACAGCGCGCACTGGATGATCCAGGCGATCGAGCAGCGCCGGCAGACGATGCTGAAGGTGATGAACTTCATCGTCGACCGGCAGCGGGAGTTCTTCGAGAAGGGGATCGATCACCTGAAGCCGCTGACGTTGCGTGAAGTGGCGGACGTCATCAGCATGCACGAAAGCACCGTCAGCCGCGTGACGAACGAGAAGTACGTGCAGACGCCGCGCGGCCTCTTGCCGCTCAAATTCTTCTTCTCGAGCGGCCTCTCGACCACTACGGGCGAAGACGCCAGCGCGCGGTCAATCAAGGCGCAGATTCAAAAGATGGTCGACGACGAGCCGCCCAAGTCGCCGCTCACCGACCAGCAGATCGTCGAGATGTTCGAGCGCAAAGGCGTTCGCATCGCCCGCCGTACGGTCGCCAAGTATCGCGATCAGCTCGGGATTCTGCCCGCGCGGATGCGCAAGCGGCTGTGAGCCTCGCGACGAATTCGACCGCGCCCGACGTCAGCGTCCTCGTACCTGCCAAGGATGAAGCCGAGAATCTCGCGGAGTTCGTGAAGCTGACACGCGAAGCCCTGCTGCCGTTGCCGTACGCGTGCGAGGTGGTCATCGTAAACGACGGCAGTCTTGACGGCACGGCGGGCGTCCTCGAGGACCTCAAGGTCAAGCATCCCTTTGTCCGGGTCGTCACGCACCGGACGCAGCGTGGGATCGCGGACGCGCTGAAGTCGGGTGCCGACGTCGCTCGGGGTCGTGTGCTGGTCTTCTATCCGGCCGACCTGCAGTACCTCCCCTCCGATATTCCCTCCCTGGTCGCCCCAATCCTCGCCGGAGAGGCCGATGTGGTGACGGGGACGAAGCAGGGGCAGTACGAAAAGCAATTCGTCTCGGGCGTGTATAACGCGTTGTGCCGCTGGTTGTTCGGCGTGCGGGTGAATGACCTGAATTCCGTGAAGGCCTATCGCCGCGAGGTCATGGAGAGCGTTCCGACTCGTCCTGATTGGCACCGGTTCATGGTCGTCATCGCCGCGTCGCAAGGATTCCGACTGGCCGAGCAACCGGTCCCGTTGTATCCTCGCCGCGCGGGCAACTCCAAGTTCGGGATCGGCCGGATCCCCGTCGGTGTGCTCGACCTGATGTCCGTGTGGTTCCAGCTCCGCTTTGGCCGTAAACCCATGCTGTTCTTCGGTGTCGCCGGGGCGCTGCTGTTTCTGCTGGGGTTGCTCGTGGGCATCGTGGCGCTCTACCTGCGGTTTGGACCCCCCCACGTCGGTTTCCGGCCGCTGCTCGACCTGATCGTGGTCCTCGTGATCTCGGGAGTCGTGCTGTTCGGCTTCGGGTTCGTGGGGGAAATGCTGGCGGGCATGCGGGAAGAACTGCGTATGCTCGAACGTGAAGTCGATCGCCTGCGCAATGCAAGGCGGGACGGGTAGGGCAGCTACTCCTGGCGGGGACCCCGAATCGTCGCGTAGTGTAAGACAGAGACTTTCCAACGGTAGCTGTGATGCCTCCACTCCGGCTCACGAGTCTGCTGCAGACGGCTCTCCCTCATTTGTCCGAGAGTGGGCGGGCGTTGCTCAGTGCCCTCGGCTGTCTCAACGGCCATCCCCCCTGTCCCAAAGAACTCGCCGAATGGCTCGGCTTCCATGACCGCTATCAGCTGGCCCGCGCGCTGCGTCGCGAGGGGCTGCCGCCGCTCGAAGTAATCGGTGGGTGGGCGCGCACCCTGTATTGGGTACTCGAAGCCGAGACGTCGGGCCTATCGCTGCGCGAGCTCGCCGAGCGGGAGCACATCGATCCGGCCGTCGCCTACCGGCTGGTGCGGCGTGTCACCGGACACCGCTGGTCCGAGGTACGGCGCGATGGCCTTGCCGTGGCCGTGCTGCAGTTCCGCGACCGTTGCGCAAATGGAAGGGCCCACATCGCGAGGCTTTCGCCTCCGTTAGCCCTGGCGGTTGGGGACCGGACCATGCGCCAGACGCCGCGGCCCATGCTTGCCCGGTCGAACGGCGCGACCCGTCCGACCCCGCCAGTCACACCGGGACATCGCGTCGTACAAACGGTCGCCGAACGCGTGCCGGTGGGAGGATCTCCGTTTGAGGTCGCACTCACCGCCCGCGGTGTCGCGCTCGTGACGCGTCCCCACGCGTCCGCTGTCGACCTCCTGCAGCTCGACCCGCTGCGCGTGGTACACACCATTCGAGTCGGCCCGGCGCCTACGCGCGTGATTCCAGGTGGGCGAAGCCCCTGGGCCTACGTGACCAGCCAATTCGCCGAAGCCCTGTGCATCATCGATCTGGAGCGGAAACAGCAGGTCGGCCTGATTCCCGTGCCCGGACATCCCCTGGGCGCGGTAATGGATCCAGATATGGTTACGCTGTACGCGACGACGAATCAGGACCGCCTCGTCGCCATCTCCTCATTGCAACGCGTCGCGGTGGGTTACACACCGATCCCCCTCAGTTGCCCGCAGCTGACCGTGCATCCTTCCGGCCGGTTCGTCTACGCGCCGTGTTGGAAGGCGGGGGTGGTCGTCGAAGTCGATACATCCACGTTGGAGACGACGCGACGGTTCGACGTCGGCGGTATCGCGCAGGACGTCATCGTCTCATCGGACGGTCAAAACCTCTACGTCGCCAACGAGTCCGGCTGGCTGAACGTGATTCATCTCCCCAGCGGGCGCGGCGCCGCAACGCTGGAGCTCGGGACTGCGGCCTTTGGCGTCGCGCTGAGCTCTGATGAGCGGTTCGTGTTCGTCAGCCTGCTCAACGCCGGCCGTATCGTCGTCCTGCAACGTCAGGGCCTCGCCGAGCGGGCGACCATCGCCACCGGCGGCCGTCCCCGAATGATGGCCGCGCGTCCGCGCGGCGATGTGCTGGTGGCAAACGAGGCCGGCTGGGTCGATCTGCTCCGCTGATCTGTAACACTCCCGCAAGATTATGACGTCTGGGGCGAACACCTGACTTCTGGGGCGAATTGTCTTGTCCTGCAAAGCGCCCCGTCAGTTACGTACGGTGTCTCTCACCGGACAGGATCATGAAACACGTCGTCAGCGGAATGGTAGCGATTATTTCCATCGCGGTGGTCGGCTGCACGTCGCGCGAGCCGGTCGGACCGCTCTCCGGAGCGATGCTAAGCGGCGGGAAAACCGTCGTCGTCACTCCGAGCGCAGCGACGTTGGAGCCGGGGCAAACGCAGCAGTTATCGGCGCAGTACTTCGTGAACGGCAAGCAGAAGAAAGCGTTGTTTGTCTGGAGCTCGAGCAATGCAGCGGTTGCAACAGTTTCAGCCCAGGGACTCGTCACCGCGGTGAGCGCCGGAGAGGCCACCATGACGGCGACGACGTCCGGGACGAGCGGGACCGCGCTCGTCACAGTTCCTCAGCAACCACCGCAGGTGGTCGCGCACATTCCACTGAGCGCCGGGGGATTCGGGTCGGCCGTCTCCGAGCCCGGCGTGGCGTGGGTGACACAACCGGGAGCCGGTTTGGTCAGTCGCATCGATATCGCGTCCGGAACGATTACCGGATCGACTGGTGGAGGCCCGTTCCCCGTCCAAGTCTCCGCGAATGCCGACGGGAGCCGGATCTACGTCCCGACGTTCTTCAGCAACGCGATGGTCATGTCGATCAACACGTCGACGTTGAGTGGCGTGGATACCGTATTCGCGACACAGTTCGGCGAAGATGCCTACGGCGTGACGAACACGCCGGCCGGCGATACGGTTTTCCTCGGGATCACCAACGGCCCCGTGTTCAAGATCGACATGCCGGGGCGCACTGTGCTCGGGCGAATCGATTTCCCGGTTGCCGCCGGTTATCACTTCGAGTGGAACCAGACGCGTACGCGCCTCTTCGCCTCGCAACGCGCGTTTGACGGCGGCCGAGTCTTCGAAATTGATCCGGCATCCTTCACGCACCTCCGCACCTTCGAAACCGGGGGGTCGGCGCAGGCGATTCAGCTCTCGGCCGACGGCAGCAAACTGTTCGTGGCGGCGCAGGATGGCGGCGTGATCGTCTGGGACATCGCGAGCAACTCGCTGGTCACCACGTACGCCACGCCAGGCTGCAGCGGCTACGGCATGGTGCGCACGCCGGACAATACGAGACTCTGGGTCAGCTGCGTGTTCCAGGGGCTGGTCCTCGCCCTCGATCCCACGACCGGCGCTCTGCTTTTCACGGTCAGTGTTGGCGGCACTCCTCGTGAATTGTCGTTCGACGCATCATCCAGCAGTCTCATCGTCCCGAACGAGGCGGGTTGGGTCGATATCGTGCGGTAGACGTTGCCCATCATCGGAGACGGGGGGCCCACGAGGGCCCCCCGTATGACTTCTGGGGCGCGCGGCCTTGCCAGCCGCGCAGGGGCCCGTGTTGAATTGAACATGCGCTTCTGCTCGCTGTTGGTGCTGGCCTGTGTGGTCGCCTGCGATAACGCACCGGGGCCTGGAATCACCCTGGACGTAACGCCCGATTCGCTTCTGTTGATCCGTAATTCGAGCGCCCATCTCTCCGTGAGCGCCCACAATGGTGAAGGCAACCCCGTGACCGGCGTGGCGTTTTCGTTTTCATCCGATGACACCAGCATCGCCACCGTCAACAATCTCGGGATTGTGCAGGCACGCACGATCGTCGGGGAAACGACCGTGCGTGTGCACGGCGGCGGCGCGAGCGTTGTTGTCCCCGTGAGAGTGATCGGTTTTCCAACCGCTGTTCTCGTCACACCGGCCGACACGGCGATTCGGACGACCGGCACGCTGCAATACCGGGCTGCAGTGCTCGACGAAAGGGGCGACACGATCCGAGGCGTCGCGGTGACATGGGTATCGAGCGACACCAGCATCGCGACGGTCATGGCGAGTGGTCTCGCAGTCGCGAAGGCCAAAGCAGGGACCACACTCATAAGCGCTGGCTACATAGCAGCAGGTGGGTACAGCACGCTGCGAGTCGCCATACCCGGTGTCGCGACGCAGATCACGATCACACCCCGTGACACCACGATTTCCTCGAGAGATTCGACGCAACTCACGGCGACAGCGCTCGACGGCCTGGGAGGTCGGGTCTCCGGCCTATCCATTCAATGGCGGTCGCTCGATACCAGCCTAGCAACGGTATCGAGCACCGGCGTTGTCCATGCCCGGGGTGTGCAGGGGAGTGTCCTTATCGGCGCCACCAGTGGCAGTGTTGCGGGATATACAAATGTGACAATGATCGATTCACTGTTCGTCACACGCACCTTTGCGGGCGGCCTCGCGTTCACCGCTGCTATCTCCTCGAATAACGTTGCCTACGTCGGTCTTCTCTACGTGTCACGCATCATTCGCGCGAACCTCTCGTCGCACACGTTCGACACCAGCGTCACGGTCAGTGAACCAATGGGGATTGCGTTCAACTCAACTGGCTCGCGGGCATACGCCACTAATGGGGCCAGCTCGTCGATCAGCGTCGTCAACGTCGGGACCAGTACGGTGATCGACCACATCGCGGTCGGTTCTAACCCACGTGAGCTGATAGTTGCGCCCGGCGACTCCATCATTTACGTGGGGAGGGAGCATGGCGTGGACGGTGTCCGCCTCGCGACGAAAGAGATCATTGTTCAGCTCCTGGTTTCGGGTTACCAGATCGGGCTTGCGATTGCACGAGACACGCTGCTGTACATGAGCAGCCTCGGCACCGTCCTAGGCGATGGCATAGTCGTCGAGTTCAATCTGCGAACGAGAACGCTCGGCCGGGCCTTCCCCGTTGGCGGGGTGCCGCAGATGATCAGTGTCTCTCCCGACGGCAAGGAACTCTACATCGCCAACCAATCGGGGTACTTGCAGTTTTGGAATCTCGACACGGGGTTGCAGATCGGCTCGAACGTGATTCTGCCCGCCGCCGCCTACGATGTCGCCCGCCGGGCCACCAATGGCTTGCTCTACTTAACCAGCGCGGGCGGATACATCTACGTCGTTGATCCAGTCGACCAAAGGCTGGTCCATGCGACCGACGTCGGCGGCGTGACACGGCGTATCGTTTTTACGGCGGACGGCAGCATGGGCCTTGTCGCTAACGAAGGTGGCTGGGTCGGCTTCCTCCGCTAGGTTATCGTTCTCGTAAATGACGCCACCCAGCGCCAACGACGTCAAATCTTGGTACAACCAGCACTACGCCGCCAAGGGACTCGACAGCATGCGTCCCGCCGCCGCGTACCCTGTCTTTCTCGACCTGCTCGGCGCCGCGCGGGGCACGCGGCTACTAGACGTCAGCTGCGGCACCGGGTCCCTGCTGGCCGCGGCGCAAGATCGCGGCATCGACGCAGTGGGAATCGATCTCTCCGATAGAGCCGTCAAGCTCGCCAAACGAGTCGCGCCGAGCGTCGAGGTGACGGTCGGGGCAGGGGAAGCACTGCCGTTCGAGGACGCATCCTTCAACTTCGTGAGCTGTCTGGGCTCGCTCGAGCACTTCCTGGATATGGGGCAGGGGCTTGAAGAAATGAAGCGCGTCGCAAAATCCGACGCGCGCTTTTGCATCATGGTACCGAATCAGGATTTCATCGGCTGGAAAGTGCTGGGCCACCAGGGAACGGCACAGCAGGACATCAACGAAAATCTCCTGCCGCTGACCGCTTGGCGCCGCCTGTTCGCAGAGCATGGATTGTCGGTCGTGCGCGTCGTGCCCGATCGTTGGCACGCGATTCGGTGGCGCGCATCGGACGGAGGGAAGCGCGGCCCAGCGCGCTTTGTTATCGGACCGGTGCTCGAGGCGGCGTGGCGGCTGCTGCCCCTGCGTTGGCAGTATCAGTTCGTGTTTGTACTAGCGAACCGTAGCACTCCTCCCACTTCGCCATGATCTCCGGCCAGCCGAATGACTGGCGCACGCGCTGCTCGCCGCTCGCGCCCAGTCGCGCGGCCAGCGCCGGATCGCGCGCCAGACGCTCGAGCGCACGCGCGAGCTGGTCGGGATCCGCCGGTGGGACCAGCAGACCGCTCTTCTCGTTTTCGATGATGTCCCTGATGCCGCCGATGTCGCTCGCCACGGCGGGAATGCCGTAGCTCATCGCCTCCAGCAGCACCACACCCAGCCCCTCAGTGTCGCCGCGTGTGTCGAGGATCGAGGGCAGTACCATGACATCGGAGCCGGCATAGGCAGCGTGCAAGGATTCGTCAGACACACGGCCTGAGATCTTAACGCGACGCTCGAGACCCGCCGCACGTACCTGGGCTTCGAGCGCCTGGCGCTCCGGCCCTTCGCCGATCACGGTGAGATGCGGACGCAGCTCCGCCGGGAGCCGCCGTACCGCTTCGATCAAATGCTTCACACCTTTGCGCTCGACGAGC
The DNA here is from genome assembly GCA_044869265.1 of Gemmatimonadales bacterium. GTDB lineage: Bacteria > Gemmatimonadota > Gemmatimonadetes > Gemmatimonadales > GWC2-71-9 > 20CM-2-65-7. The sequence goes on from JBIOXD010000077.1 coordinate 37,059, forward strand.
CGTCCAACGAACACGATGCGAAACTCCTGCCGCAACCCGCGGGCAACGCGGTATGGTGTTGTGGACTCGCTAAAACCAAGAGTGTACGGAATGACGCGGACCGCTACCCGAGCGAACCGCGCGATCTCTCCAGCGGTATATGAGGAGATCGCCACCACCGCATCCGACCGGTGCAGGGCCCATTTCACAAAGCTTCGCAGCCAGGGTAGTGAGCTTTGCACCCACCGCAGCTCCACCCCATACCAGCTGGTTACGAGCTTGGCGCGGGGCCGAGTCGTACGACGTCCGAGCCACCCAAACAGCGCGTGCGGAACGGGCCAATGCACGTGAATGATGTCGTAGTGACGGCGTCGCGTCAGGCGGCGGATACCCCACAGGCCGCCGAGGATGTAAAAGAGTGGCAGCACGCGATACAACAGTGAGCGGCGCATGCGATCGGGCGTCGCTTCATCGTGCGTCAGATTCTCCCAGCGGGCGGGAAAATAGCGGAAGCGGTGTACGGGAATGCCGTCGTACATGGAGCCGCCGCCTCCGCCATATGCAGACGTAAAGACTTCCACCTCGTGACCTGCTGCCTGCAGACGTCTTAACAGCGCGACCAGCCACGGAGCAATCACGTCGTCCGCGGAGCGAGGAAATGCAGTCATGACGTGGAGAATTCGCATCGGGCGTGGACGTACTATACCGCTTTCCGGCTTCCCTCGGGCAGTGGTATCTTTCGCGCTCCCCGGGCCCCGGCCCACCGGCCACCTAGAGGCATGATCCTGGCAGAACCTGCGACGACCGGCGCTCTCCGCCGGCACAGCTGGTGGTTACGAGCGCTCCAAGCCGTCGTGCTGGTCGGCGCCGCGTACTATCTCATCGACAAACAGATCGCGCCGCATTGGCCGGACATCCGCTCGCGCGACTTCGCGTGGCAGATGGGGCCGCTGCTCGCTGGGTCGCTGATCGTCCTCGGCACGCTGGCGGTGCTGGTGGGCGCCTGGACGGCCAGCCTGCGCTGGTGCGCCGCGCGCATCACCGCACGCGACGCCGCCAAGGTCTGGTTCACCGCGAATCTGGCGCGCTTTCTCCCCGGAGGCGTGTGGCAGTTCGCTAGCCTCGCGGTCATGGCGTCGCGCTACGGCGTGAGCACCGCAGCCGCCACGGCCACGGTGCTGCTCGAGCAGATCGTCCTGCTCATTACCGGTCTCGCGGTGGTCGCCTTCTTCACTCCGGCGGTCCTGCAGGCGTCGTGGTGGCAAGGGGCCCTCGTCGTTGCGATTATCCTCGGCGTCGTGATATTGGCGCTCCCGCGACCGGGCGGACGATTGGGCCGCTGGTCGGCCCGCTATGTGCCGAGCCTCAGCCAGGTGTGGTCGCAGATGGGCCCGAGGCACCTGTTGCTGTTCTTCCTCATTCTCACCGTCCCCTGGCTGATGTACGGCACGGCGTTCCGGCTGCTCGCGGTCGGACTGCTCGGAGGCAGCGCCGCCGGATCGTTGGGGTTCTACATTGCCGCGTTTACCGGTAGCTACCTCGCCGGCGTCATTGCCGTCTTCGCCCCCGCGGGCTTGTTCGTCCGTGAGGCGGCACTCATCGGCGTGTTGACGCCTGTGATCGGCGGTGCGGACGCGGCGATTCTCGCCGTCGCGTCACGCATCTGGCTCACCGCGCTCGAAATCATTGCAGGAATCGCCGTGCTGGCACTGCCAAGTACGCCAAGCGCGTGACCGCCTCGCAGGCCACACCGACGGAATACGTCCCGTCGCGCCCGCATCTGCTCGCGCTCGGGATCCTGTCGCTGTTCATCGTGATCCTGTCGCTCCCCATGTTCTCGGGGCAGTGGCTCGCGGCGCCCGGCGGCGATCAGTACTCCAGCGCCTACGCGTTCTATGCCTGGGAAGCGGTCGAGTGGCGCTCAACCGGTTCGCTGCCGCTCTGGAATCCGATGATCCTGGGAGGGTTGCCGTTCATCGCGGTGGTCACTCACGGCGAGATTCTCTATCCGACGGCGTTGCTGCGGGCGTTCCTGCCGGTCCACGTAGTGATGAATCTCGGGTTCTTCATTCACTACATCCTGGCCGGATATTTCACGTTTCTCGTCCTGCGGCGGCTCACGGTGTCGTGGACGGGGGCGGTGACCGGCGGGCTCGCCTACCAGCTGTCAGGGATCCTGATTTCGCTGGTGCAGCCGGGGCACCCCGGGAAGCTCTTCGTCTCGGCACTCCTGCCGCTGACACTACTCGCGCTCGTCGTGGCGCTGCGCGAGCGCCGTGTCTGGGGTTACCCGCTCCTGTCGGTTGCCGTCGGTCTCTGTCTGCTCAGCCCACACGTGCAGGCAACGTACTATCTGCTCATCGCCGCCGCGCTGTTCGCACTCTATCTGACATTCGGGGAACCCAGCACCGAGCACTTGCAGCCGCGGCTCATCCGCTTGGGCGTAACGCTCGTGGCTGTGATCGTGGGATTCGGCATCGCCGCGCCGCAGATCCTGCCGTTCCTCGAGTACATCCCGCATTCGCCCCGTGCCGCGGGCTATTCGGTCGGTTACGCCGGTTCGACATCGTATGGGATCCCGTGGGACCATGTGCCCGAATTCTTCCTGGGAGGATTCACCGGAGCGCCGGAAGCCTATTGGGGATCGAATCCGCTCAAGCATCACTCCGAATACCTCGGCCTTCCCGTCGTCGCGCTCGCCATTCTGGGGTTTGGCGATCGGCGCCGGCGTCTCGTCTGGTGGCTCGGGGGCATTGGCGTGCTGTTCCTGCTGATCGCACTGGGTGGAGCGACCCCGTTCTACCACCTGTGGTGGGCCGTGATGCCGATGGTGAAGAAGACGCGCGCCCCCGGCATGGTGTTCTTCGTGGTCGCGTTCTGGATCTCGATGTTCGCGGCGCTCGGCGTGACCCGGCTCGAACGCGGGGAAGCGGGTGCGCAGCCGCGCGTAGCCCGCATCTGGCTCATCGCAGCAGGGGTTGTCGCCCTGCTGGGCGCGATCGGTGTATTCGGACAGATGGCGGTTTCGCTCGCGCCCTCCGAGCGCGTCGGAGCAGCGATTCGTCACGGATCGGCGATCCGGATGTCCGCGATCATCGGCGCGCTCTTCCTGGCGGCGGTTGCGGTGCTCGTTTGGGGCCGGCTGCAAGGCCGCGTGCCGGCACTCGCGTTCGCGCTGGGCCTGCCGCTGCTCGTCGGCACCGATTTGTGGCGGGACGGCAAGCACTTCTGGACGTACTCACCACCACCTGATCAGGGGTTGTATCGCTCCGACGACGTGATCGCGCGGATGCAGGAAGTGCCGAAGCCGTTCCGCGTGCTCGATCTTGGACCATTCGTACAGGGAGTCGGCGTCTACCCGCAAAATGTGCTGATGGCGCACGGCATTCCGCAGGTGCTGGGCTATCAGGGCAACGAGCTACGCTACTACGACGATCTGCTGGGCGGCCGGAACGAGTGGCGCTACCTGCTGAGCTCGACGCGGCTCTGGAAGCTTCTCGCCGTGCGCTTCGTCTTGATCCCCGACAGTACCGCATTGCCCGGCTATCACTTGGTCCAGGGGCCGGTCACGACCGCGGCCGGATCGCGGGCGTTCGTGTATGAGGCCGATACGATCCCGCCGTACGCCCGGGTGATTCCTGCCGCCGTGAAGCTCGCCAACGACTCCGCGATCCCGCCGACGCTGGCCGATCCGCGCATGCCCGAATACGATCGCGTCGTTCTGCTCTCGTCCGGCTCGGCCCTAAACCCGCGGCCAATTCAGCGCGACTTGCCGCCGCCGTCAGCCGCGCGCGCGCGGGTGACAGCGTGGGATGCGGGAAAGATGACGGTTGAGCTCGACCCCGCGCCACGCGACTCGAGCTACGTGATGATCGCCGAGAACTGGTACGTCGACTGGCGGGCCAGCGTGGACGGCCAACCGGGGATGGTGCTGCGGGGGGACAATGCGCTGCTCACGATTCCCGTTGCGCCTGGTGCACGGAAGATCGAGCTCAGCTACCACTCGCGCACGTACACGCGCGGAAAGGTGATTGCGTTCGTCACGCTCCTGATCGTGCTGGCAGGATTTGCCGTGCCGCTCGTGGCTAGGAGGCGCAGAGGACCGGCGGCACAGGGCGAGCGGGGGAGCGCCGGTGGCTGAGAAAGCTCTGGTGGTTATTCCCACCTTCAACGAGGCGGTGAATCTTCCCCACATCATCCCCCAGACGCTGGCAGAGGATTCGCGGCTCGAGGTGCTCGTCGTGGACGACAACTCGCCGGACGGCACTGGTCTGATCGCCGACGAAATGGCGCGCCTCGAGCCCAGAGTGCACGTCATCCATCGGGAAGGCAAACTCGGACTGGGCACCGCCTACATAACCGGCTTCAAGTGGGCGCTGGCGCGGGACTACGACTACATCTTCGAGATGGATGCAGATTTCTCGCATGACCCCCGGCATTTGCCTGAATTCCTTAAGGCTATTCAGGATGCGGACATCGTACTCGGGTCGCGGTACCTGCAAGGCAGGGTAACCGTGGTCAATTGGCCGATGGGCCGCCTCATGCTATCGTATTTGGCCAATATTTACGCCCGCTGGTTTACCGGGCTCAGAGTCTGGGACCTGACGGGTGGCTTCAAGTGTTTTCGCAGGCGGGTCCTGGAAGCCATCGATCTGTCGCAAGTGGTTTCCAACGGTTACGCTTTTCAAATCGAGATGAGCGTTCGGGCATGGCGAAAAGGGTTCAAGCTCCGGGAAATCCCGATCGTGTTCGTGGATCGGACCGAGGGGCAAAGCAAAATGAATCGCGCTATCGTGCGGGAGGCCGTGTGGAAGGTGCCGCGGCTCCGTCTGATGGCGTGGTTCGGCCGCATTTGATCGGTCTGCCGATCTACAAGATGACGGGATCGGGCAACGATTTCGTCATGGTGGACGCACGTCTATCGGCGCCGGCCGACTGGACTCCACAGGACATGCGGGCCGTCTGCGCGCGCGGAACCGGTATCGGCGCCGACGGAGTCGTGTTCGTCGGTCCCGGACACAAAGCCGGGTCGGCACGCATGATCTACTACAACGCCGACGGCTCCCACGCCGCCATGTGCGGCAACGCGGCCCTGTGTAGCACCACGCTCGCAGCCCACCTCGGGATTGCGCCCGGGGCCGGGATGGACCTCGAGACCGACGCTGGGACCTATCGGAGCCGCACAGGCGAGCACGGTCGCGCCGAACTGCATCTGGCGCCCGTCGATTTGCCCGCGGTCGTCCCGGGACTCGAGCTTGGACCAGCAGAGCAACGGGCCGCGCTGGCACGTGTGGGAGTCCCGCACCTCGTGGTCGCCGTCGACGACGTCGATCTCGTCGCGCTCATGGAGCGCGGTCCCGCACTTCGATCCGATCCGTCGCTCGGACCCGAGGGTGCGAACATCAATTTCATTTCCGCCGACCGACCATCGCGCGACGGACGAGCTGTCTGGCGGATGCGCACCTACGAACGTGGCGTCGAGGGGGAAACACTGGCCTGTGGCACTGGGGCCGTGGCCGCGGCGTGCGCGATCGAGGAATGGGGCCTGGGGCGTCTTCCGGTCGACATCCAGAGCCGCAGCGGCCGGGTGCTGACCATCCGGGCCTCGAAGGGCACGAACGGTCGCTACGACGACGTGTGGCTGGTGGGTGAGGGGAGAATGGTGTTCAGAGGTGTGATTACATGAGCCGCTTGTCCACATCGGTGCACACGGCTACTTAACATAACATCTATTATACGAAGTTGATGCGGCTATGACACTGCGCCCTTTGTGAGCTCGGCCAAGCGCACTTTTGCCTCGGTGGCAATTCCCTCGTCGGCAAAGTCCTTCAGGATCCGTCGATAGTTTGCGATCGCTTTCGCGCTGTCTCCAGCAGCGACCCACGCGCGTGCCGCATCCGAGAGCATCTGCGCCTTGAGGAAATCGAGCCGCGCGGCTGCCGCGCCTGTGTCATAGGCCCCTGCAGCCTCCTGGAAACGGCCCAGGTTCTCGTAGGCCGCACCAAGTAGCCCGTAAGCCTGTGCTCTATAGGCCCCACCCGCCCCAGGCGCGTAATCCCGCAGGACCTCGACGGCCTGCTGTGGCTGCCCCTGGAGCAACCTGACGTTCGCCAGCAGCAGGTGGCTTTCCTCAGCCGCGTTGGTGCCGGAATAGTTCTCGATGATGCGCGAGAACCCGCTCGCGGCGAGCGGCAGGTTCTGGCTTTCAAACGCGAAACGGGCGTTCTGGAGGTCGCGGCTCGCGATGTCCTGGGACCTGGTTTTGGTCGTTTGCGTCCAGAGGAACAGCGCTGCGGCTACCGCGATGGCCCCTCCGATCCATGACGAGACCGTGCGGTGGGTTTTGACCCATTCGACCAAACGGTCGGAAAGCGGCGCGGTTCGAGCAACCGTCTGTGTCGTGGTTGTCACCGGAGTTGCCTTCGCGCCAGATGTACTGCGCGTTGCTGTCGCCATGCTAAAGAATGTCCAGTGTTCAATGTCCAATACTCAAGTTCAAAATGATCATTGATCATTGGACATTGATCATTGATCATTGATCATTTTCACATGCCCCTGGGGTGACTCGAACACCCGGCCAACGGTTTAGGAAACCGCTGCTCTATCCACCTGAGCTACAGGGGCAGGTCTGGGGGCGTAAACGGTGAAATGTACGTGAGTTAGCCGTAGTGCAGCAAGGCCTCCACTCGTCTCCCCTGCAGCCGCTCTCTCCCCTTCAGGAAGTCCAGCTCGATCAAGAAACTGAAGCCGACGACAGCCGCTCCAGTGTCACCCACGAGCTGGGCGGCGGCACGGGCCGTGCCTCCCGTGGCCAGGACATCGTCGACGACAAGGACCCGGTCGCCCGGCTGCACGGCGTCATGGTGCATCTCCAGCGCATCGGTGCCGTATTCCAGCGCGTACTCCACACGCTGCGTGGCGGCCGGCAGCTTTCCAGGCTTGCGGATCGGGACGAGCCCTGCCCCGAGCGCCAGCGCAATCGGCGCCCCGAACAGGAAGCCGCGCGACTCGATGGATACGACGCGTGAAACCCGGGCGTCACGATACGGATCGCACATCGACTTCACAGCTTGCTTGAACAATGCGACGTCGAGGAGCACCGGTGTGACGTCCTTGAACACGATCCCCGGCTTCGGAAAGTCTCTTACATCGCGGATCGCGCGTCGCAGATCCTCGACCACTTTCGTCTTATCGGATGTCAAAGGATTTCGGGACATCGAGCTCTAGTGACACTTGAAGCGGTTGAACGTCATCCACCCTGGCGTGCGACGGTCCCCGGCGTAGCGCGTGCTCCAACTTCTCCAGATCGACGTCCGATCCTTCAGAAACCACTTCAACCGACCCGTCGGGGAGGTTGCGCGCGTACCCCCCCAGCTTCAAGCGCTGGGCTTCACGCATGACAAACCACCTGAACCCGACCCCTTGCACGCGACCGCGGATGATCCAGCAGCGGAGGCTACGCATCGAAGCCGTGCTCTCCGACCAAGGGGACGAACCGAGCTTCGCCGATTGGCGTGGTGCTCACACCGTCCCCTTCCGTCGCACGACGCACAAGCGTCAGCGTCTGCGCACCTTTGGCCCCGAGCGGGATAATCATGCGGCCGCCCAGGGCCAACTGTTCGACAAGCGGCGGTGGAATCTCGGGGCCTCCGGCGGCCACCAGGATCGCATGGTAGGGGGCATACGCACTCCAGCCCAGCGTGCCATCCCCGACCAGCAGCGACACATTCGTCACCCCTGCCGCCCGTAACGCGACCTGGGCCGCCTCAGCCAACGAGCGCATGCGTTCGATTGTGAAGACCTGCGAGACCAGGGCACCCAGCAGCGCCGTCTGATACCCGGAGCCTGTGCCGATTTCGAGCACCCGCTCGGTTCCTCTCAAGGCGAGTGCTTCGAGATAGCGCGCCTGCGTAAACGGCTGGGAAATCGTTTGGCCGCGTCCGATCGGCAACGACGCATCCTCGTACGCGCGGTGTCGCACGCCTTCCGGAACGAAGAGATGGCGCGGCGTATCCGCAAAGGCACGCAAGACCGCGAGGTCGCGGATGCCCTGCGCGCGCAGCTGCTCGACCAGGCGCGCGCGATACCCCCCGTAGGTGTCGCGGCTCCCGGTCATTTCCCGAGGTCCCAGTTCCCGACGACTTCGATGAGCTTGTAGTTCGTCAAATCGACATGCAGCGGCGTGACCGAGATGTAGCCGTCTCTGACTGCCTGAAAATCGGAATCGGCGCCGCCGGACCACGTCACCCGCCCTCCCCCGATCCAGTAGACCTCGCGTCCCCACGGGTCCTTCATCGTGGCGATCTCCTCGTGAAAGACGCGGCTCCCCAAATTCGTCACCTTGACGCCTTTCACTTGATCGGCAGGGATCGGCGGCAGGTTGATGTTCAGGAGGGTTTCGCCCGGAAAGTTCTCCACGCGCACGATGCGCTGCACCAGCCGTTCGAGACCCTTGCGGTGACTCTCGAGGTGTTCGAGATCGAAGCTCCCGTACGAGATCGCCACACTCGGAACACCCGCCGCGAGGCCCTCCATGGCCGCGGAGACGGTCCCGGAGTAGAGCACGTCCTCACCCATGTTGGGCCCGTGATTGACGCCCGAAAACACCCAGTGGGGCCCGTCGGGCATGAGCGCGCCCAGTGCCAGCAACACACAGTCAGTGGGCGTCCCGTCCACCTGAAACGCGCCGTCGGCGCGGCGATACGCCCGCAGCGGGCGGTGCAGCGTCAGTGAGTGAGACGTCCCGCTCTGTTCACGATCGGGCGCGACCACCGTGACCTGCCCAACGGTTGAACAGACGTCCGCCAGCAAGGCAATCCCAGGCGCCAGTACGCCATCGTCATTCGAGACGAGAATGCGCAGGCGTTCGCCGTCCCGTTGGGAAGGAACGGGAGGTGGTACCTCGTCGGCGGTGGGAGAGCTCACCAGCCTACGTCGCTCCGACAACGATCCGGCGGGCGTGCCGCGCGAAGGCGCGCGCCATGCGCCAGGTGTCGCTCCAGGGACGAAAGTGACTGGCCGCCCCGTAGATCGTGGGTACGTCGATCGACGCAACCCGAAAGCCCGCGCGCAGAGCATCGAGGAGAAAGTTCGCTTCGTACTCGTAGCGGTTTCCGGCCGGACTCACCCGCTCGGCGACCCTTCGACTAAAGGCCCGGAACCCAGTCTGCGCGTCTCGCACCCGCTGTCCACCAATGCGAGTTGCCAACGTCGCAGACAGCCAGTTCGTGATGCGCCGCGAAACGGGCATGACGCCGCTCCGCTCGCGGGCCCCAAGGACCAGATCGGCCTGTCCATCAGCGATCGGACGAATCAGCCGTGGAATCTCCTCGGGCCGATGCTGGCCATCCGCGTCCAGCGTGACGACGATGTCCGCGTGCTGCCGGATCGCTTCCCCAATACCGGCGCGGAGCGCCGCACCCTTGCCAAGGTTTTGCTCGTGCGTAAGCACCGTTTCGGCGATGGTCGAGGAAGTGCCGTCCGTCGAGCCGTCGTCCACGACCACGATTTGGGCGCCTGGAAGCACGGCACGCGTGCGCTGCACGACGCTGCCGATGGTAGTGGCAGCCTGGAATGCCGGGATCACCACGACAATCTGCAGCTTAGCTTCCTCCTCCGCCTTCCAGGATCCCCAACAACGTTTTCAGCTCCGCGCGCAACTCCTTCACGGTCTCCGTGGCGAGCGCTCGACGCGCCTCCGGTTTCAGCTCTCCCGAGCGGCGGTACTGCTCGATCTTTTGCCGGGCTCCCTCGATGGTGTACTTCTCGGTATAGAGAAGATGCTTCACCAGCATGATCAACTCGATCTCGCGCCGCTGATACACGCGGTTCCCCGAGCGATTCTTGGCGGGATTCAGGAACCGGAACTGGCTCTCCCAGTACCGGAGCACATGGGGTTTGAGATCGGTCAGCTGGCACACCTCGCCGATCGAGAAGAACTCCTGCACCGGTTGCGAAGCGGAGCCGCCGCTCACTGTTCCGTGCCCCACTGTTCGGCCTTCAACTCACGCTCCATCAGGTCGGCGATCGCCTGGCGTGCCGGCTTGTTCTTGAAGAGGATGTTCGCGACCTCGCGCGCGATGGGCAGCTCCACCCCTTCGCGCTCGCCGAGCGCCACGGCAGTGCTCGTGGTGTTCACACCCTCGACCACGGCGGCCTTGCCGGCAAGCGCTTGCTGCAGGGTCTGCCCCTGCCCCAGCGCGACACCGAGCGTTCGATTGCGTGACAGCGCACCCGTCGCGGTGAGAATCAGGTCGCCCATCCCCGCGAGTCCTGCGAACGTCATCGCCTGCGCACCAAGGGCGACGCCAAGCCTGGTGATTTCGGCGAGGCCGCGCGTGATCAGCGCGGCGCGCGGATTGTAGCCCAACCCCAGCCCCTCGAGGATCCCGGCGGCCACCGCGATCACATTCTTGAGCGCGCCGCCCAGCTCGACGCCAACCATGTCGGTGTGAGAATAGACGCGAAAATAGCTCGTGGAAAAGACCCGTTGCACACGTTGCGCGACCGAGTGATCCCCCGACGCGGCAACCACGGCGGTCGGTTGCTGTTGAAAGACCTCGAGCGCGAAGGAGGGACCGGACAGCACCGCGATGGGGACACCCTTGGGAAGCACCTCCCCGAGCACGCACGAGGGGCGCTCCAGTCGGTCGGGATCGAGGCCCTTCGAGGCGCTGATCACCAATGGCTTGGAGCGCGACAGCACCGGGGCTGCCTGTGTCATCACCGGTCGCACCGCGTGCGACGGAGCGGCGGAAATCACGACCTCCGCAGCTGTGACGCTTTTGACCAGATCACCCTCGGCGCGCAACGTCGGCGCGAGTGCGGCATTCGGCAGGAACATGCCGTTCATGTGGTCGTGGTTGATGCTCTCGATGACCTCCGGCTCGCGCGCCCACAGGGTCACGTTCTCCCCCTTGCGCGCGAGGAGATCGGCCAGCGCAGTTCCCCAGGCGCCACCCCCTACCACCGCAATCTTCATGTTCCCACTCTAAAGAGTGGGCCCACTAAACCACTGCGCCTCAGGCGCAGTGCTTTGTTGGGCCCATGCTTCCAGCATGGGAACACCTTCACTGGCCCACCGCTCCTCTCGTTCGAAAGCGATTCTCAGTTCCGTTGAACAAGCGGGCGATGTTCCGGCGATGCGCGAACACGATCAGCACTACCAGCGCGACGCTCGCCCAAAACACGTACGGCGAATGCGGCTGCAGCAGCGTCACCGTCAACGGGACGCTGAGGACGGCGATGATCGAGCTCAGCGAGACATATCCGGTGAGCCAGAGGCACAGACCCCAAATCGGAATCGCGATCAGCACCGCGAGCGGTGCGAGCGCCAAAAACATTCCCGCGGCCGTCGCGACGCCCTTCCCACCCTTGAAGCTGACATAGGGCGAGAACATGTGCCCGAGCACGGCCGCCCCGCCCGCCGCGAGTGGCAGCCAACGATACGGCGTACTCGACGCGAGGAGAACCGGCACGACCCCCTTGGCGATGTCGAACAACGCCACCGGAATCGCGTATTTCCAGCCCAGAATGCGGTAGACATTCGTCGCGCCGAGGTTCCTGGAGCCGTGCTCGCGCAGATCGATCCCCCGTCCCAGCTTACCGGCGACGTAGCTCGTCGGGGTCGCCCCGAGCAGGTAGGCGGCGAGAAGGGTCAGGGCAGCGTTCAGCGGCGGCCCCGCTTACGCCGGAACTTGATTGTCAGCGGAGCGCCGGTGAATTCCCACGCCTCGCGAAAGCCGTTGTGCAAGTAGCGCGTGTACGATTCGGGTATCGCTTCGGGGCGGTTGGCGACGACGGCAAAGCGCGGCGGCGCCGTGCCCACCTGTGTGGCGTAGAACAGGCGGACCGATTCGCCCACCGGCTGCGGCGGTTGCTGGCGCGCAAGCAGCTCCTCCAGCACGCGGTTCACCTCGGCGGTAGGCACGCGCTTGTTGCGCTCTTCGGCCACCGTGATGATCGCGTCGAGGAGCCGCGTGACGCGCTGCCCGGTCTTGGCCGACACGTAGTAAAACGGAATGAACTCGAGAAACGGAGCCCGCTCCTTGATCTCGCGCTCACCGCGGACGGCCGTGTTCGTCTCCTTCTCCTCGATCAAATCCCACTTGTTCACCGCGATGATGACCGCTGCACCGCGGTCCCACGCGTCGTTGGCGATTTTGAGGTCCTGGGCATGCATGCCGTCTTTGGCATCGACGACAAGCAGACAGACATCCGCACGCTCCATCGCGCGGGACGTCCGGAGCGTGGAGTAGAACTCCAGGTCCTCCTCGACCTTGCTGCGCTTGCGCAGGCCCGCCGTGTCGATGAACACGAGCTTCTTGCCCTGATAGTCGAGCGGCGTATCGATCGCATCGCGCGTCGTTCCCGGCTCAGCGGCGACGATGAGGCGCTCCTGACCGAGCAGCCGATTGACGAGGCTCGACTTCCCCACGTTGGGCCGCCCCACCACCGCCACCTGGACCTCGCTCTCGTCCCCATCCTCCGCGGTGCGGAGAGGGGGAAGCATAGACACCACTCGATCCAACAGGTCACCGCTGTTCTTGCCTACGGCGGCCGAAACGGCAAACGGCTCGCCCAGGCCGAGCTCGAAGAACGAGAGCTGGCGCGTCTCATCGGGCAGGTTGTCTGCCTTGTTGACCACGAGCAGCACGGGCCGCTTGGCCTTCCGCAGATACTGCGCAATCTCGAGGTCCATCGGGTGAGTGCCGGCCTCGATATCCACCACGAACAGCAGCACGTCGCTCTCGGCAATGGCCTGGTCGACCTGGATGCGGATGGCCTTATTGAGCGGATCAGTCGAGCCCGGGACCAGGCCGCCCGTGTCCACCAGCCAGAACCTGCGCCCGTTCCATTCAGCGGGCGCGAAATGCCGGTCACGCGTCACCCCGGGTTGCGCGTCGACGATCGCCTGGCGCCGCCCGATGATGCGGTTGAACAGCGTGGACTTCCCCACGTTGGGGCGGCCGATGATGGCGACTGTAGGGATGGCGGTCACGGACCTTCCGGAGACCGTTGGACGGTTGGACGGTTGGAGGGTGTGTTCATTCCAACAGTCCAACCGTCCAACGACTCTTCCAAGACGTCCGCAAAATCATAGGACAGGCGTACAGGCATCGGCAGCCGCGAAGCCAGATCGTGCGCCTCCAGATCGTCCATGAATAGCAGGTTGTCGTTCACCGACTCTGCGGGCAGCAGCGCAAGATCGAGATCGCGACGCTCGCGGAGAGCCTCCAAAACTGCTTTGCCAGGCAGGAGGCCCGCAGTGGTCACTGATTTGCCGAACAGCGTGTTTTCCAAGGCTAGAATCTCGAACTGCGCCCCGGTCGCCGCTGTCAGGTCGGCAATCACCTGCGGCATAAGCGGTCCCATCGCCATGCCCGTGACGATCCCGATGCGCTTCCGACCCCAGGCCCCAGGCCCCAGGCCCGAGCCCCCCGCTCTAATCCGCGTCTGGAGATATCGGACAGCCCCTACCCCGTTCTCTCGCTGCTCGAAGTCACCGTACCATTCCGCGGGCGGCAACGCCATGTCGGCCTGGAGGTAGAGGTCGTCGGCTCCGTAGGCCCACGGCA
>JBIOXD010000078.1:0-159296 GCA_044869265.1 Gemmatimonadales bacterium
CATCGGCACCCTGTCGAAGATCCTCGCGCCGTCGTTCCGCGTCGGCTTCGTGGTCGCCCCTCCCCAGCTGCTCGAGCGCATCGCGGACATCCGCCTCTTCGTGGACCGCCAGGGCGACCGCATCGGCGAGCGCGCGCTCGTGATCGGGAGCGAGTAGAAATATCGACTCGATGTTCGTCACGGTCGCACGCAGCAGCGCCAGGCGATCGGCCTTGGGACCCGCATGCGTCCGCTCGTGCGGGCGAACTCGGCGCGGCTCGTATCCTTCGGCCTTGACCGCGGCGAGCACTCCCCGCCGCGTGTATGGCTCGCCGTTCGGCAGCGCGAAGTCCTGTGCCAGCACGTACAGCGTGGGCTCGCGGTCGCGCGTGAGGATGCCTCGCGCGCGCCAGGCTGCCAGCAGCTCCGCGGCGATGCGGTAGCGATCGTCGGCTGGCCGCCCCGACGGCGCTTCCGGCAACATGACGTGCACGATATTGTGTTTGTCGAGCGCCGCGAACCGCGCGCGCTCGGCCGTATCGATGACATCGTACGGCGGCGCGATCAACCGACTCAGCTTCTCGCCAGCAGTGTAGCGCTCTCCCCGGAAAGGCGTGACGAGGTCAGACATGAGCTTTCGCGACGCGCAGCAAGGCGTGGATCGATGGATCGGGCAGTTTGAGGAAGGCTACTTTGCGCCTCTCGTGAACGTCGCCCGGCTCGCCGAAGAGGTCGGTGAGCTCGCGCGCGAGGTCAATCATCAGTTCGGCCCCAAGCGCAAGAAGGCTGACGAGCCGTCGGGCTCGCTCTCGATGGAGCTCGCCGATATCCTCTTCGTGGTCATTTGCATTGCGAATTCGCAGGGTATCGATCTCGACAACGCGTTCGAGCAGATGATGAACAAGGTCACCTCCCGCGACGCCGGCCGCTGGACCAGGAAGGCTCGCTGACCTCTTCGTAGATCCGCTCGTAGGAGCGCAGCCGGTCCGGATCGATCGCGCCCACCGGTGCCGCGCGAATCGCGCAGCCGGGCTCGGCGGAATGGCGGCAATTGTGGAAGCGGCACTGATCCAAATAGGGCCGGAACTCCGGGAAACAACCGCTCAGCGCGTTCGGGTCCACGCCCCACGCGCCGACTTCTCGCAAACCAGGGGTATCAATGACGTACCCCACGCCGGCGACCGGCAACAGCTCGGCGGCGGTCGTGGTGTGTTTGCCCGTGCGCCACTTCTCGCTGATCGCGCCCACCCTGAGCTTGAGCCCCGGTTCCAGTGCATTGAGCAGGCTCGACTTCCCGACGCCCGACCGGCCGGTGAAGACGGATTGGCGGCCGCGCAGTAAGCCGCGCAAAGCAGCGAGGCCCTGGTCCGCTTTCACGGACGTCACCAACACCTGATAGCCCGCGGGCCCGAAGCGTTGCGCAAACGCCTCGGCCACCGAAGGGTCGAGCTCGTTCTTGTTGAGGACGATCGCGGCGGGCAGCTCATTCGCTTCGGCAATGACGAGGATGCGGTCCACCAGCCGCGCGTTGGGCTCAGGGTCGCGCGCCGATTCGACCACGACGACCTGGTCCACGTTCGCCGCCACCGGCTGCAGGCGACGCGGTCCCGTCCCCGGTTCGCGGCGCGCCAACACCGATTTCCTGGGCTGCACCTCCGCGATCGTCGCCCCCTCCAGCACGACCACGTCCCCAGGGACGACCCGGTCGGCGTCCTGATGCTTGAGTTTGCCGCGCAGCGTGACGGTGATTTCGCCGTCGTCGGTATGAACCCGGTAGGCTCCTGCGACACGCGCCAGGACGACTCCATTCTGCAGGCTCACGTCCTCGGCTCCCGCGCGACGCACGCATCGAGATGCGCCTTCACCTGCTCGAGCGTCAGCGCCAGCAGCGATGCCTGCGCTTCGGCGGCTGTCTCGCCAAACGCGAGATAATCCGTCTCCAGATGGCCGACCGGGCGTTCGCCTTCCCCCCAACGCACGAACAGCAGCGCCGCGCCGAACTTTCCATCGGTGTCGTCCGTGAACGTGGCAACCGAGTAGGCCTGGCCATCGGCTGCGCCGAAGGCCGGTGGACGCCCATGCAACTGTTGATAGCCGCCCAACGTGGTGTCGTCCATGCCTAGCGACGATGCACCGATTCTTTGAGCACGTTCGCCGTGATGAACGCGACGTTGGCTGGACGCTCGGCGAGCCGCCGCATCAGATAAGGATACCAGTGAGTGCCAAACGGGACGTAGACCCGCATGTTGAATGTTTCACGCCGCAGCTTGTTCTGCAGGTCTCGACGCACGCCGTACAGCATCTGGAATTCATATCGGGCCGGTGGGATCGCTTTCCGCGCGGTGAAGCTCTTGGCGTGTGCAATGATCTTTCCATCGTGCGTCGCGATGCCCGGATAATTCCCCCGCTCAAGCAACCGCTCCATGCAGCTGACGAAATTCGCGTCGACGTCCTTCTTCTCCGGAAAGGCGACGTCAGGAGGTTCTTTGTACGCGCCCTTACACAGCCGCACCCGGGCGCCTAGCGCGATCATGGCGTCCACATCGGCGGCCGTGCGACGCAGGTACGATTGGAGCACGACGCCCACTGCAGTGCCGAATTCCGGGTACAGCACGGTGGTAAAGAGCTCCAGCGTCCTGGCCGTATACGTGGACTGCTCCATGTCGATGCGAACGAATGAATCGTACTGCTTGGCCTTACTGATGATCGACTTCATGTTGCGGATACACAACGCTTCGTCGATGTCGAGACCCATCTGGGTGAGCTTGACCGATACGTTGGCGTTGACCTGCGCCGCATGAATGCGGTCCAGCAGCTCGAGGTAGGTGGCGCACGCCCGTTCGGCTTCTGCGGCGTGGAGCACCGATTCTCCCAACAGATCGAGCGACACCGACAATCCACCGGCGGTGGCATTGAGCTCGCGTGCCGTGGCAATCGCATCGTCGACGGTTTCACCGGCGACGAACCGCGAGGCAAGCTTGCGCGCGAGCCCGTTTCGCCGGACAAAGCCGAAGATGCTCGGCTGTTCGCTCAACCACAGAAAGACGGCTCGGAGCATCAGGTATAGAACTTGGTGCCGCGGCGGGCGTGCTCCTGTAGAACGTCGCTGGGGGCAAAGCGCGCCCCATATCGCTCGGCGAGACGCTCGAGATCCGTGACCACGCGTTCCGCGCCGAGGTCATCCGCGTAACGCAGCGGTCCACCGCGAAACGGCGGAAATCCGAAGCCGAAGATCGCGCCGATGTCGCCGTCACGCGGGCTGCGGACGACGTTTTCCCCCAACGCGCGGGCGGCCTCGTTGACGATGCCCAGTACCAGGCGCTGCATGATCTCCGCGGGACGGGGGCCTCCGTTGGGATGGGCGCCCAGCAGCGGATAGACACTCTCATCCACGCCGCGCTTCTTGCCCCCCTTGTAGACGTAGAACCCGCGGCCCGACTTACGCCCCAATCGTCCCGCCTTGACGAGCGCGGCGATGCCGGGACCCGGCGCCGGGTGGAGCCGGTCGCCGTAGGCTTCCTGCATCACCCCGGCGACTTTGAGCGCGACATCCAGGCCCACCTCGTCCAGCAGCGTTACTGGGCCCACGGGGAAGCCGAAGCGCACGGCCATGCTGTCGATGTCATCGATCGACGCCCCTTCAGCGAGCAGATGGCCGACCTCGTTCGCATACGGCGCGAGAATGCGGTTTACCCAGAATCCCGGGGAGTCCTGCACGACGATCACGGTCTTTCCCATCCGTCGACCGAAGGCGACCGCGGTGCTCACCGTTTGCGGAGCGGTACGTTCCCCGGGAATGACCTCGAGCAGCGGCATCTTCGCGACCGGCGAGAAGAAATGCATTCCGATGACGCGCTCAGGCGCCCGCGCCGCTTCCGCGATGCGCGTAATGGGAATGGTCGATGTATTGGACGCAAAGACCGCCGATGGGGCAAGCACAGCCTCGGCTTCACGCAGCACCTGTTGCTTGACGCCGATTTCCTCGAACACCGCTTCGATCGTCAGCTCGGCACGGCCGAATCCGGCGTAGGCATCGCCACCGGAAAGCAGGGCGACGAGCCGCGCGTACTCGTACTTCGTGATGCGGCGGCGTTTCAGACGGTCGTCGAGAATCGCGCGCGCGGCGAGGATTCCTTGCGCCACGCGGGTGACATCGGAGTCCTTCATCCGTACATCAACCCCGGCCTGCGCCACCGCCGTCCCCGCGATTCCCGAGCCCATGAAGCCTGACCCGATGATGCCCAGACGCTTCACGCGCACCGGCGGCGGGGCGTTCGGGACGCCGGGATCTTTTTTGAGCTCGTTCGTGGCGAAAAAAATCTGGACCAGCTTGCGGGACACGTCGGTCACCGCGAGTTGGCCGAACAGCAGTGCCTCGCGCTTCAAGCCCTCGGTCATGCCCCGCCTCAGCCCGTATTCGACGGCATCGAGCGCGGCCAGTGGAGCGGGGTAATTGCCTCCAGTCCGTTCGAGCACCTGCTTGCGCGCGGCGCGAAACACGAGTCGCCGGCCCAACGGATTCCCGTCGAGTAGAAAGCCCATGAACCCGCCCGGACGCTTGCGTTTGGGTCGCCAACCGCTCGCCATGCGCCGGGCAGCGGCCGCCGTGATCTCGGCGAGGATCGACGGTGGCACCAGCTCGTCCACCATGCCGAGCCGGAACGCTTTCGCCGCGCGCTCGCTCTTGCCGGCGAGGATCATGTCGAGCGCGGCGCGCACGCCGACGAGTCTGGGCAGGCGTTGGCAACCGCCGGCCGCCGGGAGGATGCCGAGCTGGATTTCAGGAAGGCCGATTTGCGTCTTGGCATGATCGCTGGCGACGCGGTAGTGGCACGCGAGGGCGAACTCGAATCCGCCGCCCAGACAGGCGCCGTGGATGCCGACGGCGATCGGCTTCGGGAATCGCGCAACGCGCTCGAGCATCTCCTGACCGTCGGCCGCGAGTCGCTCGGCTTCGGTTGCGGAGCCCAGCCTGAGGAACTCCTCGATGTCTGCGCCCGCGATGAAATTGTCGGCCTTGCCGGAGAGAAACGCGATTGCGCGCACGCGTGCGTCATCGGCCAACGCGGCGAAACACGCGAGGAATTCGTCCTTCACCGCGCGAGAGATCACGTTGACGGGATGACCCTTGAGGTCGAGCGTCACGGTCGCGATCCCGTCATCCACGTCCCAGGTAACCGCGGGCGCTGTGATCGAGGGTGCCGTCGTGATTGCCACTAGCGCCGTTCCAGCACCATCGCGAAGCCCATCCCACCCTGCGCGCACACCGAGATAAGCCCAAACTGAACATCGCGCCGGCGCATCTCATTGGAGAGCGTCGTGACGAGCCTGCCGCCGGTCGCGCCGAACGGATGGCCGATCGCGATCGAGCCACCCATCACGTTGATGATGTCCTCGTTGATCTCCCACCCCTTGGCAGCGAACCCCTGAAGGTTGGAAAGCACCTGTGATGCAAATGCCTCGTGCAGCTCGATCAACCCCAAGTCCTTCCATTGGATGCCGGCGCGCTCCAGCGCCTTCGGGACGGCCCACACCGGCGCCTGGAGCAGCTGCCAACCGGGATCGACCGCGGCGACGGCGTACGAACGGATGTAGGTGAGTGGCTCGTATCCTAGCGCTTGCGCGGCCTCCGCGCTCATCAGCAGGACCGCGGAGGCGCCATCGGTGAGGGGAGAAGAATTCGCGGCGGTGACACTGCCGTAGCGGCGGTCGAAGACCGGTTTCAGTTTCGCCATCTGCTCGATCGACGTGTCGGTCCGGATGCCGTTGTCCTGCTGGACCGGCGGAGTGCCGGGGCGAGTCGGCAACCACGGGACGATTTCGGCGGTGAGCCGGCCATCAGCCGTCCCCTGAGCGGCGAGCGTATGGCTTCGCAGAGCCCAACGATCCTGCAACTCCCGCGAGATGTGATTCTCTTTCGCCATCTTCTCGGCCGACTGCCCCATCGACTCGCCGGTCGAGGGCTCGGCAATGGCTGGAGCGACGGGAACGAGGTCGCGCGGGCGTATCTTCGCGAACGTCTTAATACGGGCACCCAACGATTTGGCCTTATTCGCTTCGACCAGGATGTCCGCGAGGCGGCGCGAGGCGAGAATGGGAATGTCCGAGAGCGCTTCCCCCCCTCCCGCGATGACGACATCCGCGTTGCCGAGCGCGATCTGATCGTGCGCCGAGCTGACCGCCTGGTTTGAGGACGCGCACGCCCGGTTCAGGGAGTAGGCCGGAATTTCCCGTGGAAACTGGGGCAAAAGGCTGACTTCCCGGCCGATATTAGGCACCAGGGCGGACGGCACGACCTGTCCGAAGACGACTTCGTCGACCTCTTCACCGTCGAGGTTGGTGCGCTCCAGCAGCTCGCGTGTCGCATAGCGCGCGAGATCGACGGCACGGACATCCTTCAGCGACGTGCCGGCTTTGCTGAACGGCGTTCGGACACCGGCGACCACCGCCACGCGCCGACCGTTGAGACCGGGCATTAGATTCTCCCCTCCAAAGCGGACTCGAAACCTACCATGCCGTGAAAGTGGAGGGGAGTTGGCTGGCGAATCGCCGTTCTCGCACCTGTCTCGCGCCGCGGCTCTTGGTGAGATGGCAAACAACGCCGTGGATCTGCTGATCATCGGGGGCGGCATCACGGGCGCCGGCATCGCGCGCGACGCGGCGCTGCGCGGCATTCGCACCGCACTGGTCGACAAATCGGACTTCGGTGCCGGCACATCGTCCAACTCTTCTCGGCTGATTCACGGCGGCATTCGGTATCTCGAGCAGGGCGACCTCCGGCTCGTGTTCGAAGCGAGTCACGAGCGTCGAGTGCTCCTTCGCATCGCACCACATTTGGTCCGGCCCCTCGCGTTCTTGTTTCCCGTATATCGCGGCGGACGCGTCCCATCCTGGAAGCTGCGGGCGGGGATGTGGCTGTACGACATGCTGTCGTTGTTTCGGAATGTGAAGTGGCACCGGTGGCTGCGGGCCAAGAAAGTTCGTCGCGTGGAGCCGGGACTGCGCGATCGAGGGCTGGTCGGAGCGGCGCTGTACTACGATGCGCAGGCGGATGATGCGCGACTGACGCTCGCGACGATGCGCGCGGCGGCGCGAGCGGGTGCGCTCGTCGCCAACTACGCCGAGGTCACCGCGCTGTTGAAGCCGGACGGGCGGGTGCGCGGCGCGACGGTCCGGAACGTGTTGAGCGGCGAGGCGCTCAACATCCGGGCCAACGTTGTCGTCAACGCCGCCGGACCGTGGTCGGACGCTGTCCGTCAGCTGGACAATCCACGGGCAACCCCGTTGCTGCGACCCACCAAGGGCGCGCACGTTGCCGTGCCCCGACGCCGCGTCACCAACGAGCATGCCGTCACGTTGTTCTCCCCAATCGACGGCCGGGTCATGTTCGTCCTGCCGTGGGGGGAGTTCTCGTACGTCGGCACGACGGACACCGACGCCGATACGTCGCCAGACGGCCTGCGCGTCACTCGTACCGACGTGACGTATCTGCTGCGATCCGCCAATGCCGCATTTCCCGACGCGCACCTCACACCAAAGGACGTTGTGTCAGGATGGGCCGGGCTGCGGCCTTTGCTCGATCCGCACAACAAATCGAATCCGTCGCAGGTCTCACGGGAGCACCACATCGATGAGAGCCCGCACGGGCTCATCACCATTGCCGGTGGCAAACTGACGACCTACCGCATCATGGCACGTGACGTCGCGGATCGCGTTGGCAAGCGGCTGCACGAGTTGGACGGTCGCCGGCAACCTCGGCGCGCCGCGACAGACCGTCACCCGCTCCCCGGCGGCGAGGCTGCCGATCTCCAGGTTCTCGTTGAATCTGTGCGGGCTCGCGGAGCATCCGAAGCCACCGCGCAGCATCTAGTCGCGTATTACGGCAGCGAGGCCGCAGCGGTCTGGAATCTCGTCGACCGCGATCGGGCGCTCGGCGATCCCGTCGCTCCTGCCCGACCGGAAATCTGGGCGGAGGTCACGTATGCGGTCGAACGGGAGATGGCCATGCGAGTGCAAGACGTTCTGATGCGGAGGCTGCACCTGTTTTACGAATTCCGTGACCAAGCGCGCGATCTGGTTCCAGAGGTCGCCGCGCGGATGAAGAAGCTCCTCGGCTGGGACGATTCGCGTGAGGCCGAGGAGCGCAGTGACTACCTGCGTGTTGTGGAGCAGTCGCAAGCTTTCCGACGCACCTCTAAGGCTTGACCCTCACGTTGGGGCGCACGCGAACCCGAATTCCGTGATCGTCGCCGTCGATCTGCCGTAGCGCCCAGGTCGCCGCACGGCGCACCGAGACGGATTCGTCTTGCTGCGCCACGATCAAACCCTCGCGCGCGCGCGGGCTCTCGATCTGACCCAGGGCCCAGGCAGCGGTCGCGCGAACCTCGATGTCGCTGTCCTTGAGAGCCGAGACCAACGGCTCGACAGCCTGAGCGTCTTCGATCTGCCCGAGTGCCCAGGCCGCAAGCCCTCGCACTTCGGGGTCGGCGTCCTTGAGCGCAGTTGCCGCCGGCGTCACGCCCGCATTGTCTTCGATCTCTCCGATCGCCCAAATCGCGGTCTTCCGAACCTCCACCACCGGATCACGTATCAGGCCCTCGAGCAGCCCAACGCCCTGGGCACTCTCGATTTGTCCGAGCGCCCACGCCGCTGCTTGCCGGACCTTCGGTTCGCGATCTTTCGTCGCCGGGGCCAGCACCGGCACCGCGGACGCGTCCTCGATTTCCCCGAGCGCCCAAACGCCCACGAGCCGCACGTCCTGGACTTGATCGCCGAGTGTCGCGCCGAGCGGTCGAACCGCGCGTGGATCTTCAATCGCACCCAGGGCCCAAGCCGCGCTGCGCCGGACGCGCGGATCGCGATCGCTGAGTGCGCGGTCGAGCGCGTCGATCGCCACCTGTTCCTCGATTGCACCCAGCGCCCACGCCGCGGTCATCCGCACGACAGCACTCGTGTCACGCCTCAGCGCGTCGCTCAGCGGCTCGATCGCGCGCGAATCTTCGAGCTCACCAAGTCCGATCGCGCCCGTCTCCCGAAGATCCGCGCGGTTGTCGCGCAGCAGGGCAATGAACAAATCGTAGGTGCCGGAGTTGCCGTGGCGGGCGAGCACGCGGACCGCAATGTTGCGAATGCAGCGATTGTCGTCTCGGATGACGGCTTGGAACGCACGCACGACTGCGGAATCCAGATGCGCAGAGCCTGCTTGCATGCCGATGTGTATTCCGCCCCCACCCCCACCGCCGGGCATTGGCATCGGTGTAGGCAT
The DNA here is from genome assembly GCA_044869265.1 of Gemmatimonadales bacterium. Taxonomy (GTDB): domain Bacteria; phylum Gemmatimonadota; class Gemmatimonadetes; order Gemmatimonadales; family GWC2-71-9; genus 20CM-2-65-7. The sequence continues at coordinate 9,245 of JBIOXD010000078.1, forward strand.
TGGGCGGGGCATGGAGAGACCAGGAGCGGCGTAGCCCCAACTTCTCCAACCCCACAAGCCCCCGAAATTGGTCAGGGCCTGCCCCGCGAGCGCGCAGACGGTCGAGTCGCTCGTCTTGAGCTGGCTCAGCAGGCGCGCCACGGTAGCAGAATCGACGGAAGGGCGCTCTTGGGCGAGCGCGAGGATGGCGGCAAGTAGCGGTGTGATCATGCATCGTTGGATACTGACGCAAGCTGGAAGGTTGCAGGTGCGGGTCGGCCCGTAGGACCGACCCCGCAGCTCACTTCCACCCTCTCAGACCTCTCACGAAATCGTGCAGCACCAGGAACTTCTCGTACAGGCGTACGCCTTTGCGCTTGCGGCCGAACTCGGCGAATAACTCCCGCAGTCGCCCACGCCGCGTCACGTAGAACCGGAACGTCTCGGCAAAGTCCTCTTGGGGATGGGTTGCCGCGTAGGCGCTGACGTAATCAGTCAGTGTCGTTGCGATTCGGCGCCGCTCGAAGTCCACCCAGTGCTCGTCTGCCACCCGGTACGCCTTGCGCACTTCACCAAACGCGCGGCGGAAGCGGCCGGTCCGTGTCCACGACCAGTGATGATAGAGGAAGGAGTGCCCCAGCTCGTGGAGCAGCAGGCCGGTGAGCATGTTCCAGGAGATCTCGTCCCGCCGACGCTTGCCGGTGACGTATCGCCGGTCGAGCTCGATGACCTTCGGAGCGCGCGGCGCGACACCGGAGACACCCGGCCGGAGCGCGACGCGGTAATGCCAGTCCCGAATGCGAGACACGATCAGCAGCCGCCGCGCCCGGCGCAGCGCCCGCGGGATCAGGTCGCGCCCGGTGGCGTCCTCGCCGCACCAGGGGCACGTGGCCATCCAATCGTCCACGCCGCGGTCGCAGTGCGGACACACGTTCTGGAAATCGTCGTAGCGCCACGTTTGCGCGCGTCCGCACCACGGGCAGAATCGCATCGGGTACATGACGCCACCGCCACATCCCCAGTCGCAGCGAGCGTGGAACTTGAAACCTTTGGGCGCCTTGAGCGGCTCGTCGCTCGAGTCCTTGTCGTGGATGTCGCGGCCGCACCAGGGACAGAACGACGCCGCGTCCGACACCATCCAGCCGCAATACGCGCACTCGGCGCCGGTTTCCCGCTGCACATCTTTCCACTCGAGCCGGCGGCTGCAGCTCGGGCAGTAGCTCCAAAAGCGTTCCAGCTCGGTGTGGCAGCGCGGGCAGCGCAACTCGGGCATGGGGACTTCGCGGCGGCTCATCGCGCCATTGCCTCGGCAACGATGCGTTGAATGAAGGCGTTGTACTTGAGACCCGCCTTCGCCGCCGCCTCCGCCATCTCGTGCTCGGCCGCGATGAAGGGATTCGGGTTCACCTCGAGGACGTACACTTCATTGTCGTGAGCGAGGCGCACGTCCACGCGCCCGTAATCCTGCAGCCAGAGCGCGTGAAATGCCGTGCTGCAGATCTCGCCAATACGTCGCGTGAGCTCGTCGGTGACGCCCTTGGCGAAGACGTTCCTGATCTTCTTCTTCTTGCGGTAGTCCTCGTCCCACTTGGCTTTGTATGTCGCGATCCGATGCTCGCCCATTTCAGGCTCTCCAAACGTCATCTCCGTGAACGGCAGGACTTCGAGCTTATCGTTGCCGATGAGCCCAACGTAGACCTCGCGCCCGTCCACGAGCTCCTCGACGATCGCGGCCTGGTGGTACTTGCCGTGAATGAACTCCACGCGCTGCGTGAGACTCTGGTCGTCCTCTACGACCGACGCTTGGGCGATCCCGATCGACGCGTCCTCGAGCAGCGGCTTCACGATCAACGGAAAGCGCAGCTCCGACGGCCGCACCAGCTCATCCCCCTCGTGAAACTCGGCGAACGCCGGCACGCGGATCCCGTGATAGGCGAGGACTTTCTTGGTGAGGGATTTGTTGCGGGCCACGAGGAGTGCCGTGGGCGACGATCCCGTGTAGCGATAGCCGTACATGTCGAGCAGCGCCGCGATCGCATACTCGTGGCGCGCGTTCTTGCGGAAGCCCTCGCAGCCATTGAAGACCAGCTTCGGCTGGAAATCCGCGAGCTTGCCGAGGAGTGGCGACACATCATCGCCGATGCCGATCATCAGGACGTCATGGCCGCCGGCCATCAACGCCCTGGCGACGTCGTATTCCGCCTCCTCGACCTTCTGCTCGATCTCGCGTTTGTACTCGACATCCGCCCACTCCGGATGCAGCGAATCGAAGATCACGGCGATCTTCATGGTCCTACCGTCCGACCGTTCAGTCCGACCCTGCCGATATCGCCCGCCACGGTCTTCAAGCCGATGAGAATGACGAGCCCGCCCAGCATGCCGACGGCCGGGAGCAATAACATCGCGGTACGCAGGCTGCCCGTGCGATCGGAGAGGTAGCCGATCAGCGGTGGCGCCAACGCGTCACCTGCCAAATGGGAAAACAGCACGTACGCTCCCAGTACCGAGGCCTGCACGGCTGCCGGTACGACGTCGAGAATGACGGCGACGAGGGGGCCGTTATACCAGGTATAGAGGAAGTAGGTCGCCATGATCAGCGGGCCGAACCATCGCAGCTCCTCGACGAGGATCAACGCGGCGCACACCGGTGCTCCGAGGACGAATCCGGCACCGGACACGAGCACGCGACCCCCGCGCCAGCGCTGCTGCAAGCGGTCGGCCATCCGGCCGCCGAAGAGCGCCCCCAGGATGCCGCCACCGAGCGCCCAGATTCCGAACTCGGCGCCCACGCGCGCTACGGAAAGTCCATGGGTTCGCTGCATGAACGCGGCAGCCCAGGCGACGAGCCCATTCACCGCGAACGTGATCATCGCGCCACCGAAAAACACCCAGATCAAAGTCGGAGTCCGCAGCACGAGCACGGCCGCATCCTGAAAGTCGTCAAACGCTCCCGCGGCTACGGCGCCGGCCGCCGTAGTACGGCGCACGGCCAACGGCACAAGGCGCCACACGGTCCATGCGATACCGATGCTGACGGCAACTCCAAAAACGGCCGTCCCGATCAACGGGGGAATGCCCTCGAACAATGCCAGCACGCCGGCGATGGCGGCGCCCACCCCGGCGCAGATGGCGAGCGGCGCGACATAGTGCGTCACGCCGCGCATGCCGTGCCGCCACCACTCGTGCAGGGTTTCCACGATTGGGGGAGGCGGCCGGCGATCCAGCTCGCGCAGGCGCGACGCGAGCAACGCCAGGACGAGGCCCGGAATTCCCATCCAGATGAACGCCCAGCGCCAGCCGTATTCTTCGGCGATGACGCCGCCGAACCAGATCCCGAGCACGCCGCCGAGCGCCATGCCCACCGAGAAGACACCAATGGCGAAGGCCCGACGACGGCCCTTGTAGTACTGTGCGATGATCGCCTGCGACGCGGGGTTATAACCGGCTTCACCGAAGCCGACGAGCGCGCGGCAGGCGAACAACTGCCAAAAGTGCCTGACGAATCCACCCAGTGCGGTCGCGGCGCTCCAGATGGTCACCCCCCAGGTGATCACGGCGCGCCGCGACCGCAGATCGCCGATCACGCCGAGCGGCAACGCCGCGAGTGATAGCACGATGATGTAGGCCGAGCCAAGCCAGCCGAGCTGAGCGTCGGTGAGGTTGAGGTCCCGTTTGATGGGCTCGAAGACCGCATACACCACGTTGCGGTCGAGATAGTTGAGCAAATTGACCAGCGTCAGAAGACCCAGGACGTACATCGCGTACGCCCCGGATGGACGACGCGATGGCAAACGGTCAGGTGGCGCGCTCACCCCCGCCTGTGGCTGCTTCGGCCCGAACATCGCGGTCGGCTTTCGCTTCGAGGTAGGACTCGGTCAGCTCACGCATCATCTCGGCGCGCCGCTCGTAGAGGCGTTTCAGTTTCCGGGGTTTGCGGCGGGCGAGCGCATACGATGCGAGTATGGGAAAGCCGACCGTGTTGTCGAGATAGGCGACCACGGTGCCCGGCAATTTGTCGGGGTCGACTTTGCCCCAGCTCACCGCCTCCGAGGGCGTCGCCCCCGACAGTCCGCCCGTGTCGGGCCGGGCATCCGTGAGCTGCAGGTAATAGTCGTGCCCCTTCTCGCTGATGCCCAGGACCTCCTGGATCTGCGGCTCGGTCTGCAAGACGAAGTTCTTTGGGCTGCCCCCGCCGATGATGAGGACGCCGCTCTTGCCGCCCTGGACTTTCGCCGAGAAGACGATCGCCGACGTTTCGTTGACGTCCGCGCTGACGTCGAACCGCAGCATGCTTCCCGAAAGCGCCTGCTCCGCCACGTTCATGCCGATTGACGAATCACCAGGGGAGGATGTGTAGATCGGCAGGGCCGCCGTGTGGGCGGCGCTGAGTACCGACTTGCGTGAGAGACCGAGCGCCTTCTCGCGTTCGAGCACGTAGCCGCCCAGCATATAGTGATACTCGGCGGTGCTCATCGGCCGCTGGAATTCTGGACGTGCCGAGACTTCGCGCACGAAGCGATCGGTTGAGAGCAGCACGTCGTAGTCGAAGAAAATGTCGTAGATCCGCACAACCCCTTCCTCTCGCAACACGACATCGTCTGCGAACGGGGTGCCGCGGTGCATCGCCATACCGAGGCCGAAGTGGGCATCGTGGTAGAGATTTGCGCCCGTCGAAACCATCCAGTCCACGAATCCCGCTTCGATCAGGGGGATAATCGTGGACATGCCGAGGCCTGCGGGGGTCATCGCGCCGGTGAGGCTCATACCCACCGTCACATCGTTTTCGAGCATTCGCTCGCTGAACAGACGGCACCCTTCGGCGAGCCGGCCCGCGTTGTAGGCCAGAAACGCGTTATCGACCAGGTCGGCGACCGTCTCCTTGCCGCTGATCGGCTTGGGGCTGATGCGCTGCCCACGCAGGAACTCGTTTTGCGTCATCGCGTCGACTGGCTCATCGAATGCATCGCGCGGAACGCGCGCGTGCGGCGCTCGCGGGCTTCGATAATCCATCCGAGCGCCTCTTTCGGGTCGTCGGTGACGAAAAACAGATTCAGATCCTCCGGCGAGATTTTGCCTTCACCCGCGACTCGCTCTTTGAGCCAGTCGGCCAGGCCGCCCCAGTAGTCCTTGCCAAACAGGACAACCGGGAACTGCTTGACCTTACCCGTCTGAACGAGCGTCAGCGCTTCGAACAGCTCGTCCATGGTGCCGTACCCGCCGGGGAACGTGATGAACGCGGTGGAATACTTCACGAACATCGTCTTGCGCACGAAGAAATAGCGAAAGTTGATCGAGCGCTCGACCCAGCGGTTCGTGCCCTGCTCGAACGGTAGCTCGATGTTGCAGCCGATCGAGAGTCCGCCGCCCTCCTTCGCCCCGCGGTTGGCGGCTTCCATGATCCCCGGTCCGCCGCCTGTAATCACGGCAAAGCCTTCCTTCGCAAGCATCTTCGAGGTCTCGTACGCCGCGGTGTAGGATGGATCTCCTTCGAGCGTGCGCGCCGACCCGAAGACGGTCACCGCGTTGCGCACGTCGGACAGCGTATCGAAGCCCTCCACGAACTCCCCCATGATGCGCAGCACGCGCCACGGATCTGTGCTCGTGAAGGACGCCCGCCGCTCGAATGGAACGACCTGCGGCGGGATGAGTAGTTGTTCGTCCTCAGTGAGCGGGTTTCGAGGCGAGGCGCTCGGTTGCTCTGACATTGTCATCCTGCACGTTATAGAAGAAAGGCGAGAGTCGAACGTGACCGGGCCGGCTGTCGGCGATGATGCCGCCTGCGGCGAGGTGTCGGACCGCGCCCGCCGGATCCGGCATCGGGATCATGACGATCGCGGAGCGCTGCTGGGGATCGGCGGCGACCTTGGGGCGCAATCCGGCCGCCCGCGCGCGCTCGATCAGATCCTCCGTCAGCGCCGCCGTCGCCGCCCGAATAACCGGGATCCCGATCTGCTCGATGTACTCGAGCCCCCCCAGTTGCGCGTAGATCGACGGTAGAGCCGGTGTGCCCAGCTCGAAGCGGCGCGCGTCATCATGAAAAGTCACCTCTCGCGGATCGAACGTAAACTGGTCCCGTTGCCCGAACCAGCCGGTGATGGCGGGTTCGAGATGCCGGGCGACTGCTTCGCGCACGTAGAGGAAAACGATGCCAGGCCCGCCGAGCAGCCACTTGAGGCCGCCGGCGACCAGCGCGTCGACCCCGGCGTCTTGAACGTCGACCGGAATCTGCCCGACGGATTGGTAGGCATCGATGAGACAGAGCGCGCCGTGCTCGTGCGCCGCCGCCGCGACTCGTTTGATGTCCTGGATCGCACCGGTCGTAAAGTACACGTGCGAGGTCACGACCAGCGCGGTTCGATCGTCGATAACGCGCGCGATCGCCTCGACGGGGACACCGATCCGGTCAGGGCTTTCGACGACGACCAGCTCGACGCCTTCGCGGGCTTTCGCGAGCCACTGGTAGGCGACGGTCGGAAAATCGAGCGATGTGACGACCACTTTGGGACGCCGGCGATAGTCGATCGACTCGGCCACCGCGCTGAGCGCGACGGAAATGCTGGGCGCGAGAGCGATCTCCCCCGGCGCCGCGTTGACGATCCGGGCGTAGCGCGCGCGCAGGTCAGCTAATGCCTCCCACCACACGTCGTACCACGCTGCGGCGCCACGCGCCTGCCAGATGTCGAGGAATTCCGCTACCTTGCGGCGAGACCGTTCGCCCAGCGCTCCCAGCGAGCAGGTGTTCAGATAGACGCTTTCCCTAAAGATGGGAAACTCGTCCCGATAGCGGACGAGTCCAAGCGCGCGCCGTTGTACGCTGCTTGCGAGCGTCATAGGCCGGGAATATACAGAAAGAATGGAGCGTATCGCGAGTTGGCCGGCATTGTATCTGCGTTTGGCGCTGCACGCGTTGCTGCGCCCACAACTCGCCATCGACTTGTTGCGGCTCACGTGGAGTTTTCGCTCGCGCAGTTGGTGGCGGCGCCCGCCATTTCTTCCGCTCCCGGCGCGCGAGTACATCCGGTGGCGGATGCTTACGGCGTACGGCGACCCGGAGGTGGTCCCACCGGTCGCTGACGTGGTCAATTTCGCGCGCTGGCGGCGCGAAACGATGGGCCTGTGATCGAAATCAAGCGCCGCGCCACGGCGATCGGTTTTTCGGCTGTCGGGATCGCGCGGCTCGATCGCAACGCGCACGCGGCGGAGCTCGATGCGTGGCTTGCGGCCGGCCGCGCGGGCACGATGACGTATATCCATCGACAAGCCGAGAAGCGGAAGGATCCACGAACGATCTTTCCCGGCGCCAAGACGGCCGTGGTGACTCTGACGAACTACTTTCATGGGGCCTGGGGCCCAGGGCCTAGGGCCCGGGGCCCAGCACGCGTCGCTCAGTATGCATGGAGCAGCGATTACCACGACGTCCTGGGCGAACGGCTCGAACAGCTCGCCGAGGCGGTCAGACTCCTGGCTCCTGGCTCCAAGACCCGTTGCTACGTCGACGCCGGACCAGTGCCCGAGCGCGAGCTGGCGCAGGTCGCCGGGCTCGGGTGGATCGGCAAGAACATGATGCTGATCCATCCGGAGATCGGGTCGTTCACGTTCATCGGCGTCATATTGACCGACGCGGAGCTCGAGCCGGACCTGCCCTTCGAAGCGGACCGGTGCGGCACCTGCCGGCGCTGTCTGGACGCGTGTCCGACGCAGGCATTCGTCGGGCCCCGCGATCTCGATGCACGCGCGTGCATCTCGTATTTGACGATCGAGCGGCGCGGTGACTTCACGGCAGCCGAGCAGTTGCAAGTCGGCGAATGGCTGTTTGGCTGTGACATCTGCCAGGACGTGTGTCCCTGGAATGTGAGCTTCGCGCAGGTGACCGCCGATGAGGGCCTGGCGCCGCGACCGGACGTGATGGCGCCCGACTCCGAAGCCGTAGCGACGATGAGCGACGAAGACTTCGCGCGACACTACGGCGACACGCCGTTTTCGCGGCCCGGCGCGGCCGGCATGCGGCGCAACGCCGCCGCGGTGCGAGCGCGCCGCCGATGACCTCCGCCGAGCTGATATCGGATTTGCAGCGCAAGCTCGCGGACGGGCTCGCCAAAATCGATCCGCACCATCGCCTGCTGGGCCGGCCGGTCAGCTACCGCGTGATCGATGGCCGGACGCTCGAAATCACCTACCGTGACGTCGCGGGAATCGCCGACGCGGAAGTCATCGGCGTAAAGCGAGTCATCGGGCAGGATTGCTCGTGCAGCATCAGTCCTCAGACCGCTGAGCGGATCATCGTGCGGTTTGTCGTGCAGCTCAAGTAACCATTGCGTCACGAGGTACGCGACGCGAGGTTTCCGTTTCCCGCCATCGAGCGATGTCCAATGCGCCGCATCCTTTTCGTTCTTGGGCTGGTGCTGAGCTCACCGAGCGTATTCGCCCAGACGCCCTATAAGACGCCGCCACAAGTCATCGTCGACATTCTGGACGCGCCGCCGCTCCCAAGCGCGAACGTGTCCCCCGATCGGCAATGGCTGCTGCTCTTGGAGCAGCGCAGCATGCCGTCGATCGCCGAACTGGCGCAGCCGATGCTCCGGCTCGCCGGCAACCGCATCAACCCGCGCACCAGCGGTCCGCAGCTTCCCGGGGCGGTAAACGGGCTGCTGCTCAAGCGGATCGAGGACGGCACGGAGCGGCGCATCAGCGTCCCGACGCCGGCTGCGCTGTCGTTCGTGAGCTGGGCTCCGAACGGACGGCTCGTCAGCTTCGTCCAGACGCGCGATGCCGGAGTGACCCTGTGGATCGCGGACGTCGCCACCGGCCAGACGCGCGAGCTCACGAGCGGTCGCCCCGGCCTCAACGCCACCGATGGCCCGCCCTGTGAGTGGATGCCCGACGGGGGGCGGCTGCTCTGTCGCTTCGTCCCTGACGATCGTGGCGCGGCTCCCGTGGCCCCGCCGGCCCCGATCGGACCAACCACGCAGGACGCGACTGGCCGGGCCGCTCCTGCCGCGACCTTCCAGGATCTCCTCGACAACGCGCAGGACGAGGCGCTCTACACGCATTACTTCACGGCGCAGCTCGCCCTCGTGGATGTCTCGAGTGGCCGGCGGACCCCGATCGGCCGGCCCGCGATCTTCGACGACGTCGATGTGTCGCCCAACGGCGAGTTCGTGCTCGTCTCCCGTACGGTGCGTCCCTACTCGTATCTCGTGCCGGCGGGACGCTTCCCCAAGGAGATCGAGGTCTGGAATCTCCGCGGTGAGGTCGTGGCGCGGGTCGCGCAGCAGCCCCTCGCCGAGAACGTGCCGATCCGGGGTGTCCGCCCCGGCCCGCGCGCCCTGAACTGGCGGCCGGACGTGCCGGCAACGCTTGTCTGGGCGGAAGCGCTGGATGGCGGCGACCCCAAGAGCAAAGTCGCGCATCAGGATCGCGTCGTGCTGCTTGCGGCGCCGTTCACCGGCGAGCCGGTCGAGCTCCTGAAGCTGGAGAAGCGCTACAGCGGGCTGCAGTGGGATTCGGGTGGACGCGTGATGGTCGTCGAATACGACCGCGAGCGGCGCTGGGCGAAGACGTGGCTCGCCGACGCGGCCCGCCCCGGCACGGCGCCGCGCGTCGCCTGGGATCGCAGTGCTGAAGATCGCTACGCCGACCCGGGCTTCCCGCTCACGCGCGCGACGGCCGCAGGGGATCAGGTGATGCGGCGTAATGGCGACTGGGCATACTTCACGGGTCTCGGCGCATCCCCGCAGGGCGATCGGCCGTTCTTCGACCGCTTTAATCTGCGCACGCTGAAAATGGAGCGTCTGTGGCGCGCCGATACCGTGTATTACGAAAGCGTCGTGGCGGTCCTGGACGACGCCGGAACGAGGATCGTCACGCGCCGCGAGTCGCGGACCGAGCCGCCGAATTACTTCGTGCGTGATGTGCGGCGCGGTGCGCTCCGGGCGCTCACCACCTTCAAAGATCCCGCGCCGCAGCTCACCGGCATCCAAAAGCGGCTGATCACCTACAAACGAGCCGATGGGACGAACCTGTCAGGAACGCTCTACTTGCCGCCGGGATACGCGACCGGCAACCGTCTCCCGGTCGTGATGTGGGCCTACCCCACCGAGTTTGCCTCGGCCGCCGCGGCCGGCCAGGTGTTCGCGGCGCCCAACCGGTTCAATCTCATTCGCGGTCCGTCCCATCTGTTCTTCCTGACACAGGGCTACGCCGTCCTCGACGATCCCAAGATGCCGATCATCGGCGGCGACACGGCGAACAACCACTACGTCGAGCAGCTCGTCGCGAGCGCCCGCGCCGCGGTGAAAGCGGTCGTGGATCTCGGCGTCGCGGATTCGACTCGTATCGGGATCGGCGGCCATAGCTACGGCGCGTTCATGACGGCGAACCTGCTCGCGCATTCGGACCTGTTTCGGGCGGGCATCGCGCGCAGCGGCGCGTACAACCGGACGCTGACGCCATTTGGGTTCCAGAACGAGGACCGCACATTCTGGCAGGCGCGATCGGTGTATCTCGCCATGTCGCCGTTTGTTTCTGCCGACAGCATCAACGAACCGATGCTGATGATCCACGGCGAGGCCGACAACAACTCTGGGACGTATCCGATTCAGTCCGAACGGCTGTTCGCAGCGATCAAGGGATTGGGCGGCACGGGGCGCCTCGTGATGCTGCCGAATGAGGCGCACGGATACGCGGCACGAGAATCGGTGCTGCACACGCTGGCCGAGATGATCGACTGGTTCGACCGCTACGTGAAGAACGCGCGCTACGTGAAGAACGCGCCGCCCCGGCCGGCGGGTGTGAGCTCGGACAGCCGCTAAGGCGTCACTTCGCGGCGACTCGAGACACGACGTCGTAGTAGAACCGCACGCCCATGCGGAGTGCGTCGAGGCTCACGCGCTCGTCGTTCCCGTGCACGCCGCGAGAGTCGCGCTCGGTCAGGGGGAACGGGCTCAAGCCGTAACTCGCAATACCCAGTCGCCGGAAATAGTGGCTATCGGTAAACCCCGCGAGCATCAGCGTCGTGACAAGCGCGCCAGGCTGGCGCGCCTGCGCAACGGCCGTGATCGCGCGAAACATCTCCGTCTCGGTCGAGCTTTCGGTCGCGGGCCAGTTTGGACCTTGCGGCTTGAACGTCACGCCGGTGTCCCCCACCACGCGGACGAGATCAGCGAGAAATGCGGCGGGCTCCTGCCCCGGCAGCAGCCGTACGTCGAGCGCCGCCGTCGCGATGGGTGGAATCACGTTGGTCTTGTCGCTGCCCTTGAGGCCCGTAACCGAGATCGTGTTGCGCAGCAGCGCGTTGTACGTGCGATCGGACGTGAGGGCGCGAACCGCAATAGAATCGCGCAGCGCCGTCTTGATGTCGGCAAGCCAGCGGCGCATCGTCGTGTCCCGCTCGATCGTGGCGAGATCGCGGAATGATCGCTCCACGACGGGCGTCACGGTCAGCGGCGTTTGCCAATCAGCGATGCGGCTCAAGGCCCGGACGAGGCGATGCACGGGATTGTCGGGCGTGGGACGCGAACCGTGGCCGGCGGTGCCCCGGGCCGTTGCGTCGAGCCAGAAGGGCGACTTCTCGGTCGTGCCAATGCCGAAAAACTGAACCCCACCCCGCCCGTCAGAACGGGTCATGCCGCCTTCATTCAGGAGAAACTCCGCACCGCGAAAAAGCTCAGGGTGGTGCTGGACGACCCACGCCGCACCGACTCCCGCGCCGATCTCCTCGTCGGCCGTGGCGAGAAAGATGATGTCGCGCTTGAGAGGCACCTTTGCCCGCTTCAGAATCAGCATCGTCATCAGCTGGGCAATCGCCTCACCCTTCATGTCGAGCGCGCCGCGACCCCAGACGTAGCCGTCCTTGATGGTCCCGCCAAAGGGGTCGACGGACCAGTACTGCGGCGACGCCAGCACGACGTCCATGTGATTCAAGAGGATCAGGGGTCGCGCGCTGCCGTCACCGGCGAGACGCGCGTACAGGTTGGCCTTGCCGGCCGCCGGCTCGAGAATCCGCGACTCGATGCCCTCGCGTTGCAGCACCGCGGCGAGCCACCGCGCTGCGACGATCTCGTTCCCGGGCGGATTCGTGGTGTTGATCCTGATGTACTGCGACAGGAGGGACGCCGCTTCATTGCCCAGGCCGGTCCAGTCGCTTTCGACCGGCGCCGCGATGAGCGCGACGCGCTCGGCGGTCTCGTATACGGGGGCGGTCGACGGGCCAGCGAGGGGTGGGGCCGGCCGTCGAGCCCCGCACGCGGCGACGAAAAAAACCAACGTCATCAGGATCACGGACTGCATCGATCGGCTCCTACAGCGTGAGGGTCTCACCATGTGCAAGCTGCCGATAGCGGTCATCAGGTAATCCCGCTGCTCGCCAGGCGCTCCGTGCGCGTACGGGCGGCTCGTCCATCGCTTCGTCGGTGAGCTTGAACGTGCCCCAATGAATGGGCACCATGACCCGCGCTTTCAGCGCGCGGAACGCGTCCACTGCTTCCTCGGGATTCATGTGCAGGTATCGCATGAACCAGCGCGGCTCGTAGGCCCCGATCGGAAGGAACGCGACGTCGAATGGACCGAGCCGCTCGCCGATAACGCCAAAGTCCGGGTGGAATCCGGTGTCCCCGGCGAAGAATACGCGACGCCCGCTTTCCGTCGCGAGCGCGAACCCGCACCACAGGGTATCGCCGCGATCTCCGATGCCGCGACTGCTGAAGTGCATCGCCGGCGTGGCCGAGATGCGAAGCGAGTCCACGCGATGCACTTCCCACCAGTCGAGCTCGACCAAGGCGTTGGCGGGAGCGCCACGCCTGCCGACGAAGGGTGCGAGGCCGAGCGGCGTCACCCAGAATGCCTGCGGATGGCGGCGCACGAGCTGGCGGACCGTGTAATCGTCAAGATGGTCGTAGTGATTGTGCGATTGCAGCACGACGTCGAGCGGCGGCAGGGCATCGAGCGCGATTCCCGGCGCCACCCAGCGCTTGGGCCCAGCGAATTGCGCGGGTGACGCTCGCTCGCTCCACATGGGATCGGTGAGAATGTTCAAACCATTGAGCTGGATCAGCAGGCTGGCATGGCCGACCCACGTAACTGTGAGCTGCGATGCCGGCGCGCGTGGCGCTACAAAGGAAGGCTGGACACGGGCAAATACTGACGGATCAGGATCCTTCGGTCGCGGTCGAGTGGTACGGTGGACGAGCATCCATTTGAGCAGGCTGCCGTATCCGGGGACCGCTGGATCAACCCACGGATTGCGAAAGCCGCCACCGGGGCGGTGATGCGATGGAAGTGCTGAGGATGGCACGGCGCGCAATATAGCCGCGCCGTGCCACCAATGGCTTATGGTCTGCGAGGCGTCGGTTGGCTGGTGTCCGCTGCGACGACGATCCTCAGTGTGTCAGCCAAACCACCACTCGCGGCGACAATGCGACCCGACCCCACAACCTTCGACGTGACGCTCGCCCAGTGCGCGCTGTCCTCGACGAGTCCCAGTATGGCGGGGTCCAGATTCTGCCACGTCACAACCGCCGTCTGGTCTTGCTGATGCTGGGCGTTCACGACGATCGCATGCAGTCGATTCGTGCGATTCACAAGCATCGAGCTCGCGCCATCGATGTAAATCGCGCCGCGGAACGCCGAGAGCACCACGGAGTGCGGCGTGTCGGCGCCGCGCGTTACGACGATGTTGGAATCGAGATCGCCGGCGAGGTACGTCGGCAACCTGGGATCGACTCCAACGATGTAGTTACCTGGGAGCAAATACGCGAGCTTATAGTGCCCCGCCGCATCGGTCGTCCCGGTCGAGTAGATGGACCAGGTGGTAGGCCCGCCGCCCCATGCACTCACCGTCGCGTTGGCGACCGGGCCAGCCGCTCCCCCCCCGCTCGTGTCTTTGGTCACGATGCCCGAGATCGACCCGGTAGCGGCTTCATTCACCGCGCGAATCCAGGGGAAGAAGTCGAATGCCCCGTCACCGATGCTGTCATAGAGGAAACTCTTGCCGACATCGAAATCGAGCACGATATCGGCGCCCTGGTCCGGGACATCCATCGCTGCCTCGACGAACGTGTGAATTGCCTGTCGACCGGAGCCATGCCAGCGCACCACCGCCTGCGAGCCACCCTTGTATCGAATCGCCGACGAATCGACGTCTATGATGACCCGAATGGCCTTGTACTGATCGGCGGGGATCTCCTTTTCACCTAACAGCGCAGTATCGCCGCGCTGCAGGCTGAGCAGGTTGATCTGGCGGTGTGGCTCGACGATGGATACCCACTGCATGTTGCCGGCATTGCCGCCGGTATCGGGCTCCGTCGAGGCCGAAATGCTGATGAAATAGATGTCTACGCTCTCGACGGTATCGAACGGGAAGGGGGCGTCGGTGACGAGTACACGCGTCGCGCGCCGGTTCCCGGGCAAGGAGTTGGTCGCCTCATCCTGATAGCAGCCTGCGACAAGCATGACGGCAGTGACGGCGGCAAGGGAAACGTGATTCAGTCTCGACATCGTCAAAACCCTCCTCAGGGTGTTGCGGATTCGGCTCGCTTTCGCTTTGAATACCCGTATGCCCCTAAGCGGCGTCACATGGCCGCTCTTGTTATCTATTGTGACGTGGTGACTTACCGATGGGTATAGAGAGGGTGGAAGAGGGAGACGCGGAGCTGGTGCTCCGGATTCGCGGCGGCGACGTCGGTGCATACTCCATGCTGGTCGCGCGCTATCGCGATCGCCTGGGGCGCTACGCAGTTCGGATGATCGGGAATCGGGAGGATGCAGAAGAGGCGTTACAAGACGCGTTCGTGCGCGCGTATCGGTCCCTGGCGCGCTGCGATAACCCGGCTCGATTCGGCGCGTGGCTGTACGGGATCCTGGTCAACCGGTGCCGCACCACCGGCGCGCGCACGGCCCGGCGCCGCCGGTGGATTGTCCATGATGAGGGCGCGCTCAACGGCGCGTCGCACCCCGATCACGGGGAACGCGTGGAGTGGGCCGATATCGTGGGACGGGCGCTCGCCAAGCTCACGCCCGAGTGTCGCGAGGCGTTTCTCCTCAAGCACGTTGAGGATCTCGAGTACGAGGAGATTGCAGAGTTGACAGGCGCGGGGATCTCAGCACTGAAGATGCGCGTCAAACGCGCGCGCGAGCACCTGCAGAGAATCTTGAAAGAGGCGGAACATGTTTGACCAACAGGAGCGGGATGGGGAAGACGTCGTCGAGCGCGTGATTCACGAGCTGCGCCGGCCCGTCTACATCGATCGAGCAGTCGACGCGCGTGTGATGAACGAAATTGCCCAGCCGGCGCCCGCCGAACCGGTTGCTCATCGTTCGGTCGCTCGCGTCTTGCCCTGGCTTGCTGCCGCCGCGGTGCTCGGCGCCGTCCTGATCGGCCGGCCCTGGAGCCCGGGCGGCAATGGTGCCGACGCCTTTCAGTTTGTCCTCGTCGCCCCGCAGGCCGCTTCTGTCTCGCTGGTCGGCGACTTCAACGACTGGGACCCCTCGCGCGCACCGATGCATGCCGCGCGCGGCGGCGTGTGGGCCACCGTTGTATCGCTTCCTCCCGGCCGCTATCGCTACGCGTTCCTCGTCAACGGTGTGGAGTGGCGGGCCGATCCCTCGGCGCCGCTCGCCCGGGACGATGAGTTCGGCAGCCCAAGCTCGGTTGTAACGATCGGAGGTCGTGATTCATGATCCTGCTGGCGCTGCTCGCCGTGGTTGCGCAGGCACCGACGCAGGATCCGCGCTACCAGCGATTGGATCCCGAGACACGCGCGCGCGTTGTCGCAATCGTCGACTCCGCACGCAGTGCCGGTCTGCCCAGCGAGCCGATTATTCAGCGCGCACTCGAAGGCTCAATGAAGAATGCCGCGGGCGAGCGCATCGTGGCCGCCGTGCGTCGACTCGCTGTCGATCTCGGCACGGCACGCGACGCGCTCGGCTCCAAGGCAACGTCACCGGAACTCGAGGCCGGCGTTGCGGCGCTCCGTGCCGGCGCCACGCCTGCGACCCTCACGCGACTGCGGGATCTGCGGAAACCACCCGTCACGATGGCGCTCGCCGTCCTCGCGGATCTCGTCGCGAGCGGGGTACCGGCCGACAGCGCCACCGCTGCCTTACTCGTCCTTGCGCCCACGGTCCGTGATGCCGATCTCGTAGAGTTTCGCCGCGCCGTGGAGCGCGACATCGCCCTCGGCGCGCCCCCAGCCTCCGCTACTTCGGTGCGGGCGGCTGCGGCCGATTTGAATGCCACCGGGCGTAACGCCCAGCCCGGCAAACCCTAAGCCCGCAGGGTGGGCGTTTTGGGGTACGTCGCTGCTCGCGGCGACGTCCGCCCTCCTGCTGTCAGCGACACGCCTATTGCACGCGCAGGCAAGCGCCACAATCGACATCGGCGCCTCGCTGGTGCGTTACGATGGGTTTCTGCTGAGCAACGCCTTCACGATTACTCCGACGTTCACATGGCTTGGCAGCCGCGCGGCAGTAAACGCCCGCGGCACATTCTTGCGCTTTGAGAGCGGCAATCGCAGCCTGCAGGGCTCCGTGGTGGGATCTGTTTTCACGCGCCCGTCCAGGAGCTGGCGGATTGAAGCGTCGGGCACCGCCGGCGCGTCGTCCTATGCCGATTTCGCAAGCTTCTGGCATCTTCTCGGAGAGGTTCGTATCCGCCACAGCACCGACCGTGGCGGCATCTGGCTGGCGGCGACCGGTGGCCGAACGGCCTTCGGTTCAACAGAGGAAGCCCGGCCGGTTGTGGCGGCGTCGATCAACGCAATGCGGCGGGAGAGCGCGTTCGTGCTCTTGATGACCGCCGGCCAAGCCTTCGTCGGGGACACACAGTATAGCGACATCGGCATGACAGCACGCGGACAGTACAAGAAAATCGTGCTCGAAATGCTCCTCGCCGCCCGGTTCTGGAGTCAGGGCGCCGGCGACGGAGTGTACGGCGAGGCGAGTGGGGAGATCCGGCTTAGCGACCGATGGGCAGGCGTTATCTCCGGCGGCCGCTACCCCTCCGACCCGATCCGTGGCAGCATCGCGGGCCGCTATGTCTCGGCGGCGGTCCGCTTCCGCCTTCGGTCAACGAGACCCCCGGTTGCCCCATTCCCCCTGCCCCACAGCGGTGCAAATGGCGGCACCGATCCGACGTCGACGACAAGGCTCGCGCTCACCCGCGAAGCGTCGGGGTCCGTACGACTCCTGCTGCAGACACCGCCCGCGTCGTCGGTGGAGATCGCCGGGGACTTCACCGACTGGCAGCCGATGTCGCTGGCGCCGGCGCGACAAGGAGGGTGGGAGATCGTGCTACGGATCCCGCCGGGCGTTCATCAGATCAATGTGCGTATCGACGGCGGTCCTTGGAGGGTACCGGGAGGCACGACTCGTTTGGTAGGAGACTACGACGACGAGGTCGGGAGCTTCGTCGTTCCCTAGCGCCGACCTCCCGCTAACCGCAGCGCCTCAGGGCGACGACGCAGCGTTAACATCGCCCACACTCCAATCGCCGGCCCGAGCGCCAGCACACTCATGCTCCATCGCCAGCCGACGGACTCCGCCACCGCGGGCAAGAGATAGATCGTTGCCGTGGTGAGCAGAAATCCCAGACTCGTTTGGAGGGTGAGAGCCGTCCCGACGTACTGGCGCGGCGCGAGCTCACTGATCGCCGCCGAGAACTGCGCGGAATCGGCGACGATACTGACTCCCCACACCAGCAACAGCGGTAGCAGCGCGATCAACGGCGCGCCGTAGACAAAGCCGACTGTCAACGCACAAAGACCGGACACGAGCATCGCGAGGCTTGTAATCAATGTCCGACCCAACCTGTCCGCGTATCTGCCGCCAATCCAGCAGCCGATCGCGCCACTGCCGACGACCGCGAACGTTGCGAGCGCCGCGAGACCCGTCACATCCGACTGCTGGCTACGTCGAGCATGCTCACTCGCAGCAATGAACGCGGCGACCCAGGTCCACATCGCGTAGAGCTCCCACATGTGTCCGAGGTAGCCGAGGTTGGCGAGGGCCATCGCTTTGTCTTTCAGGATGCGCGGCGCAGCCGACAGCGAAAACAGCGGCGACGGTGCAGCGTATGGACCATCGTTCGGGACGAGTAAGACGAGAATTCCTCCGGCGAGTGCGCTGATCGCAGCGACCCCCAGCACGACGCGCCACGCGGCCGGTGACACTGCCCAACGAACGAGGTGCGGGCTCGCCGACCCCAACGTCAGCGCGGCAACCAGAATGCCGATCGCCCATCCACGCGACTCCTTGAACCACCCCGCGACGATTTTCATCCCAGGTGGATACACGCCGGCGAGTGCTGCCCCAGTCAGCAAGCGGCAACCGATTCCCAGAC
Source organism: Gemmatimonadales bacterium (assembly GCA_044869265.1). Classification (GTDB taxonomy): domain Bacteria; phylum Gemmatimonadota; class Gemmatimonadetes; order Gemmatimonadales; family GWC2-71-9; genus 20CM-2-65-7. Next base: position 27,558 of record JBIOXD010000078.1, read on the forward strand.
CGATTCCCGGAGCGGCAGCGACGCCCAGCGTCGCAACGGCGGCGATCGTCGCCGAGCCGGCGACGAGCCTGCGAGCCGAGAGTCGATCCGCGAGCGTCAGTATCGCGCTCACGACAGCCCCGGCGACGAAGCCGAGCTGCACGCTGATCGTGAGCCAGGCAGTCGACGCGGGGGACAATTGCCACACTTCAGCGAGGGTCGGCGCTACAGCGGAGGCGCTGAACCATGGGGCCATCGCGAGAAGCTCCGCGGTGGCAACGATGACCAGGACCTGACGAGGGGTCACAACCCCGTGGGATGCTCCAGGAACACCCAGGGCAGATCGAATTTCTTGGAGATATGCTCTGCCAGCGCTTTCACACCAATTGTCTCAGTCGCGTAGTGACCCGCATAGAAAACATTCAGCCGCAACTCTTCCGCATCGAAGTAGGTCCAGTGTTGCCCTTCACCCGTGATGTACGTGTCGAGCCCGGCAGCAGCGGCCTGCGGAATCAGGGAACCCCCAGCGCCCGTCACGATGCCGATGCGCTGAACCCGCTCCGGACCGAACGGCAGGAGACGCGCCGCGCCGCCGAGCGCCCGCTCGAGCGCTCGACTCAGCTCCTCCCGCGTGCCGCTGCGCTCGCCCCACACGCCGATCGGCGCACCGCGATAGGAACCGAATTCCCCGCGAACCGTGATTCCGAGCAGGCGTGCAAGCTGGCTGTTGTTCCCGACGTCCGGATGGCGATCGAGAGGAAGGTGCGCCGCATACAGAGCAATGTTGCTGCGCAGGAGGCCCGCGACGCGATCGTAGAAAGGTCCCGTCAGGGGGCGAAGTCCGCCCCAGAAAAGGCCATGATGCACCACCAGGAGGTCAGCACTTTCCGCGCTCGCCAAACGGACCGTCGCCGCGCACAGATCGACGGCAGCGGCGAGCCGTGTTACATCTCCGGCGTTGGCTACTTGTAATCCGTTCAGTGCTTCAGGTGGATCAGCGACTTCCTCCGCTATCCGGAGGTAGTTGTCCAAATAGGTGGCGATGGTGTCTAGGCGCATTTACGACACCGTAGCGACAGTATCGTGGCAGTCGAATATCTTTCCACATTGTAGTGGCTTGTAAGCGCCGCGTTTACAAGCCATTAGAGAATCCACACGCGCAGGACGCGGGCGTGTGGATAAACTAGGCGCGAGCCAGTGACGCTTGGTTGGTACGGGGCGCGATTTGGGGTGGCTGGCCGGCGTCCTCGCCCATCCGCAGAACTCCGTTCATCTCGCCGCCTTCCTGGATGAGCAGGCGCTTGGTGTGGATGTCACCGTGTACGACGCTAGTGGCTTGGAGTTCGACGCGCTCTTCGGCGTAAACCGCGCCGCGCACTTCCCCGCCGATGATCGCCTCGCGGCTTACGACGTCACCTTCGACTTCCCCACCCCGCGCGACGAGTACCTGCTTTGCGGCGCGAACGGTTCCGGTCACCGATCCTTCGATCTTTACGACGCCGTCGGCGGCGATATCGCCGACGACGCGCATTCCCGCGCCAATGATTGACAGGCCCGGCACGCCTTCCCGGCCGCCGCTCGCGACGGTTTTTTCACTGAACACCGCCATCAATGCGTCCCCCCCTGTTTCACGAGCTCGAGTGGATCAACCGATTTGCCGTCACGCCGAACTTCGAAATGCAGGTGCGGCGCAGTCGACCGCCCCGAGTTACCGGACAATCCGATCACCTGTCCAGCTTGAACTTCGTCGCCTTCCGCGGCAAGGAGCCGTGACGTATGACCATACATCGTCTCATAACCGGACGGATGCCGCAAGAGGACAAACAACCCGTAGTCCGAATCGTAGCCGGCAGCCATCACGGTACCTCCGCCAGATGCACGGACGGGCGTCCCAATGGGCACGGCGATGTCGATGCCGACGTGCGATTCGTCCGGGACGCCGGGCCGCACCTGTCCCCGCGTCACGAAGCCCTGGACGTCCAGCGGCCAATGCGATGGCACCGATGACCCCGCCTCGTATTGCGGGGTCCCGCTCGGTCGAGAGGCCCGGATCGGGACGCTGCGCATCGCCGTGACGAAGTCGGTTCGTGCGGCCGTGTTTCCCCCGCGGGAGGGGGCCGGCGGCGGGGGCGCCTTCACCCCCAGCATTTGACGCAGCTCCTGATAATTCGCCTCCGCGCGATTCAATGCCGATGCGAGCTGTTGTACGCGACTGTTCTCGGACCGGAGGCGCGAGATCTCGCGCTCAAGGCCGGGTACACGCGCGGCGTTTCGCGTGATCGGTCCGGCGAACGCAAAAAACAATACGACCATCACGGCGATCGCCATTGCACCCCACTTGCCCGCCAATACCGCCCAGCGCGGCAGCCGGTACTGCCGGGATTCGAGATCGCCGTCCGCGTGGAGGACGATCGTGACGCCGCGAGTACTCATCCGTCGAACGGCGCGCCGAGGATCAGCTCGAGTAGTCGAGCGAGATCCTCGTTGGAATAAAACGAAACATGAATCTGACCTTTCCCTTTCGCGCGCAGGCTGACACGCACGTCGGTGCCGAGCCGCCGGCGCAATGCATCTTCGACGCGTCGCACCTCAGGAGCGGCGCCGACGCCGCGTTTCATGCGCGGCCGACGCTCGGGTGCCCGGCCGCCACGCACGCGGTCCTCAACTTCGCGAACTGACAATCCCTGCGCCACGGCTTCACGCGCGAGGGTCGCGACGATACGCGGATCCTCGAGCGCCAGCAGCGCCCGCGCGTGCCCCACCGACAGCTGCCCCTCGTGCAGCATTTGGAGCACGACGTCGGGGAGTTTGAGGAGGCGGAGCGCGTTGGCAACCGTCGAACGGTCGCGACCGACGGCATCGGCGACATCCTGCTGCGCCAATTTGAATTCGGCGATCAGACGCTCGTAGCCGCGGGCTTCGTCCACCGGTGACAGATCGTCGCGTTGCAGATTCTCGATCAGAGCGAGCGTCAGCAACGTGCGGTCGTCGGCATCGCGCTGTACAGCGGGGATACGCTCCCACGCGAGCTGCTGGCAGGCGCGTAAGCGGCGTTCCCCGGCGATGAGCTCGAATACGCCGTTTCCGGCTGGCGCCTTTCGCACCACGATCGGCTGCAGGAGACCGGCCTGCTTGATCGAGGACACTAGTTCTTCGAGCGCCGCCGGATCCACATCCTTGCGGGGCTGGAACGGATTGGGCCTGATGTCCTTGATCGGCAGCTCGACCAGGTTCCCTTCTCGTACCGCCTCTTCACGAGTGGGACCGAGCAGCGCTTCGAGCCCGCGGCCGAGACGGCGTCTTCCAGTGGTGGTTTCCGTCATGCGGGCACCTCCGGTGTCGGCAGCGATTCAACGGCGGGAAGACTGGGCGACGGTGGAGCCCCCTGCTCGACACGATGAATCAGCTCCTGTGCAACCGCCAGGTAGCTCTTCGCCCCTACCGACTGCACGTCGTACAGCACGATCGGTTTACCGAAGCTGGGCGCTTCCGCGAGCCGCACGTTGCGCGGGATCGTCATGCTGAACATGCGTCCGCCGAAATACTCCTTGGCTTCGTCAGCGACCTGCTTGGAAAGGTTCAGCCGCGCGTCGTACATCGTCAGCAGTGCGCCTTCGACCGCGAGCGCAGGATTGAAATTGCGTTGTACGAGCTTGATCGTGTTCAGGAGCTGAGACAGCCCCTCGAGCGCGTAGTACTCGCACTGAATCGGAATCACCACGCTGTCGGCGGCAGTCAGCATGTTGAGCGTGAGCAACCCAAGCGACGGCGGACAGTCGATAATGACGTAGGCGTACTCATCACGCAGATCTCGCAGCGCCTCCCGCATGCGCGTTTCGCGCGAGCGCTGATTGACGAGCTCCAACTCGGCACCGACCAAGTCCTGCGTCGCCGGTACGACATCGAGATAGGGGAAGTGCACGTGGGGAAAACGGGCCTGCGAGAGTGCCGAGCCTTCGATGATGGCGTCGTAGAGCGAATGTCGAATGCGATCGCGCTCAATGCCGACGCCACTTGTCGAGTTGCCTTGCGGATCAGCGTCGATGAGCAGCGTCTTGCGCTCCGCGATCGCGAGAGACGCGGCGAGATTCACGGCCGTCGTGGTCTTGCCGACGCCGCCTTTTTGGTTGGCAATCGCGATTACACGAGACATGCTATAACTTATTGTCCTGCAATGAGTTATATCACTGACCTGCCAATTGTGCGCCTCAATATACGCTCGTTTCACGTGAAACGAAAGCCGTAAGTTTCACGTGAAACTGCAACGTAAGCCTAAGCCACTCTCCGACGCCAACGCGTCACCGCCAAGACGAGGTTATGCAGGTCGCTGGGTGTCACGCCGGGAACGCGCGCTGCCTGTGCCAGTGAAGTCGGTCGTACTCGATCGAGCTTCTGTCGCGCCTCGGTCGCGAGCGTCTGGAGATCGAGGTAGGGCAGGTCGCTCGGGAGCGAGAACGACGCCAGCTCCGCGAGACGCGCGGCCGCATCTCGCTCGCGCGCCAAGTAACCGTCGTACTTGATTTCGATTTCAGCAGCGAGCACCGCGTCCGGCGAAGCATCCACGGCAATCCCCACTGCCGCGAGCAATGACGCCAGCACGACACCGGGACGCTTCGCGACAACAGCGATGCGCTCATTTTCGCGCAGTGTCGTGCCGCTTTCAGACAAAACATCGGCAGCCTGCGCAGGAGAGATCGACGTCGCACGCGCGAGATCGAGAACGTTCTCCTCGTCCCGCAGACGACGTTCGGCCGCGCGGAGCTCGCCATCGGTCAGCAGGCCGAGGCGCTCGGCGAGGGGAAGAAGGCGCCGCAGTGCGTTGTCCTGGCGAAGCAGCAACCGGAATTCAGAGCGTGACGTGAAAAGCCGATACGGCTCATCGACGCCACGCGTAACGAGATCGTCGACGAGAACGCCGATGTACGCGTCGTCGCGACCGAGGACCACAGGCTCCTGGCCGCGGAGTCGGCGCACCGCGTTGATCCCCGCGACAACACCCTGGCCAGCCGCTTCTTCGTAGCCTGTCGTCCCGTTGATTTGGCCGGCGAAAAAGAGATGCTCGACGGACTTCACCTCGAGCCACGGCGTGAGCTGCGTGGGCGGATAGTAGTCGTACTCGATCGCGTACCCGGGGCGCGTCATGCGAGCACGCTCCAGACCGGGGACGGCACGCAAGAACTCGCGCTGCACCGCGACGGGCAGGGAAGTGGAGAGACCGTTCACGTACAGCTCCGTCGTGTCGAGGCCCTCCGGCTCGAGGAAGATCTGGTGCCGCTTTGCCGCCGGAAACTTCACGATCTTGTCTTCAACCGACGGGCAGTAGCGTGGCCCGCGCCCGCTGATCGCGCCGCCGTACAGCGCCGACTCTTTGATGTGGCGTTGGATGATTTGCTTCACTTCCTCGCCGGCCCATGTGATCCAGCAAGGAACTTGGCGTGGGCGCTCGACACGCTCGTGGAATGAGAAGCGATACTCGTCGCGATCACCCTCCTGACGCTCGACCTTGCTCCAATCGACCGAGCGTCCGTCGATGCGCGGCGGGGTCCCGGTCTTGAACCGTGCCACTGTAAGTCCAATGTTTTCAATGACTTGAGCCATTTGAACGGACGGCGCATCACCCGCCCGGCCCGCCGGGATTTGAGTGTCGGTGCCGAGGTGAATGCGGCCACGGAGGAAGGTGCCCGCGGTAATGATCACCGCGCGGGCAGTGAAGCGACGACCATCGCCGGTCTCGACCCCGGTGATGCCAGTCGCCTGTTCATTGAAGAGCAGATTTGTGACCATGCCCTGCGTCAGCTCCAGGGCAGGGAACTGCTCGAGCAAATGGCGAACGGCGCGACGGTACAGCGTGCGATCGGCCTGGGCGCGCGGCGCCCACACCGCGGGGCCCTTCGAGCGATTCAGCATCCGGAACTGGATGGTTGCGCGATCAGCGGCTCGGCCCATCAGACCGCCCAGAGCGTCGACTTCGCGAACGACCGTGCCCTTCGCGATGCCGCCGATCGCGGGATTGCAGGACATCTGGCCGATGGTGTCGAGGTTCGACGTGAGAAGGAGTGTGCGTGCGCCCAAACGCGCCGCCATAACAGCGGCCTCACTGCCGGCGTGGCCGGCGCCTACGACGATCAGATCGTAGTCGAGGGTCATGCCGTAAACCTAGAAACTAGTTACCGAGCTGGACAGTGCGAGGACAATAGAAGGGGGAATGCTGCGGTCTGCGCGCGAAGCACGTCCCGTGCGTGCTTCGCGCACCGCCCGTCTCAGGGTGCTGTGACGGTCGCCCTGCCCGCCGCGGAGACGCCCAACCCAGCCCGCGTGGCGCCAACGCTATCGGCCAGCGCGAGGCTGGCCCCTTCAGCAGCTGTGAGGCCGAGGACCGCTCGGGTTGTACCTTGCGGGTCGGCAAACGCGAGCGTGATTGTCTCGTCCGGTAAAAGCCCGAGCGCAGCGCGGGAGCGGCCCTTTGCGTCGATGAGCGCGAGGCCGGGCGAACCGTCGTCAAGAACGATCAATCTGAGCCGCGCTGCGCCGGTGTCGTCTTGAAGCACAAACTGCGGCGAACCGTCCTGTGCCACGCCGAAGACACCGCGGACGCGACCCTCGTTGTCTCGGAGGGCGAAGCTGTGTGCCTCCACAACATCCTTTATGGTCGGGCGGCCCCCAACGATGACAATGGTCGCGGCTCCGGCTGCGAGAAGCACAGCCAGGCCGACGAGCAGAGCTCGGCTTGTGCGACGCAGGTGGCGGTGTTCCTGCTCCACCTTCTCGAGGCGCTTCACCAGATCCGCACTGGCGTCACGCGTCTGATCGTCTACGGGATCGATTTCCGTCATTGGTCCTCCACCTGGTAAGGCGCCGAGAATACAGGATCACACAAGTCCCACGCGAGCCTATCGCCCTCACGCGTGCCCGTCATCGCGAGCGTGCCCGCCGGAAGCTCCAGTGCGTACGCAGCACCTTTGTGCCAGCGCGAACGCTGGCCCGGCGCCAAGCGATGATACACGGCCACGACCGATCCTCGCCGATCCAAGAAAGCGACGTCAACCGCGTACCGCATGCCGAACATATGCACGGCGCGGCAGGGCTGAAGCAGCAGGCCGGCTCCCGCCGAAAGCGGTGACCGACCGAGCAGGCCCCGGAGCCGTTGCCACCAGCGATCGGCGACGGAGATCCACGTTCCGAGCACTCGCCCGCGAGTCACGTTAGTGAACCCCACGTGGTTCATCGGCCGGGGCCGAACTGGCTGAGGGTCCGGACCATCGTAATCACCGCCGGGCCGAGAATCACGACGAACAACGCCGGAAATACAAACAGCACGAGGGGAAACACGAGCTTAATGGTCGTCTTGGCCGCGGCTTCCTCGGCCCGCTGGCGTCTCTTCGTCCGCACCGTGTCCGCATGCACCCGGAGGGCTTGGGCGATTGAGGTGCCGAAGCGATCGGTCTGAATCAGCATCGCGACGAGCGAGCGCACATCCGCGACTCCGGTTCGTTCGCCGAGGCCCCGCAGTGCATCCTCTCGCGGCACACCCGCACGAATCTCCAGATTCACCAGAACGAGCTCCTCGCTCGTCACGCGGCTCACGTGTTTTATTTCCGCAGCAACGCGTACCAGCGCCTGGTTGAGGGCAAGCCCCGCTTCGACGCAAACGACCAATAGGTCGACCGCATCCGGCAGCGCGCGCTGAATGTCTTTCTGCCGCGCCTTAGCCCGGCTGCCCACGTAGAACGCCGGCATGAGCCATCCCAGCACGGCGCACCATACGGCGCCCAGGATGGCGCCGACGAAACCGGCACCGAAGACCGGCCCCACCAGGAATCCGAAGAGGCCCAGCACGGCCATCAACCCCAGACGCGCTCCCCAGAAGATCGCAGCAGCGTTGGGATGCCTGTATCCCGCGTGCTGCAGGACATTGCGCGCAGCGGGGTTGTTGGTCCTCGCGAGCGCTGCACCCAACCACTCCAGCAAGGCCCCGAGCTGTTGGGCACGCTCCTGCCGCCGCCGCCGCTGTTGGAGCGAATCCTCGTCGCTCCGCTGCCCAAGCTCCAGTAACCGACGGGCCACCGCTCGCGGCTGAGCAGGCGCGAGCTGTGTCGCCACAGCAATGATCAGCGCGATGGCGATCCCAAACGCCGCAGTCGCAAAGTAGATCATGGGAAGGTCCTCAGATCTCGATGTTCACGATGCGACGGATCCAGATGTAGCCGACGATCTGCATCACCGCGCCGGTGACAAGCAGCCATCGCCCAAACTGATCCTGGAACAGAATCATCATGTATTGTCGGTTGACCACGAAGATCGCGCTGCCGACGGCAATGGGGAGCAGCGCGAGGACAATTCCGCTAAAGCGTCCCTGGGCGGTATAGACACGCACCTGACGCCGAATGGTGAACCGCGCGCGGATGGTATGCGCAATCTTGTCGAGCACTTCGGCGAGGTTGCCGCCTACTTCCCGCTGCACCATGATGGCCGTCACGAGGATCCGGACGTCGACCAGGTCGATCCGGTCAGCCAGCCCCATCAGGGCATCCTCGAACGGAATGCCGAAACGTTGTTCTTCGAACACGCGACGGAACTCACCGGCGACCGGTTGAGCGGCCTCCTCACCGGCCATCTTGAGTCCCGCGGAGAACGGGTGGCCGGCCCGGATTGCTCGACCGAGCAGGTCGATCGCCTCGGGCAGATACTCCTCGAAGGCCAGGATGAAGCGCGCCTTTCGCCAGCGCAGATACAGATAAGGAAGGCACGCGCCCCCAATCGCCCCGATGAGCGCGGCGGCCCAAAGCCGCACAGCGACGAATGTCCCGAGCCCCAGCACAACCGCCGCTCCGAGGGTGATCAGGAGATAGGTCTCGGGCTTCCACCGCACTCCCGCTTGCTCCAGCGCATTTCCGATATCGCGGAGGTGGGGCACTCTGGCAGCGAGAGGCCGGATCCACCGCGCTTCTACGATCTTTGAGCTCCGAATCAGCGTCTCCGATGCGCGATCGGTGCTGCCCTGTGACGCGAACGAGCGGAGCTGCTCTACGGCCTCCTTTGACCGACGCCATTCCGACCACCACTCCCAGAGCAACGCGAATGCGACAATCGCCAGCACACCCGCGGCGAAGGCCGCGCCGGCGGGACCCCAAGCCCCCAGCCACTGGATGATCATCGGCCACCATCCTGCAGCGATGCCGCCGCGAGCGGCGAGAACAGATCCGCCGGGAGCGTGATGCCCCAGGACTTGAGCCGCTCAGCGAAGCGTGGCCGAATTCCGGTCGGGCGGAACGTCCCGATCACGCGGCCTTCGGCATCGACGCCCTGGCGATCGAAGGTGAAGATCTCCTGCATCGTGATGACTTCACCTTCCATCCCCGCGAGCTCCGCGATGGTGATCAGCTTGCGCGTACCGTCCGAGAGGCGGCTCACCTGAATAACGACATCGATCGCACTGGCGATCTGTTGCCGCATCGCTCGTGCGGGCAGGTTGAGATTCGCCATGGAAACCATCGTCTCGAGACGACTGAGGGCCTCGCGCGTGCCGTTGGCGTGCAAAGTCGTCAGCGAACCGTCGTGCCCGGTATTCATCGCCTGCAGCATATCGACGGCCTCTGCGCCCCGGACTTCGCCGATGATGATGCGATCGGGCCGCATGCGCAGCGAATTGATGAGGAGGCGCCGTTGCGGCACCTCGCCGTGGCCTTCGATGTTGGCAGCCCTGGTTTCGAGGCGCACCACGTGCGGCTGGCGCAGCTGGAGCTCGGCCGAGTCCTCGATCGTGACGACGCGCTCCTCCGCCGGGATGAAGGAGGACAGGATGTTGAGCAGCGTGGTTTTCCCGGCGCCTGTGCCGCCGGAAATCAGGACGTTCAATCGCGCCCGCACGATGCCGTTCAGCAGCTCCAGCATCGCGGGCGTCAGGCTCTTCGAGCGGATCAGGTCCTCGCCGGACAGGGCATCCCGTTTGAACTTCCGGATGGACAGATGTGGCCCGTCGACCGCGAGCGGCGGAATTATCGCGTTGACCCGCGATCCATCCGGCAAGCGCGCGTCGACCATGGGCGAAGAGTCGTCGACGCGCCGCCCCACCGCCGAGACGATGCGGTCGATCACCTGCAACAGATGTTTGTCGTTCTGGAACCGCACGTCGGTGGGCTCGAGCTTGCCGTGGCGCTCGACGTACACCTGGTCGTACGTGTTGACGAGAATGTCCGAGATCTCGGGATCTTGCTGCAAAGGCTCGAGCGGCCCGAGCCCGAAAATTTCATCGACGACCTGCGACAGCAGCCGCTCCCGCTCTTCCAAGTTGATCGGGATATGGTCCTGCGCGATGATTTCAAGCACGACCTTGCGGATCGTCGCGACGACTTCTCCCCGCTCGAGCCGGTCGAGGTCGGAGAGATTCAAACGGTCGATCAGCTGGCGGTGGATCCGAACCTTGATCTGCTGGAGTGAGGCTGCCTGCCGCCCCGGAGTCTCGGTACCGGCCGGTGTCTTGTCGACGCCGATCGGTGTCTCCCAGGGAAGGGAGCGGCGCTGCCCGTTCCCGCCTGCGGCCGTAAGCCGCACGCCAGCGGAGCTGCGCGAGTCGCTTGTCATCGGGCGCTCGCCACCTCGAGCGGCTGGCGGAGCCGCCGCCAGAGCGCGTCGAGCAGGCCACGGCCATTGCGAGCAGCGCGCGCCGCACGTTGCACGCCCACCAGCTCCGTACCCAGTGCTTGAAGGTCACGCGCGCACTTCGACTTGCCGTTCAGCACCACGGGCTTGCCGCTGTTGATCGCACGACTCACCGCCTGGTAATCATTACTGATCGTCCGGTACACCGGCATGCCGAGTGTTTGCTGCACGTCGTTCAACGCAATGACGTCGTCGCCGGTGTAGCGATTGACGAGGATCTGGATTCTGTCCTTGGCGCCCTTCCCGACTGTTTGCTCGAGGAAGGGAAGGCACCGCTGGAGGTTCCGCAAAGACGGCAGATTGAGGTTCGTGACCGCGAAAATCCGATCCGCTTCGGCAAACGCGGCGAGCGTGCTCGGCACAAAGGAGCCGGACGTATCGACGACGACGTAGTCATAATGCTGTTTGAAAAGACGCAGTGTGATGTGAATCTGGTCCTCCGCCACGACCGCCCCTCGATCGAGGTGGTACGGGGCTGACAGGAGATGCACACCCGACTCATGGCGCTCGACGAACGATCCGAGCAGCCCAGCATCCATCCGATGAAAGTTTCGCAGCACATCGAGGACGCTGAATTTCGGCTCCACACCCAGCTGCAGCGCGGTTTCACCAAATTCGAGATCGAGATCCACGAGCAACGTTCTCTTGCACGTAAGCCGGTGCAGGACACACGCGAGATTGGTGGCGATCGTCGTGGATCCGCAGCCACCCTTTGGGCTGAATAGCGTGAATAGCCGGCCCGCTTGACGAGGCTCCGCCGCGGATGACCAGCCCAGCCGGCGCACCACGCGCTGGACTCCGGCGTGCAGTGCCTCTGGTGTGACCGGCTTCAACAAGTACTCCGATATGCCCGCTCGCATCCCCTTGAGCAGCAGGTCGGGCGGCAGCGCTGCACCGGCCGCCAGCACCTGGCAGCGGGGATGGAGCTCGGCGAGAAACTCCGCGAGCTTGATCCCAGTGACTGGGTCTTGCTCCAGGTCGAGCACAACCAGATCCAGCGAGACGCGACGCAATTCCTCGATCTGCGTATCGCTGATCTCGGTGAAGGGCGCCGTGATTTCCACGCTCAGCCCGAAGCTATGCTCGGCACTCGCCAGCACGAGCTTCACTGCTTCGCAGAAGCTCGTGTCGCCGGAGATCAGTGCGCTGCCAACCGTATGTGATTCCATTCCCCCCCCGTCAGCTGTTCGCTACTGCACGAGTTGCAAGGCTTTCACCAACGATCCGGTCTGCGTGCCGACCGTGCCGAAGCCTGATGCGTAGTAGAGAAATCGGCCGGTCACCGGATCCTGACTCCTTCGCTGCTCATCGAGAAAAAACACCGCGAAGTTGTTGAACTTGATGGTCTGGTGCCCCGGACCCGTGATCTGGGTCGGATCGAACAGGGCGACCTTGATGACCCGCGGACTGTTGAACCAATCCGATCCCAACGCCGATCCCTGCACGGTATTGGTCGTCGGGTCCCAGTGAGCTCCTGGATCTTGCTGGATCAATTCGTTAACGCCCTGCCACGTCGGCCCCACCATGTTGCCGGTCTTGAGCTCGTACTCGGTGTCCAGGGAAATGGCCGAGTGATTGCAGCTGCAGATGTTGGCCCGGTAAGCGGACGCACCGCCACCCCCACCGCCGATGTTCCCCTGGCAGTCTTGCATGCTCGGGTCGTCTGGCAAGCTCCAGGGAAGGAATATCCCTGGCTGCATTTGCTGGACGTCGTTGGGGTCCGTGACTTTGATCGTGATTTGGCGACCGTAGTCGCCGACGAAGCCCGAGAATGGCGGATTGCGCCAGGCACTCCCGTAGCCCGTTTCACCGGTGCCGCCGTCCGGACCGCTGAACTTCTGATAGAAGTCCCCAGGATTGTCGCCCAGGCGCCAGACCTCGCCCTGGTCCCACTCACGGTTCCCATTCCGGTCACCGTTGGCGTCGTCCCACATGTCGGGCACCGCGAACGGTCTGATGCATTTGGCGGCGCCGCCGGGGTTGGCCACCGCAGCGGCGTATGCGCTGATCGGCACCGTGTGGATGCCGAACAGCCACCCGAACCACGTGTGGACACTGTCCCGGCGCACCAATACGCCGACTTTCGAGCTCTCCGCGATGACGGTGACAAAGATCTCGCTCGAATCGATGGGCCCGTTGCGGAATGTGTTGCGTCGGGCGTACTCCATCGCCCGCGCTTGGGCAGGGGCCACCGCTTCGTCGGACGAGTTGTCGATGAACGCGCTGGCGCCGGCCAAGGCGGCGGCATCGGCTGCCCGCTGGGCGTCGGTGCGTGCCACGAACAGCATGCCGAGATCGATCCCGAGCGCGAGAAAGCCGAGCAGCGCCGGGAGCGTCACGGCGACGAAGACAATTGCCGAGCCGCGCTCACTGCTGAATACGGTCGTGCCGACGCGCATTCCCTTCTCCTCGCTCACTGGGGCCTGTTCTTCAGCTGACCCATCCACTCCCACGTGTTCGGCTCGCCGGTGGGCAGCGTGGGCGGCGTCGCGCTCGCGTCGACGAGCCGCGGCGTCACCACAACAAGAAGTTCCGACCGGTTCTGCCTGGCGGCACTCGACCGAAAGAACATGCCCAGAACGGGGATGCTCCCGAGGATCGGAATCTTCGTCACGTCCTTGATCATCGAGTTGTCCATCAGGCCCGCGATCGCGAGGTGTTGGCCGTCGCGCAGTTCGACGTCCGTTTCTGCCCGCCGCGACAGAATCGTCGGGATCTGAAAGCCGGAGATAGTGAGTCCGTTCGCGAAGTCGAGCGAAGACACCTCGGGAGCGACGTGCAGGCGGATGCTGCCGCCTTCGGAAATGGTCGGCGTGAACCTCAATCGAATGCCGAACTCCTTGAAGACGATCGTGACCCCGGCAGAAAGGTTCCCTCCCTGGAGCACTGGAAAGGGGAACTCGCCTCCCGCGAGGAACGACGCTTCCTGTCCCGGCAACGCGAGCAGGTTCGGCTCCGCAAGACTTCTGAAATCGCCGCGAGACTGCAGCACTTTAATGAGCGCGTCGAAGCTCGCGTTGTCGTTCGTGAGAGAGAGTCGGATCAGACCGTCCGACAGCGATTCACCGAACCAATCGCCATCCTTGGAGAGCCGGTGGGGATTCAGGGTGGCCAAGTGGCTCGACATCTCCTTCGCCGCAGTGCGAGTCACCTCGGCGAACCGCACCTGGAGCAACACCTGCTGAGCCGGCGGCGCCTGGAGTCTGTTGATGACGATCGCCCCCGTTCCCTTGGCGATTTCGACGGCTTGCTGGTTGACGTTCGCAGTCGGCACCCTTCCGGACAGCGCGACCGTGTTTCCGCTGGCGGCAACAGAGATTTGGGAGCCGGGGAAGAGCCCATTGAGGTAGCGTTCGAGCGCCGGCGCATCCGCGGTCACCTCGATTGAATAGATCACGACCTGCCCGCTGGGATCCCAGACCAGCAGGCTCGTCGTGCCCAGCTTCTTACCGGTGATCAACAGCTCGCCCGGAGACACAGCCACCACGTCAGCGATGACGGGGTCGCCGATGGAGAACCGCTGCAGTGCGCCCCTGTACTTGAGGAGCGTCGACTCGCCCATCGACACCGTCATGACCTCCTGGGCCCCGCTGACGACCTGCTGAGCCGGGCTCGATCGGCCCGCAAACGACCCGAGCATCGCGACAAACCCCAGACGCTGAGCCCAGGTCCACATCTTCTGGACGACGACGTTCCTATGACACTGAAGCGTATTCACGATTCCTCGCGGTCAGAATTTGATCAGAGTGCGCACACCGCCCCGGTACGCCTCGATCACGCCACGATCGGGTGGGGCGCTGGAGCGCGGTGCCGCAGTCGAACGGCTAGCCGGCGCGTCGCGGCCGACGCGCAGGAGTGACGCCGACCGCACACCACGCGGCTCCAGCGTCGCAAGATCCATTGTGTTCCGGAGTGCGAGTTGAATGCGCCCCTCGTTCGCTGCGAGAATCAGAACCTCGGCTTGATCCGGCGACACGAGGAGCGTTATGACGGTGACCCGTTGCGGCTTGCCTTGTGCATCCGGCTGCGTCGACGCCCCAGCGGCGAGTGTGGGCACATTCTGGAGAAGCACCTGGGTAACCGACTCGCCGCGACCACCCCGGTTGAGCGTCAACACGACGTCGACGCGGGTCCCCGGCACAACGAAGCCGGCCACACCAATCACCTCATCCACTTTGACGCTGACAGCGCGCATGCCCTCGGGGATGGTGACGGACAGCCCACCACCTGCCCCCTTTGTCGCGAGCTTGCTATCGAGCAAGGGCTCGTTGGTGCGGATGGGAGTGATCACGCCGCGCCCCACCGCCGCTTCGGACGCTGCCAGGTAGCCCGGCGGCGTCGCATGCAATGGCCACCGCACCACTCGCACGTCTGCCGCACTCACGATCGTACCGACCGTGAGATCGCGGGCAGCCACTACCACGGAAGACGCCTTGGGCTCCGCAGCCATGAGCGCCCGCTGATCGGTCAGGTACCGCAGCGCGAGAAAAGCTGCGAGGCAACCTGATACCGTTGCTAGGGCCAGTACGACCCACATCCTTTGCTTTCTCGTAACGCCTCGCCTATGGTTGTTATTCGTTCCGCATCGTGAAGGCCGTGCTGAGCGTGATCGCCGCTTCGTCCGACGTCCAACCCATGAACGGCCGCAAGAACACAAACTGGTACGCGTACTGGATCGTCACCGACGCCGGCGTGCCTGTTCCAGCTCGCCATCCCGTGAGACTGATGTTGGCACCACTCGGATTGAGACCGGCCCGGGTCAGCCCCTGCCGTATCGTTGCGACCACCGAGTCCTGCGTCACGCCGGCGTCGGCGACGACCGCGGCACGGGCACCCGCGCGGGCCGCCTCGGTGATGACCTGATAGACATTCCACGCCCGGCCGAATTCGAACACGCCAATCACGAGCATCATGAGCAGCGGAGCCACGAGCGCGAACTCCACCATGGCTTGACCCGTCTCGGACTGTGCGATGCGGCGGATGCGATTCATAACGCGCCTCCCGACGCAACCCACCACCCGAGTGAGCCTACGGCAATCGCCACTCCGTAAGGCACCGTCATGACGTCCTCCGACTCGAGCGTCGGCCGATACCCAACTCGCCCGAACAACGCCAGGTTCTTCACCACTGCAAGGCTGCGGGACATCGTCGTGCGGCCCGCGCGCCGCCGCAGCGCCTCGAACAGCGCCAGCACACCACCGACAAGCGCGATCGCCAAGAACGCCCCGATAAAGCGACTCGGGCCCATGAACCCCCCAACCGCCGCAAGCAACTTGACGTCGCCTCCACCCAACATCCCGAGCCCAAACGGCACCAGCGCGAGCGCGAGTCCCACGCCGGCCCCTTCGACCCCTTCCACTAGCGCACTGACTCCCAACAACCCTCGCAACACAAGCGCAGCGCCGAGCCCGGCGACGGTCAACAGATTCGGAATCCGCCGGGACCGAACGTCAAACCACACGCTGAGACAGAGCAGCGCCGTTAGCGCCGCGGTCGCGATCATTGCTGTCCTCCGCTGAACATTTCGCCCCGAGAGGAGCTGGGCCGGAGAACCCGGCCCGGCCCTCCTCGAGGAACGGCGCTACTGCGGTGTATACGCGCCTGAAGGTGCATTTTGGAGCGAGTCCGACACTGCCTGGTACACATCGCCGGTACGGTTCCGCATGAACACCAGAATCGCGATCAGACCAATCGCGATCAGCGCGATAATCAGCGCGTACTCCACCATGCCCTGCCCGGAGTCGTCGCTCCAAAGCGCCTTCAACAGGTCCTTCATCTGTTCCTCCCTGCCTGCGGCCTCATTGCGGTCACGAGGGCGCTCCTGAGACCTGGTAGAGCGAACCCTCTGGAACGATCGCGTCCCACTACGCCCGCGCGCCGAAGAGCACGCGTGACGTGTGGCGCGTAAGCAACAGCTATGCCGCTTTTCACCTGAGGCTAAGAGGAGTGCATTGCGGGCATCGCGGGCGAAAAACTTGGCGCAGCGCCTGAGACGGCACGGGCACATCACGACGATCCTGTCGCCCGTGGACAACAAGGTAGTGCGCGCAGGAGATAGCGCTCTACCGTTCGATAGACTCGACGTCGCCGTGCGGACTACCAACTATGCCGGATGAGATATTGGCGATTGCGAAATCATCTCTACGCAAGCGAGAAGAGCGAGCAGCGCTCGTTCCAAGAAGTGTGGCAGATCAGTGACACACGTCGCGTGCGACGACGCGCGCGTTATAGCTCCGCGGTCTATCGCCGGAGTGCAGAATTAGCTGAGGGGACTAAGCGAAGACGACGGACGTAATGACGGCAGCGATCCCGATATGCTCGCCGCGCGGCTCGACACGAACGATTCGCGCGTGACACTGCACGTGAATCGGCGGCGTTTGCTCCATCGTTCCGAACTCGAGCATAAAGTCGATCTGTGAGTCCAGGTGGTAGGTTTGATCGGTCTGCAAATACACGCCACCGGTGCTCACGTCACGCGTGAGTCCCGATCCGCCCGGGAGCTGTACCCGCAGCCCCAGGTGGTAGCGCTGAGCACTCCGACTCGGCTTCGTATCGATCTCCTTCACACCAATGTACTTACGCAGGCTGCTCCCCCGGCTACTCCGGGGCCCCTGCGAATCCTATGTTGTTCGTCGGCACCCGCCCCTCCGGGGCAAACCGCCGATCACGCTCAATCAGGGCCGCGTTATTACTAGCACAATGCGAGCCGCCATCGCCGGCGAACGCGACATGGAAGCAACGACCCTTGTGGGCCGTCTCCGGGATCCAAACTACGCGCCCCGGGTTCGTGTCGAGCGCTTGATCGCCACCGGGCGAGTCGTGCTTGCGGCGTTCTCCCTCCTCGCCGTCTGGATCGGTCCAGCCACTCAAGCGAGATCCGACGAATTCACGAATTTGCTTCTCGCCGGCTATCTCGGCTACGCGCTGTTTCTCGCGTTCGTCGCGTGGTTCGGCCACGCCGCAAGCGTCCGTATCGGTCTGTTGACGCATACGATCGATCTCGCGCTGTTCTCGGCGTTTGTGTATTTGACCGAAGGCGCCGCAAGCCCGTTCTTCACCTACTTCATCTTTGCCATTGTGGCCGCGACGCTCCGGTGGCAGTCGCGCGGCGCACTGTGGACCGCCGCCATGGCGGTCATCGCCTTCAGTACGGTTGGACTGTACGCCGCGCTCCGCGATCCCACGTTCGAGCTCCACCGGTTCTTCACGCAGAGCGCCTATCTTATCGTCCTGGCCAGCCTGCTCGCGGCGCTGAGCGCATACGAGAACCGGCGGCGCGACGAAATGGCCAGTTTTGCCGCCTGGCCCCCGGCCGTAGGTCCCGAGCCCCGCGTGGTGCTGCGTGAGCTGCTCAGCCGCACAGCCCGGATCCTCAAGGCGCGGCGGACACTCCTGGCGTGGGAAGAGACCGGCCAGCCCTGGCTACAATTCGGCGCGTGGTCGGATGACAGTTTCACCGTGTGGCGCGAACCGACGGACCTCTACGGTCCATTGGTCGCCGAGCCGCTCGAGAACGCGAGCTTTCTTTCCCCGGACGTGAGCCAGCAACAGGCGACGGTGCTGCTCGCGGCGAATGGAGGGCTGCAGGCCTGGCGCGGCGCACCGGTTCATGACGAGCTGCGCTCGCGGTTCCACATGAGAGCGCTGTTATCAGTGCGCGTGGGGGGAGAATGGGTTCGAGGACGTCTCTTCTCGCTTGACCACCAATCGCTCACGGCGGATGATCTGGTGATGGGCGAGATCGTCGCCGGCCACCTGGCTGCTTCCCTGGATCACATCGTGCAGTCGCGGCGCCTGCGGCAGGCAGCCGCGGCGGAAGCACGAGCTCGCCTGTCGCGCGACCTGCACGACGGCGTCCTCCAGTCCTTGACCGGGGCTGCGCTGAAGCTCGAAGCCGTGCAGCGTCTGTGGGAGACCGAACAGCCCGCGGCTCGCGAGCGCCTGTCGGAGATCCAGCATCTGATCGCGCAAGAGCAGCGCGGCCTGCGCTTCCTCATTCGCGACACGAAGCTCGGTTCCGCGGACGCGTCGATCGGGGGCGCGAGCTTGGGCGAGCGTCTCAATGAGCTCGTGCGCCGGTTTGAAAGCGTATGGGGACTCCGGACGGAGTTGCTCATGGACGACCTGGACACAGGCATCGCCGACGGCCTGGCGTACGAAATCTGCCACCTTGTCCAGGAAGCCTTGGTCAACGCGGCGCGCCACGCCAGCGCGTCACACGCGCACGTCGCCGTGAGGAGACACGACGATCACCTATACATCACCGTGGCCGACGACGGTCACGGGTTCCCTTTCCAGGGGCGTTACGACCACGCGATGCTGACGTCGCAACGGCTGGGGCCGGTCATGCTCAAGCAACGGGTCGAGTCGCTCGGCGGGACTCTCGAGATCGAATCGACGAACCAAGGCGCGCACCTCGAGATTGCGCTGCCGTATACCGGCGCGGGTAGCTGACGTGACGGTCAACCTGGTACTCTGCGACGATCACCCGATCGTTCTCGCCGGCCTCGACGGCCTGTTTCGGCTGGAGCAGGATTTCCAAGTGCTCGCCCGCTGTATCAACGGCGAGGAAGCGCTCGCCGCAGTCCGTCAGCACAACCCCGACATCCTGGTCCTGGACCTGCACATCCCCGGCCCGGGCGGTGACGGCTTGGAGATTCTGCGTGTGCTCCGCCGCGAGAAGCTTCCGACCAAGGCGGTGATGCTCGCAGCAGCTCTGGAGGAAGACGAAATCGTCGAAGCACTGCGGCTCGGAGTCCGTGGGGTCGTACTGAAGGAGCTCGCGCCGCAGCTCCTCGTGGAATGCATCCGTAAGGTGTCCGCGGGCGAGCAATGGATCGATAAGCAGCTTTCGAACCTGGCGCTGGAGGCGCTGCTGCGTCGGGAAACCGCCGGGCGCGCGCGCAGCAGCATCCTTTCGCCACGCGAGACCGAGATCGTCCGCATGGTCGCGGGTGGGCTCGGGAATCGAGAGCTAGCGGAACGCCTCGGGGTCAGTGAGGGCACCATCAAGATCCACTTGCACAACATCTACAAAAAGCTGAAGGTGCACAGCCGTTTGGAGCTGGTTCTGCATGCACAGGCGAATAAGCTTGTGTGAGGACCCTTCGACTCTAGGCCCGCACCCAACGCGCGAGCTCCCTGATGCTGGGCCGCTTGCCGGTCAAGAGAATCCCGACTCTGTAAATCCGCGCCGCGACCCAGGTAACCGCCGCGATGCCGAGAATCAGCAGGGCGAACGAGGTCACGAGCTCCGTCGTCGTGACCATACTTGCTGCCCATCGGACGGGCATGGCGATGGGCGAAGTGAAGGGAATTAGCGAGATCGCCACAGAGTAGGTCGACTGGGGATCGCTGGAGATGGCCCAGATTGACAGATAGGCCATCATGAGCAGAAAGATGACGGGCTGCTGAGCCTGTCGCGCTTCCTGCTCATTGGAGGACATGGCGCCCACCGCGGCCAGCATTGCGGAATAGAACAGGAACCCGCCGAAAAAGTAGGAGAGAAAAATCGCGATGGTCGCTGCGGACACCTGCGGCCACTCGAGCCCCGACCCTCCGTTCTCGACCGATACCCCACCGCTCAACGCCGCCCGCTGAGTGAGTAAGATCCGGGCCGATACCCCCCAGATAAGGAACTGAACTATCGATACCGAGCCGACGCCCAGAATCTTGCCGAGCATCAACTGGAACGGCCGAACGGACGAGACCAGCACCTCAACGACCCGCGTCGTCTTTTCCTCGAGCACGGAGCTCATCACGTTCACGCCGTAGGCGACGATGGTCATGAACAGCACGATCGACATGATAAAGGCGAGTGAGAACGACTGGGCGGAGCTTTCACCCGAGGTCTTCGATCCTGAGATCTTCTTGGTTCGCAGGTCGACCTGGAGCGTCGCGCGGTTCACAACGTCCGGGCTGACACCGGCGCGCTCGAGTCGCGCGTTCAGCGCGGAGCGCGCGAGTACTCCCTTCAGCTCGCCGATCTCCCGCTGCGATGACACGTTGGATGCGCGGTACTCGGCGACGCCTGTTTCCACCGTCTCGGCCGTGAGCACGAGGAATCCGTCCAGCGTGCGAGCGGTCACTTCTTGAGTCAGGGAGTCGAGAAGTCCCGGACGGGGCGCCGACCGGGCCACCACGTTGAAGACAGGGGTGAAACGGAGCGAGTCGGCGACGCGGACGCCGAACGATGTTGCGGTGCCGTCCACCACAACGATCCGCGCCCTTCCCCCTGAGCGGGCGAATAGGATCGGGAGAAAGACCAGGGCTGCCAAAAACACCGGGCCCAAGGCGGCGGACACCCAGAACCACTTGCTCCGCACCCGTTCGACGAACTCGCGGCGGATGACCGCCCATACCTTACGCACCGGCGCCCTCCACGTCGGAGCTCACCGCGGGACGCGCGGCCTCGGGACCCACCATGTCGACGAAGATCGAATGCAGCGAAGGCTCTCGGAGCTCGAACTTCGAAAGTCGGGCCCCAGACGCGACCAGCTGCTGCAAGATGTCCTGCGCGTCCGCGCCTGGGGCGAGCTCGAGTTCCGCGTATTGGCCGTAGTCATCGACCTTCTTCACGAGACGCATGTCGGCGAATACTTGTTGCGCGCCGCCGGCGCTTCCATCGAACCCGACGACGAGGTGACGGCCGGCGTGCGTCCGCTTGATTTCGCTCAAGGAACCGTCCACCAGCTTACGTCCCCGGGCGATGATGCACAGCTCGTCACACAGCTTCTCGGCCTGTTCCATGATGTGGGTGGAGAAGAGGATCGTTACGCCGCGGCGCCGGAGCTCCAGGACCGTTTCCTTCAGCACCTTTGCGTTCACGGGATCGAGCCCGGCAAACGGCTCGTCCAGTACGACGAGCTCGGGCTCGTGCAGCAATGTGGAGATGAACTGCACCTTCTGCTGCATCCCCTTCGACAGCTCGTCGATGCGGCGCAGCCGCCAGTCGGCGAGCCCGAGCCGCTCGAGCCATCCGAGCGCCTTCGCCTTTGCGGCGCGCCGCTCCACACCTTTCATTTCCGCCAGGAACACCAGCACATCGAGCACGCGCATCTTGCGGTACAGGCCGCGCTCTTCGGGGAGATACCCAATCCGCGCCGATAGCGCACGGCCGCCGCCTTGCTGGCCGAACAGCTGCACGACGCCTTCGTCCGGCTCGATGATATCCAGGATCATGCGGATGGATGTCGTTTTGCCGGCGCCGTTCGGACCGAGCAGCCCGTAGATGATCCCGCGGGGAACGGTCAGGGAAAACGCGTTGACGGCCGTGTGTCCCGCGAAGCGCTTCGTGACGCGATCGACGACGACCGGATCTGACATGTGCGGAAACTATTGTCACAGTGAGGCGACGCTAGGGCGAGGCGACGCTACGACATTGCGACGTTAGGAAACACCGACGCGAAAGAGGTCCCCGGCTTTCCGCACTGCTTCCACGAAGACATCGATGTCGTCGACGTCATTGTAGATGTAAAACGAGGCGCGAGCGGTCGCAGCGACCCCGAGCCGCCGCATCAGCGGCTGGGTGCAGTGATGACCGGCGCGAACACAGACGCCATCGCGGTCCAGAATCGTGGCGAGGTCGTGCGGGTGGATGTCGCCGTAGGTGAAGGGAACCACGCCAGCGCGATGATCGCGCGGTCCGAAGATCGTCACTCCCTCGATCTGCGACAGTCTATCGATCGCGAGCCGCGCAAGCTCCTGCTCATGCTGGGCCACGCGGTCCATCCCGAGTCGCTCGAGGTAGGCGATCGCCGCGCCGAGCCCCACGGCGGCCTCCACGTTCGGGGTTCCGCCTTCGAACTTGTGCGGCACCTTGTTCCACGTCGACCGGTCGTCCCAGACCCGCTCGATCATTTCGCCGCCGCCGTGGTAGGGCGGCATCGCCTCGAGCAGCGCGGGCTTTGCTACCAGCGCGCCGCTGCCCATTGGGGCCAGCATCTTGTGGCCGGACAGGGCGTAGAAGTCGCAATCGATAGCCTGGACGTCGAGCCGCAGATGGGGGGTAGACTGGGCGCCGTCCACGACGGTAACCGCCCCCGCTGCATGCGCGAGCTTAGTCAATTGCGCAGAAGGGTTTACGGTGCCGAGGGAGTTCGAAACGTAGGGGAACGCGACCAGCTTCGGCCTGGCCTCGAGCGCCCGCCCGTAATCGGCCAAGTCAATGCGACCGTCCGCCGTGATCTCGACCATCCGGAGCGTGGCGCCTTTTTCCTGACACAGGATCTGCCACGGGACGATGTTCGAATGGTGGTCCATGGCCGTGACCACCACCGTGTCGCCTCGCTGCACGTTGGCGCGGCCCCACGACCCGGCGACCAGGTTGATGGCCTCAGTCGTGCCCCGAGTGAACACGACCGCCTCTCGTGTCCAGGCGTTCACGAACCGAGCGACGGCCGTGCGCGCGGCTTCGAAGGCGTCCGTCGCTTCTACCGCCAGCGCGTACGCGCCGCGATGCACATTGGCGTTGTGAAAGCTGTAGTAGTGCTGGATCGCGTCGAGCACCTTGCGCGGCTTTTGCGTAGTCGCCGCGTTGTCCAGATAGACGAGCCGCTTGCCGTTCTCCAGCCGCTCGAGAATCGGGAAATCCGCGCGGAGCTGCTTCGTGTCGAGCATCAGAAGTCGCCCGCCGACTCGGTAGTGACCGGCTCGGCGCGGTTTTGCAGGGCGGCATGCAGCGCATGCCAGGCCAGGTTGGCGCACTTGATGCGGCTGGGAAACGCGCGCACTCCCGAAAAGGCGGCGAGCTTGCCGGGGGCGTCGGCGCCGCCCGCCAGCATCTCACGGAACGCTTGAAACATCGACTCGGCGGCGGCGATTGATTTTCCCTTCACGGCGTCGGTCATGAGCGACGCTGAGGCTTTCGAGATCGCACACCCCGCGCCCTGCGGCATTTGAAACGCGATGTCCTTGATCGTCTCGCGGTCCAACTGCACGAAGAGATGAATCCGGTCGCCGCAGAGCGGGTTATTCCCTTCGGCCGTCCGATTGGCCGACTCCAGGCGCTTGAAGTTGCGCGGATGGCGATTGTGATCGAGGATCGTCTGCTGGTAGAGCTCGCCGAGGTCGGGCGTCGGCATCACGCCGCCAGGCGATCGCGCACGATGCGATCGAGCTCGGCCCGCAGCGCGATCACGTCCATACGGCCAAGGATCTCGGCCGCGAACCCGTACGTCAGCAATCGCCGCGCCTCGTCCTCGCCCATGCCACGACTGCGCAGATAAAACAGGGCGCGTGGGTCGAGCGGACCCACCGTCGAGCCGTGCGTGCACTTCACATCGTCGGCATAGATCTCGAGCTGCGGTTGACTGTCGGCATGTGCGTCGGCCGACAGGAGCAGGTTGTTGTTCGTCTGTTTTGAGTCGGTCTTTTGCGCGCCCGGCCGGACGATGATCCGGCCGGTGAAGACACCGCGAGACTTCTCGTCGAGCACGCCGTTGAAGTACTCGTGACTCTCACAATGATCGGCCGCGTGGTCGATCGTCGTGTGGTGGTCGGCGTGCTGCTGGCCGCCGAGCAGGTACAGGCCGTTGAGAATCAACGTACCGCCCGGACCCGCCATGACGGCGCCGATGTCGTGTCGCGCGAGCCTGCCACCGAACGCCACGAAATGGAGATTGAGAGTGCTGTCGCGACCCTGGTGAGACTGCGTCGTCGCCACGTGGTACGCCCGGCTGCTCTCTTGCTGCACGCGATGGTAATCCACGCGCGCGCCATCGCCCAGGACGATCTCCGTGACCGCGTTGGTCCAATAGGCGCCGTCGTCGAGCGCGGCGTAGGTCTCCACGATCGACGCACGCGCTTCGCGGTCGACCACGATGAGATTGCGGGGATGGCTCACGACCGGTTTGCCACCCGTCGCGAGGAACAGCAGCTGAATCGGGAACTCGACGGCCGCCTTGGCGGGGACGTGTACAAGGGCTCCGTCATTGACGAACGCGGTGTTCAGCGCGGAGAAGGGCCGGTTCTCGCTCGCCGCATACCTGCCGAGATGTTGGCGCACGAGATCCGGGCGCTCGGTGGCCACGCGCGCCAAGCTCTGGACGTCGTCGAATAAGGGCATCGAAAGAGCGCGTTGAAAAAAACCGTCCACAAAGACGAGTCGATGCCCGGTTTCAAAGAGGAGGAACGGCTGAATCTCCTCCAGCGTTGGCACCTTTTTCGGTGCCTTGGCCAACTCGAACGACCCCTCGGCAATGGGCGCGACGCTGGTGAAGCGCCACGCCTCTTGCTTCATGTTTGGGAAGCCAAGCTCGTGAAAGCGGGCGATGCCGCCTTCGCGGAGATCTCTAAGCCAGTCCGGAGCCCCCGACGCACCGTTCGCCGCCCACGCACGGTATGACCCAACCAGCTGATCCACATGCGCCATCATCACGACACCATGGCGGCATCACGAAGCCAGTCGTAGCCTTTTGCCTCGAGTTCAAGCGCCAATTCGGGCCCACCCGACTTGACGATCCGGCCGTCCGCCAGGACGTGCACGACATCGGGCGTGATGTGGTTCAGCAGACGCTGATAGTGGGTCACGATCAGGAATGAGCGGTTCGGCCCGCGCAGCTTGTTCACGGTCTCCGCGACTGTTTTCAGCGCGTCGATGTCGAGCCCTGAGTCCGTCTCATCGAGAATCGCCAGGCGCGGCTCGAGCACGGCGAGCTGCAGGATTTCGTTGCGCTTCTTTTCGCCGCCGGAGAAGCCTTCGTTCACCGGGCGGTTCATCATCGAGTCGTCCCAACCGATCGCCTCGAGTTTCTGTTCGAGAAACTGGAGGAAATCGATCGGATCGAGCTCGGCTTCCCCCCGCTCCCTGCGCAGCGCGTTGAGCGCCGACCGCAGGAAATAGGAGTTCGTGATTCCACGAATCTCGACCGGATACTGGAACGCGAGAAACACCCCCGCCCGCGCGCGTTCCTCCGGCTTCAGGTCGAGTAGATCCTTGCCGTCGTACCGCGCGGTCCCAGCGAGCACCGTGTACGCCGGATGCCCGGCGAGCACCTGGGCGAGCGTACTCTTGCCAGAGCCGTTCGGTCCCATGATCGCGTGCACTTCGCCTTCGCGCATCGCGAGATCGACGCCTTTCAGGATCTCATTTCCAGCGACGGCGACGCGAAGCCCTTTGACTTCGAGCAGCGCGTTCCCCGTTTCCCGTTTCCCGTTTCCCGGCATTACCCGACACTCCCTTCGAGGCTGATGCCGAGCAGCCGCGTCGCCTCGACCGCGAACTCCATCGGCAATTCCTTGAAGACCTCTTTGCAGAATCCGTTGACGATCATCGACACGGCGTCTTCGGCGGACAGACCACGCTGCCGCAGATAGAAGATCTGATCCTCACCGATCTTGGACGTCGACGCCTCGTGCTCCATGATCGCGGTGCTGTTGCGCACGTCGATGTACGGGAATGTGTGCGCCCCGCATTTGTCGCCGATGAGCATCGAGTCGCACTGGGAATAATTCCGCGCGCCCTCCGCTCCCTTCATGATCTTCACCAAGCCTCGATACGTGTTCTGTCCGCGACCCGCCGAGATGCCCTTCGACACGATCGTCGAGCGCGTGTTCCTGCCCAGGTGAATCATTTTCGTCCCGGTGTCGGCCTGCTGCTTGTGACTCGTTACGGCGACCGAGTAGAACTCGCCGATCGAGTTATCGCCCTGCAGGATGCAGCCGGGATACTTCCAGGTGATCGCCGAGCCGGTTTCGACCTGGGTCCACGAAATCTTCGAATTCACGCCGGCGCACTTGCCGCGCTTGGTGACGAAGTTGTAGATGCCGCCCTTGCCCTCTTCATCACCCGGATACCAGTTCTGGATCGTCGAGTACTTGATTGTGGCGCGGTCGAGCGCGACGAGCTCGACGACCGCCGCGTGCAACTGATTCTCGTCGCGCGTCGGCGCCGAGCAGCCTTCGAGGTAACTCACGTAGCTGCCTTCGTCGGCGATGATAAGCGTGCGCTCGAATTGCCCCGTCGACGATGCGTTGATACGAAAGTACGTGGAGAGCTCGAGCGGGCAGCGCACGCCCTTGGGGACGTACACGAACGAGCCGTCCGTGAAGACGGCTGAGTTCAGCGCCGCGAAGAAGTTGTCGTTGTAGGGAACGACGGTGCCGAGATACGTCTGAACGAGCTCGGCGTGCTCGCGGATCGCCTGCGAGATCGGCATGAAAATGACGCCGTACTTGGCAAGCTCGGCCTGGAACGTCGTCGCGACCGAGACACTGTCGAACACGGCATCGACCGCGACGCCCGTCAGCCGCTTCTGCTCCTCGATCGGAATCCCGAGCTTTTCGAAAGTCTGAACCAGCTTCGGATCGACCTGGTCGAGCGAGTCGAGCTTGGGGCGCTGTTTGGGAGCTGCGTAGTAGCTGATCGCCTGGTAGTCGATCGGACCGTACTTCACGTTGGGCCAGTGGGGCTCGGTCATCTTCAACCAGTTGCGATAGGCCTTGAGCCGCCACTCCAGCATCCACTCCGGCTCCCCCTTTTTGGCGGAGATGAGCCGGATGACGTCCTCGTTCAAGCCGGCCGGCACGACCTCGGATTCGATGTCGGTGACGAAGCCGTACTTGTACGGTTGCTGGACGTGCGCTTCAATACTGGTCATGCCGCTCCCGGAAGTCATTATCAGACATAACCTTGGCAACCAAAACGGCCGTGTAGCTCGGAATCCTAATGGTTTTGTCGGGATTGTCAATCAACTGCCGGGCGTGGCTAGTAGACGTCGCGGTTCCACTCCCTCACCAGTCTTTCATAGTCATCAGGCGTGTTGATCTGATCGACGACCGCTGGATCGTCTACCGGGACGCTGACGATGTCCGTTTGATGCGCCTGCAGAACCGCCCTCGCCCCGGTCCTCGTCGCCACCGGGCTTTGGACTAGCTCCTCGAACAGGGCCGATCCCCAGATCACGGGGTGACCCCGCCGCTCTCCCAACACCGGCAGAACGATTGAGCCGTTGGTTAGTCGGTGGGCTTCGAGCAGTCGCTCGATTGTGGTTACCCGAACATGCGGAAGGTCGACCGGCCAGACGAGAACGGCCGTTGGTTGCACGGGTTGGAGGGCGCGCAGGGCCGCTCGCAGTGATGCGATAGGCCCCGTTTCTGGATCCGGGTTCTCGACAATCATGCAGTCGTGGCCTGCCAGAAACGGCTGAATCCGGGGTGCATCGGGGCCGAGGACCACCACCCGCGTCTTCACCTCGAGCGCCTCGAGAGCTTCCAAAATTCGAACGACGAACGGAAACCCGAGGAAATCCAGCAGGGCCTTGGGAGACCCCATCCGGGCCGACCGACCGGCCGCCAGGACGACGCCCGCGAGACTCATAGGGGCTAAGAGACTAAGGGGCGAAGAGGGCATGTGGCTAGAGGGCAGTTGCACGACGGACAGAAAGGGGCAATCTTGGCGCGCGACATGGCCGTCCGACGCATTCGCCAACTTGGCGACCCGATTCTGAGGGTCCGCTGCACCCCGGTTGAAGATCCCAAGTCGCCGGCAGTGCGCCTGCTTTCCGACGATCTCCGGGATACGCTCCGTGTGGCGAAGAAGAAGTACAACATGGGCCGGGCAATGGCGGCACCGCAGATCGGTGCGCCGGTCCGCGTCGTGCTTGTCGAGACCGGCAAGTTCCGCGCGACGATGATCAATCCCGAAATCACGGATGTGGGGTCCGAGGACTTCCACGTCTGGGATGACTGTTTCTCCTTCCCGAACCTTCTGGTTCGCGTCACACGCGCCTATCGCGCTTCGCTGCGTTACACCGATCTCAAGGCCAAACAGGTCACGATGGAGCTGGAGGGCCCGATGGCCGAGCTGCTGCAGCATGAGCTGGACCATCTGGATGGCATTCTCGCTATCGATCAGCCCACCGGGCTCGATCCGTTCGCCTACCGCGCGGAGTGGGAGAAGCACCACAAGGCGGACGAGCGTTACGGACCGCCCCGGCCGCGAGAGGTCTAGACGCCTAGACGCCGAGACACCTAGTTACATTCCAATGATCGCAGGGGTGCCTGCCGAGGTCGGCAGGCTGAGATCACACCCTTAGAACCTGATCCGGTTCGTACCGGCGAAGGGAGCTCCGCATGACCTGCCGCACACAGATGTTCTTCGCCCGTCAAGGCACGATCACACCCGAGATGCAGCGCGTCGCCGAGCGGGAATCGCTCGCCCCCGAGACCATTCGTGACGAAGTGGCGATCGGGCGTCTCATCATTCCCGCGAACGTGAATCACCTCGCGCAGCGCCTCGATCCGATGGCTATCGGCAAAGTCGCCAGCGTGAAGATCAACGCGAACATCGGCAACTCGGCGGTCGAGTCGGATATCGAGGGCGAGCTCGAGAAGCTGCACCACGCCGTTCACTACGGCGCCGACACGGTGATGGACCTCTCCACGGGTGGCAACATCGACGCAATCCGGGAGGCGATCATCGCCGCCTCCCCAGTCCCGATCGGCACTGTCCCGATCTATCAAGCGATCCAAATCGCCGGCGACGTGACCAAGCTGACCGCCGACGACATCCTGGGAAACATTGAGCATCAAGCGCAGCAGGGGGTCGATTACATCACGGTGCACGCGGGGATTCTGCGCGAGCACGTCGGCCTCGCGCTCGGCCGGGTCACCGGCATCGTGAGCCGCGGCGGATCCCTGATGGCGTACTGGATGACGCAGCACGGCAAGCAGAATCCGCTGTACGAGCACTACGACCGACTGCTCGACATCGTGCGCAGATACGACGTCACGCTCTCTCTGGGGGATGGGCTTCGGCCCGGTTCAATCGCGGATGCGACCGACAAGGCTCAGCTCGCGGAGCTGACGGTGCTCGGCGAATTGACCGAGCGCGCGTGGAAGAAGGACGTGCAGGTGATGATCGAGGGCCCGGGCCACATCCCGATGCATCAGATCGAAGTGAACGTTCGGCTCGAAAAGGAATTGTGCCACGAGGCGCCGTTCTACACGCTTGGCCCGCTCGTGACCGACGTCGCGCCGGGATACGACCACATCACATCGGCAATTGGCGCCGCGATGATCGGTTGGTTCGGCGCCGACATGCTGTGCTACGTCACCCGCAAAGAGCACCTCGGTCTGCCGAACGCCGAAGAGGTGCGCGAGGGTGTGATTGCGTACAAGATCGCGGCGCACGCGGCGAACATCGCCCGCCGGCGGCCGGGCGCGACCGACCGCGACGACGCGCTGTCACGCGCGCGCTACGCGTTCGACTGGAACGAGCAGTTCCGGCTCGCGCTCGATCCGGCGCGGGCGCGCGAGCTCCACGACGAGGCGCTGCCGGCCGAGTACTTCAAGAGCGCGGAGTTCTGCGCGATGTGTGGGCCGAAGTTCTGCTCGATGCACATCACGCGCGAGATTGAGCGCTCGCTCGGCAAGCGGGAGCCGCTGACGAAGGAACGGGAGTCGGTCGGGGCCGACTAGTCGAGCCGGTGCTCGGCCGAGCGAGCGTGCGCCTCGAGTCCTTCGACGCGGCCGAACCACGCGGCGTCCTCAACCAGCGGCCGCGCCGCCGCAGCGTCATCGATGCGGAGCCAGGTGCGCACCCGCAGGAATGTATAGACCGACAGTCCGCCTTTTGAACGCGCCATGCCACCGGTCGGCAGCACGTGATTGGGGCCGGTGCCGTAGTCACCCAGGACTTCGGGCGACCCGCCGCCGATGAAGAGCGCACCGAAATGCGTGAGTCGCCCGGCGATTGCGGACGCGTTCTCCAGACAGAGCGCGACGTGCTCGGGAGCGAGGGCGTCGCACGCCGATATCCCTTCCTCAATACTCGACACCAGCACGGCGCCGCCGTTTTCGAGTGCCTGCCGCGCGACGGCCCCTGTAGGGAGCACCGCGAGCTGGCGGTCCAGCTCTGCATCGACACGGTCGAGGAGAGTCGAATCGGGTGTCACGAGAACGGTGAGCGCGTCGGGGTCATGCTCAGCCTGCGCGAGGAGATCGGCGGCGATCGCGACGGGAGAGGCCGTGCCGTCGGCGAACACGACCAACTCTGACGGGCCCGCGAGCATATCGATGGCGACGCGGCCGGAGATCAGCTGCTTCGCCGCGGTCACGTAGCGATTGCCCGGACCGACGACCACGTCGCACGCAGGCACAGGGCCGGCGCCGAAGGCAAGCGCCGCGATCGCGTGGGCGCCGCCCGCCGCGAGCACACCATCAGCGCCCGCAATCGCGGCGGCTGCGAGCGTCATCGGTCCCGGCCTGGGACTCGCGGCCCACACTTCACGCACACCTGCGGTTCGGGCGGTAACTACCGTCATGAGGACAGAAGACGGCAAAGGATAGCGCCCGCCAGGAGCGTAGCACCCCGCTCGCTCCACCGGAGCGATCCAGTGTCCGGCTGTTCCGCCGGGCACGCTGACGCTCACGGGGCCCAGCGCGCGCTTCTGTGCCTCGGCAAACGTTCGAATCCGCTCGGCGACACGTTCGAGGCGCGCCCGGTCGGCCGCAGGCAGGGCTGCGAGTGCACGTTGCAGCTCGGCCCGCTCGACGAACATCGGTCCACCAGCCGGCACCTCGATGAACTGTTCCGCATACTCGCGGAGCGCTGATTCTCCTCTCACCCGCACGGCTTCTACGATCGGCGCCGCGACTGCGAGAGCCTCCGGACCCACGGCGTCCCCCCGCCGGCTGACCAGATCGGCGACGGAGCGGTTGCGCAGCAAGCGCGCGCTCATGCTTTGCGAGCCATCGGACGACGATTCACCGCCCCGTGACGGCGTGCAAGCTCGGCGCGAACATCGGCCAGCGTGCCGCCTCCCCGCGCCAGCGCGACCAGCGCCATGTACAGCACGTCGGCGGTCTCGCGGACGACATCTCCCGACGATTCCGCGCGTGCGAGCTCGTCAGCTTCCTCGCGCAGCTTCGCCACCAGCAGCGCAGGGTCGTCTAAAAGCCGTGTCGTGCCCGAGCCAGCCACCGGGCGCGCAATGCGGTCCATGAGCGTGCGCTCGAGGTCGGGCAAATCGAACCCCGCGGGCCAGCACGACCTGCGATTCAGGTGACAGAATCCTGCGCCCGACTGACGTACGGTGAACCGCAGCGCGTCGCGGTCGCAGTCGAGGTCCACGCGCACTAGCTGCTGTGTGTTTCCCGATGTCTCGCCCTTTTTCCAGATCGTCTTGCGCGAGCGCGACCAGTAGATCCCACGTCGCTCCGCGACTGCGCGCGCCACGGACTCGCGCGAGCTCCACACGAGGCCGAGTGTGCGGCCGGACTCATCGCAGACCGCGGTCGGCCAGATCTCCCCTGGCAACGGTTTCGCGAGCGGTGCGGCGATCGCATCGCCCAGCGACAAGCGGCCGGTATACAGCGCCATCCCGACTTGTGCATCCGCGCCAGCCTGATCCAGCTCGGCGACCTCCGTCGCCGTTGTGATTCCGCCCGCCGCTGTTACTCGGCACTCGCCCGCGGCACGGATGACAGTTTCTACCGCCCCGCGGTCGAACCCGCGCATCTCGCCTTCTTTGTCCACTTGCGTGAAGAGAAACCCACCGACCACGGGCGCCAGCTGGCGCACACGCTCGACGACGGGGACGCCGGTGGACGCCCGCCAGCCATCGACGACGATCTGACCGCGCTCCGCATCCACCGCGGCGATGACTCGCTCCCGCGGCAGGGCCGCGCAAAAATCGGGCGTTGCAGCGGTGCCGATCATCACCTGCGTCGCGCCGGCATCGAGCCACGCACGCGCGCTGTCCACGTCCCGGATCCCGCCTCCCACGCGACAGGGGGCTCGCCGCACGAGATCGCGCATCAGCGCGGTGTTCGAGCCGCGCCCGAGCGCCGCGTCCAGATCGACGACCGCGACTTCTCCGGCGATCGAGAACTCCTCCAGGCGCTGGAGGGCATCGCCGCCGTCGAGTACGAGCTCTTTTCCGCGCCGCAGCTGGACCGCGCGTCCGTCCATGATATCGATGCTTGGCACGATCATTGGCGCACTCGAATTCCGTGAATGGCGAGATCGGCCTTGATTCCGGTCACCGTGTCGTCGCCATCGTGGAGCACCGAAGCGGCGAGCACCGCGTCCGCGCCCGCTGCGAATGCCGTTGCGACGTGCTCGCGCGTTCCGACGCCGCCCGACGCGATGACCGGAACCCGCACCGCGTCCGTGACCGTCCGCAGCAGCTCGATGTCATGACCGGTGCGCGTACCGTCACGATCCCAGCTCGTGAGCAGGATCTCCCCGGCGCCGCGCTGCTCCCCCTCGCGCGCCCATGCGACAGCGTCGGGCCGCGCGGCCTCGCGCCCTCCCAGTACCAGCACCTCCCACCCCGCTGGTGCGCGGCGGGCATCGATCGCCAGCACCACGCACTGGCAGCCGAAGGCCTGCGCCAGCTCGGTGAGGAGGGCCGGTCTCCGCAC
This sequence comes from Gemmatimonadales bacterium, assembly GCA_044869265.1. GTDB lineage: Bacteria > Gemmatimonadota > Gemmatimonadetes > Gemmatimonadales > GWC2-71-9 > 20CM-2-65-7. The sequence continues at coordinate 60,564 of JBIOXD010000078.1, forward strand.
CGCGGCGGTGTTGACGCTGACCTTGTCGGCCCCCGCCGAGAGCAGCTGCCGTGCATCGGCGACGCTGCGAACACCGCCACCCACCGTCAGCGGGATCCGAATTGCCTCGCGTACTCGTCGCACGGTTTCGATCTGCGTACCGCGGCCTTGGGCGGAGGCCGCGACATCGAGGATGACGATCTCATCGGCGCCTTGCGCCTCGTAGCGCGCCGCTTGCTCGGCGGGATCGCCCGCATCACGCAGATTCTGGAATCGCACGCCCTTCACCACGCGGCCGTTCCGCACGTCGAGGCACGGAATCAGGCGTCGCAGCAAACCTGGGATCTCGGGAGCGCGCGCGCCGGCGTGGGCTGATTCACCGGCCAGCCACCGCTCCAGCAAGGCGGCGCCGTAGGCACCCGACAGCTCGGGATGAAACTGGCAAGCGAGGATGCTCCCACGCTCGAGCGCGGCGACGAAGGGGAGGCCGTGGGTCGTCCAGGCCGGCGTCCATCCATCCGGCTTCTCACGCAACGCGTACGAGTTTGCAAACGCGGCGACCCCGCTCGTAACGAGCCGCGCGCCTGCCTCTGCGCTGACGCTGTTCCAGCCGAGGTGCGGCACCCGCACCTGACCGGGCAGCCGGCGACAGGTCCCTGCGATCAACCCGAGTCCCGCAACGCCGGGCGACTCCTCACTCGCCTCGCACAGCATCTGCATGCCGAGGCATATGCCAAGCAGAGGCGTCCCCCCTCCGACCGCCTCGCCAATCGCGGTGCCCAGGCCGGCGTTGCGGAGCGCCGTCATGCCAGCCCCGAAGGCCCCGACACCCGGCAACACGACATGTGTCGCATCTCGGATCTCGGCTGGATGGCTGCTAACGACAGGCGCGACGCCCAGACGCCGAACCGCGCCCGCGATCGACGCAAGGTTGGCGACCCCGGAATCCACGATCACCACGTCACTCACGGCGGGCCTCGGTGAGCGTCCCCTTGGTGGAGGGCACGTCGTCGAACCCCGACCGCGCAACCGCCTGCCGCAGCGCAAGCGCCGTCGCCTTGAACGCGGCTTCGGCACGATGATGGTCGTTTTCGCCCTTCAGCACATCGACATGCAGCGTGATCCGTGCTGCAGTCGCCAACGATCGGAGGACGTGGGGAATGTTCTCGCACGACAGCCCGCCGACTGCCTCGCGGCGCAGACCAAGCGCCACGTCTGTACACGGTCGTCCCGAAAGGTCCACGACTGCTCGAGCCAGAGCCTCGTCGAGTGGGGCGAGCGCCCATCCGAATCGATTCACTCCCCGCCGTTCTCCCAGGGCGCGATCGAGCGCTTCCCCCAGCGCCAGCCCGCAATCCTCAGCGGTGTGGTGATCGTCCACCTGCAGATCGCCCTCGCAGGTCAGCCTCAGATCGAACCGGGCGTGCCGGCTCAACGCATCGAGGAGATGGTCCAGGAAACCGATGCCGGTCTTCACGGCGGTCTTGCCGGTCCCGTCGAGATCGAGCGTGATGCGAATCGACGTCTCGCGGGTCGTGCGCGTGACGCTTGCGGTGCGCTCGTTCATGGCAGAAGCTCCTCGAGATCGGTGAGGTCATCGAGGACGCAGGCGGCGCCCGCGTCGTTGAGGGCGGCGCTGGTCGCTTCGAGCGCATCGCCCGGTGCGACAATGCCAAGCGGCACGACTGAGGCTCCCGCGGCTGCCCGGATATCGTCGGGAGTATTCCCCACCATCCAGGCGCGTTGAACACCTAGCCGCGCCAGCGCGAGGCGAACCGGCGCGGGGTCCGGCTTGCGCGGCGCGTCCTCCATGCAGACGACCGCACGAAAGAGGCGCGTCAACCCAGCGCGATCGAGGAACCAACGCGCCTCTGCGCGCGGGCGGCCCGTGACCACCGCCAGCGACAGCCGTTCAGCCAGACGTTCGAGCACGCTGCGCGGCACGATCGCGCGCTCGCGGACGCGCAGGCCCCCCCCGGGTGAACCGCCGGTTCCGAGGTAGAGCGCCTGGTACCGATCCGTGACATCGGCAAGGTCGACCTGCACCCCGCGCGCGGTGATCAGCCGCTGCGTCACGATCCAGTCATTCGCCGCATCGCCTGAGCGGAGGGCGAGCTCGATATCGTCCATCGTGACGGTCACCCCATAGCTGGCCGCCGTCGCGATCATGGCCGCCCGCTGTGACTCCCGTACGTCGGCGAGCACGCCGTCCATGTCGAAGACGATCGCCTGGGGCGCGAGCACGGTTTCCACGGCCGTTGTTAAGCGTTCGAATGCGGTGCGGTCACCGGGCATTGTGATTCTGAGCGCCGTCGTGATTCCCGGACGGTTGCGGAACTCGCGCACCAGCACGCCGATCGCGGCCAGTCCAGCCGCGCAAAACCTTGCCCTCCCGCGCTTGACGCAATCGACGAACACGAAGTTCGCCTGCGAGTGCCGCGGCCGAAGTCCTCGTGATGCCAGCTGCCGCGTCAGCGCGCTGCGCTCCTCACGCACCCGCGCCACATGCAGTGCGAGCGAGCTCGCGCCGCGCTCGAGCTGTCGAGCTGCCAACGCCAGCGACGGACCTGCAACGGGATAGGGACCACCGGCGGCTCGCAACACCGCGATGATGTTCAGGCCCCCGAGTGCGTAGCCAATGCGACAGCCCGCGAGTCCCCACGCTTTCGAGAGCGTGCGCGTCACGACGACGTTCGGCAGGTCGAGCACAGCGCTGGTGAGATCGTCGTCTGCGTACTCGACATATGCGTGATCGAGCAATACGAGAGCGCCCGGTGCAGCCGCCGCGATCCGTTGCACATCCGCGAGCGACGCCACGCCGCCGGTGGGATTGTTGGGCGACACGATCGCGATGACGGCCGTCCGCTCGTTGATGCGCTCCAGAAATCCGTCAGTTGGAAACACGTCGCCGACCCAGGCCACGCGTACGAGCTCGCCGCCCGCCAGCGCCGCGTAACGGTCGAGCATGTCGAAGCTCGGGTCGGGGAGGAGCAGTGTGCGGCCGGGCGCGAGATACGCCCGGCAAATCCGATCGATGGCTTCGTCGGCTCCGGCGGTGACGATGACGCGCTCAGGCCCCACGCCCCAACGGTCCGCGAGCAGAGACGTGAGCTCCGAAGCATCCGGGTAGCGACGGAGCAGCTCGGCATCCGCTTGCGCCAGGTCGGCAAGCGCAGCCGGCGACGGCAGCAACCCCTCGTTGCGATCGAGTCGCAGAACACCGGCGCCGGCGCGCGCCGGTTCTTCGTAGGCCGACGCCGGATCGATCCACGAACGCGGCCCGCGCGTAGGCGGAGTCGGGATGAGTGTCGTCATGGCACGATTTGGGAAAAGGTGGATACAACGACATCGGTGCCCCCGGCCGCTTTGACCGCCGGGATCACCTGGGCCAACAGGTCCCGCGGCACCGCGGCTTTCACCGCATAGCCGCCATTGCCGAACAACGGAGCGACCGTGGCCTGACGCATCGACGGCAGTACGGCGACGACGGCGTCGAGACAGGCTGCAGATGCGTTTACTTCGAGCATCACCCGACGGCGGGCTTCGAGCACCGAGCCGATCAACAGGACGAGATCGTCGATGTAGCGGCGGCGCACCGGGTCATCGAGCGCCGCGCGATGCGCATACAGACGCGTGGAGGAGCGCATCAACACATCGACAATCGCAAGACCGTTCGCTTCGAGCGTTGCGCCAGTCGCCGTGTTGTCGACGATCACGTCGGCATCCTCCGGAGGGAACACTTCGGTCGCCCCGTACGAACGCACGAACTCGGCGCACAGTCCCTTCGCGCCGATCCAGCCGCGCGTCAGCCGCTCATACTCGGAGGCGACTACCAGCCGGCGGTCGAGCCGTGGCAGCCGGCCATCGTCGAGCAGCGCGACCGGGGCCGCGGCGACGAGCTGCACGGGATCGAGTCCCGTGTCGAGCAGCTCGACCACGTCCGCCTCGAGCTCGGCAACCCAGTCCGCACCGGCAAAACCGGCATCGCGGCTGCCGAGGACGAGCATCTCCACGATGTTCTGGGGTTTCAGCAGCTTCGCTTCAGCGCCCCGGAGTGACACGTCGGGGCGATAGCCGCGTGCGCTGGGACGAACGCGAATGCCCGCGTCGCTGAGGAGCGTCAGCACACCGTTTTCCATCCGGCCTTTGGGAAGGCCGAGGCGGAAAGGCACGCTGCGGGATACGGTAGTGGACATCGAGCGACTCCGTGTTGGCCGAACCGGAGTCCCCCGAGGAGCGCGACGACGCCTAAAACGCACGACGCCGGCCCTCGGGGGGCCGGCGTCGGTGATGGTTCAAGACTCTATACGCCTCCGGCTATCCCCCGTGAACCGCGTGACCGTGGTGATGCCGGTGGTGCGTCGTGCGCGTCATGAGGGATGATCTAGCGGCCCGGTCGCAGCGTGTCAAGGCGACTGGTTGCGCTCACGTTCGACTTCGGCGATCGCTCGATCGAGCGCCTGCTGGCGCTCGGGATCGGCCGCTTTGCTCCGCAGCCCGCGCAGAGCGGCAAGATGCGCCGCGCGCAGCGCCTGGTCGGACGCGACCGCGATGTCGGGCCGCACGCCGACGCGCTCCCAGTTGGTCTTGGTGATCGGATTGATCGCGCGGCCGCTCGGCACCCACACCGCGAAGTAGTCGGTGACGCGGCGCGGTCCACCCGGATGCGCGCCGCCACCCGTCGTGTCGCCCACGATCGTAGCGCGCTTGCGGGTTTGCAGGTTGTAGGTGAACTCCTCGGCGCCGGAGAAGGTGTTGCGACTGGTGAGGACATAGACGGGCCTGTCGGGCCCGTAGCGCGTCCCCGCGACCGTGCGGCCTGTGTAGAAATCGTCGGTGCGATTGTCCGGCCGCCAATACAGGGAATTGAGATGCACCGGCTCGGGGCCGAACAGATAGCTCGACACTTGCGCGACCATATGCGGCGAGCCGCCGCCGTTGCGCCGCATATCGATGATCAGCGCGTCGGTGTTGCCCAGGAAGTTGAAGGCGTTCGCCGCGACGCTCGAAACGTCGGCCGTGTCGAAGCCGAAGCTGCGGATCTCGAGGTAGCCGACGTTGCCGGGCAGGCGTTCGACACGCTCGAACCCGAAATTCATGCGCCGGCCGAACGTCCTCGCCTGTTCCCGGTCGTCAGGGCTCGGCCCGTCGCCACCGGGACTTGCCGGGACGCCGCGGGCGACATAGCGCACGCGCAGATGCCGGTCGCGACTCACCGCCTGCAAGTGCGCCGTCAGGGATTCGGCGAACGCCTGCGAGCTCGTGATGCGATCGTATTCGCCGCGCTGCTGCCGCGCGCGAATCGCGCGCTCCATGGCCTTCGCCGTGTCGGGAAAGACGTACGCTTCGTTGAGTCGCGCGATGACGCCGTCGAGGATGGTGCGGCGCTCGGCGGCGTCGAGCGTGCGGTCGGGCTGGTCTTGAGCAGCGAGGGGAAGAGCGACAATCAGGGCGGCGAACGTGAGCATTCTGCGCACGGCGATTACTCCTCGGGAGGGTTCCTCTTAGTGACGCGCCAGGTGGGCGTTTGGTTGCGTCAGGGTTTAATGAAGAACTGGTAGGGACGAGCCAGCTATTGGCGCCTCACGTAGAACTCGTACGGGGCGGTCGTGGTGTCTTCGCCGAACAGCCCAGTCCCCCGTATGCGAACGAGGAAGCTGCCGCTTGCTGGAACGACGAACCCCGGAAACTCGAAGAACTGCTGTCCAAAGACCTGCGTGTTCTGTCCAGTGAGGACCGCGCCTGTCGCAGGATCGACGATCTCCAGGGACAGTCCGAACCCCGAGCCGACTGGCGGCGCAGTCAGTCGAAAACCAGCTATGAGGATCTCGTTAGCCGTACCGGTGCCCGTGAACTCGTCGAGGTCGCCAGGTTTGGCGATCGCTTCACCCCTGACTGTGTCGCCGACGGTATAGTCCGCGGCAGCCGATTCCGGGGCACGGTTGATTCGAACGACACGAAACGCGTAACCACCGGTGTAACGGTAGGCACTGCCGCATGTCGCGTCGTAGCACTCCCGGAAGTAGGTCATCGGTGTTTCGTAAACGGCGATGCCGAGCTGGCCGAGCGCCGGTACACGGAACGGCCCCACAAAGCGGAGCCCTTGCCCGACCGTCGTCCCGAGGCTATCCCCGGTGAGTGGGTTAAACACTAGAATCCAGGGATAAATCGGGTCTGTGCCCGACGACTCGAACAGAAGCCCCAACTCCTCCCCCGGAGTCCCGGTGAGAGTGAATTGATCCCAGTCCCCCGGTGCGTCGATTGCCTCCTGAGTAACCGAATCGCCCGGAGCCAGGGCGCTGGGCGCAACCTCGGTTGCTGTACTCCAGGCCGTCAGGGACAGCCTGTAGCGGCCGATTTCGGACAGCTGCGGGGGCGAACTGGCCCCGCTCACGCCCAGCTTATACAGGCCCGTCTTGCGTAGATCGATTCGCAGGCTCTGCGACGCGACCCCGGGCGCCCCCCCCAGAGAGACGACCCAGGCGATCGGGTCGAAATCCGGTGGGACCGCTGGACCAGACAAGAACACCCCGAAGCCGTCTACCGCCTGCGGGGCAAGTCCCTCGATCGAGATGTTCACGTGTTGTCCTCGCACACCGGAAAACCGAAACACGTCCACATCGCCCGGTGGGCTGAGCGATTCCGCACTTACGGTGTCGCCGATGGCGAGCGTTTCGGCAACGGTTTCAGGGCCGAAGCTGAATTTGTACAACCATACCTTGTACGGCCCGCGCAACGGAGGCGTGGCATTTCCGTCCACGCGCAGCGTGTAAGTCCCGGGCGGCGCACGAAAACGCGAGCTCTGCTCGATCGAACCGCTCCCGCTCGTCAACACCGAAGCCATCACCGTTCCAGCGGCGTCGAGGAACTGAGCGACCAGCCCAGAACCCTGCGCCTGCGGTCCGAATTGGACCACAAGGTTCGCTCCGCTTTCACCAGATACGGTGACACGGAATTCGTCTAGATCGCCGGCCGTTTCGATGCTTTCGCCCTGTATGCTGTCGCCAAACGTCATCGTGCGCGGGGCGGACTCGGGTGCGCGATTGACCGGGTAGAGGAAGAAGCGGTACGCTCCGACGCCGCTGCTGTCGGGGTAAGCGTAAATTCGGATCAAGTGATAACCGCTCGCTGCTATGTGGAAACGTCCCGTCGCCTGATTGAGACTCGAATCCGCCCCGGCGCTCACAACGTCGGCCACCACATTGGAGTCCGGGTCCACAACCAACGCGTGCATATACAAGAAAGGCGAGCCGTTCCGCGACTGGAAGAACAGATTGTACTCAGATCCGGCGGTGGCCCTGAACGCGAACTCGTCAACGTCGCCGCGTCGGTCGAGCGCCTCTCCAGAGATCGTGTCGCCCGCGACGAATTGCACAGGCAAAGTCTCCGGCGGCTGCTCGACCACGACGGGCTCCGTCGGTGAGTCTCCGGCGCAGGCCAGGACAGCTGCAAGAATCACCGTCTGCGACACCCGTGAACACAGCATTCAGATCGACGCGGCATCCGTCCAGCACACCATCGCGCCAAGACTACCGAGCGATGCCGTAATCCTCCCCGTGATTGCCCGACCCACCCCAGAACGTGCCATGCTTCCAATCAAAGAAAATCGCGTTGATGGGCCCGAAGGTGCGGTCCTGGAAATCCAGGCGATAGCCCATGTCCCGTAGCTCGCGCCGAATCCACGAGGCCGTATCGCTGCGCAGCGTAGTGGATCGGGGCAGCATCGAGCCGTACGCGGTGCCATTCGGGGTAAGGATCGACCTGCGGCACTAACGCTTGACGAGCATCTCGTAAGGCGCCGTGGCAATCCCGGTGCCCCACGACCCGTACCCCTTCACGCGTACGATGAAGGTGCCGCCGGCGGGGACGGTGAAGTTTCCCGGTGAGAGGAACTCAGCCGTCTCGCGAAAGAGTGCCCAGCCACCCCCAGCCAGATTCGCTCCCGTCGACGGGTCGACGACCTCCAGCATGATCAAGCCCTCGACGGGTACGGGGTCTGCGGCCAGCCGGAGGAACGGAGTCAGCACCTCGCCCGGTGTCCCGGACGACGTGAACTCGTCGATATCGCCCGCAGGTGTGACGGCATCACCCTGAACCGTATCGCCGACAGCGTAGGCGGCAAGGACGTTTTCCGGCCCGCGGTTCAGCGGGTCGACGCGGAAGGCGTATGGACCGACGAGTGCGAAAAGGCCGCCGCATGTTGCGTCGTAGCAGAATCTGACGAAGCCGGCGTCCTGGTACACGGCGATGGTCACCTGCCCGCTCGCGGGGACGCGGAACGGTCCCACGATCCTCGTACCCTGTCCGACGTTTCCCGCCAGGCTGTCGCCGCTGGCTCCATCGCGCACGCGGATCTGGGCGTAGCCGTTCATAGCCGGGTCGCCCCGGAAGATGACATTGATCTCCTGCCCCGGCGTGGTCGTCAACGTGAACTCGTCCCAGTCACCGGGCGCGTCGATGGACTCCGTGGTGACCGAATCCCCTGGCGCCAAAGCGGCCCCTGCAAGCTCCGGCGCCGCGCCCACGTGCTCTACTGCTAACCGATAGGGCCCCCGGTCGGCCAAACTGCCGGCGGCGCCCGTGGCGCTCACGGTGATGTGGTACCACCCCGTGGCTGGGAGATCAAGACGCATCGTCTGGTGGTCATGCAGCGCCGCGGCGTACGTAGGACTCGTCACCGAGGCGAACGCCCACACTGGCGCGCCCGGCGGGCCGTCGATCCACGCCTGGAACGCGGTTCCCGCAGGATACCCCAAGCCTTGAAGCGCGACGTTGACGTGTTGACCGCGTGTACCGTGGAAATGAAATACGTCCGCATCGCCCCACGGCTCGATCGTCTCTTCGCTGACCGTGTCTTCGATCGCGATGGTGTCGGACGCGACTTCAGGACCGAAGCTGAATCGATAGAACCAGAGCCGATAGGGACCTCGGAGGACCGGGCGGTCCAGATAATAGTCGCTCGTGGTTACGCGAACGGCGTACTTCCCCGGCGCCAGCCGCATCCGACCGGTCGAGAGACGCGGGGAGGCTTGCGACGTGGCCCCCTCCCCGACAACCTGCCCCGTCGCCGAGTCGACGAGCTGAACCCGCAACACCCCGCCGTCGGACTGGTTCTCGAGCGCGAAGGCGAGGTTGGCGCCACTCGAGTCGGGCACGCTCACATAGAACTCATCAATGTCGCCGGGAAGATCGATGGCTTCCCCGCTCAGGCTGTCGCCGAAAGCCAGCGTGCTCGGCACTGTCTCAGGCTGTCGACTGACCCGGTACAGGAGGAGCCGATACGCGCCGCGATTGAGGTCGGCGGGGTAGGTCGGGACGCCGCTCACCCGAAGTCGGTACGTGCCCCCGCTCGGGAGCGCGAAGCGTCCGGTCGGCTGGTGCAGCAAGCTGGTGTCCGTGCCAATGCTCTGGGTCGACAGCAGCGCGGTGCCGGACGGGCTCAAGACTTCGAGCTGGAGGCGCGTGGCGGAGGACCCGCCCAGCGCCTGGAGAAACGCGTTGAATTCCTCGCCGACGGCGCCGGTGAACGTGAATTCGTCGACGTCGCCCGGCAGTTCGAGTCCCTCGCCCGTCACGGTGTCGCCGGGCGTAATCGCCGCCGGCACGTGCTCGGGCCGCCGGTCGATCGCGTAGAGGTAAAAGCGGTACGAGCCTGTATCCGCGACCCGCGACGGCTCCGTACCGCTTAACCGAATCGTGTAGGTGCCAGCCTGCGCGATATGAAATCGGCCGGTCGCGTGCGCAAATAGCGCGGTGTCGGCCGGTGCCGACACAACTGGATAGATGCCCTCCATCAGAGGTACCAACTCGAGCTGAAACGCCCGTGACGATTGCAGGAAGGCATTGAAGTCGGTGTTGGCCGCCGCGGAGAACGTGAACTCATCGACATCGCCTGCTCTGTCGATGCGCTCGTTTCGGATCTCCGTGTTGAATGGAGTGGTTGCCGCGCGGTGCTCGGGCGCCCGGTCGATCACGTACGTCCAGAAGCGGTAGGACCCGCGGTAGCGGGGATACGTGTTGCTGGTCACGGACCCGAAGGCGAACAAGTAGTCGTGCGTTCCTGCAAGTCGAATCCGGCCGGTAGTCAGTCGGTCCGCGCCCGCATCAGCGAACACGTAGCCCACGAACTGCTTTGCGGAGTCGTCAATGACGCTGAGCCCAACCGATCCCGATCCGGCGGGTTCAAACGGCTCCACGACCGTCACGATCTCTTGCCCCGCAAGACCCTGAACATAGAACCAATCCAGATCGTACATCGGGTCGATCGTCTCGCCGATGACCGTGTCGCCAAAAGAGAACGAAGCCGGCACCCGTTCCGGCCTCGTGTCGATGGGGTGTACTTTGAACCGGAACCGGGCAACGGTCGCAGGCGGAGTCGCCCACACCGATACCCTGTACACAACTTCCGCAGCCCCTCCGAACGTGTTGCTTGGGTTCTGCTCGAGCCACGGCCCGCCGGCCGAGGCGCTGTGGCTGACGATCAGGAACCCGTGAGTCGAGTCGTAGACCGAGAGTTGAACACGCCCCTCGAGGGATTCGAGGAAGATGAGATACGGCTGGTTCGCGCGCCCAGTAAAGGAGTACTGGCTGGCCGAATCGACGCGGGCCTGATCCTCGATCGTGACCCCGATCGGCACTCGCTCCCCCTCGCCTCGAGGCTGGAAGGGGGACGGGGAATCGCAGCCGACGAACGCGACGCCAGCGAGCGCGGCGGTGCGCAGCAGGGGGTTCACGGATTCCCCACCAGCGTTCCGCGCACCAGGACGATCTGACTCGCAGTGCGGAGCGCCAATCCGTCGTTGCCCCAGCGAATGAGCGTGCCGCTCCCCGCCGCACCGGAGATCTCCGCCAGGCCGATGAAAGCCAACGACCGGTAGTGATAGGTTCGGAGCGTCGTGCCGGCGAAGAAATGCACGCGTCCGTTGCCCGCGTCCGGCTCAACCAAGCCACCCGTGGGGAAGGTGCCGAGCAGGGAGATGGTTTCGGGATCGATGAGCGCTCCATTGGTCGCGTAGACGAGCCCGCCGTCGTACTCGATGTCCTGGCTGAAGCCGCCGATGACGCCGCCCCGAACTGTCTCCTCGACGAGCCCCGCGGGCGTGACGGCGATCGTGCGGACCCCGAATTCGGTCGTCTCGTTGTTGTACCCAAACAGCCGTGCGGCGCTGGTTAGGCGGGTGATCCGGTTACTCCCGGTGTGCCCTTGCGTTGTCAGGGAGCGCCGCGTCCCGTCGTCATAGATCGCGACCCCCTCGTGGCGTGGGCTGCAGCAGGTGTTGCGCCGAGAGACCGCTAAAGTCCGTGGCAAGCCCGGCAGGATGACAAGATCCTCGGCGCGGAGATCGCCCAGGCCCCCCATCCCCATGTCGATGTCGAGATCGCGCGCTCCCGTCGTGAGATTGACACGCACGACCAGCGGGGCGCCCGACAGACCAACGTACAGGTAGGCACCGTCGTCCGAGATCGCCAGCGGCCCCGGTTCGCTGCCGACGCTGATGGACGCGCCGATCACTCCTGTCGTTGGGTCGATCACAGTAACGGTGTTCCCCCGCTGGGGATCACTACCGGGCACCGAGGCCCAAATCGTCCCCCTCGTGTGATCATACGCAATGTCGTTCGTGGCCAGCGCGACGGTGATTGGGGTGCCGATGGTTGGGCTCGGAGGAAGAACTGGTAACGCGAACGGTGCTGAGACGCCGCTCTCTCCGGGGTTCACAACCGTGAGCTGCGTGGTGCCCGCCTGCGCGATGTCAGACGCGAGAATATCGGCTTCGAGGCTGGAGGAGCTCAGACGCGCGGTGGCGCGATCCTGGCCGTTCCACTGGACGACGGCCCCAGCCAGGAACGTCGACCCGTTGACCGTGAGCGTGAATGCCGCGCCGCCGGCGGTCGGCGTGCTCGGCGACGCACCCGTGATGCGAGGGGGAGCCTCACGCACGCGGAACGCGACTGCAGCCGAACTTCCGCCGCCTGGAGCCGGGTGCACAACGGTAATCATGAACGAACCCGAACTCGCGACATCGCCCGCGGGGATCGCCGCCTGGAGCCTCGTCGTGCTGACGAACGTCGTCGCTCGCGCACTTCCGTTCCAGCGCACGACAGCTTGTGGCGTGAATCGACTGCCCACGATCGTCAAGGTGAAACCGCTCCCGGTGAAGACAGAGTCGGGCGAGAGCGCGCCGATCACAGGCACCGGGTACTCGATCGAGAACGTGTCCGGCGCTGAAAGGCCGCCGCCCGGTGGAGGATTGACCACCCGCACCTCGACAAAACCGGGGGTCTGCAGGAAAAACGCGGGCACGTTCGCCGTCAACACGCCGGGCGACTCGAGCGTGGTGAGCAGTCCCGAGCCTCCAAACCGCACCGAGGACCCAGGCACAAAGCCCGTTCCAGTTACTCGCAGCGTGAACGAGTCCCCGGGTGCGGCCAGCCGATCAGGCGAGATCGACGCGATGGTCGCAGCGGGGTTCACGATGGCGAGAGGAATGGCCCCTGACACCCCTCCACCCGGCGGCCCGGTGTAGACCGTAATTGCCACGGGGCCCGTGGAGTCCACGTCGCCCGCCGCGACCCGGACAGTCAGGAGGGTGTCCTTCACGTAGGTCGTCGGGCGATCCTGACCGTTCCACCGGACACGCGAGGCAGCCACGAAATCCGCACCGCGCAGGTTGAGCGTGAAGTCCGCGGACCCGACCACCACCTGCGGCGGGTCCACATTGAACAGTGACGGCGGCGGGTAAGGGGTCGGCTCGGTGGGCGTGTCACCGCACGACAACGAAGCGGTGCAACCAGCCGCGATGAGCGCGCGGAGGACGGACGTTGAGCGCTGGCTCTTCATAGAACTCGCCAACAGGGAGTCTAGGCGGTTGGTCGAGGTTCGGAAGACCAGCCGCCCCAAGCGTCATAACTGCTACCAGGCTATGCCGTAATCCTCGCCGTGGTTCGACGATCCACCCCAGAACGACCCATGCTTCCAGTCGAAGAAGATCGCGTTGATGGGCCCGGAGGTCCGGTCCTGGAAATCCAGTCGATATCCCATATCCCGCAGCTCGCGCCGAATCCACGACGGCGTATCGCTGCGCAGCGTGAGGCGCCCCGGCTGGGACGCGTGATCGTCGAATGAGTTGCGCATCTGATAGCTGGTGATGTTCGCCGCCTCGACCGCCTCCTGCACGTCCATGCCGAACTCGACCATGTTCAGGAAGAACTGCAGCAGATTCTGATCCTGCGTGTCGCCTCCCTGAACCGCGAACGCCAGAAACGGCTTGCCATCCTTCAAAGCAAGACTGGGCGTCAGAGTGACGCGTGGCCGCGGCCCGGGACGGATCACATTGAACGGGTTGTCGGCGCTATCGACGACGAACTGCTGCGCGCGTTGTGTCACACCGATGCCGGTCCGTCCCGCAATCACCGCGGGAATCCAGGCGCCCGAGGGCGTGACCGAAACCACCCACCCGGATGTGTCGGCCGCCTCGATCGACGTCGTCCCCCGCATGAACGCCTCGTCGAACGACTCGTCCGACGGCGACGTGCCGGCGCCGTCACTCGTCACAGGGCGCGTGGGAGCGGCGGGCGGCCAGTCCCGGAGCAGCGGCAGATACGGGTTGGTGCCGCCCTGGAACGGATACGGATCGCCCGGCTTGATCGCGGGATCATTTCGATCCGGCTTGATGAGCGCCGCGCGCTGCCGCGCGTACTCCTTGGACAAGAGGCCCCGGATCGGTTCTTCAGGAGGAAACGCTGGATCACCGTAGTAGAAGTCGCGATCCGCGAACGCCAGGCTCATCGTCTGATACAGCGTGTGGATGTAGCGTGTGCTGTTGTAGCCCATCGACTTCAGATCGAAGCCTTCGAGGATGTTCAGCGCCTGCAGCATTGCCGGACCCTGAGTCCACGGCTGCAGCTTGTAGACATCAATTCCGCGATACGTGCTCATGACCGGCTCTTCGATCTTCACGCGCCAGCTGGCGAGATCCGCGAGGGTGATCAGCCCGCCCTCCTCGCGCACGCCACGGATGAACTCCTGCGCGATGTCGCCCCGATAGAAGCGCTCGTACGCCGCCATGATCGCATCCCGGCGGCTCTTCCCCTGTCGCAACGCCTGCTGCTCGGCATCGACGAGCTTGCGGAGCGTCGCAGCAAGATCGGCTTGGCGGAAGATCTCGCCCGCCTCCGGGGCCTCGCGCGCCTCGCCGGCATGTGGCAGCATCACGGCGCGGGAGTAGCGCCATTGCTTGAGCCAGCGCTTCTGCCGCTCGATTGAACTCGCCGTCTCTTCCTCTATTGGATAGCCATCGGCCATGCGAATCGCCGGTTCCAGGACGTCGCGCAAACTCAACTTCCCGTATTCGGCCAGCATGACCATCAGACCGCCGGGCGTGCCCGGGGTGATCGCGGAGAGGGGACCGTACTCCGGTGGATAGCTCATTCCCTTGGCACGATAGAACTCAGGCGTAGCGCCGGTCGGCGCGACGCCAAGGGCGTTGATCGCAATCACTTTCTTGGTCTGCGGATTGTAGATCAGCGCCTGGGTTTCGCCGCCCCACGACAGCACGTCCCACATCGTGGTCGTTGCCGCGAGCATGGCACAGGCGGCATCGATCGGATTGCCGCCCTTCTGGAACATCATTGCTCCGGCGGTGGCGGCGAGGGGCTTGCCCGTGATCGCGATCCAGTGCCGGCCATGAAGCGCCGGCTTCTGTGTGCGTTGGGCTGCGAGCGGCGTGGGAAGCACGATCAAGGCGACGAGGAATGCGCGGCGGACGGCCATCGGTACTCCGAGAGAGGATCGATTGGAAGGTATCTTACACCGATGCGCATGGCCATCGTTCCGACCACACGCTGGGGGCGGGCCCGCATGCTCGCGATCATCGCGCTCCTACCGCTGCTGTTCCTCTTCATCTGGGTGTTCACCGTGAAGATGCCGGGACCAGCTTTTGAGGGCGCCCTGCCACCACCCACGCCCGACCAGCAGCGCCTGCGGGCGGGCCTGGAGAGTCACGTGCGCGCGCTCGCACAGGATATCGGCGTGCGGAGCGACCAGACCTACCGCAACGTCCAACGGGCGGCGACATACATCGAAGGCACACTCACCGGACTCGGCTACCAGGTCGTCTCACACGAGTACAGCGCGCGCGGATTGGTTTGGCGCAACCTCGAGGCGACGCTGCGCGGAGCTGGTCTGTTCCACGAAGTCGTCGTGGTCGGCGCGCATTACGACACCGCAGAAGAGGCGCCGGGCGCCGACGACAATGCGAGCGGGGTGGCCGGCGTGCTCGAGCTGGCGCGCCTGTTTGCCGGCGCGCCGCAGGCTCGAACGGTTCGATTCGTCTTCTTCCCCAATGAGGAGCCACCATCATTTCCGACGGCGGCGATGGGCAGCCGGCATTATGCGACGGCCGCGCGCCAACGAAACGAGCAGATCGTCGCAATGCTGTCCATCGAATCGATCGGCTACTACGACACGGAGAAAGGCAGCCAGCGGTACCCGTTCCCGCTCGGCCTCGCCTATCCCGACGTCGGAGACTTCATCGGTTTCGTGTCGAATCTCGGGTCGCGTCCCCTGCTCCACCGCGCTATCCGCGCGTTTCGCGCGCACACCGCGTTCCCGACTCAGGGTGCCGCCGCGCCCTCTTGGGTGCCGGGCGTTTGGTGGTCGGATCATTGGGCGTTCTGGCGAGAGGGCTATCCGGCGATCATGATCACGGATACCGCGCCGTATCGGTACCCGTTCTATCATACGCCGGAGGATACGCCCGATAAGCTGGATTACGACCGGATGGCGCGGGTGGTCGATGGGCTCCGACATGTGGTGACGGCGGTGGCGAACTGAGGATCGGATAATGCGACGCTGAGGGAAAGCGACGCTAGGATACGGCGACGCTAGGATGCGGCGACGCCACGGTAAGACGACGTCAGCAGACGGCGAAGGCGCGAACGGGAAAACTGCCCATTCCTTTCACGCGTGGCGGTACCGCAAAGAACCTGAAGCTGTCGTCTGGAAGCGCAGCGAGGTTGGTCATATGCTCGACGATCGCGATACCGGCGCCGAGCAGGATCGTATGCGCTGGCCGCGCGCCATCCTTGTCGTCATCAATGTTGAGTGAGTCGATGCCCACGAGCGCAGCCTCTGTTGCCACCAGATACTCGGCCGCTTTTCTCGTCACAAAGGGATGCTGTCCCGCCGAGTACTTATCGGTACGCCAGTACTCGTCCCAGCCGGTGTGTACGAGAACGGCCTTGCCTTTCAGGTCCATTCCCTTGAACCGATCCACATCGATCAGGCGGCCCTGTCCCGCTACGCGAACAACAAGACCATCGAGGTCTGCGACAGCCTCCAGCGCATAACCGGCGATATCCCGCCCCGCGGGATATCGATGGAACGGAGCGTCGAGGTACGTGCCGGTATTGGCCAGCAGGTCGATCTTGCCGATCTGAAAGGTGGTGCCGGGCGCGTACCGTGATCCCGACGCCTCACGCGAAAGCCAGTCACTGATCGCGGGCCCCGGCAGGCCCCGATACGTCACCATCCCGTGCTCGATGACATGACTCAGGTCGATCAGCCGGGCCATATGCGGGCGAGTGATTTGAGGAGCTGACTCTCGGCGCTGACGCCATCGGGCGCCTCCGAGAGGACCAGCGCGAACCGACGGCGCAGCAGCGGGTCTCGGACAGCCTGAGCGGCGAACTGCAGCGTGAGGGGCACAAACCAGGACGCCTGGCGGCCACCAGAGCCGGCGCGTGCGACGGCAGCATACTGCTCGAACAGAGCCAGGAGGAACGCGCCTTTCGAAGGGAAGTGACCGTAAATCGCGCCCTTCGTGAATCCGGCCGCAAGGGCGACCTCATCGAGGGTCACGAGCTCGAATCCCTGGTCAGCAAAAAGCTGCAGGCCAGCCGCGACCAGAAGCGCTCTCGTCTCGGCCCGTCGCCGCTGTCGAATGATTCCCATGGGTATCTAGGATACTGATGAGTATCTGAAACGCAAGACGGAGCCGAGCGGCGCTTCCCTTGACTGAGCTAAGCGCTTGTCTAGGTTTGCCATGCGCCGATCCATACGACCTGATTGCGCCATTAGGAGCAGGAATGCCGTATATCATCGCCGAACCGTGCATCAATGTGAAAGACCGCTCTTGCGTGGATGTCTGTCCGGTGGACTGCATCTACGAGGGGCCGGACATGCTGTACATCCACCCCGACGAGTGCATTGACTGCGGCGCCTGCGAGCCGGAGTGCCCCGTGACGGCGATTTTCCCGGAAGAGGATTGTCCGCCGCAGTGGAAGGACTACATCGCAAAGAACCGGGACGTATTCCAGAGCGACAACCCGCCGGGGAAGCCCCAGCGCAAGGGCGCCTAACCCAGCTTCGTTAAGAACGCGGTGATCGCCGCGTTGACAGCGAGGGGTTGCTCGAGCGGTGTGCAATGTCCTGCCTCAGTGATCTCGACGAACTCGGCACCTGGAATGGCATTGGCCAGTTCCCGCATGAGCGGCGCGGGAGTTATTTGATCGTCCGCACCAGCCACGAGCAGGACCGGCACGCCGATTCTCTTTAGGAGGGGTGTCGAGTCGGGTCGCTCGCGTAGCGCATGCAACGCACCGACAATCCCGTTGACGCTCGAGCGCGTGATCATCGCGCGCACTTCCGCGACCACCTGCGGCTGGTTCTTTACGGTCACCGGCGAGAGCAATTTGGGTAGCAGCTTCTCAGCGATTGCAGTCGCACCCCGTTGCCGGGCGAGGGCGGCCATCGCATCGCGATCCGCTTTCCCCTCTTGGGTATCAGGGGAGGCTTTGGTATTGCACAAAATGGCCGCCGTTACGCGCGTCGGATGGCTGCGCAGCAGCTCGAAGGCGATATAGCCGCCCATCGAGAATCCGCAGACCGCCGCTTCACGAATTCCCAAGCGATCGAGCTGTGCCATGAGGTCATTGGCATACATCGCGATCGAGTATTGCGCGGCCTCATCGGGCTCCCCACCTGGGGACTCACCAAAGCCTCGCAGGTCGGGCGCAATGCAGCGCCATCCTGACAACGCCGCGAGCTGATGGCGCCACATCGTGTGGTCGAACGGGTAGCCGTGAATGAAGAGAACTGTCATGGCCACGGGAAAGTATGCCAAAAGACGGCGCTGCGTGGTACATGGCGCGTGGCGCGATTCACGAGGAATCCAAATGCCTTGGCACTGTACGTGGGGTCGAGGCGCACTCCATGCTCGGCGGCAATCACGGTCGCGCGTTCTCCCTCCGGAGTTGGGTAACCATATCCCTTACCCACGGCGTCTACCACACGCACACGAATGGCGGCTCGAGGGACACTGAAGTCCACACCAGCGCCGCGCAGCAGCGCCGCAGTCTTCCTCGCGAGCCGGCGTGTTCGCCACGCGTTGGCCGCGATGCGCGGCGCGACTCGCACGCCCACCACCTGCGTACTCCAGCCAAGCCACGCAACGCCCAGCGCGATACCCGCGGCAGTGCCGCCCGTGCCGAGCGGCACGACGATCGAGTCGGGCGGCGCATCGAGCTGGCTGCTCAGCTCGAGCGCGGCAAGGAAATGACCCACCACTGCGCGCGGATCCGCGCCGCCCCCGGCGATCCACCGCGGCTTGCCGGGGCCGAGGTGGTAACCGGCGCGCCAGGCGCGCAGCACCGCCCATGGAAACGTGATGAGACTCGACGCGCGAAACACGCGATCAGCGGTCGCAGCCGTCGCCGTTCCCACCGTCCGGCTGGCATCCGTCTCGGGCTGGGGGAAGACCGCGAGCGCCGTCCGAAACCCGAGCGCCCTGGCGTGGCGCGCCGTCGCGAGGCAATGCGTCGATCCCGTACCCCCGATCGTCACAAAGACGGACCGCGCCGGCGCGCCCGACAACAGGAACTCGAGGCCACGCACCTTGTTGCCGCCATGGAGATCCTCACGTTTGAGCCATAACGCTTGTAGCCCCAGAGCACGCGCGAGCGCCGGGTGTACCTCCAGCGGTGTCGGCCACGTCGCAAGACTGCACGGCGCGAGGGCCTCACGTATCTTTGTCGCCAATCCTGCGGAGCGATCCATGCGAGTTGCCACCGATTACATACGTCATGCCGCACGCGCCGCCCGCAAATGCGCCGGCGACCCGTTGGGGGGAGCCCCTCAAGCTCCCGATCCGGAATTCTACAAGACGTTGGCGAAAGCGCTGGAAGAGATCGCTGCGGGATTGGAGGTGCTGGGAAAGGAGGAGTGACGGCTCCCGCCCGCTACGTCGCGACACCGCAAGCGCTCGTGGAGGTCGCGGGCGCGCTGGGTCGCGAGCCCCGCCTCGGCGTCGACACCGAAGCCGCCAGCTTTCATCGTTACCGCGACCGCATCTACCTCGTCCAGGTCTCCGGGCGCAATGCCACGGTGCTCATTGATCCGCTCGCGATCGCGGACCTCGGCCCGTTCGGCGCCTTGCTGGCCGATCCCGGAATCGAGAAGGTTTTTCACGACGCCGACTACGATCTCCGCGTCCTCGATCGCGACTACCGTTTCCGTGCCGTGCGCCTGTTCGACACGCGCATCGCCGCGCAGCTGGCCGGCGAACCGGCCATCGGTTTGGCGGCGCTCGTCGAGAAGTATGTCGGGGTGAAGCTCGACAAAGAGCATCAGAAAGCGGACTGGTCGCTGCGCCCGTTGCCGCCGCCGATGCTCGCGTATGCCGCCGCCGATACGCAGCATCTCCTCGCGCTGCGTGACGCGCTGGAACAGCGGCTCCAGAGCCAGGGCCGGATGCCCTGGGCAATGGAGGAGTTCACGCAGCTCGAGTCGCTGCGCTGGACCGGCGCGCCGGTGGGAGGAGACGAGGAGACGTATCTCCGCCTCAAAGGTGCAAAGGGACTCGGGCCGCGCAGCCTGGCCGCGCTGCGACTGCTGCATCGGTGGCGCGAAACGGTCGCTGAACGAGAGGACAAGGCGCCGTTTCGCATCGTCGGGAACGATGCGCTGCTCGCGGTGAGCCGAGCTCTCCCCGCGTCCGTGACCGAGTTGAGCCATGTCCGCGAGCTGCCGGCGTCGCTGGCGCGCCGGTACGGTCCGGCGCTGCTCGACGGAGTCGCGCAGGCCAAGCGGTTGAGCGAGAGCGAGCTCCCGCGTCTCACGCGACAGGCGCGACCCACGAAAGATCGGGGATTCGACGCA
This sequence comes from Gemmatimonadales bacterium, assembly GCA_044869265.1. Lineage (GTDB taxonomy): Bacteria > Gemmatimonadota > Gemmatimonadetes > Gemmatimonadales > GWC2-71-9 > 20CM-2-65-7. The sequence continues at coordinate 80,698 of JBIOXD010000078.1, forward strand.
CGTCTCGAGCATCTCAAGGCCGCACGCAATCGCATCGCGCTCGAGTTGGGCCTGGATCCGGGAGTGCTGTGCGGTCGCACGACGCTGGAGGCAGTGGCGCGGGCAAGGCCCACGAGTCGCGAAGCGCTCGTACAGATTACCGAATTACGGCGCTGGCAGGTCGACGTGCTGGGAGAGGCGTTCCTCGAAGCGCTTCGCTAGAACCCCATCATCGCGCGAATCTTGGGATCGATCCGCTCCGGCGTCCAGTACGGCTCCCAGACGATGTCGATGTCCACGTCGCTCACGCCTTCCAGCGCGCGCACGGCTTTGTAGATGTCGTTCGTGATCATCGGGCCGGCGGGGCAGCCGGGCGAGGTCAAAGTCATCGTAATACGTACAAGACCTTCGTCGATTTCGACGTCGTATAAGAGTCCCAAGTCGACAATGTTCATGTCGAGCTCGGGGTCCTTGACCTGACGCAAGGCCTGGCGAACGGTATCGGCACTGAGCACGGCAGTATTCACGTCTAGCAACCTAGCGACCCCCCAAACCACGCACCAGACAATGCCGGCGCATCGCGATCCAGGCGTAGATCCGACGAGCGAGTGGTCGGACGCCGGGAATGTCGAATAGCGGAGCGAGCCATCGCTTGCCGCGAAATAGCCGCAACAGCTCGGGCACCGCGTCGGCCCCGGGATACACGCGACCATCGGGAAGCACGAGGTGCATCGCCGCCGCCAGCGCCGGCAATGCGATACCGAAACGCGACACGCCGCCGCTGTCCTGGAACGGTACGAAGCGAAGCAGGTGTTCCCGATCCCACTTCTTGAGGATCGTCACCGCTTGGCGACAGATCCCGCACTCTCCGTCATAGATGACGGTCGGATTGTTCGGAGCGAGCTCAGTGACCGGCATCGGCCGCGCGCGCCGCGGCATCGGCCAAAGCCCCGCGGATCTGCTTGAGCTCTGTAAACGACGTGCGCGTGCGCGGGTTGTACGCGCGATTCGTGAGGAGCAACACGAACACATCACGATCCGGATCGATCCACAGCGACGTCCCGGTCCAGCCGGTATGCCCGTAGCTGTGTGGGCCGAGCAGTGTGCCGGCGCTGGAAATCTCTTCGCCTGTGGGTAACGCTTCCCATCCCAGCGTTCGCGCGCTGACGCCGCGCCGCCCGGGAACGGCGATCTGGGTGAACTGCCCGACCGTCTCCCGCTTGAGGACGGGGCCGGTCCCATGGGGTGCGGAGCCGTTGTTCAGCATGAATTGGGCGAATCGCGCGACGGCACTGGCCGTCCCAAAGAGGCCGGCGTGCCCCGCCACCCCACCGAGTCGCGCGGCGTTGGGATCGTTCACGACGCCGGCGATCGGGTGCCCGTGCCACAAGCCGGTCGGCGCGATGCGCCGCTCGAGTTTCTTCGGCGGCCGGAACAGCATCACCTGATCAACTCCCAGTGGCCCGTACATCTCGCGCGCTACGAACGCGTCCAGCGGGAGTCCACTGACGCGGCGCACGATTTCGCCGAGTAGAATGGCGTTGAGATCCGAGTAAACCATTCGCGACCCGGGCGTCGCGACAGGGGTAGAGGCGAGTACCATGCTCAACGCGGTCGCGCTGTCGGGGGCGTCTTTCAGGGGCAGCGTGCCGCGGAGACCCGACGTATGCGTCAGTAAATGGCGGACGGTAATGCCGCCGGTCCCGGGACTGTTGAACTCCGGGATGTACCGAACCACCGGTGCGTCCAGGCGGACCTGCCCGCGTTCGACCAGCACCATCATCGCCGGTGTCGTGGCGATGACCTTGGTGAGCGACGCAAGATCCCAGAAAGTGCTGTCGACGCTGACGCTCGGGCTCTGCGCGCTCCACGTCAGTCGGCCATAGCCCTTTGCATACAGGATCCGGTCATGGGACCCGACAACGAGCGCGGCCCCGGGGTACACGCCGCTGGTTATGCCGGCCTGTACCAGGGAATCGAACAGCTGGGCCTGGGGCCTGGGGGCTGGGGCCTGGGGGGTGAGGAGCAGCCCCAGGCCCCAGGCCCAAGGCCCCAGGCCCAGCAGCAAAAGTGCTACGCCCAAACGCCCGGGATCCGACGGCTGCAGGAGGGACAGCGGCCGTCGCTGCCGATACGCTGCCGCCTGATGACATAGCCGTGGCGCTCGATGAGCATGTCACCGCAATCGGGACAGTAGGTATGCTCCCAGCGTCCCACGCGGCCCGGCAGGTTGCCGGCATAGACAAAACGCAGTCCCGCGCGCACGCCGATCTCGCACCCCCGCACGAGCGTCGCGGCGGGCGTGTCGTCGGGATCGGTCATCCTGTAGTCTTTGTGAAACGCCGTAACGTGCCACGGGATCTCAGGCGACACGCCGGCGATCAGCTCGGCGGCGCGCGTGAGCTGCTCCTCATCGTCGTTGAATCCCGGCACGATCAGCGTCACGATCTCGAGCCAGAAACCGCGCTCGTGCACCATTCGAATGGCGTCGAGGACGTGCTGTAATACGCCGCCGAGCTCGCGGTAGCGCTTATCGTTCATCGCCTTCAGGTCGATCTTGTAGCAGTCGGTCCAGGGCCGGATGTAATCCAGCACCTCGGGCGTCGCGTTGCCGTTCGAGATGAACGCGGTCTTGAGCCCGCGCGGTCGGGCGACCTTGAAGACGTCGACGGCCCACTCAGCGGTGATGAGCGGCTCATTGTAGGATGACCCGACCATGCGCGCGCCCTGGCGCAGGGCGAGCGTCACGAGGGCGTCGGGTGTGATGTCGGTGGGCATCACGCCGGCTGTTGCGTCGCGAAGCGCCTGCGAGGTCAGCCAGTTCTGGCAGTAACCGCAGTGGAAATCGCATCCCAGCATGCCGAACGTGAGCGTGTCGCTGCCGGGGAGGCAGTGGAAGAAGGGTTTCTTCTCGGTGGGATCGCACTGCAGCGCCGCGACGTACCCGGCGGGAGCAAACAGTGTCCCTTCATTATTGAATCGCACCTTGCAGATGCCGCGGCGGCCGGGCTTCACGAGGCAGCGGTGGCCGCAGGCAAAGCAGCGGATCGCCCCCTGCTCCAGCTTTTCGATCAATTCCGCTTCCCGCACGCGACTGTCCAGCGCCTGCGCGAGCGGGATCTCAGGGGGTATGTGGCGGAGGAACGATGTGATGCCGCGGCGCTGCATAATCCCTTTACCGCAGGCTTCCCGGCGTGAGCTGGTACAACAGCAACACGGTTCGGACGTCCCGGTCCGAGAGGTCACGGACCTTCGCGGTCGGGAACATCATGTCGGTTGAATCTTTCGAGTGGTCGAGGCCCAGCAAGTGACCGACTTCGTGCGTGGCGACCACGCCAACATCGCCGGCTTCCATGGGCCGACCTTTGGGATCGAACGTCGCCAGCGTGATCACCGCGGACTGAATGAGTCCATTCTCATCCCATGTGACGTCCGTTTGCCCGGTCCGCTCGATCTCGAACTGAATCCGCCACTTCACGGTGACTTCGGCGTTGGTGGAGTCGCCACCGAACTCAAAGCGGACGGGGACCCCGGCGCTCGTCCAATGCGCGAACGCGGTCTTGATCGCGTCGAGAAACTCCGGTTTGAAGTTCGCGGCGTACGTCGGCGCGAACCACACGCGAATCGGATTTGTGGTGCGGCTCTCCCAGCGACGGAGCATCGAGTCTGTCGATTGCGCCAGCATGTCACCCAGATATGTGGTGCTGCCGCTCGCGCGAATGCGACGTCGGGTTTCCGAGCGCGCGAGGAGATCGAAATAGCCCGGCTCCCGACCTGCGGTAACGGCGCTGCCTTGCGAGACGCTCGTCGGAGCGGTCGGTTGCACAACGGGCGGCGCGTCCATGCCTGGTGGGGCGTCGGGCGCAGGGTTGACGAGGGCCGACGGATCCGAATCGACCGGGCGCACCTTGGGACGGAAGGCGTCCCAGAAGATGAAGAGCACGATCAACACCGCTGCCGCGGCGATCATTCCGGTGAGACGACGTTCGACCATCCGAGCAATATGCGAAAATCGCGACCCGCGACGCTAGCTTTGGGCTTCGCACGTCTCTATGATTGTGGCCCGCATGTGCTTGGACGATAGGTGATCACCTTACCGGGAAAGCACGTTATCCGCTGGCGCCTGTGGGTCATCGCGGCCTGGGCCGCGCTGGCCGCGTTCTTCGCCCCGAAGGCCACACATGTGCAACGGGTGCTTGCCGTCCGCGGCAGCGCGGTCGATCGATCCGAATCCGCGCGTGCGTCCCAGCTGATCCGCGACGGATTCCCCAACCCAATCGCCGACTACGTCGCCATAGTTGTGCGCGGCCCGGTGCGCTACACCAATCCCCGCTTTGTGACCGTGCTCGATTCGATTTCGGCGACGCTGGCGCGGCAATCCTACATCAGCCAGGTCGTCTCGGCGCGCACGATCGGCGAATCGACCTTCGTGAGCCCCGACCGCCGCACCACATTTCTCATCGCCGCGTTGACGCCATCGAGCACAACCGATATCAGTCGCACGGTTGTGCCGGACCTGCGCGCAGCATTGAGGACCACGCTCGGCCGGCTGCCGCGCGCCGACGGGTTCGACATCAAGGTGACCGGGAATCCCGCGCTCGACTACGACGTGCGCATGACCAGCACCGCAGACACACGCAACGCAGAACGCCGGGCGGTGCCGGCGACGTTGTTCGTGCTCGTGTTCGCGTTTGGGGCGCTCGTGGCCGCGACGCTGCCGATTATCGTCGGCATCCTTGCCATGACCATCGCGCTCGGTGTGATCGCGGTCGCCGCGCAGTTCCAGACGATGTCGGTGTTCGTGCTGAACATCACGACCATGGTCGGGCTGGGCGTCGGGATCGACTACTCGCTCCTCATCGTCACACGATTCCGCGAAGAGCTGAACCGCGGCCTCGCCCCGCTCGATGCGGCCACCCGCACTATCCAGACCGCCGGTTCCGCGGTGGTCACCTCGGGGTTGACGGTCGTGGTAGGATTTGCCGCGCTGATTCTCACGCCGATAACGGAGACGCGCTCGGTCGGCATCGGCGGTCTCATCGTCGTCGGGATCGCCGTCTTTCTCGCGACGACATTCCTGCCTGCGCTCCTCGCGGTCCTCGGGCGCAATATCGACCGGCCCAGGTGGATCGCCCGCAGGCTCGCGTGGATTCACGCGCCGACCGGGTGGGAGCGGTGGGCACGCTCGCTCGGCCACCATCCGTGGCGGGCAATCCTCGGTGGCGGCCTCGCGGCTGCCTTCCTGACGTTCCCCCTCACCCAAATCAAGATCGGCCTGCCGGCCCGGAACTGGTTCCCGCCCGACGCTGAGTCGGGTCAGGGCCTGGAAGCGCTGCGCGAAATGGGAGCCAGCGGCGTCATCCAGCCCCTGCGCGTCGTGGTGCAGCTACCCTCGGGCGAATCGGCCGTGTCCGGGCGGCGCCTCTCAGGGCTCAAGGCCTTGAGCGACTCGATCGAGAAAGAGCCGCGCGTGCGGGAAGTCCGCGGCGTCGCGACGCTGCGGCCGGGCCTCTCGACCCTGCAGCTCGCCATGTTCTACAGCGATGCGGACTCGATACGCGACCGCTATCCGGCGTTCTTCAACGCGTACCTGAGCGCGGACCGGCGCACGACGCTCATCGACGTGATTGCCGCCGACAGCGTCTCGCTCGCGGGAATGATGGATCTCACCCGGCACGTACGGGCAAAGATCGCGGCTGTCGCGGCGCAGCGGCTGCGTGGCTCGGAAATCGTCGTCGGCGGATTCGCGGCATCGAGTCTCGATCTTCAAGAGCACCTCCTGCAGCGGTTCCCGGGGATGGTCGCGATGATTCTCGGTGTTACCGCCATCATGCTGCTGGTCGCGTTTCGCTCGATCCTCGTCCCACTCAAGGCTGTCGTGCTCAACTGCCTCTCCGTCGGCGCTGCATTCGGTATCACCGTGCTCGTATTCCAGCACGGCTACGGGAGCCAGATCTTTGGCGTGGCGGGGCCAACGGAGGCGATTGTCGTCATCGTGCCGGTGCTCGTGTTCGCGACCGTGTTCGGATTGTCGATGGATTACGAGGTGTTCCTGCTGACACGGATCAAGGAGGTCTTCGACAAGACCGGCAGGAACGACCACGCGACTATGGAAGGACTCTCGGCGACGGCGTCGACGATCTCCTTTGCCGCGCTGATCATGATGATCGTGTTCGGCAGCTTTGCGTTCGCGCGCGTGCTGGCCGTTCAGTTCATCGGTTTCGGGTTAGCACTCGCCGTGTTCCTCGACGCGACGCTCATCCGGATGGTGCTCGTGCCCGCGATCATGCACATCGCCGGCCGCTGGAACTGGTGGCCGGGCGTGCGGGCACCACGACGGGAGGTTGAAGCCGAAGAGGTTACCTAGCCCAGCAGCTTCAGCTTCTCCCCCCACACATCCCAATGCCAGGCCGGAACCCGCACGCCGGTGTCCGGATCTTTGAGGGGCTTGTATTGCAGCCACCGTGCGTGAAATCCGAGTGTCCGACCCAGCGCGAGGAGCCGTTCTTTGTCCGAGCTGACGAGGTGAACCATCGGCTCATCGTCGATCTTATGTCGATGAAGCCAAACGCCGCCGTTGAGGGCGAATCGCATCCCCTCACGGCGGCGTTGGAATTCACGATAAGGCGGATCTAGGTGCAGGTAATCTTGCCCTCGACGGTCGCCGGTGCGACCGGCGTCGCGTTTCCTGAGAACAACACGCACTCGCGCGACGTCTGCGAATGGGTCGCCCGGGCCGACCATCCACCCGGAGACGCCTCCAAAACGGTCAGCGTCACACCCGTGGAGGAGCGGAAGTTGTTCAGGGACGGCAGGCTGGTCGTGTAGAATGTGCTGTCATAAAAGAAGGCCTCCTCCGCCGTCGCCAGATTCTTGAGGTCCGACTTCATCTGGGCGACGTAGGCCTTCTGCTTCGAGTTGGCGAACTTCGGGATCGCAAACGCCGCGAGAATCCCGACGATCACCACCACGATGAGCAGTTCGATCAGCGTAAAACCGCGTGCCGACACTAGAATCCCTCCGGTGCCGAGGGGCGGGAATCCAGGGAGAGCCCTGAATCGACGCCCCAATTGTGGGCACCAAGGGGCATTCCTGCAAGAGGCGTGCTTAACCCTTCGCGTCCACCCAATTCTTTCCGGCGCCTATAGTTACGACCAAGGGGACGCGCAGGTCGGCTACACCTTCCATCTCGCGTTTTACAAGACCTCCGGCTTCCACCCGCTGCCCATCCGACACCTCAAATACCAGCTCGTCATGGACTTGCAGAACCATCTTCGCGTCGAGCCCCTCGTCTCGGAGGGCGGCTTGGATCCGAATCATGGCAATCTTGATGAGGTCCGCCGCCGATCCCTGCAGTGGAGAGTTGGTGGCGGTGCGCTCGCCGAACGCGCGGATGCTGAAGTTCCGATCCCGCAGCTCGGGGATGTAGCGCCGTCTCCCGAATAATGTTTCGACGAACCCCCGCTGGCGTGCCTCTTCGACGGTCCGGTCGAGCCAGGCGCGGACACCGGCAAAGCGCTCGAAATAGTGTTTGATGAAGGCTTTTGCTTCCTCCAGTGAAATCGCCAGCTGACGGGAAAGCGCCAGCGCGCCTTGGCCGTAAATCGTCGCGAAGTTGATCGTCTTGGCGCGTGCGCGCATCTCCCCCGTGACGCCCGCTTCCGGCACCCCGAAGATGACCGACGCGGTCTGCCGGTGAATGTCGCCGCCACGCTGGAACGCCGCGACAAACTCGGGATCGCCGGAGAGGTGGGCCAGCAGACGGAGCTCGACCTGCGAATAGTCGGCGGTTAGCAGGAGACGCCCGGGCGGCGCGATGAAAGCGCGGCGAATCTCACCGCCGCGCTTGGTGCGCACCGGAATGTTCTGAAGGTTCGGATCCGATGACGAGAGGCGGCCGGTGGCGGCGCCGGTCTGGTTAAAGGTGGTGTGCACCCGGCCTGTGTCTGACCGGATGTATCCCGGTAGCGCATCCACGTACGTGGACTTGAGCTTCGAGAGCTCGCGGTACTCCATCATGAGGCGCGGCACCTCGTGCCCCATCGTCGCGAGCTGCTCCAGTACTTCGACGTCCGTCGACGGGCCCGTTTTCGTTCGCTTGAGCACGGGCAGCTTGAGCTTCTCGAACAGTACGGTGCGCAGCTGCGGCGTCGAGCCGAGGTTGAACTCGCCTCCGGCAGCGCGATAGATGTCCATTTCGAGACCCGTCAGCTCTTTGTTGAACCCCCGCGACATCTCGCCGAGGATTGCTCGATCAATGAGCACTCCCGTCGTCTCCATGTCCACCAGCACCGGAATGAGCGGGATCTCGATTTCCTCGAGGAGACGCGTTAGGTGGTGCTCCTCGATTTCGGCCCGAAAGGCTTCCTCCAGGCGCAGAACCATTTCTGCCTGCGCAGCGGAGACACGCGCGGCTTCCGCGGGCGGCACATCGGCAAACTGGCGCTCCTTGCCAAGCAGCTGCGTGGTGGTAGGCAGCTCCATGGAAAGCCGCTCGCGCGCGAGATCGGCCAGCGCGTGCGAGCGATTGCCGGGGTCGAGCACGAAGCTCGCGACCATGGAGTCATAGGTAACGCCGCCCAGTGGGATTCCGGCACGCGCGAGCGCGACCCACGATGCCTTGCTGTCGTGCGCCGCCTTTTTCACCGCCGGATCCGCGAGGAGCGCGCGTACGGCCGCCGTCGCGTCACTCGCGAGGGGAGGGAGATTGCGCGGCGGTGTCGCACCCAGTTCGCTCCCGGCCTCAGGCGAGCGATGGCCGAACGGCAGATACCACGAACGCCCCGGCGCTACGGCGAAGGAGATGCCCGCCAGATTCGGCTCCGTCTGGATCGCGACGATTCGCGCCGCGCGCAACGCTCCGAGCATCGCCGGCAGATCTGCGGGATCGTCGACGACCCGCGGATCGGCGAGCAGCGGCGTCCGAGTAGCGGGGGCGAGCGGCTTCCCCTCCTCGGCAACCGGTGGCGTGCCGACCGACGCCAGATCGTCGAGCTTGGGGATCAGCGTCCGAAACTCGAGCTCGGTGAAGAGCGCCGCCAAGCGCTCGGTGTCCGGCGTGAGCACGTGAAGCTGCTCAAGGTTGAGCTCGATCGGCACGTCACGCCGGAGCGTCACGAGCTGACGGGACAATCGCGCATTGTCGGCCTGTTGCAGCAGCGCTTCGCGTGGTCGTTTGCCCGGGATGCTGGCGGCGCTCGCGAGGATGGTGTCGAGGTCGCCATACGTCTGGAGCAGCTGGGACGCGGTTTTGTCCCCAATACCCTTGACGCCGGGAATGTTGTCGGAGCTGTCGCCCACCAGCGCGAGAAAATCCACGACGCGCTCGGGCGCCACGCCAAGGCGCTCGTCGGCATTGGACTGATCGACCCACTGTTCTTCGACGGCCGCCTGGCCGCCCCGCCCCGGATTGAGCAGCGCGATGCCCGGCCCGATCAACTGGTAAAAGTCCTTGTCGCCGGAAACGATGACGGCCTGCAGCCCGCTCGCGGCCGCGCGTTGCGCGAGCGTCGCGACGACATCATCGGCCTCGTACCCATTGAGCGCGATGACGGGAATGTGAAATGCGTCGAGGATCTGGCAGACGCGCTCGAGCGAGCGATCGAAGTCCTGCTGCATTTCCTCACCCAGCTTCTCGCGGGTGGCCTTGTACTCGGGATACTGTTCCTGACGGAACGAGACGCCACGATCGTGCACCCAGCCGACGTACTCGGGATGATAGTTCTCGTACAGTCGCAGGAGGAAGTTCGTGATGCCCCACACCGCCGAGGTGTTCTCCCCGCGCTTGGTCGTCAGCGGGCGGGTGATCATCGCGAAGAAGGCGCGATAGATCAACGCATAACCATCCACCAGGAAGACACACTTGCGCCCGGCGGCGGAAGCGGGAATCGGTGGAGCGGGACGCGGCGGCATGGCGGGAAAAGTAAACCCCGGGGCAAAGCCCCGGGGTTGGTTGGTGAAGTGTTAGGGCGCAGGAAGTGCGTCTAAACGCGCACGACGTTTGTCGCGTGGAGCCCTTTATCGCCCTGCTTCACTTCGAACTCCACAACCTGACCTTCGGCGAGTGTCTTAAAGCCGTCCATCTGAATCGCCGAGAAGTGCACGAAGACGTCTTCTCCACCCTCCTGCTCAATGAAGCCATAGCCTTTGGCGTCATTGAACCACTTCACCTTTCCCTTGATCACGATCCGCCTCCTGCGAAGTCTGATACTCGGCCCCCCGCACTGCGGGACGCCTGCCCGGCCCTGGTGTCGAGCGCGGTAGAAATGACCCGCCGAGTGCAAGACTGTCAACCGGGGTTTCTACGGTTCGTAGAGCGCGCGGTACAACTCCCGATTGCGCAAGAGACTGCGCACATAGCCGCGAGTCTCAACATAGGGGATCAATTCGATAAAGCGGTCCGGATCGCCCGCGCCGTCGCGCTCCAGCCATCGGCGCACAGGCACCGGCCCCGCGTTGTAGGCCGCGATCGCCGCGTCCACGCGACCGAATCGTTTGAGCAGCTCGGCGAGATGCGCGGCGCCCAGGTGCAAGTTCAGGTCCGGCACCGTGATCCACTCCGGATAGAACGCCACATCCAGCCCGCGCGCCATGAGGGCGGCGGTGCTGGGCAACAGCTGTGCGAGGCCGCGGGCTCCCGCGGGAGAAAGCGCCTCGACGTCGAAGACACTCTCCTGTCGCACCAGCGCAGCGAGCAGCAATGGATCGACCTGGAACTCGTCAGCTTCGGCTTCCACGGCCGACCGATTGGGCCAGGGGAAAATGGCGCGCAGCACCCGCGCGTCGCCGGGGGCCTGCAGTGCAGCCTGCCACCCGAGGCGTACCGCCGCGGACCCATAGCCGCGTCCGCTCAATCCTTCGCTCCAGGCGAGCAACGCCGGGAGCTCCTGCGGCGGCCGCGACAGCACGAAACGCACCTCGCTCTGCGCTTCGCTGTCGAGCCCGGCGAGCAGCAGGGTGTCGATGCGGGCGAGTCCCGCGGCGACGGCCGGGGGAGGCGGAGTGATCGGGATGGCGGTGGGAGCGAACGAGAGCGGCGCGAGGTGTGTCTCGCGACGTGCGCGCATCCCGTAGTAGCCGAGGGAGTCTTCGCGGGCGACCGCGACCCAGAGGGCGCGCGATTGCGCGGAGTCGCCGCGCGCGAGCGCGATCTTCCCGAGCCAGAAGCGCGCGGCAATGCGCTGCGCTCCAGCGACGTCGATCTCCGACTGATACAGCGCCTCGGCGGTGTCGAGCTGCCCCGCATTCTCGGCGCGAGCCGCGAGCCGGAACCGCGCGAGGGACGCGCGGGGGTCTGCCGGGTAGGCGTTGATCAGCTCCCGGTACCACCGCGTCGCGTTCGCCGCGTCTCGACGATCATCGTACATGTCGGCGAGGAGGTACAGGGCGCCCGGCGCCGCGGAATCCGTGGGATAGCGCTCCGCGAAACCCGCCAGCGCGCCGGGGCCCGTCGAATCACCCAGGCGCACCAGCACGCGCGCGCGCCGGTACAGCGCGAGCGCGCGAACGCTCGAATCGCGCGCCGCGGCGCTGTACGCGCGTGCGGCGTCGCGGGCCATGCCGCTCGCCACGAGCAGCTCCCCGTACAACAGGAGCGTGGTGGCGCTCGAATCGCCACGCCGCAACGCGTGCTCGACGTGAATGCGGGCGTCCTTGACGGTATTGCGGCGGTTCAGCGCCCGGCCCAGGGCGACGTGCTCGGCAGGCTCGCGCGGCGGCAGCGGACCGAGGGCAAGCGTCACGGCGGCCGCGCCGTCATCGCTGAGCGGCTCACGAGCGAGTAAGCGATAGAGTGCGGTCCGGGCGCGCGTCGAGTCGTCTCTCGCAAGCGCCAGCCGGGCGACGTCCAGCCCCTTCCCTGCCGCCTCCAACGCATCGAGCGCGCGGGCCGTGTCCCCCGCCAGGAGGTAGGAGCGACCCCGCGCGACCGGCACGTGGCGCGCCGCCGGGGCGGCGACATCGGTGAGCAGCTCGCGTGTGGTGGCGGTGTCTCGATTCACACGCGAGAGCCGGATCCGCAGCCACTGGTCGATCGTGGCGAGCCGCCCACCCGCGCGCGCGATCGTGAACGCCGCCGCTGCACTGTCCAGCTGGGCGGCCGCCTCGTAGGCCACGGCCGCGCGAACCGCGAGGATGCCCGCGCGGGCTTCAGGCGCGCGCTCGCGCGCAAGGGTGAAATGCATCGCGGCGTCCGCGTAACGCCCGACTCCGTACTCCGCCTGCGCCAGGACCGCGAGCGCATCTCCATCGCCATAGTCCGGCAGCCAGGGCTGATTCACGAGCATGGTGCGCGCGGATTCGTAGCGACGCGCGTGGACCTCGGCCTTTGCGCCTTCGACGATCAGAAACGCGTTGGGGTTGGACTCGCGTCGGGCCGCTGCGAGTAAGGTCTCCGCGGCGTGCCAGGGACGCCCTGATACACGCAACGAGTCCGCGAGCACGGCCGCCGTGTGATCGGGTTGAGCGGTTTGCGCGAATGCCGCGCGCGCGCCCGCCGCTCCCGCGAGTCCCGCCAGCGTCGCCGCGACACCGAATGCCGTCGCCCGCATCACCGGCCGATTCGCCTCACCCGCGCCAGGACCCGCTGGTACTCGGCGCGTGACGATGGAGTGAGACGGAAACGATTGAATCCCGTCTGATCCTCGAAATAGAGGACCAGTCGCTCGTTCGCATAGGTCCACCGCAGCACGCGCAGGCCGCTGCGATCCATGCCGTTCGCCATGTCGAGTGTCTCATCGGGTTCACCCAGCGTGATCAACACTTCCCCGCGCTCCGTGAGCCACCCGGGTTGTCCCTCATCCTGGAATCGGACATTCGCTTCCTGCACACGGCGGAAGTAATCGTCCAGCGCCTCGTTTTCCGCCGAGATCGGATTGGGGTCGGTCGCCCTCCAGAAGTCCCGCCACACGTCGGGCCGCTTGTCGGGTGGAGCGCGCTTCAGCGAATCCACCCATTCTGGGTGATCGAAATAGCGCAGTAGGTTGGCCATCTCCTCGAAGTTCGTGATGACCCATTGGTTCGAGAAACTCACGAGAAAACGCGTCCGCACCGTATCGCCCCCGTCGGCCGGCACCGTTTCGAGCTCCGCCTGCCCAACGGGGAGATTTCCGGGAGCGACGATCAGCGTCGCCGAGGCAAGACTGCCGTCGCCGTTCAACTGCACGGAGTCTCGCCATAACTCCTTGTCGGTCCCATCCACCACTCGGGCGATGAGCATGCCGGGCCCCGCGTCATAGCGCTCGACATAGAAGCGCATCGAGTCGGCGCCGTAGGGAAGTGTCGCACGAGGATTCACGACGAGCCTGGGCACCTCGCTGCGTTGTTCCCTGCCATTGGATGCATAGACGGCGATGGGCCGCGACAGGCGTGGACCCTCGAAGCGCGGCGCGGTATCCACCCGCTCCGCGCGCGAGAAAGCGGGACTGTTGCGATCGCGAACCATGACCGACACGACGTACGTCCCCGGCGGCAACATCACGTACTTTTGATAGATCACGCTCTCGTCGGTGCGCAAAGTCTCGCGGAAGTGGCGGACCCGGACCTGTTCGTCGCTGCCGATCTGGCGGATCGGAACATCGCTCTTGTTCTGAGTGCTGAATGTTGCCTCGACGTGATACTCGGCGACGAACTCGCTGCCGCGACGGGCGAAGCTCAGCGTCTGATTGGTGAGGGAGAGACCGAAAACCGCGAGCGTGGAGTCCGACGTCGGGCCGGCGAGATACCGGACCGACGCGACAAAGGGCAGCGCGCCACCACCCACGAGCGAACCCATGGCGCGGTATGCCGCCGTGGCATCGAACAACCGCGTCACGCTCGTCCCGGGTCGCGGACTTTGCTCGGGCTGGCCCACGCGCTGCCAGGACCCGCACGCGACCACCGAGAAGCTAAGAACGACAAAGAGACTGGGTCGACTAATCACTTGCCGAGCCTCAAAACCGGAAGTTAGTTTCGCGCAAACTCCAATGGCTAACGAGAACCTGGCCGGCACGACGATAGCCGGCTACCGCCTCCTCGAGCGCGTGGGCGAGGGAGGGACGGCCGAAGTATACCGTGCCGAGCACGGCTCCCGTGGGGCGTGTGCGTTCAAGGTATTGCGGGAGCGTCTCAGGGGCGACCCCACGGTCGTCAAGCGCTTCCTGCGTGAGGCAGGCTACGGTTCCCGTGTGATCCATCCTGGCGTGGTCCGTACGTATGACTTCGGCGAATCCGACGGGCTCTACTACCTCGCGCTGGAATGGGCGAAGGGGGAGTCGTTCGCCGATTTCCTACATCGTGTCGGATCGCTCGGTCCCGAGGAGGCGCTGCCGCTCGTCCGCCAGCTTGCCGACGCGCTCGCGGCCGCGCACACTGCCGGTATCATTCATCGCGATCTGAAGCCGGAAAACATCATGTACGATGCGAAGACGCGCACCGTCAAACTGCTCGACTTCGGTATCGCGCGCGACGCGGAGCAGCCTCCCGAAGAGCGCCTGACGCGGACCGGCTTCTTTGTCGGGACATTGCAGTATGTCGCGCCGGAAGCGCTGTCCGGCGAGCTCGTCGACGGGCGCGCGGACATTTACAGCCTGGCGAAGATCACCTACTACATGCTCACGGGAAAGAATCCGCACGAAGGACGCAGCCCCCGCGAGTTGTTTCAACAGCTCCTCAGCGGTACGGCGACCCCGCTGTCCCAGGCCCGCAAGGACCTCAAGTTCGCGCCCGCGCTGGAAGCGGCCGTGATGAAGGGACTCTCCCGCCAACCGGCAGACCGCCAACCTACGGTGACGGCCTTCGCCGAAGAGCTCGAAGCCGCGTTCGCCCAAAGCCAGGATCCCAAGTCCCGCGGTTGGTTCGGGGCGCTGAGGAACATCGTCGGCAAGCGGGACAGTGAATAGTAGTAGCGACTACTACTACCTACTCAACACGCTGAAGGATTTGCTCCTGACGCGCTCTGTCCGGCGCGGCGACTTCGTACTCGCGTCGGGGCGCCGATCGTCCTTCTATATCGATGCCCGCCTGACCACGATGTCGGGCGAAGGCCTGGCCGTGATCGGTGGCTTGGGGCTGGACCGGTTCGCCGCCCGCGGCTGGACACCGCGCGCAGTGGGCGGTCTGACCCTCGGCGCCGACCCCATTGCCTACGCCCTCGCGTTGACGGCCCGGCGCCGCGGGCAGCCACTCGATGCGTTCACCGTCCGCAAGCAGGCAAAGGACCACGGCACCGGCAAGCGAATCGAGGGGTGCTTCTCCGCCGGGTATCCGGTCGTGATCGTCGAAGATGTGTTGACCACCGGCCGCTCGGCCCTCGACGCCGTCCGTGCTGTCAAAGCGGAGGGCGGGCATGTGCTCGGCGTGATGGCGGTCGTGGATCGGCAGGAAGGTGGCCGCGACGCGATCGAGCACGAGGGTTACCCGGTTGAGGCCATCCTCACCGCCGCCGACCTCGGTTTGAGTTCCGAATGACACCGACGAGGCGTCCTTCGATCGTCGCCCGCGTGCGCGACTGGCAGGATGAGGCCACCGCGCTCGAGCAGCGCTTCAAGGATCTCGAAACCTTCGAGCGCACACATCGACGCCGCTGGGCCATCGCCGCGTCGCTGCTCGTGCTCGGCATGCTGGGCTACGTCGCGGGGGTGGTTCCAGCGCGTCCCGGCACCATCGTCCTGATTTCGGGGGCCGGCGCCGTAGTCAATGCGCTCGTCGGCATAATCAACGAGCGCGGCTGGTATCGCTGGTGGCTCATTTACATGCTCGCGCTGCTCGACGTCGCACTCGTGAGCGTGCTCGTCGTGTGGTTCGGGCACGGCGGCATCGTCGCGGCGTTGTTCATCGCCGTCCTCCCCTACGCGTTCGATCAGGGCCAGGCGGTCGGCGACTTCCTCGTGCTTGTGGCGTCGCTCGCGTATCTGATCGCGAGCTGGCTACACGGGGAACTGTTTCCCGGTCGCTCCGGACTGGATGCGGCCGCGTACCTCGAAACCGGCGTGTTCATCGTCGTCGCGATGGCGCTGAAGCGAATTCCCGCGACGCTGATCCAGCGCATTCGCCACGCGCGCAGCGTGATGGGAGAAGCGGAGCAGGGGTACCTCGGCGTGCGCGCCGCCGCGGTCGAAGCGGACGAGCTCGGGTTTCTCGAGAAGAGCTTCAATCGCATGCTCGAGGAGATCGCCACGACGATCTCTTCCGTGCAGCGCGAGGCCGACGAGGTCGCCGCTTTCGCCGAGGAGTTGGCTGCCGCGGCCGAGCAGCTGCACGCAACGACAGAGTCCTTGACGCAGGTTTCGCAACGTCTTGCCGGCGATCTCGGCTATCAGCGCGGGCTTGCCGACGACGCGCGGGGCGAAAGCGCCAAGGCGGCCGACCAGGCAGATTCACTGCGGGGGCGTGCCGAGTTGATGCAGGTCGATGCGACACGGCTCGTGAGCGCCGCAGAGCGGGGGCGCGAGCGCGTCGCGCGCGCCAGCGCGACGCTGCGCGCGGTTGGCGAAGAGGTTCGCGCAACGGCATCCACTGTGGCCGGGTTGTCCGGCATGTCGGAGCGCATTGGCGTGTTCGCGCAGACCATCGCCCGGATCGCACGGCAAACCCATCTGCTCGCGCTCAACGCCGCGATCGAGGCGGTGCGCGCCGAGGAGCACGGTGAAGGCTTCGCGGTCGTGGCCGATGAGGTTCGAGCGCTCGCTGCCGAAGCAGGGAAATCGGCGCGCGACGTCGCGGAGCTCGTGAGCGACTTGCGGACCGGGATCGACGCGGCGGCTCGAGCGATGCAGTCAGGCGAGGCGAAGGTCCGGGACATCGGTGCCGTCGCCACCGAGGCCGACGGAGCGTTACAGGAGCTCCATCAAGGCGTCCAGCTGATCGGGGATCTCGTAAACGCGACGGCCGAGGTCTCCCGCAGCCAAGCAACCCGGCTCGCGCAACTGGCACAATCGCTACAGCAAGTCGCCAGTATCTCGACAGCATCATCAGAAAGCGCCAACAATACGGCTGCCGCCACCCAGGCCCAGATCACGTCGATGGGCGAACTGACCGCGACGTCCCAACAGCTCGCCCAGCTGGCTGAGCGGCTCCGAGTCGGGATGGCGCGGTTCTCCATGCTACGACGGGGTGAGAGAACAGTGGATCATGCGGCCGACTGACGTTCACAGGTCACCCCGTACGGGAGTCCGCAGTGCAGTTTGGGCCTTGGTCCCAGCTTCCCGCGTTGAACGGGTGAAATGCACGCAGGATCTCCCGGTACGGGGTGATCAGCAAGTCGATGTAGCGCTCTAGCGCGACGTCGAACGGAAAACGGCTGCGAAATTCCCCGGCCGTTACTCCCAAGACTGCGCGCAGGTGCCGGCCGAAACTTTGTGGTGACGAATAGTCCATACGGTAAGCCACATCCGAGACCGTCAGACCGGGGTTTTGGAAGAGAAACGCCGCGTGCAGCAGGCGCATGCCTGCGAGATAACTCTTGGGCGAGGGGATGCCTGCGCGGCAAAACCGCGACATCAACGTGCTCGGCCGAATCCGCAGATGGCGGGCCAGGGCACGCACGGTGCAGAGCGCCGGCGCAAGCCGCGCGACCGCCTCGAAAAACAGCCGCGTGCCTTCCGCGGCGTCGCCGAGGGCCGGCACGAGGCGGTCGAGAATCCGTGCGGCGACCGGTGACGCCGGGTGTCCGACGAGATCACGGAGGCGCCGCCAGCCGTCGGGTTCGGTGCAATCCACCGCCGTGCGCACGCCGGTGGCGCCGAGGCGAAGCAACGTTTCGGTCGCTTCACGATCGTGCCGGGAAACGAGAGCGACGGCGGGGATCGCTGGGAATTCCCGCACAAAGCGGGCGACGGCTGGCAGCGCTTCACCGTGACAGCGGTGCACCGAGATGATGACGGCGTCCACGCGGCGCCGACGGGCGACGTGCAGCGCTTCGCGCAGTGACTCCGTGTGCAGCGTGTTGAAGCAGCCATCGCCCGCGGCGTCGATGCGCAGACGCTCGGGGGCAGGAAGAACGGTGCAGACGGTGACCATGCGCCGGGAGACTAACCCGGCGCGATCAACCTTCAGACAACTAATCGATCGAGAATCTCACCGCGCTTGCACCGGGGCGACCCCCGCGGGAATTCGCACCTCCGCACACAGTTTCTTTGATCGCGCCTTGTAATTAGAGAGTCTGAATGCGAAGCTACGGCGCCCCCCTGGGAGGCTCCGCCATGACGGCACCGGACAATTCGCGTGCGGCGCGCTCACGCCGCTTGCTGATCGCCGGCTCGTTGCTCGTGGCGGGCTTGATGGTGGCCGGCGCGATCAGCTTCGTGCGGTATGCGGCTCGCCATAAGCCCAACCCGTCGGTTGTCGCGGTCGCGCCGTTCGACATCTTTGTCCCGGGCCTCGAGTCGTGGCGCGTTCGCCTCGCCGAAAGGCTGACCAGCCGGCTGGACAGCATGCCGCCGTTGTCGGCGGTCTCCCAGGCGGTCGTGCGCGAGCGCTGGCGGGGACAGACTCAGCCTACGCTTGCGGCCATCGACCTGGCCCGGCGCACGAGCGCGGGGCTTGCGGTCTATGGACGCCTGGACCCGGTGGCGAATCGTAACGACTCCATCCGGGTGCAATTGATCGCGATCGATGCCGGCACGGGACGCGTGTTGATCAGCATCGATCGGCGCTGGGCCACCGCCGGGCTCGACGATCTCGCACGGACGCTCGCCGAGCAGGTGCACCGGGACTATCGTTATCCAAGTGACTGAGCCCACGCCGCCGGAGTCTGCAGAGTCGTTGGCCACGTTGAACGCCGCACTCGCTGGTCACTACATCATCGACCGAGAGCTGGGCCGCGGCGGGATGGCGCTGGTGTACCTGGCGCGGGACGTGAAGCACGAGCGCTTTGTCGCGCTCAAGACGCTGCGCCCGGAGATCGCGATCTCATTGGGGCGCGAGCGCTTCCTGCGGGAGATCAAGCTCGCCGCTCGGCTCCAGCACCCGAACATCCTGCCGGTCTACGATTCCGGCGATGCCGCTGGGATCCTGTACTACGTCATGCCTTTTGTTGAAGGCGAATCTCTACGCGAGCGCCTGGAGCGCGAGCCGCAGTTGCCGGTCGACGACGCGCTGCAAATCGCGAAGGAGGTGGCCGAGGCGCTGGCGTACGCGCACAGCCACGACGTGGTGCATCGCGACATCAAGCCCGAAAACATCATGCTCTCGGGCGGTCACGCCATCGTCACCGACTTCGGCATCGCGCGTGCCGTGAGCGCCGCGGGCGGCGACAAGTTCACGCAAACGGGCATCGCGATCGGGACGCCGGCGTACATGCCGCCCGAGCACGCGTCGGGGTCGGCGCAGGTGGATCGTCGCAGCGACATCTACAGTCTCGCGTGTGTGCTCTACGAGACGTTGGCGGGACAGCCGCCGTTCACCGGCCCGACGGCGCAGTCGATCCTGGCGCGTCATTCGCTCGACGCCGTCCCGCGGCTCAAGATCGTACGCGATGCGATCCCGGATGATCTAGAAATCGTCATCGAGCGCGCGCTCGAGAAAGTGCCTGCGGATCGTTACCAGACGTCCGGTGAGTTCGCGAAGGCGCTGATGGCAGCCAGCACCGGGCGCGTCTCGCGAGCGACCGCAGGCGCGGGCATCACACGCCGACCGTCGCGGGCACAGACGATCTGGCGCCGCCGAGTCGGCGTCGGGGTTGGGGTTGGCATGATGGTGGTTCTCGCCGGCGCGTGGCTGCTGTTCGGCCGTCAACGGGGCGCGCGCGCCGTGGTCGGCACTTCAGAGCTCGCACAGACTCGCGTGGCCGTGCTCTACTTCAACGATCAGAGTCGCGACAGCTCACTGCGCTATTTGGCCGACGGACTAACCGAATCACTGATCGATCAGCTCGCCGCTATTCGCGCGCTGGACGTGATCTCGCGCAACGGCGTCGCGCCGTTCCGTGGGCGCGACGTGCCGCGCGACTCGATCGCGCGCGCGCTCGGCGCGGGCACCCTCGTGGAAGGAGAGGTCGAGCCGGTCGACACGCGAGCGCGCGTAACGATCCGGCTCGTCGATGGCGCCAGCGGGGCGGATCTGCGGCGTCAGAGTTTCGAGTTGCCTCTGGCCGCGCCACTCGCGATGCGTGATTCGGTAGCCAGTCAAGCGGCGATGTTCCTGCGCGAGCGCCTCGGTGACGAGGTGCGACTGCGCGAGGAACGGGCTGGCACGATGAGCGTCGACGCGTGGACCCTCGTGCAACAAGCGCAGAAAGCGCAGAAGGATGCCCAAGTCGCAGCCGTACAAAACCCACCGGCAGCCGCCGGTTTGTACGCGCACGCCGATTCGCTGCTCGAGCGAGCGGAGCAAGCGGATCAGGCCTGGGTTCAGCCGATCGTGTTCCGGGCGCGGCTGGCGTACTTGCGCGCACGACCCGAAAAGGAGCCCCGAGAAGTCGAGCGGTGGGTGACGACTGGCTTGGGACATGCCGATCGTGCCCTGCGCCTCGAGCCCCGGAATCCTGATGCCCTCGAGATTCGTGGGACACTCCGATTCTTCCGCTACTCTCGCGAGCTGGAGCCGGATGCGGTGGCCGCCGAGCGACTGCTCGCTTCGGCGCAAGCGGATCTCGAGACTGCAGCGCGACTCAACCCGCAGCAGGTGGGCGCCTGGAACACGCTGTCGTACCTCTACTACGGGAGGCGGGATCTCGTAGAGGCGAACCGGGCCGCCCGCGCCGCGTACGAGGCGGATGCCTACCTGGCTTCGGCCGACGCGATTCTGTTTCGACTGTTCGTCACGTCGTACGACCTGGAGCTGTTTACGCCGGCGACGGACTGGTGTGAAAAGGGATATCGCCGGTTTCCGAGCAACGCGCAGTTTGTCCAGTGCCAGCTGATGCTCCTTTCGACCAGCGCCGCAGATCCCGACTTTCCTCGCGCGTGGGAGCTCGCTGCCAAGGCTGTCCAGCTCGCCCCAGAGCGCGCCAGAGCCTACAGACAGCTGCATGGTCAGATCTTCGTCGCAGCCGTGCTCGCGCGAGCCGGCCTCGCTGACAGCGCGCGGCATGTCCTTGATCGCTCGAGAGGTGACGCCAACAGCGACCCCACCAAGGAGCTGCTCGGCTACCAGGCCTTTGTCCGCGTGATGCTCGGCGACAAGGAGGAGGCGTTCCGACTACTGGACGAGTACTTCACGGCCAACCCGCAGCACCGTGCAGGATTCCGCCAGAACGTGCACTGGTGGTGGCGTCCGATTCAGGATGATCCGCGCTTCAAAGCAATAATCGGGCTCCGCTAATCCCTTTGATCTAGCCCACCAAGGCGTCTCTGATCTAGACCACCGGGGCGAAGGCGCTAGGGTTAATCCTAGGGTCAATTTCGCAGAAGCCGCTTTTCGTTGCCCGTTGTCGCTGGCGCGCCCCTAGACGTGCCACACATCGCGGGTCCATGTGTCGCGCAGGAGCGCTCGTCATGAGGCTGGTCACGTCCGGTATTGTCGCCGCCGTTATCCTCGTCGCATGTAGGAACGAAGCCCCAGTTCAATCCGCAGAACCGGACATCCAAGCCCTGATCTTCGACGGGGCGAACGGGGGTGGAAACGACGATTTCTTCTTCCTTCCTCCTCTTCTTCCGAACCCTGTCGGTAACACGAACTACAATCCCGGACAATTCAACGCGCACCTTTCGCCATTCGTTGAAGTCTGCGAGTTGACGGCCGATCCTCGGCTGATCCCACTGGCGACATGCAAAGCCGGACTCGTTTTCGGTCCCGCGAGGATGACGCTCGACGGCGGCAACGAGCAATATCAACTCAACTGGGACACGAGAAGCTCACTGCTGAGCTTGCTCAGCTTCTATCGCATCACTGTCCGGGGGGCGCCCGGTGGGACGTCGCTGGGGTTCGTCGACATCGATCCGGTCATTGGCGGCGTGAACAACATCAAGAACGGCAACGTTGTCCCGTTCCAGGACGGCCGCACGCTCCCGATCAACGTGCGGATCGAGAACGGCGCGTTTGGGCTCGGCAACGTGACTGATGGCGTAGAACAGATCGTGCCTGGCGTGATCGCCGGCGGGACCCTCGACGTCACGACGAACACCGGCCACGCCGGTGCGCGGTTCAGCACCGGTTGGCTGCCGGCCGGCATCGATCAAGTCGTCGTCATTATCGAGCGCATTCCAGTCAACAATGGCGCGTCAGAGACGAGCTGCCTGCAGAGCGGACTCGAGGAACTTGAAGGGTGTTATCGATTCCGCACCGACCCGGATGTGCTCGTCCCCTTCGTCCTTCCCGTAGTCGCGGGCGTGTGCTTCCAGTATCCCGGCGATGTCGGGCGCGAGAACGAGCACCCGTTCCAGCTGCACCGGCGCGAGGAGCTCCAGGGTCAGCCGGTCGGAGACACGTTCCTCCTGGATGAGGTCAACGCGCCCTTTTTGCGCTGTGATGGTTTCGGCCCGACACCCTCCTCGATGGGGTCGGCTCAGCGGTCGGGACGGATCAGTGACATCGCGAAGGCCGGGCTGTCCGCCGTCGGGCGCGCGATCGCCGGTCTCGTAAAGCCAAAGGCGCTGCATGCGGTCGACTTGGGAGCCGGCGGCAGCACGAATGATTTCAGCCGCTTTGGTTTTGCACGTCGCGCCAACCTGAGCGTGACCTCGGGCGACGCCACAATCGCACCCGCGGGCTCGACGGTTGAGGCAGCGGTGCGGGTGCAAAGCGTCCACCATGATGAGAGGTCGCCCGTCGTGGGCCAGTCGGTCACCTTCACGGTTACAAGCGGCGGCGGGACGTTGAACTACCAAGACGAAACCACCAGCTGCACTGAAGCGACGACGTGTACCATGACCACTGACGGAAACGGCAATGCCACCGTCTCGTGGCGCCTCGGCCTCGGCGTGAATACGGTTCAGGTTACAACCAACCATGTGACGAACAGTCCGGCCACGATAACGGCCACAGGGACTCCTTCCATTAGCTGAACGGATTCGTGGAAAGAATGCGGGCGGCTCGCCACCGAGCCGCCCTTCCTTTATTCTCTAGCCTCATGCCAACCCGCCGAGACTTCGTTCGCTCGTCGCTCCTCGCCTCTGCTGCCGCGCTTACGCCGACACGAGACGCCATTGGCGCCCTCCCCTGGTGGTGGACGGCGCCCAACACCGACCCCGCGACCGGCTTGCAGGACGTGCCTGATCGGCTGCCGATCCAATGGTATCGCGACACGGTCCGGCGCTTTCAGCAGGCGTTAGGTACCGCGGGGCTCGATGGGATGCTGATCAGGGAGTCGACCAACATCGTGTACCTGAGCGGCTACTTCCATACCACAACGGAACGGCCGGAGGCGCTGTGGATTCCCACATCGGGCCCACCGACGCTCTTCGTGCCCGGCCTCGATCGCGATTTGGTAGCCGGCTGGTGGATCCAGGACGCCGAGTTCTACTTCGATTTCCCCCACGCCGAGGCGGGCAACGATCCGCGCGCGGGTCCCGTCGCGAAGCCGCAAGGCACGGTCGATCTGTGGGCCTGGATGCTGAAGGGCATCGACCGGCGTGGCTTTGGCAACAAGAGAATCGGTCTCGATTGGGACGCGCCCGAGAGCACGCTCAAGCGATTTCGGGAGGCGCTGCCGCGCGCCACGTTCCGCGCCGCTGGGGATATCCCCCTGGGGATGCGCGTGATCAAGACGCCCGCCGAGATTGCGCTGACGCAGCGCGCCATCGATTACGCCGATCGCGTGCTCGCGTATTGCCGGAGCTATGTGCTGGAGCACGGTACGGACGCCACGGACTTCGACGTGCGCCACGCCGCGGAGGCGTTCGGCACCGACCTGGTGATGAAAGACATCAAGCGCGACGGCCGCCCTCACACCGCGGTCGGCGTCGGGATCAACGTGGGGTGCCGCACGGGCGTCGGCACCGCGTACCCGCATCCCAATCAGTTCTTCCACGCGCAAATTCAGCGGGGCGATGCGGTCCAGTTCTCCGGCATCATGGTGCGCGTGGGCGGCTACGGCGGCGAGGGATACCGTGCGTGCCATGTCATGCCGATGACCGATGCGCAACGGAGTATGTGGGAAGTGCATACCGACATGACGCTGGCGCAGCAGGAGTTCTCGAAAGCCGGGGCAGTATGCCGCGACGTCGCGGCGCGTGTGCACGAGATCGCGCGGCGCGCCGGCCTCGAGCAGTTCGTCTACCATCGCCCCGCCCACGGCGCGGGGATGGAGGGACACCAGCAGCCGTACGTCGCCCTGGGCGATGCAACCGTGATGGCCGAAGGAATGATGTTCTCCAATGAGCCGGGCTTGTACGACCCTGCGGGCGGGTATGGCTACAATCATTCGAACAACCTGGTCATCACGCGCGAGCGGGGGATGCAGATGAACAAGACGCCGCTAACGAAGGAGTGGTGCTGGCTCGCGATCTGATCAGCCGTGTCCGTGAACTGCTAGGCGAGCGCTACAAGGTCATCACGCCCGTCGGGCGCGGCGGTAACGCAACGCTGTTCGGAGCCCTCGATCAGCAGGGCCAGAAAGTGGCCATTAAGGTGCTCCATCCCGAACTGGCCGTCTCGGTAGCGGCCGACCGATTCCTGCGCGAGATCCGCTACGCCTCCAAGCTCAATCACCCGCACATCGCGCGGTTACTCGACTCCGGCGAAAGCGACTACCTCCTCTGGTTCGTCATGCCATTCGTCTCGGGCGAAACGCTGCGTGCGCTACTCCGCCGAGAACGGATCTTGCCGATCGATCGCGCGGTCCGCCTCGCGACCGAAGTGCTCGACGCACTGGGGCACGCGCACGAGCAGGGCCTCGCGCATCGCGACATCAAGCCGGACAACATCGTGTGCTCGGAAACCGGCGCGATCCTCGTCGATTTCGGCATTGCACGGGCGATCGCGACCTCGGGTGAGGATCGGGTAACACGCAGCGGGTTTGTCGTCGGGACCGAAGAGTACATGAGCCCCGAACAGGCGGGTGGCTCGCCCGACATCGACGGGCGGACCGATATCTATTCGCTCGGCGTCGTGTTGTTCGAGGCCCTGGCCGGCCGGCCCCCGTTCTCGGCAGCCAGCGCAGCGGCGGTGCTCGACATGCAGCAGCACGCCGCGCCGCCCGATCTCCGGAAGCTGCGCCGCGACGTGCCGCGTGCGCTCAGCGATGCCGTGATGAAGTCGCTTGCCAAGCCGCGGGACGCCCGCTGGCAAACGGCGTCCGACATGCGACAGGCGCTGCTGCCGTTCGCGGGCGGCGGTTAGCTCGCGACGCGCTCGACCGCGAGCTCCTTCGAGGTTTTCAACCAGCTGCTGAGATGATCGCGGATCGCCACGGGCATGTACGGTGAGCGCAGCAGGCTCTCCAGACGCGCAACACGTACCGCCGTCTCGGTTTTCCGACCTGCCTTGCCGTTCAACCACGCGGCGTTGAAGATGGCGAGTGCTTGAACGACAAGATCCCCCACCTGTGCGGCTTCGCCGGCGAGTTGGTCCAGTGCCTCGGCCGCGTCGATCAGGTTCCCATCGTTGTAGTAGGCGTTCGCCAGCATCCAGGTCGTCCCGCTCGCGAGATGACCTTCGCGGCGAGCGATGTCGGCCGCGCGACGGTACTCCCGTGCCGCGTCGGCGAAGCGCAGCTCACTGCGCAGCACGTCGCCACGACCCACATAGAGTTGGACGCTTGGCGACATCTCATCGGCCGACTCTTGAATGCCTGCACGTACGGCCGGATGCTCCGGCGCTGTGCCCGATTGGAGTGCTGAGAGATTTGGTGTGGCGAGAATCGCGGTGACTGCCAGTAGGGTCAGAGCCGTCTTCTTCATACGACCTCCAGGTTACGGTGCGGCGTGCATCCTCCCGTTCATGATCGAAACATCCTTTAGGTCGACGGCTCCCTGTTGGGTCTGACGTCCAAAAGGTTCAAAGAGTTGCCCCCAGGAGATCGAGCCCACAGAATCGTGACAATGAACAGCACTTGGCGTTTCGTGTTGATACTTACGGCGACCACTGGATCGCTTGGTGGTCAGGGTCGCCCTCGCGCCCGCGACCTCGGCGTCCCGTTCGATGGCACACCCGGGCCGCTGAACGCCATCACAGATGTGACAGGGGTGACGGTAGGTCACAGCACGATCATTCGAGGGCAGGGGAAGCTCGTGGTTGGGCAGGGGCCGGTTCGCACCGGCGTCACGGCCCTCTTCCCGCGCGGCGCCGCGAACGGCGATCCAGTCTTTGGCGGCTGGTTCACGCTGAACGGCAACGGCGAAATGACGGGCACGACCTGGCTCGAGGAATCCGGCTTCCTCGCCGGGCCGGTGATGATCACGAACACGCACAGTGTGGGCATCGTACGCGATGCGGTGATCGAATGGCTGGTGAAGAAGGGCTTTCAGTTCGACTGGTCGCTCCCCGTCGTCGCCGAGACGTGGGACGGCTCCCTCAATGACATCAACGGCTTTCACGTCACCAAGCAGCACACCTTCGCCGCGCTCGACAGCGCGCGCGGCGGACGCGTCGCGGAGGGCAACGTCGGCGGCGGCACCGGTATGATCTGTAACCAGTTCAAGGGAGGTATCGGGACGTCCTCGCGCCGGCTCCCGGCCGAACGTGGCGGGTATACCGTCGGCGTGCTGGTCCAATGCAACTACGGATCGCGGCAACGCCTGTCCATCGCCGGCGTGCCGGTGGGGCAGGAGATCCCCGACCTGCTGCCATGCTACGACTCGTTGCCCGGCGTGACGCCGCAGGGGCGCCGCTGCGCCGGCGGCGAGACCGGTTCCATCATTATCGTGATCGGGACCGACGCGCCGCTGCTGCCCCACCAGCTGAAACGCGTTGCGACGCGCGCTTCGCTCGGGGTCGGCCGACTGGGAGGGACGGGGGCGAATCCATCCGGTGACATCTTCGTCGCCTTCTCGACCGCGAACCCCGGCGCCGCAAAACCCGACGCCAATGTGACGGTCACGCTGCTGCCCAACGAACGCATTTCGCCGCTTTTCGAGGCGACGATTCAGGCGACGGAGGAGGCTATAGTCAACGCCATGGTCGCGGCGGAAACGATGACGGGGGCCGACGGCTTGAGGGTGTACACCCTTCCTCCCGATCGGCTGCGCGCGGCGCTGCGCAAGTACAATCGGCTGGTCGAGTCCCGCCCGTGAAGGGGCTGGTCGTGACGCTGCTTTCCGTGTTGGCGGCCTGCCAGCCGTCGGCAAGGCGTCTGTTGTTGCTCGACATGAGCCTCAGCGATCCGCTCGTTCTCGAAGCTGTCGCCACACCGTGGCACGACGCCGGCTATCGCGTGGAGTATCGGCGTTTCTATCCACATCTCACACGCGCCGACCTCACCCGCTATCGGACGCTGGTCATCCTCGGCGGGCGCGAGCCAGAACGACTGTCTGACGCGCTGACGCTTGGCGATCTCGCGATTCTCCACGAATGGGTCGGCGGAAGTGTGCGACGGGGTCGCGAGGGCGTCGTGGTGCTCGCCTATACGAGCGACGGTCGCGTACCCGCGGGTTCGCTCGATCGCTGGACCATGAACCAATGGCTCGCCTCGCAAGGCGCGGGGATCAGGATTGGCGAGACGCCACCGCCCGGCGCGCCGGCCGTGCCGCTGCCACGTTCCTCGCTCGACAATGCCGGCTTCGCGGCCTTTCCGGTCGGACGAAACCAAGTGTTGGGCGTCCGGGACCCCACACAGATTCTCGCTCGCGCGCCGGGATCCAACGCCGCGTTCGTTGCAGCGAGCCGGATGAATGATGGATTGATCGTCGTGGTGGGGCGCGAGTTCCTCGCCTCGGCCGGTGAGGATTCGCGCACCCGCGATTACCTGCTCGCGCTCGCCCGCTGGACGCGACGCCCCGCCGAGTGGGCACATCTTCGTTCCGCAACCGGCAGGTCCCTGCTGCAGCTCGCCGAGGCACCGGGCCGGGTTGCACAACATCCGCCGCCCCTCGCACCACCCGCCGGTGCCAGCGTGACCGTACTCCCGGCGGCGACGACGCCTCTGGCCGAGGCGAGCGAAAGACCGCCCGTGCCGAACTGGATCGCGCGGCAGGGCATGCGCGTGTTTTGGACTCGCTTCACGCTGCATCAACTCGACTCCGTCCTCGCTTTCGCCGATGTCGCGCAACTGAACGCCCTCGCCACGGTGGTTCCTGTGCAGGCCATCGTCGACACCATCAGCACGCGCTTCCTCTGGCGCAACGCCGCCGAACGATTCCAAACAACCAGTGTGCGCTGGTTCCCGGCGGTCGCGCTGTTCGAGATTCCAACGCAGGGCGCCGAGGAGATTGACCGCCACGGAGCGCTGCAACCCGTTCCGTGCGGACTCGATTCCACGTTGTGGCGCGGCGCCTTGCGATCCACGTATCGCACGCTGGCGCGGCTCGGCACTATCGGTGTGGACGCGGAGCTCCGCGGCCGCCGTGCGGGCCGGGTTGCTGTGCCGGCGCGCGCCGACGTCGTGGCCGGCGTCGCGGTCGATCTGGACAGTGCAGTGGCGTATTACCGCGGAACGGGATTCTGCGACGTCGACTACCGAACGGGCCTCGCCGCGCTGAGACTGGAAAGCGCGGAGAACGAACGCTTGGCGATGCTGCCGCCCGCGGCCCGGTATGACACGCTATTGGAGCGCGGATTGCTCGCTCGCTACTACGACACCCTGCAGGCGGCGACGAGGGAGCGCGCGCGCGCGTTGCGAGCGGAGCTGCAGAAGTTGCGGCCCGACTTGCGCTTTGCATTCCGCTCCGATGAGTTGCCCGGCGATTGGTTTTCGCTCGGCTTGCTGCAAGGCTTCTCGAGCGCGGACACGCCGGTCCTGTTATGGCTGGGCGAGCGGCGCGGGGGTGAGTTATTGGCCCGCTATCGCGCGCGTGGCGTTTATGCGCTCTCGGCTCTGCGTCTCGAACCCGAAAACAACACGTTTGCGCCGAGCCGATGGAACCGGTTACGGTCGGTCGTCTTCGATGCGCACAGCGGGTTCTGGCTGGATCGCGCTGTGCCCGACACCATTGCGCGGATGATCAGGCGCGCCACACGCTAAAGGCTTGCCGGAAGCCCCGGCGGCCCGGTAATTTGATGCCCTGGAAGGGGTGGGACCGATGGTCGCGGTGGGTCGCTAAGGCCCATCGAGGAAAGTCCGAGCTCCACAGGGCAGACCGCCAGGTAACTCCTGGGCGCCGTAAGGCGACGGAAAGGGCCACAGAGAACAGACCGCCCTTGTATCCAAAGGGTAAGGGTGAAAAGGTGGGGTAAGAGCCCACCGCGCGTCTGGTAACAGGCGTGGCACGGCAACCCCCGATCGGAGCAAGGCCAAATAAGCAGCGAGACCCGGCCCGGGTCGTTCGAGCTGCGGGTAGGCCGCACGAGATGGCTGGCGACAGCTGTCCCAGAGAGATGACCATCTGCTCGTACCAACGGGTAAACAGAACTCGGCTTATGGTCCCACCACTTCCTCCCCTGTGACGACCGCAAAGCCACCCGCCTCCCCTCCTTATCCGCCCCACTGGGAGAACGTCGCCGATCTGCGTGTCTTCCGCACCACTGCCCAAGATTGGGAAAAGCTCATCGGGTGGCGGACGGACATGCGCAAGCGGGGATGGAAGCTCCTCAAGGTGTCGAGTGAAGACACCGAAGTGGTGGCGATCTTTGGACGCACGAAAACCAAGGAATAGAATGCGGCGACCCCTCACTCTTGCCGTGGTGATTCTTGCCACGGCATGTGCTTCAAAAACAACGACCACGACAAACCCGACGCCTGTGAATCCGGCGGCGCCCCCGGCCCCCCCGGCGCCCCCAGCTCCCCCCGGCGCTCCGCCTCCTCCGGCACCACCGCCGGCGGGTGGTACCGCGATTCGGCTTGGGCCGAGCACGCTGCGGTACGTGATGCATCAGCATATTCAGGTCGATCAACAGTTGCCGACAGGTCCCCAGCAGGTCTCCTACGGCATTAGCGCCTTCTTCCGAGCTACGATTGTCGGACCGGCCGATTCGTCGGGGTATCCGATGACGGTCAGCATCGACTCGATTGTCCCTGACTCCGGCACGACGGTACCGCTGAATACCAACCTCGCGGCGGCAAAGGGGCTTTCATACCGCGGCCGACTGACGCCCCGCGCTGAGTTTCGGAATGCTGTGCCGTCCGATAGTGCGACAGCGCAGGCGATCTCTCCCGTCGTCGGCTCGTTCCAAAACTTCTATCCACGTTTGCCCGCGGCGGGCCTGACACTGGGTGCGACGTGGACCGACACACTGACGACGAGTGACCGCGGCGCGGGCAACGTGTCGGTGAAGAGCATCAGCAGCTGGCGTGCGCCCGCGTGGGAGGATCGCAACGGCGTCCGCAGCCTGCGCGTTGAGGTGACATCGACCTTTACCATCCAGGGAAAAGGCGAGCAGTTGGGGCAGCCATTTGAGGTCGCGGGCAACGGCGTACGCACGGGTGTGGACTATCTCGCAGCCGATGGACGCTACCTCGGTGGCGAGTCGAATGACTCGACGAGCATGACGATCACGCTCCCCGTCCAGACGATGACGATCCCGCGGACGCAGGTCTCCAAGACCACGGTTTCGGTGCTGCCGTAGATGGACGGCCTGACGGCCCGACGGCCCGACGGCCGGATCGCCGCCAAGCTCCTGTTCATTCTCGCCCTAGGCGCCGGGCCATCTGGCCGCCCGGCTGCCGCCCAGCAAGTCGCCCCCAATCGCGCCACCGCATACCTCTTCACTACAGACGTCCACGACGCCCGCGCGATCTGGCTGAATCCCGCCGGCCTGGGCGTGTTACGCGAAGCCTCGATCTACGCGGAGGCCTCGGTGGGCGATCCAGGATCCAGAGGGAAGTTGCGGCAACTGAACGCGGGGTTTAACTCGCGCGGTATTTCCTTCGGCTATCAGCATGACGTGCTCGACGACGGGCTCAAAGGGAATACATACCGGCTGGGACTCGCCGGAGGATCGGGCGGGCTCGCGTTGGGCGCCGACCTGGTTCGGTACACCGGCAGTGGCGCGAAGGCGACGGGGTGGGATATCGGGGTGACGTACGTCCCCACGCCGCCGCTCAACGTGGGCCTCGTGGTAACCAACATTGGCCAGCCGGTCGTGCGCGGATTGCAGCAGCGGCTCACATACATCGCGGGTCTCAC
This sequence comes from Gemmatimonadales bacterium, assembly GCA_044869265.1. Classification (GTDB taxonomy): domain Bacteria; phylum Gemmatimonadota; class Gemmatimonadetes; order Gemmatimonadales; family GWC2-71-9; genus 20CM-2-65-7. Next base: position 111,750 of record JBIOXD010000078.1, read on the forward strand.
CTGGACACCGACCCCCGCCTTCCACGTCTCGTCAGACGCGCGCATCATGCCCGATTCGGTCGCGTCCTATGCATTTGGCGTGAGCTGGACATCGGGATTCGGGCCGAGCGGATGGCCACTCGCACTCCTGGCACGGCTCGACACGGATGGGGACCTGCGGCGCGGCGCCTTCGCGTTCGGTCTCTCACTCGGCGCGCGCGACCGGGTCGGCCTGGTTCTCACAACGCCCGGGGATCTCTCGCGTGTCGATCAGGCAAGTTTGTATGGCCTGTCTGCTCGCGAGTCCACTGGCGGTCGCTAAGTCGGCCGAGCGCGATTCCGGACGCGCACGCGCCCGCCCGCGGCGTCTTGTTCGATGGAGTTGAGCCGGGGCGCCAGCGTCACCATATCGCGGAATGACAAGTGCCGAAAGACGGTGTCCGCCGTGGCGTTCGACCGCTTCTCGTAAATCGCCAGGCGGAAGGCGAGCCCGCCGCGGACGTCGAGATCCCAGTCAGTTCGGATGCTGTCCCTTGCGTAGGAACGAACCTGGCGTGGCGTTACGACCGCGAGCCGCCGCTGGGTGAGGAGCAAGAGGGTCGTGTCTTCCTGCCCGGCGGGCTGATACACGTACTCGGCGACATCGCCGCTGGCGAGGGCGCGCCGATTCCGCAGCCGCTGCGCCAGGCTCTCGGGAATCGGACGCTCGGCGGCGATTCTCGGCGCCTTGCTGAAGATCGTGTACGCGACCACCGCCGCCCCCGCGACGAACGCGATGAAGAGCAGGCATCCGGCAACGCCGATACCGACGAGGGACTTGTAGAACATCAACCGGAGCCGGCGGCTGAACGGCACGCGCACACGGTCGCGCGCCGCGGTGGGCAACGCGCCTACGAGCGCGCGGCTGACTTCGCTGGCCATCTGGAACCGGTTGTTGCGACTCTTCTCCATCATGCGGTCCAGCACCACCGCCATCTCTTCCGGGACATCGGGGCGGAGGCGGCGAATCGGATCGGGCCTCTCCGTGATCTGCTGGGCAAGTATCGAGGCTGAGGAGGGACCCTGGAACGGCGGCGATCCGGCCAGCATGTGATAGAGCACCACACCGAGTGAGTAGATGTCGGATCGACCGTCCAGCGGATCGCCTGAGGCCTGTTCGGGACTCATGTACTCCGGCGTCCCTATGATCACGCCCTCGCTGGTGAGCGACGTGGACCCTGGCTTCGCCGCATCATGCGCGTCCTGCGCGGCCTTCGCGATGCCGAAATCGGTCACCAGGACATGCCCCGACTTGTCGAGCAGAATGTTGTCGGGCTTGATGTCTCGGTGGACGATCTCGTGGGTGTGCGCGTAGGCGAGCGCGTCGGCGACTTGCCGGGCGATGCGCGCCGCGTCCCCCACCGACAGCCGCCGCTGAGTTTCGAGAAGCTGGCGCAAGGACGGGCCGTCGATGCACCGCATGATGATGTAGAAGATCTCTTGCTGCCGGCCAACCTTATAGATCGGCACGATGTGCGGGTGCTCGAGGCGCGCGACGGTTTGCGCTTCGCGGATGAAGCGCGCCGCGACGGTGGGCGACGGCGCGAGCTCGACGTCCAGGACCTTCACGGCGACATCACGATTCAACACATTGTCACGCGCCCGGAACACGGCGGCAAAACCACCCTCACCCAGCAGGGGTCCAAGAGTAAATTCCTGCCCAAGCGCTTGTTGCAGGCGCGGTTGGAGGGCTTCGAGATCCATGGCGGTGCCAAAAGCTAGAATTGCCGGCCGCGTTCTGCTAGTCGGAGGCGCGCTGCTCGTCGCGTGGTTGTTCGCCGTGTGGCCGCCACCGATCTGGTGGCGGTCGCACACTCCGCGCTGCACGGCCATGATGCGTTTGCGAGCCGACGTGCAGACGTGCCGACGTGTAGTCCGCGATGGCTACGTCGGCCCGACGGCACGTCGGCACGATGGCACGTCCGTGCTCGAGCGGATGGTGATCATCGCCGAGGACTCGCGATTCAGAACGCACCACGGCATCGATTTCGTCGAGATGCGTGAGGCGTTGGCCGCCGGCGGACGTCGCGGCGCGAGCACCATCACCCAACAGCTCGCGAAGAATCTCTACCTGTCACCGTCGCGTTCTGTCTTTCGCAAGCTCAAGGAAGCCGTGACGGCCCTGCGCCTCGAGTCCGCGCTGAGTAAGGATCGGATCCTGGAGCTCTATCTCAGCGCCGCCGAGTGGGGCCCGGGAATTTGGGGAGTGAATGCGGCGAGCCAGGCGTATTTCGGAATCCCGCCCTCGCGACTCAGCAACGCGCAAGCAGCGGCGCTCGCGGCTACCTTGCCGCAGCCGCGGAAGTCCAACCCTTTGTATCGACCGGCGCGCATGCTGGTGCGGCGGGATCAAATTCTGGCACGCTACTACGGCGGCAAGACGCCCGTGCCGCGGATACCAGAAGACTCGATCCCCGATGTTCCGGTGATCGAGCCTCCCGTACTCCCTGTGATTCCAGTGGACTCGCTCGTGGACTCGCTAATCCACCAGCCGTAGCGGCATTACGAGCGACATGTACGACGCTGGGTCGTTCCATCCCACCGGCTCGATCGTCGCCGCCCGCTCCGGCGCCTTGAACGTGAAGCGCACCTCGTCGGTGGGCATGTATTTGAGAATCTCGAGCAAATACGTGGCGTTGAACCCGATCTCGAGCGGCTCCCCTTCATAAGTGACCGAGAGCTCGTCCTGCGCTTCACCGAGGTCCGGCGTCTGCACGGAGAACTTCAGATTCCCGCCGGAAAAAGCGAGGCGAATCCGGTGGGTTTGGTCGCTCGCGACGACGCTCATGCGCCGTAAAGCAGCCGCCATCGCCGCCTTGTCGATGGTCGCTTGCTTGTCGTTCTCGCGCGGAATCACCTGCTCGTAATTCGGATACGGGCCCTCGATCAGTCGGGAGAAGACGAGGGTTCCCCCTGCGCGGAAGCCGATGTGATTGTCACTCTTGGCGAGCTCGATCTCGGCATCCCCAGCGTACAGCCGGCGGATCTGCTCGAGCGCCTTGGGTGGAACGATCAGGTCTGCTGTCGACCCTCCGGTCGCGGGCACATCCATCTTGGCGAGTCGATGGCCGTTTGTCGCCACCATCCGCATTCGGTCGGGCCTCAGCTCCCACAGCACGCCGTTCAAGATCGGGCGGCTCTCTTCGGTCGAGGCCGCGAACGACACGTGCCCGACGAGCTTCTGCACGACACCAGCCGCTGCCTTCCACGCCTTCTCGAACTTCACGACCGGGAAGGAGGGAAATTCCTCGCGCGGCAGTCCGAGCAGCTTGAACTTGGATCGCCCCGACTCGATCGACACGCGCGCCTCGCCCGCAGCGGTGACGCGCACAGGCCCTGCGGGAAGCTCGCGCGCGATATCGACCAGCTTCTTGGCGGGCAGCGTGACCGCCCCGTCCGCATCGACCTCAGCCGCGACGGTCGTACTGACCGCAATGTCGAGATCGGTGCCGGACAGCCGCAGGCCGCCGCCTTGCTTGGAGGCCTCGACTAGAACGTTGGCCAATACGGGCAGGGTCGTCTTAGCCGGAATGGCAGCTGCAACGGCTGCCAATCCTTCCTGGAGTTTCTCTCGCGTTATCGTGAACTTCATGACCGCCTGCGGTCTCCAATGGGGGAAAGAGTTACTACTGCTTCTCTATTAGAACTACTAGTAGTAGTAGTAGACATCGGGGATATGTGGGCGATGTCGCTAAAACGCAACCAGTCAATCACCTGTCGTACATCACACATTGTTTGTCACTGTTGGCACTGTTGGCGCTTTGCGGATACGCGGCACGGTCTTCCCCACTGCCCACATCCCCTGCCGCTTTCCCACGCCGCCTGTTGGTTACAGTGCGGACAACTCCTGCCGCGCCATTTCGACGCGTTCCTTGAACGTGCGATCTCGCATCATCTGCCGCTCGACTTTGTCCACGCTGTGAATGACGGTGGAGTGATCGCGGCCGCCGAACGCCTGGCCGATCTCCACGAGCTGCATGCCCAGCATGTCACGCGCGAGATACATGGCGACCTGACGCGGAATGGTGAGCGTCTTGGTCCTGGCCTTGGAGCGCAGGCCTTCCGGGGTCACGCCCCAGCGCCGGGCCACGACTTCCTGCACGCGATCGATACTCGGCGCCGACTGGCTCCCGCTGCCGTATCCCGATCCTTCTTCACCCTGGCGGATCTTGTCCGACAGCGCGTCGCGGGCCAGCTCGATCGTGACCTCCCGGTTTTTCAGCGAGGCGAACAGCAGCAGCTTGATGATGCACCCCTCGAGCTCGCGCACGCTCGAGCGAATGTGCTCCGCGATAAAGCGCAGCACGTCGTCGGGAATCGTGAGCTCGAGATGATCCTGCTCGGCTTTCTTCCGCAGGATCGCGACGCGGTGCTCGAGATCGGGATGACCGATGTCGGCGACCATGCCCCACTCGAAGCGTGAAATCAGCCGCTCTTCGAGCCCCGGGATCTCCTTCGGAGGCCGGTCGGAGGTCAGCACGATCTGCTTGTGCGCCTCGAACAGCGCGTTGAACGTGTGGAAGAACTCCTCCTGCGTCATTTCCTTGCCTTCGAGGAAATGGACGTCGTCCACCAGCAGGAGGTCCACGTCGTTGCGATAGCGGCGGCGGAACTCGGACATCGTGCGCGCGTGAATCGATTCAATCACGTCGTTGATGAACTGTTCGGCGCCGAAATACTGCAGTCGCGTCTCGGGGTGCTTTTCGAGCACCGCGTGCGCGATCGCCTGCATCAGGTGCGTCTTGCCGAGTCCCGTCGCGCCGTAGATGAAGAGCGGGTTGTACGTCTTACCCGGCGCTTCGGCCACGGCATGAGCGGCGGCGGCGGCGAGCTCGTTGGATTTGCCGATGACGAACGTCTGGAACGTGTACCGCTCGTTGAGCGGCGTGGTCGCCACGGCTGTCGCGGTGGCGGTATTGCCGGCGTGTACCCGCGGCGCGACGAAGAAATCCATCTGCGGCCGGCGCTGCCGATCTTCCTGCACCCGAAACACGACCGTCGTTGGACGGCCCAAAACCCGCTCGGCAGCGCGCGCGAGCAACGACCCGTGTTTCGATTCGTTCCACTCGGCGGCGAATTGATCGGGCGCGCCGAGAATCAAGCGACCCTCGTCGAGCGCGATGGGCTCCGATGGCTCGAGCCACGTCCGCACCGTCGCCTCGGGGAGTTCGCGTCGCGCCTCATCGAGGAGGCGCTTCCAAGCTTCGTTGACTGACTGCTCCATCACGATTTTTCGAAATGAAAGGAAGGGAGTACGGCAAGGGCGGCCCGAAAGTACCGGCCCTATGTGGAAAAGTCAACCTTGACCGTCGCGCGTCGCGACGGGTAACTTTCCCCGCCTTACTCTGAGGAATGTATGGGTCCGACGTATCGGCCGCGAAATCGGCGGCGCATCAACAAGCATGGATTTCGCGCGCGGATGAAAACAGTCTGGGGCCGCGCCACACTGTCCCGCCGGCGCAAGAAGGGTCGCAAGCGTCTCACCGTCCGTTCTCCATCCAAACATCGGAGCCGGTAACGAGCGAGCGGTACCCGCGCCGTGTTCGCATCACGCGCGGTTCAGAGCTCACCGCCTGCTGGGAAGCGGGTCATGAGGCCCACCGTCGACGCACGCAACACCTCGACTTGGCCTGGCGTCACAATCTTTCGGGTCACGCGCGACTCGGACTCATCGTCCCGCGTCATCAATCGACCGCGGTGGCGCACAACCGGCTCCGGCGCCGGCTGCGGGAAATCCTGCGACGCGCGGTGTTGCATCGGCTTCCGCCGATCGATCTCGTGATTCGCGCCCGGCGCTCAGCGTACACCGCCTCCTTTGCAGCGCTGCGCGCCGAATTGACGGACGTCGTGGAGACGCTGACGTGACGCTGCTGCGACTGCCGACGCTTGTCGCCTTGGCCTTGATTCGCGCCTACCAGCTCACGCTGTCACACCTCGTGTTCACGCACTGCCGGTTTGAACCGACCTGCTCGCGCTACACGTATCAGGCGGTTGAGCGCTACGGCGCACTGAAAGGCTCCTGGCTCGGCGTGAAACGCATTCTCAAATGCCATCCGTTCCACGCGGGTGGGTACGATCCGGTCCCATGAACGATCGCCAGCGTCTCGTTGCGGCTGTGGTGTTGATGCTCGCGGTCTGGTTCGTGCCGATGCTGATTTGGCCGCCGAAACCGAACCCGACGGCCGGTCGGCCGGTCGGTCGGACGGCCCGTGACACCGCACAGGTTCAGGGGCGCGCGCGAGACACGAGCGCCGCTCCCGTCGGGCGGTCCGACCGTCCAACGGTCCAGCCGTCCAACGCCGATACCGGCAAGACGATCTGGGTTACGTCGCCACTCTACCGCCTCGGGTTCTCAACCCGCGGCGGCCGCCTCGTCTCGGCAGAACTCACGAACTATCAATCGTTTGCCCCCGGAGACACGGGGCAGCCGGTGCAGCTCGTGCCACGAGGGAGCGCGTTCCTGCGTCACCGGCTCGCTCTGCCGGGCGGCGATACCGTGTCGCTCGACGACTGGAGTTTTGCGGCCATTCCGGATGCGCCCGTGTACGCGGGAGAAGGACAGCAGACGCTGCAGCTCGAAGCGTCCCGCGGGGGATCGCGTGTCGCGCTCGAGTATCGCTTTGTCCCGGACGAATACCGCTTCATCGTCAACGGCACGGTGAGCGGGTTGGGCAGCAGCGGAGCCGTGCTCTTGCTCGGGTTGGGGGATGGATTGCAGTCCGCCGAGAAGGACTCGGCGGATGACTATCGCCACTACGCCGTGGTGACGAAGGCGTCGAAGACCGAACGGACCGATTTCTCGGGCATCAAACCCGGCGAGCGCGCGCTCTTCGACGGACCCTTCGAATGGGTTGGCGTGAAATCGAAGTACTTCTTCACGGCGGCGCTTGCGCTGGAGGAGGGGCAGCCGGCGTTCGGCGGCGCGATCGCGGTCGGGGGCCCGCGCACGGGCAAGGCGGCCACGCGCGCCGACGTGACGATCACGATGCCGGTGCCCCCCGCCGGCGGATTTCGCTATCAGGTGTACACCGGTCCGCTCGATTACCGCCACCTGTCGCGCATCGGTCATGGTCTCGATGATGCCAATCCCTACGGCTGGATCTTCCGGCCGATCATTCAGCCTGTTTCCGTTTTCGTCACGAACATTCTGCTGTGGATGCACGAGCAGCTGAATCTTGCGTACGGCTGGGTGCTGATTCTGTTCGGCGTCATCGTCCGCATCCTGCTGTGGCCGCTGAACCAGAAGGCGATGGAGTCGGGGATCCGCATGCAGGCCGTCGCGCCGCTCCTCAAGGAGACGCAGGAACGCTACAAGGGCGATCCGGAGCGGCTGCAGCGCGAGATGCTGCGGATCTACAAGGAACACAAGGTGAACCCATTCGGCGGCTGCCTGCCGATGCTGCTGCCGATGCCGGTGTTGTTTGCGCTGTTTTTCGTTTTCGCGAACACGATCGCGTTCCGCGGTGTCCCGTTCCTCTGGCTCCCGGATCTGTCGCGTCCCGACCCGTTCTACATCATCCCCGTGCTCATGGGTCTCTCGATGTACGGGCTGTCCAAGGTGGGGCAGATCGGCGTGCCGCCGAATCCCCAGACCAAGATGATGCTGTACTTCATGCCGATCTTCTTGACGGTCCTGTTTCTGAACTTTGCGTCCGGGTTGAACCTGTACTACGCGGCGCAAAACATCTTCAGCATCCCACAGCAGTACTTGATCGCCAAGCGCCGGCTCAGGGAGGCGCCCGTGGCCAAGGCCGGCAGCGCGGGCGGGGCAACCGGACCGCGCGGCGCGACGACACCATCCAAGACCTAGACTGCTCACCGATAGCATTGTCGCACTCGCCACACCACCGGGACGCTCGGCACTCGCGCTGATCCGTTTGTCGGGCGCCAATGCCTTCGAGCTGGCCGCCCGTTGCCTCGACCCGTTTCATCCCTCGCCGCCGCGCACTGTATTTCGCGCGCGGCTCCTGCATCCTGATTCGCGCGAGCCGGTGGACGACGTGCTCGCGGCCTGCTTTCCCGCCCCGCATTCCTATACCGGTGACGATCTCGTCGAGATTTCGACGCACGGCGGCCTGACGGTTCCCGCGGCGGCGGTGGCCGCGCTGGTGGCGGCGGGTGCGCGGCCGGCGCAGCCGGGCGAATTCACGCGCCGCGCCGTGCTCAACGGCAAGATGGACCTGCTCCAGGCCGAAGCGACGGCGGACTTGATCGACGCCGGCTCGCCGGCGCAGCGACGCCGCGCGCTCTACCAGCTCGAGCGTGGCCTGTCGGACCGGCTGGCGGCGCTGCGCAACGAAATCCTGGAGCTCGAAGCGTTGATCGCCTACGACATCGACTTTCCCGAGGAGGATGAAGGCCCCGTCTCACCGGAGAGGGTGCGTGGTGCGTGGTGCGTGGTACGTGATCGCGTTGCGGATCTACTGAAAACGGCTCCAGAGGGCGAGCGTCTGCGGGAGGGCGCGCTACTGGTGATCGCCGGACGTCCCAACGCGGGCAAGTCGTCGCTGTTCAACGCGCTCCTCGGCACCGAACGCGCGATCGTTACCGAGATCCCCGGCACCACGCGCGACGCCATCGAGGCGCACGCTGTGATCGAAGGGTTTCCGTTCCGCCTCGTCGACACCGCGGGTCTCCGGGAGAGCGACGAACGGATCGAGCGCATGGGAATCGAGATCTCGAAACGGTATCTCGACACAGCGGACCTCATCCTGTTTTGCCGAGATCGTGATGAGGATGCGTTACCGGATGTCGGCGACAAACCGGTGGTGGAAGTGGTCACAAAGGCCGATTTGCCGAACCGCCCATCCGCCCGTCCGCCCATCGGCCCGTCGGTATCCGTGGTGACAGGCCGGGGCCTCGCCGAGCTCCGCCGCCGGCTGGCCGAGATGGCCTTCGGCCGCCTCCTGGCGCTTGGCGATGTGGAGCCGGTCGTGACCCGCGCACGCCACCGCGCGGCGTTGGAGCGGGCGGTTCTAGAGCTCGACGGCTTCTGGGGCGCGCGGGAGAGCGGGGTGGATGCGGCTGCGGCCGCCACTCATCTGCGGGCGGCTGTGGCCGCGCTCGACGATTTGATCGGCGCGGTTACGGCGGAGGATGTGCTCGACCGGGTGTTCTCGGCATTCTGCGTGGGGAAGTGAGCGCCTCGATCATCGTCCGCGCCTTCGCGAGTGTCTCCTGATACTCGGCTGCCGGCTCGGAGTCCCAGACGATGCCGGCGCCCGCGTGGAACGTCGCGTTCCCGTTCCGCAACACGATCGTTCGAATTGGGATGTTGAAGTCCATCGCGCCCGTCGTCGAGACGTAGCCGATCGCGCCGCAATACACGCCGCGGGGAGCGCGCTCGAGCTCGGCGATGATCTGCATCGCCCGAATCTTCGGCGCGCCCGTGACCGAGCCGCCGGGGAACGCCGCCTGTAGCAAGTCGAATGCATCGGCGTCGTCCCGCAGCACGCCCGTCACCGTCGAAACCAGATGATGCACCGTAGGATGTGACTCGAGCGCAAACAACTTCGGCACCACGACCGATCCCGTGCGACAGACCCTCCCCAGGTCATTCCGCAGCAGATCGACGATCATCACGTTCTCCGCCTGGTCTTTTTCGCTCTCGACCAGCTCGCGCGCCAACGCTCTGTCTTTCTCGGGGGTGTGGCCACGTGGGCGAGTTCCCTTGATCGGCCGCGCCTCGGCCTCGCGCGTCGCCGCATCGAGCCGCAGAAACCGCTCCGGTGAGATACCGGCAATCGCAGCGCCTGAGAACTCGAGATAGGCGCCGAACGGCGCCGGATTGCGCGCGCGTAGCCGGCGATACAGCGCGAGCGGTGACCCCACAAACGGTGCATGAAAGCGCTGTGACAGATTGACCTGATAGACATCGCCGGCCGCGATGTACTCGCGGATGCGCGAAACCGCCGCCTCGAATTCAGCGCGCTCGAAGTTGGAGATGGGCGGCGCGGGAGTGGGCGCCGGATGGTCGCGAATAGCCGCCGGCACCGCCGCCAGGCGCTCGCGGACCCACGCCGCGCGAGCGATCGCGCGCTCGCCGCTGCGTTCCTTGCCTCCTTCGCCGATGCCTGTCGAGACGAGCCACGCCTTCTCTTCGAGGTGATCCCACGCGATCACCCAGTCGTACAGCGCAAGCTGCGCATCGGGCAGATGGGGCGTGACCAGGTCGGCAGGGGGGCGCGCGACATGCTCGACTGCGGAACCCCACTCATATCCCAGATACCCCGCGCAACCGCCCTGAAAGGGCGGCAGGCCCGCGAGCGGCGGCAGGCGATGGGCGCGCAGCAGCTGCCGGGCCGCATGGGGCGTGCGCACAACCGCGACGGGATCAGCGGCGAGAAACGAGTAACGACCGAGAGACCCGTGCGCCGAGCTGTCGAGAAAGAGGAGGTAGGGACACCCGCTGAACCGAACGCACGTCCCGAACGGATCCGGACTCGGTGAGAGCGGGCCGACGACCGTCACGGGCTCACGAATTTCCTGGGGGTGCCGCGCAGTTCGCTCTTTCCCGACTGCGGCCGCCACAGCGCCGTCTGCTCGATCAAGCCCGCCAACTCGACATCGCTCGCCGTCACGCCGCCCGCGCTGTGTGTCCACAGCTTCACTTGCACCTTCCCCCAGCTCACGGCGAGGTCGGGGTGATGGTCCGCCGCTTCGGCGACAAACCCGATCGCGTTGACCAGCATCAGCGTGGTCGGCCACCCGTCGGTCGCGTATTCGCGCACGATCGCGCCACTCTCCAGACGCCAACCCGGCAGCGCCTTCAGGCGCGCGGCAATCTCGGAGGAGGACAGCGGTTTTGGATTCGCCATATTCAGTCCAGGGTCTCGCGGTAGCTTGCCGACTGTCCGAAGTTTTCCTCCACCTCGACCTCGATGCTCTTGAGATGCATCGCGCGCAGCTCGGCGCGCACGCGGCCCGCGAGATACTGGGCCAGCATCTCGACCGTCGTATTGGGGATCGGGAGAATCACGCAGTCACCGGCGGGAAAGACGTAACGCGGATCGCCATCGAAGGCCACGCGCACACTGCCGTTTTCCTCGGAGATCGCGAGCTTGGGATTGTCCCGAGGGAGCAGGACGCGATGGTCGAGCTCCGCCGTCAGGGTGCGCATCACTTTCTTGACGGCCGAGAAGTCCACGACAAACCAGCTGTCCTGTTCCAGACCGCCTTCAACGAGCAGACTGGCGCGGTAGTTGTGTCCGTGGAGCTTCTCGCAGCGGTGGCCTGCGAACGTGATGAAGTGCGCGGCCGCGAAGACCAGGTCTTCCTTCGTGATGGCTACTTTGAATTCGCCGCGGGTCCCCATACCTCGCGTAATCTACTCGGGGGGACTAGCCTCGCCGGTTGCCACCCGCCACACCTCGTCTGCCAACCATTCGAGCCGCTGTTGGGCATAATCGAGCTCGGCGGGCGTCATGGCCCTGGCACGTCGGGCGACGTCGCGGGTGTGGCCGAGAAGCTCGTCCAGAACCTCCCGCAGCGGCCGATTGGTCCGGCGCTCAGGAGGAGTACTCCTGGCCCGAGGGCTCACGCAGTTTGGATGCCCGACGCGCGCGCATCCGCTTGCCGCAGCTCCTCCACGGCGGCCCTCACGGTCGAGGCCGCGCCGTGCTCGCTGAGGTAGTTCTCTACCAGCCGCAGACCCAGGTAGTACCCGGAACGCTCGGGGAGCACCTTGCCGGCCAGCAGCCGCGCCGCGGGGCTGATGCCACCGGACAGGTAGCGCAGTCGCAGACCCAGCCCGGACGCTTCGAGGTCGTTGGCCGCCGCGCGCCGCAGGAACGCGTCGAGCTCGCGCAGGCGACGATACTGGCGACGGTTGTACCCGAAGTACTCCCACGCGTCGAAGCCGGGCGCGATCGCCTGCGACGCGGCGATGGCCGCGCCCTCGTTCACCACCAACTCCCGCAGGGTCGCGCGCGAGCCAAGCTCCCAGGCGTCGTAGTAGCCGTCCAGCTCGCTCACCAGGCGCCGTATCGCCGCCCGGCTCGACGGCGACGTGTAGCGCAGCGCGTGCGCGACCTCGTGCGCGATCCAGAGCGGGAGCAGGTGCGGCGCGAGGCCCAGGCCGAACGTCTGGGCGTTGGCGCGTCCCGTAAAATGTTCGAGACACACGAAGGCGATCCCGCGCCCGCCCACGACGAGCTCGCCCGCGTTCGCGGCGCCGACACCGACCATGAGATACAAATCGACCGCGCAGTCGCCCTCCAGCAGTTCCATCGACCGGCGCAACGCGTCCTCGGCGATCGCCACCACGTCGACGTCGTCGAGCAGGCGTTTGAGATCGGCGCGGTCGGCGCCCAGCGCCGCATCAATGATCGACTCGGCGTGCGGCGATTCGGGATCAATGACGTAGTTCGCCCAGTAAGCGGAGAGCACTGGTCGATGGCGATCGAGATACTCGTGGTAGGCCGCGGTGGGATCGGCCGCGCTGAGCGTCGCGAGAAACTCGGGGACGAGATTGACGAGCATGTCGCTGGTTGCCGCCCCAATTTGGTAAAGCGGTCAGCGAATTTCAATCTCGAGCGCGACGGACTCCGACTTGACATTTCTGATTCGGTCGGTCACCGACACGGTGACGCGATAGCGACCGGCCGGCAACCGGTCGGGCTCGATGACAAGACGCTCGAAGGCCATGCTGCTCTCCGTCTCGCGATCGAACTCGAACACGACCTTGCGCGCGCTCGAAAACAGTCTGCCGACGAATGAGCGCACCGGCTCGAAGGAGTAGCGCACGTTGTAGTGCGACCGGCCGTTCCGGTCGGGCGTCAGCCCGTAGATCTCCACATAGGAGGCAAGCGGCGTCCCGGCAGGGTAGTCGAGGTCGACGGGCATGCCGGCCAACGCAGCTTCGCGATGGAGCAACACTGTGCTCGGTGCGAGCACAAGACTCGATAGCGCGAGGTCCACCGACGAGAAGAACGGGACGTAGACGTCGCGACGCCAGCGCCCGAGCGTGCCTGCGGAGTCCACATCGACGCCGAGGCGGTACATCCCCGGCGGGACCGAAAGTAGCAGGAGTCCAGAACCGCTGGCGCGAATCGGCTGGATAGCGCCCCCGGTATCCCACAGCACCGCGGCAGCGGAATCGCCGTTGGTCCGGTAATACACGTCGGTGAGCCCGAGCTCATTGCTGCGGAAGATCGCGGTCCATGCGCGAGCTTCGAGCGGCGCCGGGAAGGTTGAACGATCGGTTTGCAGCACGATGTTCGAGCTTTGCAGCTGTCGGTTCGAGAGCGGCAGAAAGTGCTCGTTCCCATAGAAGCTCAGACTGAGCGGTCCGTCGGCCGTCCAATAGAGCCAGGTCTCCTGATCCAGGTGGCTTCGGCAGTGGGGAGTCTGAAAGGGACGCACCAAGTCCGAGAGGCAGGACGCTTGACGATCGGGGCGCCCATATCTCATGAAGACGAGACCCTGAGCCGTGAGACCCGCACGAATCGCTGAAACGCGCGCCGTATCCTGCAACGTGGTGGTGTTCCAGCGTAACGCGGCTACGCGGTTGAACACCAACGCTCGCTCGGACGCGCCCCCCGCTCCCGCCGCCGTTGCCAGCTCTTCCTGCACCAGACGGAGCTCGTAATCAGCCAACGCCTGCGCAGCCTTGGAATGGTATTGCGATCGCTGCGGCTGAAGCAGCCGGTACATCCGTCGAGCTTCCGCGCGACGGGCATAATGTTCTGCCAGGCGCTCATTCCGCACCGTCAGCAGGTTCGGATCACGCTGTTGCCAGAAACGCTCGAAGAATGCCTGGCGCGCCTCGCGGGACGTCGCTGCGTAGCGATCACCTTCTTCGGGGGATGCGATTGTCCAAGCCTCATCCCATAGCGCTTCACTCGCATCGTCGTTCGCGTGGGCGATTGCCGAATCGTGCCAAGCGAAACCAGGGTCGTGCTGGCCGGCGAGAAAGCTCGCCTCCGCGCGGAGCAGGTATGTCTTTACGGTCGGAGCACGCCGGGTGACGGCAATCGCGAGCAGCGAGTCCGCGCGCTTTCCATCCGCCAGCGCGATCCACATTTCTGCGCGGCGCTCGAGCGCGCTGGCATTCTTGCCATGGCACGCCAGCGCACGCTCAGCCTGTCGCCAAATGGATGGACTTTGGTAGACGTCTCGGAAGCGCGCCCACGCATCGAGGTAGTCCGGGTCGACAGCGAATAGCTGCAGCAGCGCATCACGAGCGATGCGGTCCCCGTCTTCACTCCGCAGGTAAAACCCTACCTTCATCTGCCAGTACAGTGGTGCGGGATCGCTGGGCGCGAGGCGAGCGGCTTTCTTGAATTCTTCCAGGGCTGACCATCGCCCGATGACAGGGCGGTCGTAATGGGCGCGTCCGAGGAGAAAGTGAGCCTGGGCATCCTCCGGACGCCGTTCGACGACCTTCTTTGCAAGCTTGAACGCACCCTGAACGTCACCACGCGCGAGCAACGACTCGGCTCGCGCACTCATGCTGTCGGGAGATGGCCCCTGCACAGCGAGCAGCACGAGTGCCAGCGCGATCATGTCGTCAGGACTTTGGTGGCGTGCGCATCCTGCGGCTGATTTCCGTGAGGAACTTCCGCTCGGCGGGCGTCAGGCTGTCGACGCCGCTCGCGTTGATCTTGTCGAGCACGCGATCGATCTCGGCGTTCGCCCGCGCGTCACGCTCGACATGAGGTTGCCCGCGAGTGCCCGCCGCGGCGCGCGTCCGCGCGCGCGGCGGCTGGCTGACGAGTACGCTCGATTCCGCCATGCGTCCCTTGCGTCCTTCGCTGCGCGCGAGGCGCCAGTCCTGAGCCTTGAGCCACGCCAGCGCCATCGCGACACCACCCAGATGGGCGAGATGCGCAACCCGCCCGCCCATTGCTCCTTGCGTCAGCGCGCCGGCCCACGCCAGCGCAAGATCAAAGGCGACCAGAAAGGTGACCAGCCACTTCGCGGGAATCGGATCCGGCAGTGGGAACACGAAGACAGGGTGGTTCGGCCAATACCACGCGAACGCGACGGCAACGCCCAGGATAGCGCCCGATGCGCCAATCACCACGCCTAAGGCCGCCCATGTAGCGAGAAGGAATGACAGGGCCGCGCCGCCCACACCGCAGAGCAGGTAAAAGAGGAAGAACGTCCGACCCCCCATCTGGTCTTCCACCGAGGGCCCGAACATGAACAGCATCAGCATGTTGAACGCGAGGTGCCACACGTTCTCGTGCAGGAACATGTAGGTCAGGAACGTCCAGGGACGCTGCCAGGCGAGCAACGGCTGGAACCCCAAGGCATCCTGGAAGCTTGGGGCGGTGAATAGCGTGCTCTGAACCAGGAAGACGAGTAGGTTGGCGACCAGAAGGCGTCGCACCCATAACGTCAGTCCGTACATCCGCTGCGGGCCCATCTGTTCCTCGATCGGTACTAGGCGTCTAGCCAACTGAACATTTTTTATCCCCCCCTTGCGGCCCGGTTGTTCCGGGCAAGCCGTGCAATACGCTCGCACAGCTCCGAGAAGGGTATGCCCGCCGCCTGCGCAGCCTGGGGGAGGAGGCTCGTGCGGGTCATGCCCGGCAACGAATTCGCCTCCAAACAGAAGATGTCCCCCTCGGCGGTCACCCGAAAGTCAATGCGCGAGTAGCCGCTGAGCTTCAAGGCGCGGTGCGCCATCAACGCATACTCCTGCAATTGTCGGGCTAGCAGGGTGTCGATCCTGGCCGGGAACGTCTCCTCAGACATGCCGGGCGTGTATTTGGTTTCATAATCAAAGAGCTCATGCTTCGGCACGATCTGGCCTACCGGCAGCGGCACGTCACCCAGCACCCCTACAGTCAATTCTTGCCCCGGGATGAATTGTTCCGCCATGACCTCATCGTCGTACTGGGCGGCCACACTGACCGCATTGTCCAGGTCTTGTGCCTGCTTGACCAGCGTCAATCCTACTGATGAACCCTGCTTGGACGGCTTCACAATGACCGGCCAGCCTAGGGCGGTCGTCACATCATCCGCGGCCACCGGTGCCATGAACCACGCCGGTACCGGGACGCCGGCCGCCCGGAACAGCCGCTTGGACAGGTCCTTGTCCATGGCTAGGGCGCTGGCGAGGGGCCCGCTACCCGTATACGGGACGTCGATTACCTCGAGCACGGCCTGCAAGGTGCCCCCTTCCAGGGCGCCCCCATGCACCGCGAGAAACAGCACATCCGCTTCCCGCACGGAGGGCAATTCCGCCAGACCCTCCGAAAGCATCTTCTTTTCCCGCTCGGCGAGGGCATCCACCGCGGGGGGGGTGACGCCGACCGCGCCTCCGAGCAGCTCCCGCTCTCCCTTGTCATCCAGTTGGTTGCCGGCAAGATCAACCACCGTCACGTCATGCTTCCGGCTGCGGAGCGCCGCCACAATCTGCGATGCGCTGGCGAGCGCCACCGCGCGCTCGGCGGTAGCACCGCCTGTGAGCACCGTCACACGCATCAGCGAATGCCCGCCAGCTGGTGTAGCAGGTCGTACCGTGTCACAATGCCGACAACTTTGCCGTCGCGTCGCACCAAGGCCGCCGGCGTGGTGCGCGATAAGAGCGTGGTGAGCTGCGCGAGCGGCGAGTGACTGTCCACCACGGGGAAGGGCGGATCCATGACCTCGCGCACCGGGCTGTCCAGAATCTTGGGTTGACCGATCGCCCGCGCCATCAGTGCTTGTTCGGAGACGGCGCCGATGCCGTCGTCACCTTCGATGACCGGCAACTGTGAGACGTTGTACGTCGTCATCAGGTTGAGCGCCTGCCGGACCGACGCCTCTGGCGCCACGTGAATCACCGCAGGGGATTCGTTGTTTTTGCCGGCGACGAGCCGCCCAACCGTCGGACGCTCATCATCGACCAGCTGATTCTCGCGCAGCCACTCTTCGTTGTAGACTTTCGAGAGATACCGCTCTCCTGTGTCGGCCAGCACGGTCACGATGAGCGACTTGGGATCATCGAGCCGGCGCGCGACCTCGAGCGCCGCAACGAGATTCACGCCGGTCGACCCGCCCGCGAACAGTCCCTCTTCCTTCGCGAGTCGGCGTGCCATCTGCATCGCGTCCTTGTCGCTCACCACGACCCATTCGTCAATCACGTCCCAATGGAGCGACGTTGGGATCTTGTCGCCGCCGATGCCTTCGACCTTGTAGGGCTGCCCGTCGCTCTTCTTGTGTGTCCTGGCGTAGTCGGTGTAGATCGAGCCAACCGGATCCCCGGCGACGATGCAGATCTTGCGGTTTTTTTCCTTGAGATAGCGGCCGGCGCCGCTGACCGTGCCGCCTGTTCCGGGCGCGCAGACAAAGTGGGTCACCGCCCCGCTCGTCTGTTCCCAGATTTCCGGCCCTGTGGTCTGGTAATGGACTTCAGGGTTTACGGGATTGTAGTGCTGATCGGCGAAGATGGCGTTCTCGTGGGCCGCGGCGATCGCACGGCCTTTCACGATGTAATTGTCCGGGTGATCGGGTGGAACGGCGGTGGGAGTGATGATCACTTCGGCGCCGAGGGCGCGCAGCAAACGCGCTTTTTCCTGCGACATCTTGTCCGGCATCGTGAAAATGCAGCGATAACCCTTCACTGCCGCGGCAAGCGCCAGCCCCACTCCGGTGTTGCCCGACGTTGCCTCGACAATCAGGCCGCCTGGTTTGAGGCGTCCCTCGCGCTCGGCCGCTTCGATCATCGCGAGACCGATGCGATCCTTCACTGACCCGCCGGGATTGAAGAACTCCGCCTTGGCATACACTGGTGTGCGAATCCCGCGCGTGACCTGGTTGAGTCGAATCAGTGGGGTCCAGCCAATCGTCTCGAGGACGTTGTCGTACGGCTTAATGTGTTGTGGCACTCGAGTCCGTTCGCGGCTTGGTCGTGTCGGGCGCAGGCGGCGGCGGCTGTGGCGGCGGCGGTGGTGGTGGCTGCGGCGGAGGTGCTGGTGGCACAGGCCGCCGGGTCGTGTCCACTGGGGCGCGCGTGGTATCGGGTTTTGGCTGCGGTGGCGGTGCCGGCGGCGGTGCCGGCGGTGGTGCCGGCGGCCGCGCGCTCGGCTGCGCGGCTGGTGGCGGCGAAGCGGGGAGGGGCGCGACCGGTAGCGGCAGAGGCGGTGGGGGGGGCGGCAACGTCACCGTGCCCGTGCGCGTGGTCCCGACCTGTCGGAACTCGACCGGCTGCAGAAAGGCGGTGGCGACCGCGATGCCATTTCGCTTGCCCGGAGCAAAGCGAAGCCGCGCCGATCCCGTAACAGCCGCCGAGTCGAGCGCCGCAAAGCCGCTGGGCTCGGCGACCCGAGTGGACTCGGGGATCAACCGGCCGGTCGAGTCCACAAAAAGCCGCAGCGTGACGTCACCTTCCACCTTCTGTTCATACAGCGTCGGCGGATAGGCGATCGGCACATCCGCATTGAGTGCGACCGGCGGCTCCGACTCGGGAGGCGCGCCTTGGCCATGGCCGTCGGATTGCTCCGACCCGCCGACGCAGCCCGCGACGGTCACGAGCAAGAGCGTCCTCAGCCAACGCATCAGTTGTTCTTCTCCTGACGCCGCTGTTTCCAGGCGGCGAGCCGGTTCAACGCATCGATGGGCGACAGCGTGTTCACGTCCAGGCCGTCGAGCTCTAAGAGCAGGGGATCGGGCCTGGGGCCTGGGGCCTGGGGGAACAACCCCAGTTGGGCTGCATCGAACGGGGTGGGGGGAGGTTGCTTGGCTACGTGATGACCCGCTTCGAGCAGCTTCAGCACCTGCCACGCTCTGGTGACCACGGGTTCGGGCAGCCCCGCCAGCCGGCCGACATGGATGCCGTAGGAGCGATCCGCGCCGCCGGCCTCGAGCCGATGCAGGAATACGATTTCATCGCCGACTTCGCGCACCGCGACGTTGAAGTTCCTGACGTGCTGGAGCTCTTCCGTCAGCTGCGTCAACTCGTGGTAGTGCGTCGCGAAGATGGTCTTGCAGCCGAGCGTGTTATGGAGACACTCCGTGACCGCCCACGCGATCGCGACGCCGTCGTAGGTCGACGTGCCGCGGCCAATCTCGTCGAGCAGCACGAGACTGCGCGCGGTCGCGGCATGCAGGATGGCGCTGGTCTCGCTCATCTCCACCATGAAGGTCGACTGGCCGCGCACGAGGTTATCGGACGCGCCCACGCGGGTGAATAGTCGATCGACGACGCCGATGCTCGCGCGCCGGCACGGCACAAATGACCCCATCTGAGCCAGCAGGACGCACAGGCCCACTTGGCGCAGCAGCGTCGATTTCCCGGCCATGTTGGGGCCGGTCAGCAGCACCACACGTCCCGCTTCGTCGAGGATGACGTCGTTCGGAATGAACGTCTCCCTCGGCATCATGCGCTCGACCACGGGGTGGCGACTGCCCTCGAGCTGCAGCAGGAAGCCGGCGGTCACGTCAGGCCGCACGTATCGCTCGCGTTCCGCGACGTCGGCGAGGGCGGCCCAGACGTCGAGCCGCGCCAGGAAGCCGGCACTGGACTGCACCCGGCCGGTCGCCTCGGCTACGCGGCGGCGCAGTGTGTCCAACAGCTCGGACTCTCGCCGTGCGATGCGTTCCTCGGCGCCCAGCACTTTGGCTTCGTATTCCTTGAGATCGGCGGTGACAAACCGTTCGGCGCCGGTGAGGGTCTGGCGCCGCTCGTAGTCCGGTGGGATCCGCTCGCGGTGCGCGTGCGTGACCTCGATGTAATAGCCGAACACCTTGTTGAAGCCGACCTTGAGCGAGCTGATGCCGGTACGGGCGCGCTCGCGTGCCTGCAACGCGGCGATGTATTGTTTACCGCCATCGCGGGCATTCCGCAGATCATCGAGCTCGCGATCGAATCCGGGCTTGATCGAATCCCCCTCGTCGAGCTGGACGGGGGGCTGCTCGACGAGGGCGCGGTCGAGCTCGTCGCCGAGATCGGTGAGCAAGTCAAAATCGTGCGCCGTGGCTTCGAGCAGCGCAGAGCGTTCTCGTCCCTCGAGACCGCCGCAGGCCCCAGCGACATCCGGGAGCCGCCGAATCGAGTCACGTAGCGCGCCCATCTCTCGGGGGTTGGCCCGGCCCAGCGCCGCCCGGCCGGCGAGGCGCTCGAGGTCACGCACGCCATCGAGGGCTTCGCGCAGTCGTTCGCGACCGCGGGCATCACGCACCAGAACCTCTACCGCATCCAAGCGCGCATTGATCGCCGCGGGGTCGACGAGCGGAGCGAGCAGCCAACGGCGCAGCAGCCGGCCGCCCATCGCTGTCAGCGTGCGGTCTACGACGTCGAGCAGCGTGCCGCCTTCGACGCCCGCCCGCAGCGGCTCCACCAGCTCGAGATTGCGGCGTGTCATCTCGTCGAGCGGGAGGACATCGCCCCGGCGCAGGACTTTTGGATGGGCGAGATGCGGAAGGCCGCCGGGTTTCAACTCGCGCGCATAGCGCAGCAGCGCGCCGGCGGCACCGATCGCCGGCCGGTCTTCCCCGGCCACGCCAAGCCCGTCGAGTGACGCCACGCCGTAGGTCCGCATCAGATCTTCACGCGCCAGCTCAGGATCGAACTCCCAGGCCTCGCGTGGCGTCACCGTTGCCGCCGGTGCCGAGACGGCCGGGACGGCCGAGACCGCGGCTTCTGCCGGCAGGACGATCTCGCGCGGCTCGTAACGGCCGAGCGTCAAGTCGACGTCGCTGGCCGGCACCACCTCGAGCACCAGCTCCCCGGTAGTGACGTCCAACGTCGCGATGCCGGCGTCCGCTCCGCGCGGGTCGACAGCGACCAGGTAGTTATTGCGGTTCTTGGCCAGCCAGTCTTCCGTCAGCACGGTGCCCGGCGTGACCGTTTCGACGACTGCCCGCCGCACCACGCCTTTAGCGAGCTTGGGATCTTCGATCTGTTCGCAGATCGCAACGCGATGTCCGTTGGCGATGAGACGGCGCAGGTACTCGGTAGCTGCTTTGACCGGCACGCCCGCGAGCGGGACTTCGGCCGCACCGCCGTTGTTGCGTGAAGTCAGCGTCAGGCCAAGCTCTCGCGCGGCGAGCTTGGCATCGTCCTCGAACATCTCGTAGAAGTCTCCCATGCGGAAAAACAGGATCGTCTGCGGATGCCGGGCCTTGATGTCGCGATACTGCTGCATGACCGGCGTGTCGGTGACTACCTTGCCCGTCACGGTTCGTCCACGACGAACGGTTGGCCGCCGACTCTCGTCTTCAGACGTTGTTGCACGCGCTGCGCCTCGTCACGCGAGGCATACCGGCCGACACGCACTTTGAAGAAGCCGGTCGAGTCGCGGACCACGCGCGCATCCTGAAAGCCCATCACTTTGAGTCGCGTCAGCATGTCATCGACCTGCGCGGCGCTCTTTACCGCGAGCACCTGGACCGCATAGAGACGCTGGCCCCCTCCGCCCGCCCGTCCGGTATCGCCTCCCGGGGGAGGCGGCGATGCGGCCGTTGCGGCGGGACCATTGCAGCGCGCGGCGTAGAAACTCACCTGGTTCTTGAATTCGACGTCGTCGCCCGCGCCATCGAGCGCCTGTTGAATCAGTTCGCAGCCGCGCATCTCGTTCTTGAGCTCGAAGTAGGCGCGCGCCCCGAAGAAGCTCGCGCGGGCCCGGAACGGGGAATCGGGATAATCGCGATTCAGGCGCTCGGCGACCTGAATTGTTTGCGCGGCGTCGCGCTGCGCGAAGTGCAGTTGGGTCAGCAACAGCAACGCGTCATCGGCCCACGGGCTCGATCCATAGTCGAGCACGATGCGATTGAGATTCGAAGAGACGGTTTGGGCGTCAGGCGCGATCTTCGCGGCCGTGAGCAGGGCCTCGGGGTACAGCGAATCGGACGGCGGCAATCTGGCGAGCAGGCGGCGCACGATCGCGCGCCCAGAGTCGGCCTGACCGGACTGCGCGAGTCGCAGTGCTTCCGCAAGACGTGCGTCGGACTGTGCGGACAGTCGGACGGCCGGACTGATCGCCAAGACGGCGAGCAGCCCAACGGCCCAACGGTCCAACCGTCCGACAGTCAAGCGGCCTCTCGTTTCATGGGCGCAAATCCAAGCACTAGTTGGGCGACAATCCCTTTCTCGTCGCTGATGGTCGCCGTTTTCAACGCAATGTCGGCGGCGAGGGCCGCCTTCAGCGCGGCGCGCAGCTCCTCCGGCGTCCAGAGAGCGCTCCACTCGCTCCAACGCGCTGCTTCGTCCTTCCAATTGCGCAAGCCGTAGGGTCGAGTCGAAATCAGATGACGGAATATCGCCTCGGGAAGTCGCCGCGTGCCGCGATCACGTTCCACGCGCGCCACCGCCGTACCGACGAGATGTGTGCCGAGCAGCGAGACGATTTTCACCCCGCTCATGGCGGCCTGCCCCAGAACGGGCTCGACCAGTTGCGCGGCGCGAGCGACGCGTCGCGATACCGCGGCCTCCACCAGGTCATATACCGTCTCACCGTGCCGGACGCCTACGAGCCCCGTCACGTCCGCGGCGGTCGCAGAGCGATGGGTGTCCGCCGTCAGCGACGCCAGTTTTTCGAGCTCGCGCGCAAGCGTGCTCAAGTCGTTTCCAACGGCGCCGATCAGCAGCGTCGTGGCCTCGGGTTCGAGGGTCAGCCCCAGGATGCCGGCCCGATGCTGTACCCAGCGGGGGACCCGTTCCGGAGCGAGGGGCTCCAGGTCCACCGGCGTAGAAGCGCGCAGCAGTTCGGCATCGGGTTCCTCGCCGGCGCCAAAAACGAGCGCGAGGACGGTGGTCGGATTGGGGGCATCGAGGTAGCGCACCACCTCGTCGCGCAGCTTCGTCTTGCGCTTGCCGACCTGGTCCATCCCTCGCACCACCACCGCGCGCCGCGCCGCCAGCATGGGTGGCGTGTTCACGAGCGCGTGGAACTGTTCAGGCGTCAGGTCGGCTGCGAAGCGCGTATCGAGGCTAAAGTCCCGAGTGGCGTCGCCCCCCTCCCCGATCGCGGCGTCCACGAGCTGGCGCAGCGCCTCGTCCTTCAGGACCTCTTCATCACCATGGAGGAGATAAACTGGCTCGAGGACGCCCTTTTTGAGGTTGCGCAGAAGCGCATCAAGCGTGAGCGCCGGCATACAGGTGGCAAGTTACCGCCCGCCTGTGCCATGAGAAAGGTCGAAAGATCGCTAGCGGCCCGAAGTTGCGGGCTGGAAGGTGATTGTGGCGGGTTCTACGAGCGCCGTTCCGTACGGATACGGATTCCCGTTCACGACACTGGCACGTGGATCCTGAAACGAGACAAAGGGCAAACCGGCATTTGCTACCGGTTTTGGAAATGCGGCCGGCGGGAGCAACTGCGCGGTGTCGGCGCCCGGCCCTCGACCCAATTCGATTACGAACAGGGCAACACCAGCGACCAGCAGTAACGCGGCCGGTATGCCCGCGCGCGCTGGGGGGATCGCTCGTTGACGACGCTCACGCTCCAGTCGCGCATCGAGGCGCTCGCGGAAATCGGGTGACGGTGAGATGGCAGAGGCAGAATGGAGAACTTTGACGGCCTGGCTGACGGTCGCGTCATAACGTCGACATGACTCACAGTGTGCGATATGTCGCGCGAAACGCCGAAACTCGCGGGGTGGAGTAATCAGGCCGTCCCGGAAGTCGGAGTGCCGCTCGAGGAACTCGGAGCACAGCATAACGGTGAAATGTACAACCCCCGGCCGCTCGTGTTCCGCAGCCGGGGTACGGGCAGGGGGGGGCGGGGGCCTATGCTAAACCAGGATGGGGCCGATAAGCTGGGCGAAACTGTTGCGCGCCCTATTCAAGCGACTTTTGACCGTCCCCAGGTTACATCCGGTGATCTCGGCGATCTCCTGGTAGCTCTTCCCTTCGAGCTCCCGGAGCACGAACACCTCCCGGTGGTGCTCAGGCAGGCGCTGAACGCACTGATCCACCGCATCCTTGAGAAAGCGCTTGCGATACAGATCGTCTGGGCGAGCCGTCGGGTCCTCGAACTGCAGAGGCCGATGGTCCGCTTCCCAATTCTTCTTGATCGCTTGGAACAGGACCAAGGGGTTCCGGCTCCGATTGCGGAGCTCGTTTTTGGCCAGGTTCGACGCGATTGTATAGATCCAAGTCGAGAACTTCTTTGTTTGATCGAACCGATGCAGGTGGCGGAAGACCCGGATGAAGACTTCCTGGACCAGGTCCTCGGCGCGTTCACGGTCCCCGATCGTGCGATTCACGAAGTTGAGGAGCCGCATCTGGTACCGGTCGACTAGGGTGCCAAACGCTTGAGGTTCGCCAACCAAATGCCGCATTACAACTTGACCATCGTCCAGCTCGTGCAACGCCTCGCGCTGAATCGCGCGCGGCGATTCGACCGGGGGAGCAGGTGTGAAAGGCTTCAGTGTCGTCTGCATACGTCCCCTCACGTTGCGAACGGGAACACGGAAGAGCCTGTGGTGGCTCGCTTTACGAAGACTGGGCACGAATCGTGCCTCCCCGGTTCTGGTACTAACACATTGGAACTCAACAACTTGCGAGTCGCAGCGAGCTGCGAACGCAGAATTATTGTCCGACCGCACGGACAGCACAATTCCACATTTGATCTAGATCCAATTCCACATTGGATCTAGATCCGAGGAGGGAGTGGACTAATGCTCCAGAACGAAACCGGCGACGAAGAGAATGCAGAGGACCGTCTTCGCATCCCTTATACCCCCGTCCCGGATGAGCGTTAACGCCTCCGAGAGCGGCGTGGGAGTAACCTCGATGAACTCGTCTGGCTCGCGGGCATGCTTGTCTTCCGTCAAATCCGCAGCCCAGAAGAGGTGAATCCGCTCGTCGGTGAATCCAGGCGTCGTCCATATAGTAGTAAGACGCTCGACGCGTCCGGCTTTCACACCTACCTCCTCAAGGAGCTCCCGCTCCGCACACGCCTTGGGGTCCTCGCCCTGATCCAGCCGGCCGGCGGGTATCTCGATGAGGGGGCCGTTCGTCGCGTAGCGGTACTGCTTGATGAGCAGGATCGTGGGGTCGGGACCGCGGGGATCTGAGGCAAAGGGGAGTACGGCGGCGGCGCCGGGGTGGCGGATCATTTCGAGTTGGCCCGTCGATCCATCAGGGAACTGGACGGTATCTACGTCGAGGTCGACGACCCTGCCCTTATAGACTCGTCTAGTTCCGAGTTGCATCCGCCCCCCTAACGCTGGAATAGCCAGGTAATCGGCACTTTGATGCCTTCGGCAAAGAGGTAGCCCGTGTTGCGTCGTACACTGGCGTGGATTGGTGAGCCCGGAGCCGGAGAAGTGTAGGGTGTCAAACCAAGGCGCTCGGCAATGATTTCCAGCCGCAGCATGTGAAAGCCGTCACTCACGAGGAGCACTCGACGGCTCCCCCGGCCTTCAAACCAGCGTTTTACCTGCTTGAGAGACGAGTAGGTATCGTGTCCCGCGGCAAGTGGTAACACCGCGTCCCCAGGGAGGCCTAGGCGGAGGAGATAATCGCGCCCGACGTTGGCTTCGTTGAGCGTATCCCGCGCGCCGACACCCCCCGTGACCATCACGACGGGCGCGAGCCCGCGTTGATACAAGGTGGCGGCGTGGTCGAGGCGGGCACGAAAAACGGGCGACGGCCGACCGTTGTACTGAGCGGCGCCCAGGACGACGATCGCATCGGCTCCACCCCTCGTCGATTGGTCGCGCGCTGCGTGCACCGCGACGGCCACGACGACGGCCGCCCATCCGGCAGCGAGCAGAACGACCGCTAGGAGGAAACCCGAGAGAGCACGCCGTCCCGTCCAGAATGGCATGGGCTAAAATACTACGGGCCTGGGGCCTAGGGCCTGGGGCCTAGGGACTCCCCAAGCCCCAGGCCCCAAGCCCACACTAGGCCCCAGGCCCTAGGCCCCAAGCCCAATTACGGTTTCGTCAGCAACTCCTCGAACAGGGACAGCGCGCGCGGATCATCGGACTGACCAAGCCAGAAGATTGCCTTGCGGCGCAGCTCGGGATCCTTGTTGTCCCTCGCAATTCTGATCAGCACCGGCACGCCTTCGTCGCGGGGACGCTGCGACAACGCGAATACGGCCGACTCGCGCACTTCCCGATCCTGATTGCCGTCATCGACGAGATCCGTCAGGCCTTTGGTCGCGGCGTCTCCCGCAGCCTGGCCCAGCCAAAACACCGCCGACCGACGCACCTTCCGTGAGACCTGGTCGTTTTTGGCGAGCTTCAGGAGGTCGGGCCAGATCGTGACACTGTCCGCCAGCACGGCCGGAAAGATCGCTTTCTCGCTTATTCGCGAGTCAACGCGCGCGGCCAATCCGAGCAGGTAGCTGGTTGCGTCCTTGGTACCGACCGTACCGAGGTCCGTGGCCGTTGTACTGGGGCGCCACTCGCCGCCCACATAGACCCGCAGGTTGGTGATACGGCCACCGCTTTTCGTGAGCGCCACGCGGACCGGACCGGAATCGCACGGCTCAGTCCACTCATCGCGGTACTCTTTCCAATCGCTGGTGTGCCGATGGCGGCAGTCGCCGTCCCTGCAGCCCCAGCTGATCGAGTTGCGACCATCGCCATAGACCCCGGGCTGAGCGGCGAAGCTGAACCGCACCGATCCATCCGGTGCAGCAGCTACACGTTTTTCGAGCGTCTGCGTCTGCGCGGCGGCCGCCAGCGGCAGCAACCACGCAGTACTCACGAGGCCCCAGGCCCCAGGCCCCAAGCCCCAAGCCCAGTTATTCATTGGTTGATCAGCTCCTGAAGGCACTGGATCGCGCGCTGGCTCCGCGACTGCCCGAGCCAGAAGATGGCTTTCTTGCGGAGCTCTCTGTCGGGATCGTTCTTGCCGATCTGACACAGTTTCTCGGTCGCGGCCTCTTCACGGCGCTGCGAGTACACGAAAATGAGCTGCTCCTTCATTTCCCGGTCATTCATGCTGTCGTACAGGCGGACGAGGTCATCGATGTCCACGCTCCGACCCTGGCCCGCCCAGTACAGGGCCTTCTTCCGGAGCTCGATGTTCTCTTTCGGGTCGAGCGCGATGTCCATCAACCAGCGGTAGTTGTCGGCGCCGCCCATCTGCGACAGCGAGAAGATCACCTTCTCCTTTAGATCATCGTTCTCCAGGTTCTTGTAGAGATCTCTCAGGCACTGTTGATTCTCCGCTGATCGACGCTGCCCGAGCCAGAAGATCGACTTCTCGCGCAGCTCAGCGGGCCGATCACGACGGCCGGAATAGCTGCAGAGAATCGCGGCGGCGCGCGGGCTGCGATGCTGCGACAGCGCGAAAATCGCCTTCTCCTGGATCTGCGGATCCGTTCTTGGGTCCTGGAGAATGGAATCCAGGGCCGCAACGGTTTCCTCACCGGGCACCTGCGACAGCCAGAATACCGCCTGCTCGCGCACCTCCTGGTCCGGGTCCTGGCGCACCGCGTCCAGGAGAATCCGCGACGTCTCATCGGTCCGCTTCTGCGACACAATGAAGACTGCCTTGCGGCGCATGATCTCGGAGCATGGATCACGACGCTTGAGGACATCCCGCAGAATGGGGATTGCGCTTTCGCCGTTCATCTGCTGCAATGCGCTCAACGCGATCATGCGCGGGTCGTCGTCGCCATAGCCTTCACAGCCGGGTGGTGCGTCGCTGTCACGGTCCCGCTCACGCTCGCGT
This sequence comes from Gemmatimonadales bacterium, assembly GCA_044869265.1. Taxonomy (GTDB): domain Bacteria; phylum Gemmatimonadota; class Gemmatimonadetes; order Gemmatimonadales; family GWC2-71-9; genus 20CM-2-65-7. The sequence continues at coordinate 139,333 of JBIOXD010000078.1, forward strand.
CTCGCGTTGCCTCGCGTGCGTGCGGAGTCGGCTCGCGCCTGATTGCGCTCGGCGGCCGCGTTGTCACCGCGCCGCGCCAACTCGCCGTCGATGCGTGCGGCCAGATTGTTGGCATCGCGCACGCCCGCGTTCGGATAGGAGCGGCGTCGCTGGTTCAACACGCCCACCGCCGTCTGCAGGTTCTTGGTGTCACCGGTCCGATACAACGCGTACGCCTGGTAGTACATCGCGTCCGGCGCTCGCGCCGAGCTCGGGTAGCGGGACACGACTCTTCCAAAAGTGGCCGCGGCTTCCGTATAGCGGTTGTTATTGAGCGCCGTTCTGGCTGCCCGGTACAACGAATCCCCAGGCTCCTGCACGTCGATCTCATCCCATGATTCGTCATCAGAGAAGTCAGCGCCGGCTGTGAGCGGGGCGATCGCTGTGAGCGCCATTTCGAGGTCTGGCGCCGCTACCGCGAGTGGGGCGATCGCCCCCGTGAGCGCCATCTCGAGGTGTGGCGCCGTCACCGCGAGCGCGGCAGTGGCGGCGGTCGCGGCTTGCAAATCTGGAATCACGAGCGTCATCGGCGCGATCGCGTTGGGAATCCCCTCAAGCGCCGGGATTGCGTCCAACACCATGGGCGCGATCGCAGTCCAAGGCTCGATGGTCATCGGCGCGGGCGTCACGATCGGAGCACGCCGCTGCCGTCGGGCGGACGGCGCGCGCGCCACCGAGTCCTGCGCCAGCGTGGTAACGGCGAGCAACAGGGACAAGCCGGACAACATCAGAGTGCTCCTTGTGTGCGCACCGGTACGGGTCCGGCCGGAATCGCCGAGCGTAGCTTGGGCAACACGTTCGATTGGTTCATGCCGTCAGTAATGAGATCGCGGTCGCGACCATTCTCCAGGGGATTGAGCAGAGAGATCTGCGTCAGCACGAGCTCCAGATCCTCCAGCAGCGAACGCAACCGCGGATCGTTGGCCGCTGGTGAATCGAGCATCAACTGCGTCGTGGTGAGCAGGTCCCGCGCCTGGCGCGCTAACCGTGCAGTGTTCGCTGAGCGATTGGCATCCGCCCGGAACGCAGTCAGAAACGTCTCGGTGCGCGAGAGGTATTGCGTCGCGGCGACCTCGTACGCCTGGTCGGCCAGGGAGTCGATCTCGATCGCGACCCGCGTAGCGCCAGAGTCGGGGGACGGTCCCACTGGACCCGCCGTCCAGCGGCCGATGCCGATGCCCAGCGCCAGCACCGCGGCGGCGGCGACGGCCCAGCGCATCCACGGCCGCAGCTCAATGACATGCTTGGTGCGCCGCGCCGCCTCGATTCGCTTCCACATCTCGTCGCGGGGCGTGGTGCGTGGTGCGTGGTACGTGGTGCGTGCCACGTCCTTCAGCCACTGCTCGAACTTTGGGTCTTCGTGCTGGTCCATCATGCCGTCCATTCTCCTGCGAAGTCTGCGAGCGCGATGCGCAGCTTGGCGCGCGCGCGCGACAGCTGGGCTTTCGAGGTGCCGGTCTCGACGCCCAAAGCGGCGCCGATCTCTTCGTGCGTGTAGCCCTCGACGTCGTGCATCACGAACACTGTGCGATATCCTTCCGGCAGTTCATCGATCGCTTTCTTGAGTCGCGCCTTCAAATCCGGTTCTGCATGCCGCTGCATCGTGCCGATCTCATGTGCATCGTCGATGTCCGCCTCTCGCTGCCGGAATCGCTTGACCTTGCGCAGTCCATTCAACACGACCGTCGTCGTGATCGTGTGCAGCCAGGTCGAAAATGCGGCATCGCCGCGGAACGAGCCGAGCCGGTCGAAGGCCCGGATGAACGTCTCCTGGGTGAAATCCTGCGCGAGGGCGTCGTCGCCCGCGAGCCGAAACGCCAGGCGGTACACCCGGTCCACATGCGCGTCATACAGCGCGCGCTCTGCGACGCTATCCCCGGCGCGGACGCGGGCAATTAGCGTTGATTCGTCCACGGCGCTCCGAGGTGACGGACTGGGCTCGTAACTACTTATGGGACACGGGGGACGACAAAAGGGTTACGTATGAGGCAGGTGTCAGGTGTCGGGGTGTCAGGTCTGACACCTGGCACATGACACCGCCCTTAGCGGGTGCCGAACAGTCGATCTCCAGCATCCCCCAGGCCAGGCAGGATATAGCCCTTCGCATTGAGCTGGCGGTCCAGGGCTGCCGCATACACCGGGACCGTGGGGTGGGCGTCCAGCATGGCTTTCACCCCCTCCGGCGCCGCGACCAGGCAGAGGAATCGCACTTTCTGCGCGCCCGCCCGCGTGAGGGCACTGACGGCGGCGACGGCGGATCCCCCGGTTGCGAGCATCGGGTCGAGGAGGAAGAACGCGCGATCGGCCTCGCCAGAAGGGATTTTGAAGTAGTAGTCCACGGGCCGCAGGGTGGCGTGATCGCGGTAGAGCCCGATGTGCCCGACTCGCGCTGACGGGATGAGCTGCGAGATGCCGTCCACCATGCCGAGTCCGGCGCGGAGGATCGGCACGAGCGTCAGCTTCTTGCCGGCCACCTGGCTGCCGGACGTTTTCTCGAGCGGCGTTTCGATTTCCACTGGCTCGAGCGGCAGGTCCTTGGTCACCTCATAGGCCATCAGCATCGCGATCTCGTTCACGAGCTGCTTGAAGTCGCGCGTGCTCGTTTTCTTGTCGCGCAAAATCGTGAGCTTGTGCTGAATCAGCGGATGCGACAACACGGTGAGGTTCGGAAACTGCCGTGGAGCGACTCGCGCCATGGGCGGAGAATCGACAGCCCATAGCACCAAGATGCAACTCCCCCCAAATCGACTCATGGCGCCTCGTTCCGCGTGCTCATTACTCTGCTGTCCGCAACCCTGGTGACCGGATTCGTTCAAGGGTCATCTCCGCCCGTGATCGATCCCACGGTCGTCGACGTTCCCTCGATCGATCCCACCGCCGAAGCCGTACCGGGCAGCAGTCGCCGCAGCGGCGGCAAAGGCGTCACGCCGCTCGTCGCGCCGATACCGTTTCACAATTCGCAGATCGGCTGGGGCGGGGTGCTGATGGTGGGCCTCATTCACCGCTTCGACCCCGACACCACGCTGAAGCCATCGACCGGCGCCGTGGGCGCCATGGCGAGTGTGAACGGCTCGTGGGGGGTCATGGCGATCGAGGTGGCGCGGTTCAAGCGTGATGCGTGGCGCGCGCGCGGCATGGCAAACTACCTGAACCTGCGCTACGACTTTTACGGAATCGGCATCGACGCGGGAGAAAGCGGACGATCGGTGCCCCTCGATCAAACGTTTTTCATGACTGCCGGCGTCCTGCTGCGTCGCGTCGTCCCCAACGTGTATCTCGGCGCCTCCGTGATCTTTCTGCAGACGACAATCGAGCTGCGGGATTCTCTGGAGCCGAGCCTGCCTCCCGTGCCCGACCAATCCCGAGCGCAGCTCCTTGCGCCGGGGTTGCAGGGGGAATACGACACGCGCGACAACGATTACTGGCCCGCGCGCGGATCGCTCGCGGAGCTGAAAGCGCGATTCTTCTCCACGACCACCGGGGAGTCCGGCACCTTCCAGCGCTACCAGCTCGCGTGGTCGTGGTACAACGGTCTGCGCGGACGCGACCTCGTGCTCGCGACGAACATCAACGCCTGCTCGGCACCGGGAGACGCGCCGTTCTACGGTCTGTGCTCGCTCGGATCGGGCCGTTACACGATGCGGGGCTACACCCAGGGGCGGTATCGCGATCACGTCGGGAATGTCGTGCAGGCGGAGCTGCGCGGTCATAGGGGGCGCGGGGGTGCCGTCGTCTTCGGCGGGTTTGGGCAGGTGGCACCAACCGCCGGGGACATCTTCCAGGCGGTGCTGCTCCCCGCGGGTGGAGCAGGTCTCAGATACCAGCTCACGAAGAAGTATCCGATGCATATGCGCCTCGATTACGCGTGGGGACGTGATGGTGGGCTGCTGTATTTCTCGGTGGGAGAAGCTTTCTAGGAGTCGGGAGTCAGGAGTCAGGATTCAGAGGAGTCCCGCGTCAGCGATGCGTCCGGCCTTCCGCCAGCATCTGGTTGTTCACAGTGCGCGTCGTACGATCTTACGCACCATGACTCCATTGCTCGCTGTAGTGCTCGCTTCGCAAGTCATCGCAATCCGCGCCGGCCGCGTGCTCGATCCCGCGACCGCCAGTGCGTCGTTGAACCAGATCATTCTGGTTCAGAGCGGCCGGATCGGCGCGATGGGTCCGAACGTCGCGATCCCGCCCGGCGCGACGGTCTACGATCTATCGACCGCTACCGTCATTCCCGGGTTAATCGACGCGCACGTGCATCTCGCGATCGGCGGGCCCGTCCGTGCGAACGCGCTCGCCGATTTGCGCGCGGGCTTCACCACCGTGATCGACCTGGGTGCCCGCACGACGCGCCTGCTCCGCATCCGCGACTCGATCAACGCGGGGGAAATTCCCGGCCCGCGCGTGTACGCGGCGGGTATCTGGGTGGGGCGCAAGGACGGCGTCTGCGAGTTCGGCGGGATCGGGATCGCCGGTGGCGCTGAAGGCTTCCGCCGCCGCGTGCGCGAGAATATCGCAGCGGGCGCGAACTTCATTAAAGTCTGCGTCACGGGATGGCCCGCGGACGCATACGCGCAGCCGAGCGACTACGAGTTGCCGGACAGCACACTGAAAGCGACGGTCGATGAGGCGCATGCGGGCAAGCGGCGGGTCATTGCGCATGACATCTCGCGTGGCGGCGTGCGGGCGGGCGTGGCGGCGGGGATCGACGGACTTGCTCACACCGCGTATCTCGATAGTGCCACAGCGTTGCTGCTGCGCACGCGATCGATCTTCATGATCCCCACGCTCGCTTCGTTGACTGCGGGAACGTCTGGTGCCGCTGGTCGCGCGCTCGTCGAGTCGGTTGGCCTGGCCGAGCGGGCACGAGTCCGACTGGTTTTCGGGACTGACGGTGGAGTGCTGCCGCACGGCCAGAATGCGCGGGAATTCGTCGCGATGTACGAGGCAGGCGTGCCACTCGCCGAGCTCCTGCGCTCGGCGACTGTCAACGCCGCACGGGCGTTCGGCCTGGACTCACTCGGCCAGATCGGCCAGGGAATGGTCGCCGATCTCGTCGCCCTCGAGACGGATCCGCGCGAGGACGTGACGGCGTATCAGAAGGTCAAGTTTGTGATGTCTCGAGGACAGGTCGTGGTTCGTCCCTAGGCTTTGCTCGGTTGACAATCACGCCTTAGGCTGTAGGGTCACGGCTGCGGGCCAGTGCGGGCAAACCGCGGCGAACGAGCACGGGGGACACATGTTGAGTGTGAGATCGGCCGGCACCGGGATCGCGGCGCTCCTGGCAGGTGGAGTCCTCACCGGAGCGCAGGCGCAGGCGCCCGACAGCACTATGCTGCGTCCTACCGAGGTGACCCTCACGGTCTCAAACGACCCGCCTTTGAACGGCGTCTACCGATCCTCAGGGACCTCCACCAAGTGCGGGCTGGCGGATTACGGGATGCCGCACCGGAAGCAGTCCTTCGCTGTGGAGTTCCCCGACGATCCGTCCGGGACTCCGCTGGAAGTGAGCTCGGTGACGTTCGACGCCGATACCCTCGCCAGCGGCACGACGAGGCCGAGCTTCTACCTGAGCGTGAACGTGAACACGCCGCGCGTCGGACAACCGCCGGCTCTGGTCGTCCGCGCCAAACAGCCGCAGTACGACGAGCCGGGGACGGTGACCCGGGTGACGGCCGGCGGCACCGACAGCCTCAAGATCGTCGGGACGGCGACGAAGGGAACCAAGGTGCGATTGGTGATGACGCTCGTTTGTCGGTCTCGACCGAAGTAAACCGTGGCACTCCCACCGCATCAGGCAGCCCGCTAAGTTCTTCTGCTGCATAAGCTCGGCCAGGTAGCTCAGTTGGTAGAGCAGCGGACTGAAAATGCGTTCCTAGCTTGGCATCACTCGTCACCCCTCGTGCTAACTCGTTGATTCTCCCCGCTGATCGGGTACAAGCCGTCCTAAGTTGTTCAAGCGATATCAAGCGATTTCGAGTGTGAGTCCCACTGCTTGTCCCCACAGTCTGCTACGCCTTCCTAGGCGGGCAACTGCTATCGACCAAGCTGCTTGAGTAAATGAGCTATGCCGGCTTCCAGCGCCTCACGCTTCTTTGAGTCCTTCTCTTTATCCAGAAGCTTTGTGAGAACCTGAATCCTGAAATTTGGATCAATGAGCTTGAGTGCTTTGGTGAGTGCCCCTGGTGGAAACGCGGCGGAGTCACCCGACGCAACGGCTTCTATATGCGAGCAAAAAGGGCCAGGTCCGCACGAACAAGTCATCGTGCCGGTGTCGGCAACCGTGACTACCTCACGGCCCAGAGTGACGGTTTCAGCCATTGCTACGCCTCCTTAGGCGGGCGAGTGGTGCGGCAAGTCACACGATCGCGTCTTAGATTCGGTCTCGTGACGATCTCCATTGTTGAAGTAAGGCCAGGACGTTGGGCGTACATGATCGACGGGAAGTTTCCCTCCAGTCAGTATGATGCTAGGTGGGGCCTGACGACGTACGCGACCGCTGAGGAAGCGCATCAGGCGGGTGAACGAGAGAATCGCAGCATTAGGGACGCTGAAAGATTCCGCTTTTTCTCGGTTGCTTCCGAGCGGACAGAGCTTCGATCTCAACAGGTGTGGCCAGCCTATCGCTGGCTCCTCTCCGAATGTAGATGCCTCGATCTTCGACCACGTAGTGAAGCACGCCTTTTGACTGAATTCCGACCCGAAGAATTGGAATGCCCGCGTGGTTTATCCATCCGATCACATGAGCAGGCGCGGGGGAAATCCCCTCATTCAGGATTCTACCAAGCGTGTGAGCGTATTCCTTTCTAAGCTCCTCAAGGTCGGTCGTGGTCGCGTTGGTGAATTCCTTGCGAAGCTGCTTAGCGCATCCGGCTACGTTGCAGTCATCTGTTACGCCAACGTAGATGACACCGCCGAGAGCGTTTGCGAATGCGGTTGCTGTCTTGAGTAGCTCCTTGGATTTCGGCTTTTCCCTGTCCACAGGCAGCCACTCTTTGAATTCGACGGTCTCACTTTCGCCCTTGTCCAAAGCATCGCGCAGTTCCTGATACTCCGGGTCTGTCGCTGGACGTGGGTTGAGAAGTGACCACGGCCTTCTTCGATCTCGAAACAGGGTGTTCTCTCTGTAGTCATCGTATGACTTGCCCGTGCGGTCTGTCAGATAAACACGAATCTCAGTTAAGGGAATCGGAACAGTCTTCGAGAACGACGCATCAGGAAGCTCTTGAGTCGTTACGGTCTTCTTACCATCTAGCTCGGTCGTGCTGAGTGTCAGCATGACTTCAGACTTTGCAGTCCGCTCCACCTCGACGGAAAGCTCGTTGTCATCGTTGACGCTGAGGTTCTTAAGCCATGCTCTCCGATCTCGGAGGAATAACTTGTAGATGCCGGGACTCGGTGGGTCGCTCAAATTCGGGTCGCCGATCCACTGCCTCAAAGCGTCTCCAACGTCTTCCGCAAAGAACCGACTGTCGGGATGCATGAAGGGGCCGGGCCGCATTCGATGACTGAGCGACGTGGTTGATAGCTCAGACAGTTGCAGCGTCCAAACCGGTGTGTCGCTGAAATCGTTGTAGCTGGTAAACCTGTAGATGTTCACGTTGTCGTGAAACGTGAGAGATGTCTCATAGCGACCGAACGGACGCCAGCCGTTAAGCGCCTCTATGAGATGCTGCTTGCTGTGCATTTCTGAAGCCTTGAAGGGTACGGCTACGAGAATGATTCCTCCGGCCTCACGGACAATCGGCTCCTTGAGTTGGCAGGGCCAGCCTACTCGCAGAACGGAAACGAAGCTGACGAATTTGTTTTCGCCTATCGGAACGAGAACTGATCGAAGCTCAGCCGTGTCTTCGATGCCGAGCAAACTCGGAGCGGCAGCAACAGCCTCAGCGACTTGATCGAGCGTCGTGCTGCCTTCATTAGGTAGGGTTTTGGTCATCGCTACACCGGGCTCCCCTCTCTCTGCTCAACTTAAGATCGTAGTCCAGGGCCTTGCCAGCCCGTGCCTCGCTGCCATAACGTCCCCGTCCGCGTTGAACGGGGATTGACTGCCAGATGCTAAGGTCGGTTGAAGCCGTCGCCGCAATCAGTGAGCAACCCATTCGGGAGGCGTCCTGCTGGCCGATTGACCTTCGGTGTCGAGAAGGCAGCGGTCCCGACATTGTTGTTCGCGTCAAACCGATCAACAAGAGGAAACTCGCTGGCGTGGCAGTCTCAGAAGCCGTCAGTTGGAGCATCCTTTCGACGTGCGGCTTGCATGTCGCTGAGCCGTTCTGTGTGAACATGTCGGTGCGGTTTGCGGCTGACCTGTCCGTTCAAGGTGGCTATGACCCTCCAATCAGGGCCGGGCGACATTGGGGCACGCGCTTTCTCCAGGGAGTAGGGCTTGATGAGGGGTTCAGCCGTGAACAACTCGATCAGGCTGGGCAACCTGAACACGTTTTCCGTATATTCCTGATTGATGAGTTGACGGGTAATGCGGACAGGCTGACGGAGGGTAACCTCTTGCTTGTTACCGATCCCGTCCTTCCTCCTCGATTGGTCGCCATCGACCAGAGTAACGGCTTCGGTGGTCCCGCCTGCATTTGCGATAAGAACTGCCTCGACACGAACCACGGAAAGCGGTATGCGCATTCGTATCAGGTGATGGAGCAACTCCTGATGGAGCGGCCTCCCGAATTCGTGGATGAGGAACTACACGTCATCGAGGTGCAGAGGGGTGCGATTCTGGATGCCGTGAACACGCCTCATGCGGAGTGGTATGAGGGGGCGGAGATTGAGCCGGACTCTCTTGCCCACTACCTGACGGCGAGGCTTGACGGGCTTACTGATCTCGCCCGTCGGGGCCACTGGCGTAGTATTTGCGAACTCGGACAGGAGAACAAAGGCAAGCTGAAGTTATGAGTACTGAAAAGAAGCACATCGAACGAGGCTTCTCCGTTATTCGCCTCCTGCTCGACGACCAAGGCATTCGGACTATGCCGGTCGGCGTGGCAGCGTGGGACGCGGAGCGCGGTTGGCATCAGGTTAGAGTTTTACAGGATGAGGAGAGTATCCGAGGCCTGCCCAACCACCTTCGGCTCCTCATTAATACAGTTGTTCAGAACCTTAATCGTTGGGCAGTCGCTCGGAATGTCGGGTCTCACAAGGACCTGAAGCCTACTAACAGTCTCTTTTGGGACGCTGCAAGAAACCGTCTGTTATCGGCTGTTCGTCTTGATCCGCCCAAGGCTCTAGAGCCTACTCCGCATCCCGACATGGGAATAGATACGTTGTTCGACGCAGTCGTTCAGCCACGCCGAAAGCTGGCTGTTGAATTCAAGCGAATTGATGGGGCAATTAGTATCGCTCTCGGACCACTCACGAACAAACTTCAGGGGCGCACGGAAGTTCGTGCTTATCATGATGCAACGGAGAGCGTTTTGCGGGCCGCTAAGAGCGATTCGGGAATGGTCGTGGTTGAAGGAGTTAACCTAGCCGGTTCAACTGCTCGCAAAGATGCCGATGCTCTTGTATCGAGACTCCTTCGCATCCGAGCCGGTTCCGAGAAAGAGAAAGAGAACACGCTGTTCGTAATCGGCTACCTCGCTTCTCCTGGTGGTTTAAACGGTGAAGCTCATATGCGCGAATGGATGAAGGATCAAATAACCCGCGACGTATTCGATCTGAACAAGGAACGTGAACAGTTCCGCAACCGAACTCACGCGCTGCTTGAGGAAGCAGGTATAACCCTCCGGTTGCTCTAGTGGTTGCTGATCGCCTTGCTGCGTGCATTCTAGAACGCATGGTCTTCACATCTCTACATAGACCGCAGTCCGCTGAATCTGAAGAGAAGTACCCCGCTCTACGCATTGTTCTATTCGTTCTGAAGTTTCTTGTTGCTCTTTTCGCCATTGCAACGATTATCGCAACGTTTCAGATGTGGAGACTTCCAGACCGAAACCACGTCGCATTTGGTCTTCTGACACTGTTGATTGGTACGATGGTGTGTCTCTTCCAGTGGGCGATGATCGAGATTGTCGAAGTGGTGCTCGATATCGAGGAGAACACGCGGCGGACGGCTGATCGCGACTCAGGCCAAACATGAAAAGCCAACGCGAGTAGGACTCATCCTGCTAACTCTCAGTGCTATTGCCTGTCATTCTGATAAAAGGGCCGCCTAGTGTTTCGCTGAGGCAATACTACGAGTGCGTCACCGTTGCTGGTCCACCAAGTTTGTCGGCGTTCATGATCTCTGTTCATCACCACCGTTCCTTTGGCTTCCATGCTGGGTCGGTCAGGTAGCCATAGAGCATCGATGCAGCGGCAGTGGGCCAATCCGCACCGTCCTTGGGCCAGTTCTTTCTGACCAGCATAGCACCAAACGTGACCATCAACAGTTTGGCGAGCGAATCCCTTTCGATGGTCGTCAGCTTGATGAATTCGAGCCGATGCGTCGCAGGGTTGGAGGTCACGATCCCGGCCGCAGCTTCGGCAGTGGCGACGAGAAGCATCTCGCCGTTAGCGTGCTGTTTTTGCGAAAGCGAGGCCAAGCTATCAGCCATCGTGCCGTAGCCCATCTTGAGGGCGGGCTGATCGACGGCATCGAGCCCGCGCTTGAACATGTCAGCTTTGGCGCGGGTGACTCTGGCAAGGCCCTCAAACGCCTCTGCTGCCCACCAGGCGCTGTTGTAGAAGCTGCTGTCCTTAGCGGTGCGCATCGAATGACGCAGCAAGCTGGCGGCGCAGTCGTATTCGCCAGCAGCAACCCTGAAATCGTAAAGCAAATCAGCCGGATTCTTGGAGGTGTCGTCCTGGGTAGGTTCAATGTCCACAGCAGCCTTCGCACGGCGCAGACTGGCAACATAAAGAGCCGTGAAGCCGGACGGTGTGGTTGAACCTTCCAGCGGTGGCGCGCACACCCACTGTGCGACCGCTTCCCGATCGCCCATGGCCGACAAGATGGCCGTGGCCAGGAGAGCGATGTATCGGCGACGAAGGGAGCGCATGTCCGATTTAGTCTACAACTCCCGCCGCGATGCGCCAACCAATGACAGCGGCGGTGGTAGGTCCGGGAGAGAGAGAGGCTAGGCTGGCGGTACGCTCCGCGATTGGATGACGAACCCAAGTCGAAGAACGGCTTCAGTAGTGCACCTAGCTCATGATGTTGCCGCACGCGGCTGCCACCTGCACCCAATGAATCTCAGCACGCTTCCAGTCTTGGCCCTCCTGAGGGTCGCAAACGAGGACAGGCCACCCCGGTCTTGAAAAATCCCATGTAAGGCTCGCTGCGTGAATGATCTTGTTGCACACGTCGCGCAGCGTGAGATGCTTCTTCGTCTCTTTGTTGGTGATGAGATCGCCGAGTCCCTCGGGAGCGCTGGCTTTCATCTCTGCCGACATAGGGTACTCGTCATCGAGCAACCGCAAGAGGACAGCGAATTCCAGGCAGGCCCGTTGCGCTCGCGTTTCGGCTATGTCGAACAGCGCTTTCCCCAGGTACTTCCATTCACCCGTGAACCTGGTCTGTATCATCTCCTCAAGCGGCTGGCGGGAAAACGCAAAGGTCATGACAACGGACAGGTTCTCGTGAATCAGTTGGGTGAGCGGAAGTGAGCGCATGGGACTAAAAGTAGTGGTACGAGCCGCCAGAATTTTCGTAGATTTTCGGAAGGGTAGCCGAGAGCGGGCCGAACTTTGTTTCCCCATCCCGGTCGCCCGCCCCTCGTCGCAGAGAATCGGCAGGCCCGCCCCGGGTCCTTCCCATCGTGCGTAAGAACGCGGCTACGTGCCACGGTCAGCCATTCCTCGCAATGTCTCCCACAGTAGTTGGACGATCGTCAAGGCAATTACACCGAATGCGAACCACTTCGCGATTTGCTCGTTTCCGGAGCACCCATACCGGACCACGAGTGCGGCGATCAGGCCAGCGAGTAGGAACCATTGGCCGACGACAACTTGATAGTTGTGGCGGACGCTTAGCAGGATGTTCCGTAGGATGAGGTCGAGAGCTAACAGTGCAACGGAAAGCCAGAACAGCTGGCTGGCAAAGGCCTTCTGAGTGGCGGTCAGTACGAAGCTGCTGACACCAAGGAGTCCGATATCACACCAGACGAGTGCGCGATCATAAGGGACGGGGTGAGGCAGCGCGAAGTGAGTGCGGAAGCGTGCATATGTCGAAGAGCCAAGGAGGAGGGCGACGGCCAGATTCCAGACCCCTTCCGGGACCTTTCGATCAAAGAACGCCTCCGCCGAGAAGATCATTGCGTTGGCGACAAAGCCAGCCACGACTCCGACGGCCGTTCCAACTAGGACGCGCCGGAACTCCAATTCGGAGGGTTTGTCACGTTCGAGTCTCTCCTCTACGGGAGGCTTCGCCAGTGCCAGCCAGACGAACAGACGCCGGACCAGTGCAAACCAGCTACGTACAGGAGGCACGGACATGTTCATCCCTCCTAGGTTAAAAAGCATCCACCAGGGACGCCGCGCTTCAAGCTTCTTGATCCTCGCAGCGAGTAGCGGTAGAAGCTTCTGCTCACTCGATTCCTGCAGCGGTCGCACCGTGACCATGACCGATTCGGAGACGTCCCTCACGGCCATGAGCACTGCCTCGTTGGCCTCCGCGAGAGAGCCTGTTCGCAGGCCACCGAACAGCGACACTTGCAGCAGATGGTCGAGTTTCCTGTTGACGTGGTGCAATTGGAATCTGAAGCTGGCGAGCTGCGCGAGGAGCTCCCTGTCTGACGACAGTTCCGCGAGTCGGGGCACGGCAGCGTCAAGTAGCCCGATATCCATCTCGAAAGACGGGACTGGAGGCGCAGCCGCCAGGATTGGCTTGATCTGGTCGAACAGCTTGAGGTTTGCGCTCACCGCGTCGCGAGCCGCCTGAAGAAGCGCTGCCTCCTGCGCCTCTCGGCTCCTCCGCTCCCGTGCGTGGTCGACTCGGAGCGCCAAAAAGAAGCCCACGAAGGCGCCGACAAGGGTCGCCACCAGGTCTGGAAGAAACTGGGCCCAGAAAGCCTCGTTGACGACGGCAGACCAGAAGTCGGTCACACCTCAAGCTTACCCGGCAAGGTCTACACGGCCAGCGAGAGGGGATTGGTGAGCTGAAGAGTGTCTGCTAGACAGGATCGTCGAAATGCGTGTGCCACCGCTTGGCCTGACGCCTGGCCGGAGTTCGCGCACTCGCTTCCCAGTACCTGAAGGCAGCGTCCATGGAATCGACGATCAGCAGAACGACGAAGGTGACAAGACGCTTCAACATTGGGTTCCGGGTGGTTGGGTTTCGAGTTTCTACCCCAGGTCGTACGTCGTGATCACCGGATACTCGGTTGATTTTCCGCGCTTCCGTGTAACGAGTTCCTTGAATTTGTCAGGATCAGGCTTTTTGAGCTGTCCGTTCTCGAATTCGGTCATCACTGTGCCGGATAGCCGGTAGCCTCCGCAGCGAGGACAGACGATAACCGTGCTGTCCCCTATTTGATGACCTCCGGAAGCTGTAGCGCCGCAAATCGGGCAGATCATTTCCGCTTGATTTTGAAATCGATAGGTAGGTTGAGCAGCACGCGTACGGCCCGACCATGCACGCGACCTGGGCGAAACAGAGCGCGCAATACGTAGTTCTTGGCAGGCTGATCGAGGCCCGGGTTCGGACTCTGGATGATCTTCACTGATTGGGGCTCGACGCGGCCCGACGTATCGATGATCGCCTGCACCAGCACCCGTCCCTGCACGCCCGCCTGGCGCAACAGATCGGGATAGTTAAGCTGCGGACCCGAAAGGATCTCTGGCCGCTCCTCGACGACCGATTCCATGAAAACCTGATCCGAAGCAGGCGCAATCAACTGGTCGCTGACGCTCTCGATGTCCTGTAACGAGTCCCCGGATCCAGTTCGGCCCTCGTCTCTCGGACACTTCGGTTCAAGACGGCGATACGCATTCGTGAAGCCGACCAGGCTAAAGGAATAGGTAACCGCCTCTCCATCCAGAGGGTCCGTCACTCGAACGAGCAGACGGCGACTGCGTTTGACGCGGTCAGTGAACCTTGAGATATCCTCCCTCGGCATGAAAACCCCGCGCTTCGAGACGGATAGGTTCCACCAAGCGCTGTCCAACACCGCTGAATCGAAACGAGTTTCGACGAGCACTTGATCATCGCTGTTGCCACCGAAGTACGCGTCCAAGATGATGAAAACCGCCCGATCATCCGCTGGATTGCACCTCCAAACAATTGTCCCTGTTATCAGATCGCCACGGCCACTGGAAGTAGCGCGTGAGTTGGTCGAGATATGGAAACGCACCTCATCCGTCATTTCGTCCCTCGTGCTGTCGTACTTCCATGCCCCCTGCGTTTGCTTTACGCCAGGGACGGGACCAACAATCAAGACCGCGACCGAGAAGAGCAGAGGATTCATGTGGATCGCACTAATGGAATAAGCCAGCGACTTCGCCACAAGGTGCGCAGAGTTTTGGCGCAATTTTTGAGCGGGTCACCGCAATTCCGCCGTCGGCCAGCTCCCCCGTACCCCCACCCCCCCGCCCGTCGATCAACCACCCGCCCCTATCTCGACTCGACCCATCGTTTGTCCCACTGTAGATCACGACGCGCTCGCCAGCGCTCACAACTCAAGGCCTTTTGGATGCGACCAGCGGATGAGCATCCGTTCCTGCGTCTTTGCCGGCATCTTAGTCTGCTGCGCTGAGGCACCAGCCTCCGGTTGACTATCTTTCCCCCATGACGCTGCTGGGGGGGCCCACCTCGCATCGGCTTCCTCGGGACGCTGGCGATTGGGCAGAGGAGTTCTATGGCCGCGGTTGGTCCGGCTCTGACGGCCGTTACCCGTGGGTCGTGCTCCAACGGGTGGCGTGCAGCCCGCGCCGATTCGAACAAGTCCTGCGCGAGGCCCAGGCTCGGGATGGTTGGGCGTTCGGATTGTGCTCTTACCGCGTTCTCGACGCGCCGACCTTCGACATTCATGCGGACGCCGCGACCCAGCTCAGGATCGTCAGGGCGATCCGCGATTCCGTCACGCGTCGGGCAACGGAGTTCGACCAGTTCTGGCGACCGCACTGGGAGGCGCGGGGGTTACCTCCGGCACTCATCACGCAGATTACCCCGCGGCCGGATGAGCCCCCCACGGAAGAGAGCTTCAGCTGGCCGGTGCTCCTCGTTGCCACCGAGCCCGACATTGGTAGGCTCGTTCTTCTCGGCTCCGTTGCCTCAATGGACATTCTCTTGTCCGCTCTCGTGGACCGTCACGACGTGGACGTTGACGATGCCCTCGCTCTTCTGATCCTGCTCACCTGCCACGGCAAACCCGGCGACGTGAAGTACGAGACCAACGCGGACGGTACGGTGGTGCCTCGCCTCACCTTCTCGGCTTCCGCCTTCACGCAGCCGTTCCATCCAGAGCGGTTTACGCAGATTCGCCTCGCTCTTCGCGCTAAGACTGACTCGACCAGCGAGCGGCGAGCGGCGTTGCTCCGGCTTCTCGCCGAGCACATTCCCGGCGTGATAACGAGCCTTCGGCGCAAACCTCCACTCGCCAGCCGGACGGTTTACTCGGTGGCCCGGAGTCGCTTGGCGGAGTCCGTGTCCGACGCGCTGCTCGGGCGCTCGCGGCGCGTGAGGCGGGGTCACAGAGACGACCCTTGGTGGGACCACCTGAATGTGCTATCGCTGCGCCAGCGCCGACGGTTCTTCAGTTCTCTTTCGGACGCCGAGCGGAAGGAACTAAAAGCTGTCCGAGCGAAGCGGCGCTCCCTTCGGAACCCGAACACGAGGCGTGTTCTGCTCCACCGCGCCAAGGCCAAGCTCCGTAGCATCTTGCGCGAGGCGTCGTTGTAGCACGCTGTAAACGCTCGTGTCCAGTCAGGGGCAGAGGCCCCGGGTCAGGTGGCCCGGGGCCTCGGGCTTTTCTGAACCATTTAGCTAGGAGGACAGATGGCACGCCGCACGCGCGCGGAGCTCGAAGCGGAAAACCTCGTGCTGTACCGCGAGCTCCAGACGATCCGCGACCGGCTCGATGAGCTGCTGGAGGACGACGAGACGTTCGACGACGCAGAGTCCACCGAGGACGAGGCGGACAACAGCGACCGCGAAGACGAGGAGCCCGATGCTGAAGACGAGGACTAGACGTGTCCTGGCGGCGGCTCTCGCCAATCCGCGCGCGCGCCGAGAAGCGGCCGGTGAACACGTCAGGAACGCGATTCAGGCGCTTGAGAACCTGCTGGAGTTCGGAACGCTCGATGACGAGGACCGCAAGGACGTGCGCGCGGCGATTCGGCGCCTATGGCGCGCGCTCCGCGAGATGCAGCGTGGAAACGTCGAGCCGTGACCGCGGCGGGGCCGGTTCGCGTCCGCCGGTAGTCCTCTCCGTGTCCGATCGCGGTCACCGGATCGGCATTGGGGAGGCGCGGTGAAGAAGCGCGGATGGAAGCGCGACGGCGAAGCCACCGGCCCGACGCGGCATCGCGTAACGCAGGGAATGGTTAATCGAATGGCGGAGCTCCGGCGCCAAGGCCTGACCTTCCAAGAGATCGGCGCGCGGGTGGGATGCAGTGAAAGGACGGCACGCCGCAAGGTTGGCCAGGTGGAGCCGCAGGTCAAACTCCCAGAGAATCGTCCGGAGTCAGAGCGCGACCCGGACATTCTGCGCGAGCGCTTAGCGCGAATCTTCGCCGCGCACCTGCAAAAGGGATGGGAGCGCTGGCCGTCAGCGCGCTTCGTAGCCGAGGCGAATCGGCAATTCCAAGAGCGCCTCGCCGAGATGGACCCGCAAACCCTGCATCTGGTTTCGGTGGACGGGCGCGTACGCTCGGAGCTGTTCCTGGAGGTCGCGGGACCGTTGTATCGGGACTTCGTCAGCATCACTCGGATGCGGGAGCAGTTGGCCGGATCGGGACTCGATCTATCCCAGATGGAGTGGCGGCCACCGCGCGAGCGGAAGTGTGAGCCCCCAGAGGACGATGAGGAGGCTTAAGCAATGATCGGCACCCCACGGGGGAACCCCGCTGGCAACGACGGGGGAAACAGCGGCGGAAATGCCGGAGGAAACGTGGGCGGACTTTCCGAGCTCCTGGCCACGCTGGAACGCCGTGCGGCCGAGGCCGAGCGAATACAGGTGCGCAGTGCGTGGGCTCAGTCCCTAAGCCGCGGGCTCCTCTGCTCTTCTAAGGGAGGGCTTTGAGTAGTGTCGAAATCGAGCAACGCGCAAGTGCTGTCGATCTCCAAGAGCAGCGAGAAGCGCGTTGAGGCACCCGTGGACCGTGGCAAGCTCCTGACGGCCGCTCAAGTGGCGTCAGAATTGTTCAACGGCACGGTGAGCGCCGCATGGGTCCGAAGGAACGTGCCGCAGAAAGTGGTTCTCGGACACAGCACAATCCGCTGGTACGTGGCAGATGTGCAAGCGTGGATCGGCACCAAGCGCAGTCCTTGCGGGCTCCCACTAGCGGCAACAGATTGTTGACATGGATCGCTTGACCGAAGCTCTACGAACAGCCGTCACTAAGAGTCCCGCGTCCCGCCGTGAGTTGTGTCGCGCAGCGGGCGTTGAGCAGTCACTTCTAGCCCGTGTTCTGGCGGGAGAGCGGAAAGCGACAACGACGCTCTGTAAACGGATAGCCCGTGCGCTTCGGCAGTGGGGCACTGACTGCACGGCAGCCGCAAAGGTGCTTCACAACGCTCTCGTCAGGAAAGGAGACTGAGGAGCAATGCCACATCGTACTTCAACACATGGCACGTTCCGGCTCGACCGGCGCTTTCCTGGAGTCGGCCGAATCGCCGTCGCTAGTGGTGCGACCACTGCGACCGAGTTTCACAAGCGGGACGCTCTGTTGACCCGCCTCTACGATCAAGGGCGACTTGATTTGCTACGCGCTATTCAGTCGGGCAAGCTCAATATCACAGAGGTCTATGCGGCTGATCGCACGGAACAGCTAGACACCCTAACAGGTGACCGGGCTCTCCTCTCAGCGAATCTTTGGGAAGCGGTGAAGAACTGGACACCGACAAGCGCACCAGCAAAGCAGACTCGTAGGCGGTATGCGACGAGCTTCGGCACGCTTGAACGGTCGGGAGTTCTCAAACCGAGCGCTGCCGTTGCTGATCTCGCGTCGGTTGATTGGCGAGCGCTCACAGCTATTTGGAAGGGCGGGCCGTCCGACTGGAATCATCTTCGGCGGGCTGTCTCTCGTTTCCTCACGCTGTATCTCGGCGACGTACATCACCCCATGCGCCGCGCAGTCGTGAAGGCGATTCCGACGCGCAAGGAATACAGCCGAGTCCCTGATCTTCCGCTCAGTCTCTTTTGGACGATCATCGAGAAAGCACCTGAGTACTTGCGGCCGGCCTACATGACGATGGCTGCTCTCGGGCTGCGCGTTGGTGAGTACCTGAAGCTGACCAAGGATCACCTGCTTCCTCACTCGCTCAGCGTCCGTATTCCAGGGACGAAGACCGCAGAGTCAGCGGCAGTCGTCAGAGTAGATGAAAGGCTCTGGCCGTGGGTGGTCGCTGGAGTGCCGTCGCCGCTCGCTTACAAGTGGCTGCGCGAGTACTTCAAGCGTGCCTTGAAAGCTGCTGGCGCACCTCTTGACCTTCGGCTGCACGACTTGCGACACTGCTACGCGCAGTGGCTCGTAGACGCTGGAGCATCAGAGGCCCGCGTACAGGTTGGGATGCGTCACGCGACAGCAGCCATGACACGTAGGTACGCAATGCAGCGAGACAAGGGCGAGAACGCGAAGCTCATGGCGAACCTTCTGCTTCCAGCGAAGACCGCCTAACGTGACGAACACACAGCGGCTCGTACTCAAGGCTGGTCTCGTCGTCGCGGCTGTCGCAGGGCTGTTCCCACCGTGGCAAGTAGACATGGCTGCTGCTGGAACGGAGGCGAGGGGCATCATCGGGAGAGGGTATCACTTCATCCTGGGCAGTCACGGCTACTGGCGCATTGATTACAGGGCTGTTCGTCTCGTGGATCATCATTGCTTTGATAGCCGGAGCGGTGTTCGCATTCACGGGCGGGAGTCTGAAGCGCAACACTGATAGCTCGTCCTAAAAACGAAGCGGGCAGATATGTGGTTCCTAAGGGGGCTCCTAGGTCTTGCGTTGTTGTTCTTGTTCGTGCGGTTCGGGGTGTGGGGCTTGATTGGCCGAAGCGCTAACGACTGGATGAAGAAGAAGTAGAGTCCCACAGTAAGTCCCACTGTCCGCGGAGAGCGTCAACAAACCATTGACGCTCCCGCTTGCAAAAGTGGTTGTGCCTTATGAAGTTTCGCAGCCTTCGGCCAGGTAGCTCAGTTGGTAGAGCAGCGGACTGAAAATCCGCGTGTCGCCGGTTCGATTCCGGCCCTGGCCATATAGAGTTACACGACCGGCTCGCCGGAATTTTCACCGTCTTTTACGTCGTCGCGCTATCGAAACAGGTCCGAGCATCTGATGCAGAAGCAGGTCCTCCTTGAACGCGTGCGCGTCGCAGCGGAAGCTTTTCGCGCTGCGACTGCTCCTCACACGACGCGGATCGAAAAACTCATTGCGGCAACGACGAGCGTTGGCTTCGCGGCCGCCAAGGCGCCGCTGGTTGCGCATCTCGCCACTGAGCCAGAGCTCGCGATCTTCAACGAATTAATGGTCGTATTTCGCAATTCGTCACGCCGAGCCACTTATAAGGATCTCGCCCAATGGCTCGCCGATCACGCCGCCACCGTTGGCGCAGAGAAGGCGGTCCAGGACCTAGAGCGGTATCTGAACGAACCACAATTCGAGTATAAGGTCCACACGGCGATCGCCGGTCTGGAGGTCGCCGAAGAAACGCCCTTCGCGCCCGACTTGCTCTTGTCCGGCCCGCAGGCGCTGCCCCAGTACGTGCTTGACGACGATCCTATCACTCTCCGCCATTGGCACCAACGATCAACCGCCGCGTTGACGTGGACTCGCTCGCAAGCCCGGATTC
>JBIOXD010000079.1:0-13145 GCA_044869265.1 Gemmatimonadales bacterium
CGATAGCTCTCGAACACCAGCTCGGAGAGATCCTTCTTCCGCATCACCTTGTTCTGGAAACCGAGGTCGCGGATCAACCCGGCCGGGATGATGCTGTTGAAGATCACCCGGCCCGCGGTGGTCCCGATCCAGCGCGTCGTGCTCTCATGCCACCACTGTACGGGCCCGTGGTAATCGAGCCGCTTGAGGGCGAGGCTCATTTCGAGCTCCGCCATCGATCCGATGCGCGGCGCCGTCTTGATCGCCTCGTCGAAGTCGGCCGGGTCCTTGGTCAGGAAGTGGCACCCCAGCACCATGTCCTGGCTGGGCTCGGCCACCGGCCGGCCGTCGGACGGTTTCAGGATGTTGTTCGACGAAATCATCAGCAACCGCGCCTCGAGCTGTGACTCGAACGAGAGCGGCACGTGCACGGCCATCTGGTCGCCGTCGAAGTCCGCGTTGAACGCGGCGCAGACGAGCGGGTGAATCCGGATCGCCTTGCCCTCGACGAGCACCGGCTCGAACGCCTGAATGCCCAGGCGGTGCAGCGTCGGCGCGCGGTTGAGGAGCACCGGATGGTCCTCGATGATCTCCTCGAGGATCTCGTACACCTCCGGGGACTCCTTCTCCACGATCTTCTTGGCCCGCTTCACCGTCTCGGCGATGCCCTTCTCCACCAGCTTGTGGATGATGAACGGCTTGAACAGCTCGACCGCCATCGCCTTGGGCAGGCCGCACTGGTGCAGCCGCAGCTCGGGACCGACGACGATCACCGAGCGCCCCGAATAGTCGACGCGCTTGCCGAGCAGGTTCTGGCGGAACCGGCCCTGCTTGCCTTTGAGCATGTCGGACAGCGACTTCAAGGGCCGCTTGCCGCGACCGCGAATCGCCTTGGAGCGCCGGCCGTTGTCGAACAGCGCGTCCACGGCCTCCTGCAGCATCCGCTTCTCGTTGCGGAGAATGACTTCCGGCGCGCGATGCAGGATCAGCTTCTGCAGCCGGTTGTTCCGGTTGATCACCCGCCGGTAGAGATCGTTCAGATCCGACGTGGCGAAGCGCCCGCCGTCGAGCGGCACCAGCGGCCGCAGGTCGGGCGGAATAACCGGCACGACGTCGAGAATCATCCAGCGCGGATCGTTGCGCTGCTCGCCGGCATTGCCGGAGTTGCGCATCGCGTCCACGATCTTCAGACGCTTCAGCATCTGCTTCTTGCGGTGCTGGCTCGTCTCGCTCGCGACGGTCTCGCGCAGCTCGTCGGCCAGCTTGTCCACGTTGATTCGTTCGAGCAGCGAGCGGATCGCGGGCGCACCGATGTCGGCGCGGAACCCCTGGTCGCCTTCCTGCTTGGCTTTGGCGCGCAGCTCCAGGAAGCGGTCTTCATCCAACAGCTCCCGCTCCTGCACTTCCTGCTCACCCGGCTCGATGACGACGTAATTCGTATAGTAGACCACGCGCTCGAGATCGCGCAGCGTCATGTCGAGCAGATTGCCCATCGGCGACGGCAGCGTCTTGAAGAACCAGATGTGCGCCACCGGGACGGCGAGCTCGATGTGACCCATCCGCTCGCGCCGCACCTTGGACAGCGTCACCTCAACGCCGCAGCGATCGCAGATCACGCCGCGATAGCGGATCCGCTTGTACTTCCCGCAGTGGCACTCCCAGTCCTTCACCGGCCCGAAGATGCGCTCGCAGAACAAGCCATCCCGTTCCGGCTTGAACGACCGGTAGTTGATCGTCTCGGGCTTGGTCACTTCCCCCCACGACCACCACATGCGCTGCCCCTGGAGCTCCAGGCGTTCGCGCTCCTTGGAGTCCTTGGGGCCGCGGATCTCCTCGGGGGAGGCGATCCGGATCTGGATATAGTCGAAGCTCGAGCTCTTGGGCTCGTGGCCGCTACGAAAGTCGATCACTTATTCCTCCACGTCTTCAGTAGTGCCGAGCGTCACCTTCAATCCGAGCGCCTGGAGCTCCTTCACCAGCACGTTGAAGGACTCCGGGATCCCGGGCTTCGGCAGGTTCTGCCCCTTCACGATCGCCTCGTACACGCGGCTGCGACCGTTTACGTCGTCCGACTTGACGGTCAGGATTTCCTGCAACGTGTGCGCGGCGCCGTATGCTTCGAGCGCCCATACTTCCATTTCCCCGAACCGCTGCCCGCCGAATTGCGCTTTCCCGGCGAGCGGCTGCTGGGTCACCAGCGAGTACGGGCCGATGGAACGGGCGTGGATCTTGTCGTCCACCAGGTGCGACAGCTTCATCATGTAGATCGAGCCGACCGTGACCTCGGACGCGAACAGCTCGCCCGTGCGCCCGTCACGCAGCCGGCACTTGCCGACCGGCGACAACCCCGCCGCCGCGAGTAGCTCCACGGCCGCGGCATCCACGTCGGCTTCCGACTTGGCTCCGAAGAGCGCCGCGAGGGCGGGACGTCCAGTCGCTTCGAGCACCTCGGCCGGCTTGTCCTTGGCGAGGAACTTCTCGACTTCCTTGAGTCCCGCCTTGATCGACGCTTTGGCCTTCTCCTCGACCGTTTCGAGCTTCGCGTTGTGCATCTCCTGCTCGATGCGACGCTGCCCGAGCTCGCGCTCCGCGAGCTCCTTGGCCGCGAATTTCAGGAAATCCACGAATTGGTGGTGCAGCTCCCGTGTCTCGGCCGAAACGGTGCGTCCGCCGAGCAGCTCGACGCCGGCCGATCCGATGTCCGGACGGGCGCCGCTCGTCGCCGGCAGCTTCCGCAGATCCGAGACGATCTGCAGCACGCGCGCGGAGTCGAGCTCCGGCGGCCGGACATCGAGTTTGAGGCTCTCCGCCGCCCACCGCAGCCCCGCCAGGCGCAGCAACACGCCGATTTCGGTCTCGTCGGCGCCCTGGAAAACAGGCGTCTTGGCATCGAAGCCGAGGAGATGCCCGGCCCAGCCCAGATGGGTCTCCAGGATCTGGCCGACGTTCATCCGGCTCGGCACGCCGAGCGGATTGAGCACGATATCCACCGGCCGGCCGTTGGGGAGAAACGGCATGTCCTCCTCGGGCACGATGCGGGCGATGATGCCTTTGTTGCCGTGCCGGCCCGCCATCTTGTCGCCGACCGAAATCTTCCGCTTTTCGGCGACGTACACCTTCACCAGCTGAATGACGCCCGGCGGAAGCTCGTCGGGCTGAAGAATCTTGTCGATCTGGTCTTCGGACTTCTCCTCGATCTTCGCCCGCTCGGAGCCCGCGGCGTCGAGCACCGCGCGCACTTTCTCGTTGACCGCCTTGCTGGTGACGCGCAGCGTCTTCAGGTCGACGTCGGCGAAGTTCATCTCGCTGAGCTGCTGCCTGCTCAGCTTGGTGCCGGCCGGAAGGAACTCCTCGACCGTCCCGGCCTTCAGCATCAGCCCGACTTCCTGATTCGCGAGCAGCTCCGCCAGCTCGGTGAACATCGCCTCGGAGATGCGAGCCTTCTCTTCCGTCTCGAGCCGGCGCACTTCGCCGATGCGCTCGCCGCGGTCCTTCTCGACGACCTGGTCTTCGATGCGCGAGAAGATCTTCACGTCGATGACGACGCCCTCCATGCCGGGCGGCACCTTCAGCGACGAGTCCTTCACGTCCTTCGCTTTTTCGCCGAAGATCGCCGTGAGCAGTTTCTCTTCCGGCGACAGCTCGGTCTCGCCCTTGGGTGTGATCTTCCCGACCAGGATGTCGCCCGCCTTCACGTGGGCGCCGATCCGCACGATGCCGCGCTCGTCGAGGTCCACGAGCGACTCTTCGGCGACGTTCGGGATTTCCCGCGTGATCTCCTCGCGGCCGCGCTTGGTATCGCGGACGTGCAGCTCGAGCTCCTGGATGTGAATCGACGAATAGACGTCATCCTTCACGAGGCGCTCGGAGAGCACGATCGCGTCCTCGAAATTGTGCCCGTACCACGGCATGAACGCGACGGTGACGTTGGCGCCGAGCGCGAGATCCCCGCGCTCCGTGCCCGCGCCGTCCGCGACGACCTGCCCCGCCTTCACCTTCTGGCCCATGTGCACGAGCGGCCGCTGGTTGATGGCGGTGTCCTGGTTGGTGCGCCAGAACTTCTTCAGCCGGTAGCGGTCGTGCTGCTTGAGCCGCGCGAGGGGATGATCCCCGTTTTCCGACTTCGTGTCGTCGTCGCCGGCGTCGATGATGATCTCATCGGCCGTGACGCGGGTGACCACGCCGGCCCGGCGGGCGATGACCACGGCGCCGGAGTCGATGGCGACCTTGTCCTCGAGCCCCGTGCCCACCAGCGGAGCCTGGGGGAAGAGGAGCGGCACCGACTGCCGCTGCATGTTCGAGCCCATCAGCGCGCGGTTCGCGTCGTCGTGCTCCAGGAACGGAATCAGCGCCGCGGCGATCGACACGAGCTGCTCGGGCGCCACGTCCATGAAGTCGATGCGGTTCGGCGGCAACAGCGGGTAGTCGTCCCGCTTGCGGCACAGCACCAGCTCGTCGGCAAAGCGGCCGTCCGGCGTGAGCTTCGCGTTCGCCTGTGCCACCGCGTAGTCCTCCTCTTCAGACGCCGACAGCCAACGCGTTTCGTCCGTGACCTTGCCGTCCTTCACCACGCGGTACGGCGTCTCGATGAAACCGAGCTCGTTCACGCGGGCGTAGCACGAGAGGCTCGTGATGAGACCGATGTTCGGACCTTCCGGCGTCTCGATCGGGCACATGCGGCCGTACTGGCTGTAGTGCACGTCGCGCACTTCGAAGCCCGCGCGTTCGCGCGTCAGGCCGCCTGGGCCGAGCGCGCTCAAGCGGCGCTTGTGCGTCAGCTCGGCGAGCGGATTGGTCTGATCCATGAACTGCGACAGCTGCGAGCTCCCGAAGAACGCCTGAATCACGGCGCTCACCGTGCGCGCGTTCACCAGGTCGTCGAGCGTGATGCGCTCCGGATCGTTGTTGATGCTCATCCGCTCCTTGATGAGCCGTGCCATACGCGACAGCCCGACCGAGAACTGGTTCGCGATCAGCTCGCCCACCGACCGCACCCGGCGGTTGCCGAGGTGATCGATGTCGTCGGTGTAGCCGCGGCCTTCCGAGAGCTCGATCAGGTACCGGATGATCGCGACGAAGTCGTCCTCGGTGAGGACCGTGTGGTCTTTCGGCACGTTCACCTTGAGCCGCTGATTGATCTTGTAGCGGCCCACTTTGCCCAGGTCGTAGCGCTTCGGATGGAAGAACAGGCGCTTCAGCGCTTCGCGCGCCGTCTCCAGGTTCGGCGCCTCGCCGGGCCGCAGCAGCGTGTAGATCTGCGCCAGCGCCTCGGCCTCCGAGTGCGTCGGATCTTTGGCCAGCGTGTTCTTGATCAGCGGCGACTCGCTGCGGCCGGCTGGCAGCAGCACCTCGACCTTGTTCACCCCGGCCTTGAGCAGCTTTTTCTTGAGCGTGTCCGACAGATCGCGCCCCCCCTCCCCGACCACTTCGCCGTCCGAATCAGCCACGTCGAACGCCAGCACGTACTTGCTTGGCACCTGCTGGGTGGTCGTCGGCTGGGCGTCCTCGCGCAAGTCGAGCGTTGTGTAGCCCGCAAACACGCGGACCGACGTGATGCCGGCCCGGCGGAAGGCGTTGAACTGCTCCAGCGTCAGCTCGTCGCCCACGCGGGCGAGCGGCTCGCCCTTCTTGTTCTCCGGATCGGGTACGTCGGCGGCCAGCAGCGTGCCGAGGACCTCGCGCTTTTGCGCGCGGCCCTCGAGCTTGCCGGTGATGTCGATCTCCTTGACCGCGTAGAACAGCTTGAGGATATCGGCGTTGTTGCCGTACCCGAAGGCACGGAGCAGGGCCGTCGCCGGGAATTTCTTCTTCTTGTCGATGTGGACGTAGATCACGTCGTGGATGTCGACGGTGAACTCGACCCACGAGCCCCGGAACGGAATGATGCGCGCCGAGAAGAGGCGCTGGCCATTGGGGTGGATGCTCTCCTCGAACACGACGCCCGGGGAGCGGTGCAGCTGCGACACGATGACCCGCTCCGCGCCGTTGATGACGAACGTCCCGAGCGGCGTGAGAATCGGCAGTTCACCGAGATAGACTTCCTTCTCGATGATGTTCTTGGGCCGCTTGGTCTTGGTGACCTCGCCGACCTCTTCCATCACCACGAGCTGCAGCGTGGCCTTGAGCGGCACCGAGTACGTCATGTCGCGCTCGATGCACTCTTCGACGGTGTACTTCGGCTCGCCCAGCGCGTACTTCACGAACTCGAGCGAGTAATTCCCGTTGACGTCCTGAATCGGGAACAGGTCCTTGAAGACCCGCTCCAACCCGACGTCGGAGCGCACGCCGTCCCTGCCGTCCGGCTGGAGCAGCGACTGGAACGCGCGCGTCTGGATATCGAGGAGATGGGGCATCGGCATCCCCGTCTCCAGCTTTGCGAATGAAAGGTGCGATGACGTCTTGGTAGTCATGTCACTCCCCAAGTAATGCAAAAGGCCCAGCTTCCCCCGTTCCGTACGGCGGGACGGGGGTAAGCGTTGGGGCTCTGAAAGAGCAGGTTGTAGTCAGTCTGTGCATGTCGTTGAACCGAAGCGAGACTCGGGTGAGCCCACGGACCCCTGTGGTCCGGGGCTGCCTCGAGGCTACTTCAGTTCGACGACCGCACCCTGCGCTTCGAGCTTCTTTTTGATTTCTTCGGCTTCCTGCTTGGTCACGCCTTCCTTTACCGTTCCGGGCGCGCCTTCGACCAGATCCTTCGCCTCTTTCAGACCGAGGCTGGTGATCGCACGAATCTCCTTGATGACCTGAATCTTCTTCTCCCCACCAGACTTGAGGACGACGGTGAACTCCGTCTTCTCCTCGGCAGCCGGCGCAGCCGAGGCGGCGCCGGCAGCCCCACCCGCGGCGGGCGCGGCGGCAGGCGCAGCAATCGTCACGCCGAACTTCGACTTGAACGCCTCGATGAGCTCCGCCAGCTCGAACACCGACATATTGCCGATGGCTTCGAGGATGTCGTCCTTACTCATTGTCTGCGTCGCCATTGTCCTCTCCCTAACTCTGTTGAGTGGCAGCGCCGCTGGCGGCGCGTTGTTCTTTGAGCGCCTCCAGGGCGCCAACCATCGAATACAGCAGTCCGTTCAACACTCCGAGGAATCCCGCCATCGGCGCCTGCAGGGCGCCGCCCAGCTGCGCAAGCAGCTGGTGTTTGGAGGGCAACGCCGCCAGGCTCTTCACCTGCGCGGACGTGACCGGCTTCCCCTCCACCAAGCCGATCTTTATCGCGGGTTTCTCGAATTCCTTCGCGAAATCGGCGAGCACCTTCGCGGCGCTCACCGGATCCGCGCCTGCCAGCACCAGTGCGGTTGGACCGGCGAGGTGCTGCTCCAGTCCGCTCTCCTGGCGCTGCGACGCCGTCAACGCCCGCTTCGCGAGCGTGTTCTTCACGACCACGTACTCGACACCGACCGCGCGCAAGCGCCGGCGCAGGTCCGTGATGTGCGCGACGTTCAAGCCCGTGAAATCGGTGACGTAAATGGTCGGCGACTTGGCGACTTGCTCCGCCAGCGCCGTCACCATCTCCTGCTTCTGCGCTTTGGTGCGGTTCATTGATGGTACCCCGCCGGATCAACCCGCACGCCCGGCCCCATGGTGCTCGAGACCGTCACCGAACGGATGTAATGGCCTTTCGCCGCCGACGGCTTCGCCTTCACGATCGCGTCCATGAAGGCCTGCAGATTGTCGGCGAGCTGCTGTGCCGTGAACGACTTTTTCCCCACGGCCGCGTGTACGATTCCGGTCTTGTCCACGCGGAACTCGATCTTCCCGGCCTTCAGCTCTTTCACGGCTTTCGTCACGTCCATCGTGACGGTGCCGGCCTTCGGGTTCGGCATCAGACCTCGAGGCCCGAGCACCTTTCCGAGGGCGCCGAGCTGGCCCATGACGTCGGGCGTCGCGACGATGACGTCGGTGTCGAGCCAGCCCTCCTTGATCTTGGCGATGTAGTCGAGGCCCACGTAATCGGCACCGGCCGCTTCGGCCTCTTTCACTTTTTCACCCTGTGCGAGCACCAACACGCGAATCTTTTTGCCGGTTCCGTGCGGCAGCGACACCGTGCCGCGCACGATCTGATCGGCGTGCTTGGGGTCGACGCCCAAGCGCACCGCGACATCCACGGACTCGTCGAACTTCGCGTACGCCGCGCTCTTCACCTGCTCGACCGCGGCCGGCGGCGCATACAGCCTCGGCTCGAGGGTGGCGGCCGCGGCGCGGTACTTCTTGCCACGCGTGCGCATCAGCCCTCCACCGTCAGGCCCATGGACCGCGCCGTCCCCGCGATCATCTTGATCGCGCCTTCGAGATCGGTCGCGTTGAGGTCCTGCATCTTGATCTCGGCGATCTTCTTGAGCTGGGCGCGCGTGACCTTCCCCACCTTCTCGCGGTTGGAGGTCGCTGAACCCTTCTCGATCCCCGCTTCCTTTTTCAGGAGCACGGCGGCGGGCGGCGTCTTGGTAATGAACGTGAAGGTGCGATCCTTGTAGATCGTCACCACCACCGGCGTCACCATGCCCGCCTGGCTCCCGGTCTTCGCGTTGAACTGCTTCACGAATTCCATGATGTTGACGCCGTGCGGGCCGAGCGCGGTACCCACGGGCGGGGCCGGCGTCGCCTGTCCCGCCGGCACCTGCAGCTTGACGACTGCCGTGATTGGTTTGGCCATGCGTTCCTCTATTAGCGTCCGTCAGCGACGGACTCCCACGCATTCCGTGGTTAGTGAGCCTTCAGCTGCAAATAATCCAGCTCGACTGATGTCGGTCTGCCGAACAACGCGACCGACACGCGCACCTTCCCCTTATCCGGCAGCACTTCCTGCACGGTGCCGCTGAAATCCGAGAACGGTCCTTCCGTGATCTCGACGACCTGGCCCACGAGGAACGGAATCGCCTCGGCGGGCTCCTCTTCCTTGATCGCCTCTTCGACGCCCAGCAGCCGGTTCACTTCTTCGGGACGCAGCGGCATCGGCAGCCGCCCGGTGCCCACGAACTTGATGACGCCCTGGATGCCGTTGATCGTGTGGATCGTTTCCTGGTTGAGATCCATCTCCACGAGCACGTACCCCGGGTAAATCTTCCGTTCGACGTTCACTTTTTTGCCGTTCTTGATCTCCACGACTTCTTGCGTGGGGACCAGCGCCTGGCGGATCGGTTTCTCCGCCTCGGGCCGCGCGTCCTCGGCAATACGACGGGCGACCAGGTTACGGACCTTGTTCTCGTGCCCCGCCGTCGTCTGAATCGCGTACCACCGAAGCTCGGCCATTAGAACAGCTTCGCGACCAGCTTCACGAATATCTGCTGGAACGCAGCATCCATCAGACCGATCAGCAAGCCAAGCAACGAGACGAAGATGACGATGACCGTCGTGGCTTTCTTCAGCTCATCGAAGGTCGGCCACGTCACCTTGCGCAGCTCGTTGCGCACGTCGCGCAAGAACTGGATGAAACGCGCGATCCGTCCTGGAGAGGACCGCAGCTCGCGGTCCCCGCCCGTCATGACTTCGCCCGTCGCCATTACTTCGATTCCTTATGCGCCTGCTGCTTGTTGCACCGCGGGCAGTATTTCTTCCACTCCGCCCGCTCGGGGTGCTTGCGCCGGTTCTTCGTGGTGAAGTAGTTCCGGCTTTTGCACACCGTGCATTCCATGATGATGTTCTCTCGTGGCATATGCCCTTTGCCATCAGCCATCAGCCATCTGCCGTCTGAACAGACGGCTGACGGCAGACGGCACTGGACTATTTCAGGATCTTGGTAACGACTCCCGCGCCCACCGTTCGACCGCCCTCTCGGATTGCAAACCGCAGCTGCTCTTCCATCGCGATCGGCGTGATCAGCTCGATCGTCATCTTCGTGTTGTCGCCCGGCATCACCATCTCGACGCCGCCGGGCAGCTCGACCGACCCCGTCACGTCCGTCGTGCGGAAGTAGAACTGCGGCCGGTAACCCTTGAAGAACGGCGTGTGGCGACCGCCCTCTTCCTTGGTCAACACATACACTTCCGCCTCGAAGTGCGTGTGCGGCTTGATCGAACCGGGCTTCGCCAAAACCAAGCCGCGCTCGATCTGATCTTTCTCGATGCCGCGGAGCAGCAGGCCGACGTTGTCCCCTGCCTGGCCGTCGTCCAACAGCTTGCGGAACATCTCCACACCCGTCACCACGGTCTTCTTGTCCGTGCCGAACCCGACCATCTCCACTTCATCGCCCACTTTGATCTTGCCCCGATCGATTCGCCCGGTCGCGACCGTGCCGCGACCCGTGATCGAGAACACATCCTCGACCGGCATCAGGAATGGCTTGTCGACCTCGCGCTTCGGCACCGGAATGTTCTTGTCGAGAGCATTGAGCAGCTCCTCGACCTTTGCCGTCCACTGCCTATCCCCTTCAATGGCCTTCAGCGCCGAGCCCCGAACGACCGGCACGTCATCCCCTGGGAATTGATACTTGCTGAGCAGCTCGCGCACCTCGAGCTCGACCAGATCCAGCAACTCGGCGTCATCGACCAGGTCGCACTTGTTCAGGTAGACCACGATGTAGGGCACGTTCACCTGCCGGGCGAGCAGAATGTGCTCGCGCGTCTGCGGCATGGGCCCGTCCACCGCCGACACCACCAGGATCGCGCCGTCCATCTGCGCGGCACCCGTGATCATGTTCTTCACGTAATCGGCGTGGCCCGGGCAGTCGACGTGCGCATAGTGACGCTCAGGCGTCGAGTACTCCACGTGGCTCGTCGCGATCGTCAGAATCTTCGTCGCGTCGCGCCGGCCCTGAGACTCGCTCGCCTTCGCGACCTGATCGTAGCTCACGTACGTCCCGAGCCCCCTGTCAGCCGAGACCTTTGTGAGGGCTGCGGTCAACGTGGTCTTCCCGTGATCGACGTGTCCAATCGTTCCAACGTTTACGTGCGGCTTGGTACGCTCGAATTTGGCTTTTGCCATTCGCTGACCTCATTTTTTCGGTACAACGTCGAATTGACTTCGTCGAATGCCTTCGTCGAATCGGAATCGTCAAATCAACGTCGTCGCAAGAATCGTCGAATGAACGTCGTCAGTACGTTGTTACTTCGACGTCTCCTGCGACGATCGTCAATGCGACGCCGCTCATTAGACGCCTTTGCTGAGACGCTGTCTTTCGACGCCTTCGTATCATCCCGCAGAGCTCGCGACCGGGATTGAACCGGTGACCTCGTCCTTACCAAGGACGCGCTCTACCGACTGAGCTACGCGAGCGGCCTTCGGCTCCTCAGGACAAGGAGCGGGCGACGGGGCTCGAACCCGCGACCCTCAGCTTGGAAGGCTGATGCTCTACCAACTGAGCTACGCCCGCGCGCCACACAGTGGTGGGGGAAGGATTCGAACCTTCGTAGCGCTAAGCGCGGCAGATTTACAGTCTGCTCCCTTTGGCCGCTCGGGCACCCCACCGTGCCCACCGCACCGCGTCCGCTCGCAACTTCCCCTGACAACAGACCCCGCGTCCGGTGCGCGCGGGGTTTGTTGGTTCCCTCGAATTCTTCGGCAGTGAGCTGACGAAGGGACTCGAACCCTTAACCTGCTGATTACAAATCAGCTGCTCTACCATTGAGCTACGTCAGCTGGTCAAGGCTGAATCCGACAGACTCGTATCTTAGACAGGGTCTGCCACTATGGCAAGGGACGGACTTCGAACGACTTAGGCCGCGTCAGCGGGTCTTCCATTTCGTGCCGAGTGGCGTGTCCTCGATCTCCACGCCTCGGCCCGCGAGCTCCGCCCGGATCGCGTCGGCGGCTTTGAAATCCTTGGACTTACGGGCCTGGGCCCGCGCCGCGATACGCTCTTCGATCCAGCCGGCCAGACCGGTGTCAACCGCACGCGCAGTCGGCAGAACGTCCAGCAGCCCGTGGCCCGCCACCTGCTCGAATGCGGCCAGTGCTCGCGCGGCTCCGCGCGGCACCTCCGGTTTGTCGAGCTCACGATTCACCGCGCGCACAAAATCAAAGAGGGCCGCCATCGCGCGTGGCGCGTTGAGATCGTCGTTCAGCGCGGTCGCGACACTGCCCACGAGTGTGGACGCGAGCTGCTCGAATTCTGCTCCGTGCTCCTTGCTCCCTGCTCCTTTCAGTCGCTCATGAAACTCGCCGAGCCTTCGGACACCCTCTTTGGAGGCATCGAGTGCATCGTCGGTGAAGTCCACGGGCTGGCGATAGTGCGTCTGGAAAAACAGCAGCCGCACCGCGGCCGCGTCGACACCCTGCTCTCGCAGGTCGCGCGCGGTGAGAAAATTTCCGTGGCGCTTCGACATCTTTGTGCCGCGTACGTTGAGAAACTCGCCATGCACCCAGTGCCGTGAGAATTGCCGGCCGGTGGCCCCTTCGGATTGCGCGATTTCGTTCTCGTGGTGCGGGAAAATCAAATCGATCCCGCCCGCATGGATGTCGAGCGTCTGTACGCCACAGCACTTCGCGATTTCCGCGAGCGACATCGCCGAGCACTCGAGATGCCAGCCGGGGCGCCCGCGCCCGAACGGCGCGTCCCACGCAGCGCCCACGGCTTCATCCTCGGCGTCCGCCTTCTTCCACAGCGCGAAATCGCTGGGATCGCCCTTGGCGTACTCGTCGCTCGCGACGCGCGCGCCGACCTTGATCTCGCGCTTGTCGAGCTGCGACAGCCGGCCATAGCTCGGAAACTGCGCAATCGCGAAGTAGACCGACCCGTCCTCGCCCTTGTAGGCGACGCCGCGCTCGAGCAGCTTCGCGACCAGCGCGATCATCTGCGGCATGTACTCGGTGGCCGCTGTATAGACGTGCGCCGGCTTGATGCGCAGGTAATCGCGATCTTCAAAAAACGCTTGCGTGAACGGCGCGGTGTGCTCCGTGAGCCGCTTGCCGGCCTGGCGGGCAGCCTTGATCGTGCGGTCGTCCACGTCGGTGAGATTCATGATGTGGAAGACGTCGTAGCCCGACCGCTCCAGCCAGCGGCGCAACAGGTCCTCGAACAGGAACGTGCGGAAGTTGCCGATGTGCGCGAAGTTCCAGACGGTGGGACCACAGGTGTACAACGTGACTCGCGGCGGCGCGAGCGGCTGCAATGGCTCGACGCGGCGAGTCAGGGTATTGAAGAGAGAAAGCGCCGTCATCAACGGCGAAACGTACTAGTGGGCGTCGTGGGTTTCCAGCACGATCTCCTCCAATGACTTGACGCGCAC
>JBIOXD010000080.1:0-7287 GCA_044869265.1 Gemmatimonadales bacterium
GTCGCGCCGGCGCTCGGCGGGGCGTCGCAGCCGCTGGTCCCGCAGGGGGCAGGCGGTATCGTCAAATCGGCGATCTGGTCGCCGGACGGACGCGAGATCGCGTTCGTGCGTGGTGACACGTTGTCGGTCATGCCCGCGAGTGGGGGTACACCGCGCACGGTCGCGACCGGGCCCGATCTGCATTCGTGCGCCTGGGCGCCGCATGGGCGCTGGATCGCGTGCGCGTCACAGAACAGCAGCTCGGTGCTTCCGGGGCCGTTGTTCGGTAACCTCGCCCCCAGCGGGATCCTCCTGTTTCCCGTCCAAGGTGGCGACCCTGTGCGGGTCGCCGAACCGACCGCTTACAATCAGAGTCCCGTCTTCTCGCGTGATGGCCGGCGTCTCTTCTTTGTGTCCAGTCGTGACGGGCCGCGCGATGTCTATGTGGTGAATCTCTCATCGTCGGGTCAGCCGCGCGGCACGCCGGTTCGTCTGACGACGGGGCTCGACGGGAAGACGATTTCCGTGTCCGGCGATTCGAAGCTGGCTTACGCGGTGTACAGGTCGCGGGCCAACGTCTGGTCGGTGCCGATCCCCACCAATCCGCCGCCGCGCGGCCTCGCGCTGACAGCTGCGAACGCGACATCGGTCACGCGCGGAAGTCAGGTCATTCAGGGGATCCGCGTAAGTCCGGACCGGCGCTGGTTGGTGTACGACTCCGACTTGCGCGGCAATTCCGACATCTATCGGATACCGCTCGGCGGCGGTCCCGTCGAACAGTTGACTTCGGATTCGGTGGCCGAGTTCGCACCGGATCTCTCGCCTGACGGAACGGCGATTGTGTATCACTCCTGGCGTTCGGGTACACGCGGCATCGAAGTGAAGCGGCTGAACGGCGGACCGGTGGAGCAGGTCACGAGCACCATGGGGCATGAGAGCTATCCCAAGTGGTCCCCGGACGGAAGCGCGCTGCTATTCTACGATCAAGACAATCCGCGCAACGCGTTGATCTCCCGGCGCGGCGGGGACGGCAAGTGGTCGCGGCCCGAGGTCGTCGCGACGGGAACGTATCGCCCCCAGTGGTCGCCAGACGGACAGTCGATCTCGTACGTCGCGGCGCCTGCCGACGGTGCTCCGGGCGTGTTGATGCTACTGTCCCTCGCCCGTGGACCCGCCCGACAGCTTTTTGGTTCCCCCCCGCTGGTGACGCACGCGATCTGGTCGCCGGATGGCCGCAGACTCTATCTCAAAGTGCAGGACGAGGGCGGCTTGACTTCATTCTGGAGTGTCAGCGCGGCGGGAGGGCGGCCAGTGGAGTTGCTTCGCTTTGACGATCCCGAATGGCAGTCGGTTCGGAACGACTTCGCGACCGACGGAAATCGGCTATTCTTCGCCGTTGAGGACCGGGAGAGCGACGTCTTTGTCGCTGAGTTGATCTCGCGTTAGCAGTCCCATCTCCTCGAGGAACGTACTCCCGCCCGTATCTCGCCCAAACCGCCGCGCGGCGCGGGTGAGCGTCAGCCGCTCGCGAGCCCGCGTCATCCCGACGTAGAGCAGGCGGCGCGCTTCTTCGACTTCCTCCTGGATGTGGTTGGTCGCGGCCTGATAGCCGGGAATCTCGAAGTCCTCGACCCCGACGATATAGACGCGTGAGAACTCGAGGCCCTTGGTCGCGTGGAGCGTGAGGAGGTTGACGCGATTGTGCGCCTGCGGTGCCGCGTCCTCGGAGGCTGATAGGGCGACGCGCTCGAGCAGCGCATCGATGCTGTCCCCAAGTGATGCCTTCTCATCCACCAACGCGCGGAGGCGTGCCACCGCGGATGCGTAGCGCTGTGTGGGGTCGCGCTGCGCCCGCAGCCGGGCCATGAGCTTGTGCCCACCGAGCCGTTCGACGATCTGGTCAAGCGTGGGCATCTCGGGAGTGCGCGTGGCCACGTAGAACTCGAGCGCGTCGCTGTACGGCCCGAGCGCGCGGTACCGCCCGATGTCGAACAGCGTCTGTTGCTCCGTGCTCCGTGCTCCGTCCGCGAGCGCCAGGGCAACCGCCAGATAGTCCAGCAAATCCGCTCTCACGGCCTTCCTGGCTCTCGCCGTGCGTTGCTTTTCCAGCTCGCTATAGACGTGCGCCAACGTTACCGCGTCGTCGAGCGCATGATGCGCTCGTCCACAGTCGATGCCGAGGCGGTGGGCAATGTCTTCCTGGGACGCGCTCCCCTGCGACAGCGAGCGCGCGAGGAGCAACGTGTCGTAGAACGTAAGCGTCTCGATGCCAGGCTGGTCCTTGGCGAGACGGCGCAGCACCGGAATGTCGAAGCGCTGGCCGTTGTGCGCGATCAGCACGTCGTCCCCGACGAACGCGCGGAACTGGGGGAACACCTCGTGGAATGGCGGCGCGCCGGCGACGTCGGCATCGGTGTAGCCATGAACCTGCGTCGCGCGTGGCGAGATCGCACGATAGGGGTTCACCAGCGTGTGGAAGCGGTCCACGATGGCGCCGTTCACAACGCGTGCCGCCCCGACCTCGATGACGCCGCACGTCTCGACGTCGTTGTCGGTCGTCTCGAAGTCGAACGTGACGTAGCGCGGCAGGGTGGTGTCGAGATCGCGGGCATGCATGAGCTGCAAGGCTTTGAAGACAGTCAACGGGTCTCGGCCTTGCGTCCGGGCCCTGATGAGCATGACACCGGGCGGAATGGTCGTGCTATCGACCTGAAGCTCCTCGGCAAGCGTCACGGCCTCGGGCCACGTCGCGGGATCGCTGAGCTCGTCGTGCCGCTCCTCGAGCTTGTTGCGATAGGGTCCGACCGTTTGCGACAGGATTTCGTCGATCACGGCGGGCAGCGTGGCGTGCGCGCGCGGCAGGGCACGCAGGTTTTCGACCTGATAGATGAGCCGCCACAGCTTCTTGGTGTCCGGGTCCTCGCGGGGGCGGCGTGCGGCGAGTTGGCGCATGGAGGTCAGGAATGGCTCCGTCTCCTCCAGTGCTGCCTCGACCTCCTGGAGGAAATGCTCCGAGAGCACGATCTGTGCGAAAGCATGGAGGGCGCCGGCGTCGTCCGGCATGCGTACGATGCGCAGCGCCGCGATCACATAACCGATCACGGCATCCTCGATCAGCGAGCGGCCGCGGGCGAGCCGGCAGGAAATGCCTGCGCGCAGCAGCCGCCCCTCCAGGTACTCGCCGAGCCGATGCTTGCGATAGAGAATCGCGGCGTGTGGGTCGGGGTCGGTGCGCAGATCGGCGATCAGCCACGTTGCTTCGTCGTGCTCATCGCGGAAGGCTTGGACGCCGACTTCGTGGGCCGATTCGGTGTCGGCCGTGAGCTGCTTCTGAAACAGCCGCGGATTCTGGGCGAGCACGCGTCGCGCCGTTTCAAAGATCTGGCGCGAGCAGCGGCAGTTCTTGTCGAGAATGATCGGCTCGACTTCGTAGTCGCGGCGGAAGCGCTCCAGCACGTACGGATCGGCGCCGGTCCACGCGAAGATCGATTGCTCGTCGTCGCCGACGACGAAAAAGTTCCCATGCGGCGCCGCGAGACGCTTCAACAGATCGTACTGGACCGCGTTGACGTCCTGAAACTCGTCGACCAGCAGGTAATCCCACCGGGCGGCGATTGTATCGGCGAGCTCGCCGTTGGTACGGAGCAGGCCCTCCGCTTTGACGATCAGATCATCGAAGTCCACCATGTTGCGGTGCCCGAGCCAGGCACCATACTCGCGATACAGCCGCGCCTCGTCTGGTGCGAGCTGATATTGCTGCAGCCGGTGCCGGCCAAACCGATTCAGCATGCCGCCGCGTCGCTCCGCAGGAACGCGCAGCCGGTGCAAGATCACACCCTGATACTGCTCGTCAGCGACGCCAAATCCCTTTTTCAGGCCGGCGTGCTCGGGGAATTCCCGCAGCAGCGCGAGACAGAAGGCGTGGATAGTGCCACGCTGCACGTCATGCTCGAGACGCGACGCGATCTCTTCGGCAGCGCGGTTGGTGAATGTGACGGCGCAGATGCGGTGCGGATCGAACCCCTTATCGACCAGACGCTGGATGCGCGAGGTAAGGCAGAATGTCTTGCCGGCGCCCGGACCGGCGACGACGAGGACCGGGCCCAACGGCGCTTCGATGGCACGGAGCTGCGCTGGAAGCGGGGTTAAGTCCATTCGTTCAAGCATTATAACGTGCGTACCACGCACCTTAGCTGAAGAACACCACCGCCACGACAACAAACAGCGGAAGCAGAATCCCACAGCTGTACAGGGTGTAGCCAAAGAACGACGGCATCCTCACGCCGTTTTCCTCGGCAATAGCCTTGACCATGAAGTTGGGTGCGTTGCCGATGTAGGTGTTGGCGCCCATGAACACCGCCCCAGTCGAGATCGCCGCGAGCAGGCTGGGCTCGATCATCCCGATATAGGTGCCATGCGGCGCAATGTTCTGCAGCCCCGCCGCGGCGGCAGCGAAAGCGAGGTATGTGGGGGCATTGTCGAGCACACTCGACAGCGCCCCGGTCGCCCAAAAGAATTGCGCCGGCGTGTGCAGGGCAAAGTCCGGTCGCTGGGCCCAAGCGTTGAGCATCTCGAGCACAGGCGTCATCGTGGCGAAGATCCCCGCGAACAGCACGGCCACTTCGATCAGTGGGCCGAACGTAAACGCATTCAGCGCGCGCCGGTCCTGTGATTCGGCGAAAAAGCCGATCAGGGCGAGCACCGCGATCAAGACATCACGGCCAGGCGGTGATATCAAGATCGTCACGATGACAGCCGCGAGCACGAGCATCTCGACGGCGCCTTCAATGCGCAGGGGCTCGTGTTTCATGACCTCTTCATGCTGCGCGCCCGGCAACTCCCGCTCATCGCGATTCAGGGCGACCTGATCCCACAGGTTGAATATCACGAGCAAGCTGGCATTCATCAGGAGCCACTGGGGCCAGAGTCCGAGGGTCCAGGTGAACGGCACGCCCCTGAGAAAGCCGAGCAACAGAGGCGGGTCGCCGATGGGCGTGAGGGCGCCGCCGCAGTTCGCCACGATAAAGATGAAGAAGATGACGATGTGCGCGACGCGTTTGCGCCGCTTGTTGGCGCGCAGCAGCGGTCGGATCAAGAGGACCGACGCGCCGGTGGTGCCGAGGACATTCGCGAGCACGGCGCCGACGCCGAGCACACCGGTATTCACGAGCGGCGTGCCGGCCAGCGAGCCGCGAATGTGAATGCCGCCGGTAATCACAAACAGCGCCCCAATGAAGACGATGAAGCTCAAGTACTCGCGCGCTTTCTCGGTGAGGAGATGCGGTTCATGCAGGCCGAGATAAATGACGATGGGGGTCGACAGCAGGACGACGAGCAACCCCTTGTTGCGGTTCTTGTGCCACCATTGCGGGGCCGCGAGCGGGAGCGCCGCGACGGCCAAGAGCAGCGCAATGAAGGGGACTGCCGTTAGAATAGGCATGAAGCGTGGGGTAATATTCGGGGGATATGCACGAAACCGCCATCATCGTCGGCGCCGGACCCATCGGCTTGGCGTGCGCCATCTCCGCCAAACGCCGCGGCCTAGATCCTGTCGTCATCGACGCCGGCGCGCTCGTCAACTCGATCGTCCGCTACCCGATTGGCATGACGTTCTTCACGACGCCCGAACGCCTCGAAATCGGCAATCATCCGCTCGTGTGTGCCGGGCCAAAAGCGACGCGCGAGGAGGCGTTGAAATACTATCGCGGCGTCACGCGAGCAGAACGAATTCGGGTTCAGACCTACACCAAACTCGTCGATACTCATCATGTCCAGACCAGGTTTGGCGTCGAACCGATAACCTGGGACAAGCTTGTCCTCGCGACCGGCTATTTCGATCAACCCAATCGGCTCGGCGTGCCTGGCGAAGAGCTGCCGCACGTCCATCACTATTTCGACGAAGCGCACCTGTCATACGGGCGCGATGTCGTGGTGGTGGGTGGCAAGAACTCGGCCGTCGAAGCGGCGCTGCAACTGTTTCGCGCCGGCGCCCGTACTACGACCATCATCTACCGCGGCAAGACGTGGCCCAAGAGCGTGAAGTACTGGCTGCGGCCCGATCTCGAAAACCGCATCAAAGCAGGCGAGATCGAGGCCCGGCTCGGCAGCCAAGTTGTCGCAATCACGGAGCGCGATGTGCTGGTGCGAGGGGCGCTCGGGAACGAGGAGCGGATTCCGGCCGATCGTGTCTATCCGCTCATCGGTTTCCAGCCCGATTTCGAGCTATTCAAGCGGATCGGCATCGTGGTTGACCCGGACACCGGGCGGCCCGAGATCGATCCCGAGACGCTGGAGACGACTGTTCCCGGCGTCCATGTGGCCGGCAGCGTGACCGCCGGTTTCAAGATTTCCGAGATTTTCATAGAGAATGGGCGCTTCGATGGGGAGAAGATTTTCGGCTCGCCTGCGGAGCGCGAGCGGGCCCAGACCCTCTACCAAGGGATTAGAAGGGAAGCGGGGGAGTAGTCCCTTCCCATTCGAACTCCCCGAGCTAACTTGCCAACTATGTCCGAACTCCGCGACGCACTAGCGGAATCCCTCGGCCCTCTGTATCGGATCGAGCGCGAAGTCCGGCCGGTAGGGGAATACCGGCTTTTCGTGGCAACCCAATCGCAGGACGGCACGGAGCTGCTGATCAAGGTCCTGCCTGCCTCGCTTTCACTTGGTATCAACGATCTCCAGTTCGAGCGGGCGATCCTCTTGCTCGCCGAGAAGCTCAAGCATCCGAACCTGGTGCTGGCCCGCGGCGGAGGGCGCGCGAGCTCGTTCGTGTACCACACGCGCCCCTTTGTTCCCGGTACCACGCTGCGCGCCTGGATCGGCAACAACGGCCCCATTCCACTCGCGCGCGCGGTGGAGATTCTGCGGGCCGTGCTCGCCGGCTTGGAGCACGCGCACGCCGCCGGTATCGCCCACGGTGAATTGAAAGCCGAGAATGTGTTGCTGGCCGAGCAGGGCGTGCTCGTTGCCGATACCGGCATCGCGAGCGCGCTCGGCAAGCCGGCGACGGCGCGGAACGATATGGCAGCCGTCCAGGCGCTCGCGCGTGAGATGCTGACGGGAAAGAAGCCGACGATCGGCGAGGAACCGCTCGAGCGCACCCGCTCGCTGCCGCTGTGGCTCAGCGAGTGGATGCGATCGCGCTGGACGGACGCAGGGCGTGCGCTGGCGGGTATGCGACCCCCGCCACCCTCTAGCTCCCAATCCTCTCAGCTCTTCGCCTGATCGCGCGCAGCCACATCCGGCGGATCAGTCCGCTCCCCAGTCGAATCGTCCACCAGTAGAACCCGAAGTTGCGTCGAGTGCGGG
>JBIOXD010000081.1:0-24216 GCA_044869265.1 Gemmatimonadales bacterium
CACCGATGTCCATCGGCTTCAGGTCGGCCATGTTTCGTCTACCTCAGTATGCGGGATGGCGGTAAGATGAGTAGGTGACGCCTTCCGCGCGAGACCTCGATCTCGACCTACGCCAGCACCACGGCGTCGAGACACCCGAGCATGTCGACATGCACTTCGAGCTCGCGGGCGTGGGCTCGCGAATGGCCGCCGCCCTTCTCGATCTGTTCCTGCTGTGGCTTTCGTTTATCGGCCTGATGATCATCTCCTCGTGGCTCGACGTTATGAGCGCACTGGTACGTGGCTGGGCCAGCGCGCTCCTACTTCTGCTCTTCGTCACGCTGTTCTGGGGCTACTTCACGCTCTTCGAAGCCCTGAACACCGGCCGAACACCAGGCAAACAG
This sequence comes from Gemmatimonadales bacterium, assembly GCA_044869265.1. Taxonomy (GTDB): domain Bacteria; phylum Gemmatimonadota; class Gemmatimonadetes; order Gemmatimonadales; family GWC2-71-9; genus 20CM-2-65-7. Next base: position 384 of record JBIOXD010000081.1, read on the forward strand.
GCGCTCGGCATTCGCGTCGTGATGGACACAGGACGGCCGGTAACCGCGGGCGCGGCCGTGGTTCGCAATCTGGTGCGCCTGCTCGACTGCTACTTCCCGTTTCTGCCGTTCGTGCCCGCGCTGGTCATGATGTTCGTCAACCGGAGCAACAAGCGGCTGGGCGACATGGCGGCGGGAACGATCGTCGTACGGGATCGTCCAACCGCCTGGAGCCTTGGCGCCCGGGCCGAATCCGAGCCCGAGGTCATCGAGACGGGGCCCCCCGAGCTCAGCGAAGAGGAATTCCGTCTGCTCGACCGGTTTCTCGGGCGCGTCAAAGAGTTGGCCCCCGACGTCGAGCTCCGGATCGGCAGAGACCTCGCCCGCCGCTTTGAGGCGCGCATTCCGCGTCGCACCGACGACATCAACGGCTATCTCGTGGAGGTGTTCACGGCTGAGCAAACGAAGCGCCGGAGCCGCTTCGGCACCCGCGCTCAAACAGGCGCGGCCGGCCGCACCACGGTCACGGGCGAGCGCTTCCTGGCTCGCAAGCGCGACGCGTGGGAAGCGTTTCACCGGCTGGCCCGGCGGATGGAGCGCACCGGCGTGAGCGGACTGGCGACGGGTGAGATCCCGCCGTTTGCGGCGCAGTACCGGGAAGTCGCGGCCGATCTCGCGCGGGCTCGCACGTATCAGGTGGATCCACGAGTCATCGAGTACCTGGAGCGGGTCGTGAGCGCGGGCCATAACGCGCTGTACGGAGCGAGAGGCCGCCCGCGCACCCCGTTTGCGCATTATCTGCTGCGCGATTTTCCAGCGGCGGTCATGGAGTCCCGCGCCTACGTGTTCGTCGCCCTGTTGCTGTTCATGGTGCCCGCGGCCGCGGCGTACGTCATGATCCGGGAACGGCCGAACCTGGCCGAAGAAGTGATGCCGCAGGTCATGATCAGTCGCGCCGAGCAGGCCGCCGCCCGTGAAGCAGAGGGACCCACGTACGCGCAAACGGACGCCGAGCATCGACCCATCGTGGCTGCCATGATCATTACCAACAACATCCAGGTTTCGTTCGGTGTGTTCGTCGGCGGTCTGACGTACGGCCTGCTCACCGCGTGGCTGCTGGTCGCCAACGGCATGATGCTCGGATTCGGATTCGGGCTGTTCAAGAACTACGGCGTGCTGAGCTCCCTCACCACATTCGTTGCGGGACACGGTGTTCTGGAGCTGACGGCGATATTCATCTCGGCCGGCGCGGGATTTCGCATGGCCAAGGCCCTGATCGCGCCGGGCGATCGCACGCGCAAGGACGCGCTGGTCGTCGAGGGCCGCATCGCCGTGCGCATGATCGGCGCGGTCGTCACGCTCCTCGCGATTGCCGGGACGATCGAAGGTCTGTTGTCAGCCTCCGACGCCTCCGCAACGTGGAAGTATGGTGTCAGCGCCGCGACCGTGGTGCTGCTGGTCCTCTACCTCTTGAGCGGGTGGATGTATCTGAGAGAGAAGACTCCATCAATTGTTCTGCGCCCCCTGCAGGATCCAGTTCCGAATCGTATTGATCGTCGCGTTTGAGAGGCAACTGGCTCCGCTGCAGCCGAACGGCATGCGCTGACCACCGCCACCCACCGACCCCTGCGTGCCCTGTATCTTGTGGACCAAATAGGATGAATCGGGGCGGAACGACCGCACGCGTCTGAGCGACGGCACCTGGGCCGATGCCTGATCGACGATGTTGTTGTAGCTGACGTTCGCAGCGAGACTCATCCCCTCCGGCGCGCCGGGGCCGCTGTGGCAGCCGATGCAGCTGCCCGAAAAGATGGGTTGCACGTTCGTCGCGAAGCTCACCCCGGTAGTGACAACCGATACCACGCGCTGTCCCAACATCGCTCCAATCGCCGCCTGAACGGTCGCCGACCCAGCAGTCGCACTGGTAGTCACAGTCGCTGCGCTTGACGTGCTCGGCGACACGGAGGCGGAGGTACCCGAGACGATCGACCAGGTCACGTCCGTACGCTCGCGCGTGTCGATGTTGTTCATCGAATCACGAACGACGGCGTAGAACGGCGCGCTCTGACTGCTAATCATCTGCACGTCTGGCGTGCCGAAATTGGCCGGTAAAAGCGCCACTGTCGCCGCCACCTGATCGACGCTCACCGAGCTGATCGCGAACGAATCCGGGAGCCACTCGGCTCGAATCGTTGTCGTGCCGTTGCCGATTGCGGTGATCGTCGCGTTCGTTCCGTTGCCGCTGGGGCTAACAGACACAACGCCGCCGGTCAGCGCACTCCAAACACAAGCGTATCCAGGAATTGTGACATCAGCTGAGTCCCTGACCACACACGTGGTCATGTTCTGACGGCCCAATGAGGCAAATGTCAACGAACTTGGATTGACGATACCGGCCTTCGCAACCTGAGAAACGCGAACGACGACCGACGAATCAGTAATACCGTCAGTTGACGCGCGGACTCGTACAAGTTCTCCGGGACCGCCCCCAGTTGCTACGACGGCTGTCGCGAGTCCATTGGCATCAATCGACAGGACCGGGTTGTTCGTCGACCAAGCAAACACCTTGCCCGGAATCGGAGACTGTCCTGCGTCGCGTGCTTCCGCGGCAAATTGCGCCGTATCCCCCACAAAATTGAGATTCAACGGCAGCGTCGGCGTGACGTGCACGCTTGCAACGTCCTGTCGCACGATCAAAGAGATGCTGTCACGAACGGTTCGCGCCACCACCACCACCGTGTCCCGTCCGGTATTTGCGTTCCCAATCACAATGCCGCTCGTCGAGCCGATTGTCCCGACCGAACCAGAATTCTTCAGCGACCAGGTGATACCTTGGGGGCTGGGCACGATTGTATTGCCAGAATCGCGCACGATCACGCCCAACTGCAGCGTACCATTCAACCGGGTGATGACACCACTATCGATCGGTGTCGGCGGCGTTCCGGTCGCGATGTCCACCGACCTGTAGACCAAGGCCACGCCAACGCGAATCGTATCGCTGAGGGCGCCCGACGTGCCGATAACACGCGCAGATCCTTCGTTAACAGACGTAATCACGCCGCTCGTGGGATTGACGGTCGCCGCCGCCGCGTTCAATGAGTTCCAACCGATCGCCGAACTGGGGATCGAATTCCCGCGCGCGTCGGTGGCGGTCACCGTGGGCGTCACCGTCGCGCCGATCCGTATCAAGGTGGTCGTGTCGGGGGAAATCGAGAGGCTCGTGGCAACCTGCTGCACGATGGCCGTGATGGAATCGGAGACCCCGTCCGCCGTTATTACAATCCGAGCCGTGCCGTTCGCCACGGCGACCGCGTCGGCCTGGGCGTTGTTCGCCCGCGGTGTTACGGTGGCGACACCGGGTGCTCGCGAGATCCAGGTGAACGTCACGCCAGAGATGGGCGTGTTGAGTGCATTGCGCGCCTCCGCGTTTGCCAGTACCGAGTCGCCGAGCGACGCGAACGCGGGAGCGCTGGGCGTGATCGCAATCGAGCCGATGCGCGTTCGGATGTTGCGCGTGCTCGAGACCGACGTCGGCGTCCCGCTGAGCACGGCGAGTGCTGTGATGCCGGCAGTCCCGAGGCGCACGCCACTCACGAGCCCTGCTGCTGAGACGGTGGCCTTCGTTGTGTCGGTGGACGACCACTGGAAAGTGACGCCTGTGGTAACCGGGGTGGCGCCCGATAGCGCGCTCGCCGTGAGCTGGCGCGTTCCGGCAAGTACCACCGTTGAATCACCGTTGATGACGACAGACGTGATCATCGATGGCCCGTTGCCGCCATCGCCACCGCCACCACCGCACCCACTAACCACCAGACCAACAACCAGCACCGGACAAAGACGCCGCATGACGGCCTCCCGAGTTGGGGTCGTATGCGGTCTACATATGGACAGCGGTGGCGGGCTCGGCTAGTGCACTAAGGATTGACGACTACTGTCCCCCGCATGGCGGGGTGAATGTTGCAGTGATACGGGAACGTGCCCGTGATGCTGAAGGTGCGTGTGAACGATTGGCCGTTGAGCACGGTTTGGCTCCAGCCCGGTTGATCTGACGTCGTGGTATGCGTCATCCCACTGAAGTTTTGCCAGGTGACCGACTCACCCGCCTTGATGGTCACAGTCGCGGGTGCGAAGGTCTGCGCGTCCTGCATTTGGACAATGGCCATGACGCGCGCGGTCGTGTCGATCGCCGCAACGACGTTCACGATCATCGTGTCGGACGCGTACACGCGGGCCGAATCCTCCGCGACCATCTGAACACGTCCCGCCTTGAGCCCGCAGACCAGCACCGATGCCCCGGACAATTGCGGATTGATCGTGAATCGCTTCAGCACCGGCCCGCCGCAACTCAGTGCGGGTCGCGCGATCAATGTGTCGGCTGCGGGCGACACCGAGAGGAGGACCGTCGTCGCAGCGAAGTTCGTGCGGCTCAGGGTGAGTGGCACCGGAACGCCACCGCCGCTGTCGACCGCCAGCGACTCGGCCGCCCACAGCAGCAGCGCGGGCGGTGCCCCGATGACCTGAACCAGAGTCGAATCCATATAGACCGTACCGCTATCGACGAGCGAATCAACGACGTAGGTCGAGAGGTCGAGCGCCACTCCCGTGGCGACACCGCTCGTATCCACGGTCACATAGCGCGTGTCCCGCGATACGTACCCGAAGGTGCGATCGGGGATCGGGAACCCGTTGCGGTCGTATGCCCGCGCCAAAATCGGGCTTTTCCCCCCAACGCCGATCGTGATCAGCGCGGGCGAGTTGATCACACGATTCACCACCTGGTTCACGCGCACCGTCGCCGTGGTCTGCACGCTCAAGCCGGCATCTACGAAGTCGCGAATCACGATCGTGCCGATGCCCGGACCGACACTGCCTGTCCGGCCCGTCGCGGGAGCGACCATGACAACGCTCGGCGTCATCGAGGTGTAGGTGCGGGTGAAACCGGACGTCAACACTTGCCCGAAGTTGTCGTAGGCCGTTGCACTGATGTCGAATGAGTCGCCGACGGCGGTAATCACCGTGTCCGCCGGCGATGCGACGACCTGACTCAAGGCCTGCACGTAGAGGAGCGCCGTGTCGGCACGCCCCGCCGCCGTGGCGATAATTCTGGTCGAATCCGCCCCCACGCCGAGCGCCAATCCCGTCTGATCGATAGTCGCCACACTCGGCACCGTCGACGTCCAGCCGATCGTGACGCTCACCGGGTTGCCGAGCGGATCCGTCGCGATGGCGTTGTACGGGAGCATCGTGCCGCGGCTGATCGTGTCGACGGTGCGGTCGATCGTGACGCTCGCGACGCTGCCGCTCATCGCAAGCGCCGTGAAGACGACCGGTGTCGAGACCCCCGCGACGCTCGCTTCAAACGTCTGGAGTCCGAGCGCGGTCCCCAGCGTGCCCGTCACTTCTGCGTAGCCCAACGAATCGCTGGTGACCGTGTCGGCACTCACCGATGCACCGGCAGCCAGCCCGCGGAAGGCCACCGGGGCTCGGACTCCGAGCCCGTCGTTGCCGAGGACGCGCACGCCCAGTGGGATCGGCAGCGCGACCGCCGGGACGGCGGTCTGACTATCGCCGCTCAACTTGGCCAACGTCGCGGGCAACGGCTGGGCGGTCACGACAACCGTATCGGCCGGCCCGGTGAGCAGCTCCGCGACAATCCGAGCAGGCCCGCGCTGGCCTGCCCCCACGACTATCCCGATCGCTTCGTCAGAAACCTGCGCACGCGTGGAATCGAGCGAGCGCCACGCGATCGGGGTACCGGGAATGGTCTGTCCCTGAATGTCCCACGCCGTGGCGCTCAACTGGACCGTGTCGCCAAAAAGCACCGACGTGTCCGGCGCGCCGATCACGACGGCAACGGCATCATACCCGACGCCCACGTAGGCAATCGGCGTTGGGACCATGGCCGCCGCACCGGTCGTGACCGTGACGATTTGTGGGTAAGGTGTATTCCGGAAGACGGTATCGCCCGCGGTATTGAGCAGGCGCAGATAGAGCTCAAGATCCTCGCGCGAGGACGACAAGGGAACGCTGAGCAGCAGGTCGATCGAATCTGCCGTCGGCGGAATCGCGATGATCGTGTCCAGCACGGTAGTGCTGGGCGCACGCACGAGCGTCACGCGTGCGCGATCGAAAGCGACGACTCCCGCGGCGCTGCTCGCGAATGTCGGGTAAAACGCGAAGCGCGCCGGGAGGCTCGGGGGGCCCATGGCGTCTCGGCAATTGACGCCGAGAACGCCGATGATCACGATCGCCCCGCGGGCGAGCCGACGCTTCAGCGGGACCATTCGATCAACGCGCCGATGCGTGAGCCGAACAGCGAGGCCCGCGTGCCTTCATCTTGCAGCGTGCCGAAGGCGATTTGTGCCTGAATGACGCCCGTTGCGCGATCGCTGAAGCGATACCGCAAGTCGGTGCCGGTGCGCAGCAAGTACCCGAGCAGCTCCATCTTGTCGGTCGGGCCGGTGAGCTCGTGCCGGAATTCGAGCAACGGGACCAACGTGGCGTTCGGACTGAGCGGCGCTTCGAGCCGCGCGCCGAGTGCGAGAAAGTTTCCACGCGGCACCACGACCGTGGCAGAATCTGCATGGTCGCGAGCGCGCAGCCGGCGCATTTCCCAGCCGTAGAGCGAGAGATGCGCGCGGCCGGCGGGAAGGCTGGCCGACACATAGGCGAGCACCCGGTCGCCGATCGAGGTCTGTTGCCCGCCGCCGATGTCGTTCGCGCCGCTCGCCGCGTAGAGGATCGCGCCGCGGAAGTACTTTCCCCGACCAAATGGACCCTCGATGCCGAGCCGCGCTCGGACTTCGCCGCCCGGAACGAGCCGGCTGCCGCCGGTCACGGGCACGTAGCTCGCGCCCACGCGATAGCTCGCGGCACCCCCGAGTGCCCAGTTGGAGCCGATTGGAAACGCCGACGCGAAGCCGCTCGAGAACCCGCCGCCGGCGCCGAAATTGGGAACGGTGAACGCGAGCAGGTCGGTCGCCGTCGCGCCAAAGAGCGGAATCGTCGTGTCGGGAACGGTCGTCGCCCCGGTGGGAACAGTGCCGACGAAGGTGAGGAGCAATCGGCCCGGAACGGCGCTCACCGTCGCACGGAGATCAGTATCGATGAATCCGGAATGCTCGATCGTCCCGCCTCCGGCCTGATCGGATGACGCGCTTGCAAATGCGGTCGCGACGTCGAGCACAACCCGGTTCCCGAAGCGCTGCGTGAGGCTCGCCGGAATCGTGAGCTCCGAGATCCGGTCGAACGCGAGTCCGCGTCCGAAACTGTAGGACTCGAGGTAGACGCCTGTCCGCGCGAGCGTCGTGCCTATCTGCGCGACCAGGCCGCCGGGCGCGAGGGCGCACACGAAGGCCAGGAGCGGCGTCCGCTGCCAGCTCACGGCCGCTTGAAGATGATTCGGATGGCGCCGGACGCCTGAACGATGCTGGTGATGCCCTGGCTTTCCGGAGTCGGATGCGTGACGACACTGCTGATGCCGGTCTGGCTGGTCACATCAGAGAGCGTCTGTGAAACATCGGTCGTCGACTGCAGCAACGCGCCAACGGAGGCGGGTTCCGCCGGGAATGTGAGGCCGGCGGCGGTCTCGACGGCGCTGATGAAGTCGCCGGACGCTGCCTGTACGACCGGCGCCGCCACCGCTGCCTGGTGTTGCTCCCGAGCAGCGGCAAAGGAAGGATCGGAGCGAACCGCGGCGCTGAACGCCGCCGCCGCGGCCTGATAGTCGCCTCGATCCATCGCTTCGAGACCCTGGCTGTAGGCGAGAAATGCCGCGAGGTTCTTTGGGCCCTGCCGCAAGATTCGCTGCCGCTCGGCAGCAGTCAGCTGAATGCCGAGCTGCGTGGCGAGACCGAGCACGAGCTCCTTCTCGAGGTCGAGCAGCCGTTTGAACGTGCCGGTGACCTGCGCGCCCCCCCCTCCCCCCGCCCGCACTTCGCCATTCCCGCGCACGACGGACGCTGACATCCGAACGGGACCGTTTTCCGTGATCGTCGCAACCCCCTGCACCATCCGCTCTGCCCGTAGCAGCCGGCCGACGCGCGCCGCGGTCGTCGAATCGACGCGCGCGCTCTGACTCGATCGGAGCTCATCGACCAGCGAGCCGATCTGCATCCGTTCGAGCAGTCGGAGCGACCGCACCAGCGCAAGATCAGACGTGATCAGCTCCGCCAGGCCGCGCGACAGGGGCTGCAGACTCGAGTCGCCGGCAATCGTCAGTGGAAGCACGGCAACCGTGGAAGGCTCAGGAGGCAGAGTTGTCAGCGTCGATTCACGCGCAAGCGCCAGCTTGGCCGTCTGAGTGGCCTGGGCTCGCAGCGCGAGCTGAGCCAGTGCGCGTACAGCGGCGACGCCTCGAGCACGCGGATGCCGGCTGGCAAAGTCGGAGTACGTGGCGTGGGCGAGATCGTACCGTCCACCCTTTTCCTGGCAGGCGCCAATCACCATGGCGCCGAGCGGGTCGGCCGGCGCGAGGCGTTGTGCGCTGAGCGCAACCACGACGGCGGAGTCACAACGATCGGCGGCCTGGAGGCCGCTGGCGAGGCGGAAGCGAATCTGCGAGTTGGTGGGCTGCCGTGCGGCCTGTGCTTCGAGGAGAGGGATTTCCGCGGGCGTGACGTTACCAGGCCGCGGCCCACCTGCACAGGCCATGACCAGTCCGCTCATTCCGACCGGTAACCACCTACGACCAGCCAACTTCAACTGCGGGGGCTCACTGAAGAGGGGACTTCGATTTACCGCCCTTTGACCGCAAGGGCTATGACGCGGATCACGGGGAACGGGAAGCGGGACACGGGATACGCTTCCCGTTTCTCGTTCCCCGTAAGCGCAGGACCGTATTAAGGAAGACCAGCCTCAAGGGACGGGGCGGCCACCACGCGGTGGCGTAGGCAAACCGTGGGCGGTGACGGCGGCTCACTCGGTGCTGAGCAGGATCTGGCGCATCTTACGCGCCAGGCTCTCGATCTGCTTGAGACCAGCCAGCGTCTCCTCGTCGTGCTTCTCGAGCGCGAGGAGCAAAAGCTGCGTCTCGGCGAGAATCGCCGACAGCGGGTTGGACAAATCATGCCGCAGCGTGGACAGCGTGACCTTCGAATCAGCCATCAGAGCAACGAGCGGTAGAGGTCTCGCAAGTGGTGATCCCGCAGATCCCGCACCGACTGCCACAGATCCTGCTCCGTAGCCGCGCAGAAGATCTCGGCACTGGAGCGCTCCGCTTCTGTTCCTTCCGCGCCAAACAGGATACGACCGCGCCAAATGCCGTCTTCACTGCGACGCAAGGAGAGGCGGATGTCTATGGGTTGTCCGTCGAAGCGGACAGGAGGCAGGTCATGGACGACCGTGTCGGTCGCGACAGCAGGCGTGTATCGGGCAGGTTGGGCAGGCATGCCGATCCTGGCTGGTTTCAAAGAACATTATAAATGGCTTTGAGTTACGCAATACTGGGAACTGCCCAACTTCGTGCGCCGTGCGCCGTGTGCCGTACGCAGGAATGCTCGGCCGGACCGGTTCCCGGCGCACTGCGCACGGCTTACGGCGCATGCCTTTAGCGCATTAGAGGCACCGGCGCAAAGGTGAGCACGAACAGCAGCGCGCTCGTGATGAGCAGCCAGCGCCGGGAAGCCGGTAACGGCCGGTATGCATCGAGAATTGGCGGGTGGCGAAGCTGGCCTCGCGAAAGCATCAACACGATGAAGCCCCAGAACAGCCACCCAATCCAGAACCAGCCCAGCAACATGATGAGGACCCAGATACCACGCGCGATACGCTGATGCAGCCTGGGTGAAGCGGCATAGACAACGTGGCCGCCGTCGAGCTGCGCCATGGGCAGCAGGTTGAGCATTGTGACGAACATGCCGAACCACCCGGCCACGGCAATGGGGTGAAGCTTGAGTGGTGTCGACGAGGCCGTGGCGTGACGCGCGAGCCATGTAATGAGCGAGTCACCGAGTGGCGCGACCCCGTCTCCCCAGGCCATGACCATCCCAATGGGCAGAGGCGTCACGTGCTCGATGGGGCTCAGCCAGGGCTGACTCTTCACCAGACCATACCACAGGATCGGCAGGGCGACTACGAATCCCGCGATGGGACCCGCCGCGCCGACGTCGAGGAGTTGTCGGCGATCATTCACGATCGTGCGCAGCCGAATGAAGGCGCCGAACGTCCCGATACCCCAGGGAGGAAGGAGTCCGGGAATGAAGTAGGGGGGTGAAACGCTGAGCTGATAGCGGCGGGCGGTGACGTAATGACCCATCTCGTGCGTAAACAGGATCGCCAGCAGCGGGAGGGAGAATGAGAGCCCACGGGGGAACGCACGGAGCAAGACGGCCGGGCTCCAGACAGCGATGCTCTCTGGCAGCGCGTCGGCAAACAGGCAGCCGGCCAGGGTCATCGTGACGAGCACGCCGATGAACAGGAGCGTATGCACGCCCCAGCCCTCTCGCGCCTGGGAGGTCGGACGCGTGAGCACGAGATGCCGGCCGTCCGACTCGTCCGACCAGTAGTAGGAGCCGGGCCATTGTGCGAGGGCGGCGTGCAGCTCCGGCGACGGCGCCTCGTGCGCCTGATCTACAAGCGCGTCAATGACTTCGCGGTCATGAAGGGGGGTTGTGCGCCACGCCCGCAGGTATGAGGTCAAACTCATGGACACACTTGACGAGCGCTCGCGGGCGTCCTACTATGACTCCGTCGCACACCGCCACATTCCCAAGTTTCCATTTTCAACTAAGGACCACTCCCCCATCCCGGGGTTTTCCCCGCCGCACGAGCAAACGGAGTTGAAGCACACGTGGATATCGCCGAGCTGAAGAGAAAGTCCGTCGCGGAACTACACGCGATGGCCGAGAGCCTGAACATCACCAACTACTCCGGGCTCCGCAAGCAGGACCTCATTTTCCGCATCGAGCAGTCGCTGCTCGACTCCGACACGGTCCTCCGCGGTGAGGGCGTGCTCGAAATCCTTCCGGAAGGCTATGGATTCCTTCGCAGCGCCGACTGGAACTACCTCTACGGCCCCGACGACATCTACGTCTCGCCCAGCCAGATCAAGCGGTTCGACCTGCGCACCGGCGATACGATTACGGGACAGGTCCGGCCGCCGAAGGAGGGCGAGCGCTACCTCGCGCTACTGAAGGTCGAAGTCGTCAACGGCGAAGAGCCCGAGAAGGCCAAGCACCGCGTCGCGTTCGACAACCTGCGGCCCCGCTATCCCGAGAAACAGCTCAAGCTGGAGCGGAAGGATGGCGATCTGTCGATGCGGGTGATGGACATCCTCGCCCCCATCGGCAAAGGGCAGCGCGGTCTCATCGTCTCGCCGCCCAAGGCCGGTAAGACGATCCTGATGCAGAAGCTCGCCAACTCCATCATCGAGAACCATCCCGAGGTCTATCTCATCGTACTGCTCATCGACGAGCGGCCCGAAGAGGTGACCGACATGGAAGAGAACGTGAAGGGGACGAACGTCGAAGTCGTGTCCTCCACGTTCGATGAGCCCGCGGACCGCCACGTGCAGGTCGCGGACATGGTGATCGAGAAGGCCAAGCGTCTGGTCGAGCACGGGAAGGACGTCGTGATTCTGCTCGACTCGATCACGCGCCTGGGCCGCGCGCACAACGTGGTCGTGCCGCACTCGGGCAAGATTCTGTCGGGCGGTGTGGACGCCAACGCACTCCAGAAGCCCAAGCGCTTCTTCGGCGCCGCGCGCAACATCGAAGGCGGCGGCTCGCTCACGATTCTGGCGACCGCGCTGATCGACACCGGCTCGCGGATGGACGAAGTCATTTTCGAGGAGTTCAAGGGAACGGGCAACTCCGAAGTGATTCTCGACCGGCGCATCGCCGAGCGGCGCACGTTCCCCGCGATCGACGTGCAGCGCAGCAGCACCCGCAAGGAGGAGCTGCTCCTCACCAAGGAAGAGCTCAACAAGGTCTACCTGCTGCGGAACTTCCTGTCCGACATGCCGCCCGTCGAGGCCATCGAGTTCCTGCTCGAGCGACTGAAGCGCACCAAGACGAACGCCGAGTTCTATCAGACCATGTCTCAAGGCTGACGAAGGTTGGAAGGTCGGATTCTCGCCGTAGACTGGGGCGTCAAGCGTATCGGGCTCGCTCTCTCCGACGAAACGCGGACCCTCGCACGGCCACTCACCACACTTATCCGCCGCGCCGGCAAGCGTTTCCCCATGGCGCAACTGATCGATTTGGTCAACCATCACCAGGTGACGGGTATCATCGTTGGGCTCCCGTTGGATGAATCGGGAGCAGAAGGTGATGCCGCTCACGCCGCCAAGGCCCTCGCGGATGATATCAAGCGGCGCGTGCGGGACGTGGAGGTGACTATGTGGGACGAGCGCATGACCACGGCGCGCGTGCTCGCGGCCGTTCGGGAAATGGGCGGATCGACGCGGGGCCGGAAGGCCGACCTCGACGCCATGGCTGCTGCCTTGCTCCTCCAACACTATCTCGATGCGAGGAGGGGGACGGCGCTGTGAGCACAGCGTGCGCCGTGCGCGGTGCGCAGCGCGCCGGACCGCCTGCCGGCGTACGGCTCACGGCGCACGGCGTACGCATTTTGCTCCTAGGCTTCGCGCTCTCCTGCAGTTCCCCCGAACCTGCCCCCTACCAATCGGTCGCCGAAAAGATCATGATCACCATCCCCCGCGGCGCCACGTACTATCAGGCGCTCGACACCCTCGAGTCTCGCGGCCTCGTCAAGAATCGCGACTGGTTCAGTTTCTACGCGCGCGTACGCGGCTTGCCGTCCAACTTGAAAAGCGGCGTCTACCTCTTCGAGCCGGACGAGAGCTGGACCCACATTATCAGCACGCTCAAGAAGGGCCGCGGGATGGAGTCGCGCTTTACGGTGCTCGAAGGCATGATGGGCTTCGAAGTGGCCGAGCGGGCTCGCTCGTGGCTTGGCGTCCCGACGGGGGCATTCAAAACCGCGATGCGCGACACGGCGCTCCAGCGCGAGCTCGGCCTAACCGCCACCCCCGCGGGCGTCGAAGGCTACATGTACCCAACGACCTACGTCGTCCCAATGCGCATGCCCGCGCGCGACCTGGTGAAGCTCATGGTGAACGAGTTTCTCGCGCGCTGGCGGCCCGAGTGGGACGCCAGGCTCGCCGAGCTGAAAATGACCCGACACGAGATCGTCACGCTCGCGTCCATCATTGAAGCTGAGGTTCGCTACGACCCCGATCGCCCCTACGTCTCCGCCGTCTACCACAATCGCTTGAGGCGCGGTATGGCGCTGCAGGCGGATCCGACCGTCGTGTATGCACACGGACGGAGGTTGCGGCGGGTCTGGGAAGGACAACTGCGGATTCGATCGCCGTACAACACGTACATCAACACCGGTCTGCCGCCCGGCCCCATCAATCAGCCGAGTGACTCGAGCATCTACTACGCACTATATCCAGCGCATATCGGATATTTGTTCTTCGTGGCGCAGCCGGACGGCAAGCACGTGTTCTCCGCGTCGTACGCGGAGCATCTCGCGGCGATCAAGCGTGTACGGCAACGGCCACAGCCCGCGCAGCGCTCTCCGGGTCCTGCGCACTCATCACCGCCCCGATAACGGCGACTCCGGCCGCACCGGCCGTGATGATCGCTGTCGCGTTCGCAGCCGTGATCCCGCCGATCCCCATGACTGGCATACCTTCGGGCGCCAGGCCGGCAATGCTCGCGAACCCCTCGGGCCCGAGCGCGGATCCCGCGTCGGGCTTGGTCGGAGTCGCGAAACAAGGGCCGACACTCCAGTAGTCGGCGGGCAGGCTGCCGGCGCGCGCAGCTTCATCGGCCGACCCGACGGAAATACCCAGCAGAAACCCGGCCGGAAGATGCGGGCGGAGCGGAACGAGCGGCACGTCCTCCCATCCCAGGTGAGCGCCCGCGGCTCCGGCAGCGAGCGCGATATCAGCGCGGTCGTTGACGAGGATGGGAACGGGAAGGGCGGCAACCAGCGCCCGCGCCAACTCCACGACGTCCGCGGGGTTGCCATCTTTCCAGCGGACCTGAATCATCGTTGCGCCGCCGCGGACGGCCGCGCGACAGACGGAGACTGGATCCCGCCCCTTGATGAGATCGGGATCGGTGATCACCATCAAGCGCAACTGATCGACGAGCGCCATGAGCAAGGTCCTGCGCGGTCTGCGGGGAGCGACCACCGCCACCGCGAACACGAGTGAGGCGATTCTACAGGCGACCGAGGAGCTGCTCGGCGCACTGCGGGACGCGAACGGCTTCGAACCGGCGGACGTCGAGAGCGCGATCTTCACGACGTCACCCGATCTCAATGCCGACTACCCCGCACGCGCCGCGAGGCGGCTCGGCTGGACCGATGTCCCATTGCTTGGGGCCGCCGAGGTGGCCGTGCCAACGGGACTGCCGCGCTGTATTCGCGTCTTGCTGCATTTCTACACGACCAAACCACAGCGCTCCCTCAAACATATGTACCTGCGAGATGCGGCGAAGCTCAGGCCCGACAGATGACGGTCGCACGGTCGGACGCCCTAACGGCCACAGCCGTCAAGGTGACGGCGCGAGGAGCTGAAAGGTGGAAACAGGGCCACCCCTGGATTTATCGCAGCGACGTCGCGGAAGAGCTTGAGAAGAGGCCAGGCATCGTTCCGGTTACGGACCGCAAAGGCAAGTTTCTCGGCAAAGCCCTCTATTCACCCTCATCCGAAATTCGCTTGCGACTGCTCACCCGCGCGGATGAGCCCGTCGACGCGACGTGGTGGACGGCGAGGATCAGGGAGGCCGCCGGACGCCGCGCCGGCATCACGGCGAACGCCTGGCGCGCGGTGCATGCGGAGGGCGACGGGATGCCGTCGCTCGTCATCGACAAGTACGGCCCGTTCGTCGTTGCGCAGCTCTTGTCGGCGGGGCTCGAAACGGCGCGTGCAGACGTGCTTGCCGCGATCCGCGATGTATTCGGCCCCGAAGGAGTTCTGCTCCGCAACGACGCGGCGGTTCGGCGGCACGAAGGACTCCCCTCGGAAGTGGTCCTGGCGGCCGGTCAGGTCCCCGAGATGGTCGAAGTAACGGAGAACGGGATCAGGTACCTCGCGGCACCGTGGTCGGGACAGAAGACCGGCGCGTTCCTGGATCAACGCGAAAACCGCCAGCTCGTCGGACAACACACCAGGCCGGGTGGCCGCGCGCTCGATCTCTTTACCTATCACGGCTCGTTCGCGCTCCACCTGGCGCGCACGGCGAAGGCGGTGCTCGCTGTCGATCAGAGCACCGAGGCACTGGAGCGTGGCGCCGAAAACGCGCGCCTCAACGCCATCGCCAACATCGAGTGGCGGGAGGGCAATGCCTTCGACCTGCTTCGGGATTTGGAGCGCCGGCGCGAGCACTTCGACACGATCGCGCTCGATCCGCCGGCATTCGCCAAGACCAAAGCAAATCTCGAGCGTGCGATCGCGGGTTACAAAGAAGTGAATCTGCGGGCTATGAAGATCCTCGCGCCAGATGGCGTCCTCTTCACCTCATCCTGCTCGTATCATGTGAGCCGCGACATCTTCAACGCCACGCTGGCCGACGCCGCACGCGACTCCGGCCGCCGCATTCAATTTCTCGCGGCCACCGGAGCCGCGTCCGATCATCCGGAGCTGCTCAATGTACCGGAGACGGGCTACTTGAAGGGTGTGCTGGTGCGCGCACTGGCTTGAACGTGCGCCGACCGGGCGATCACAATTTCATGATCCAATCCGCGATCACGTTCACCACCTCAGGCATGATCGGGATGGCCGGGTTCTGATACGTTCCCATCTGGCCGGCCATCGTCGTGTCGCTCGTTGCCTTGAGTACGTGATTCGCCAGCGGCACCACCGCGAGCCCGGCCCCTGGCCTGGCCGCATGCAATCGTTCAGCGTCTGCCACGCGGACCTGCAAATCCCGCCCGCCCTGCACGATCAGCATGGGCTGCCGCACCGCGCGCGCCGCGCCGGGTGGATCGAAGCCCGCCAATGATCGCATGAATGTCTGATTGATCGGCACGAACAGCATCCCGAGTTGCGGCGGGACGTCCTTCGGCGTCTCGCCGCGCAGATACTGCGACATCGCGGTGTCATAGCGCACGAGCGTAGCACTGTCGAGCTGCCGCGTCAGCTGCTCGCGGAGTACGACCGTGAGCGGCCGGCCGAGGCCCGAAACACTGATTACGCCCGCGACCGGCGGCCCCGCGCGCGCCGCGAGGAGCGCGTGCGCCGAGCCCTCACTGTGGCCCAACAACACCACTTTCGAAAACCGCACATCACGGGCGAGTGCATCCGCGGCCGCACGCGCGTCGGCTGCGAAATCCTCGAGCGTGAGCGTCGAGAGGTCAAACGTGCCTTTCACGCCAACCACCCCGCGCTTGTCGTATCGGAGAGAGGCGATACCACGCTCGGCGAGGCGCCAGGCGAGCTGCGCGTAGGAATTCGGCCGGATTCCCATCAACGAGTTGCCGTTGCGATCGGTGGGGCCCGAACCGGCAAGGATCACAACAACCGGCACGGGCTTCTTTGCGCCACGCGGCACGGTCAACGTACCTGGCAGCTCGAGGCCGGCGCTGTGAATCGTGTAGGCGGTCTCTGCCGCCGCGAGTGGGGCCGTGGTGTCGGAGGGGGCATTCTGCAGCGTCACTGCAAGCAGTGCGAGACTAAGCGCGATCATGGCGTTCCCTTTTCCAGAGGACATACGACTGCACGATCGGAATCACGGCCACGACCACGATCGTCACGATGAACAGTGGCAGTAGCATCGCGCCAGGCAGGAACGCCCCAGACGCGAGCACGAGTCCCCCAAGCACCATAAGCCATCCGGCGGTACGATGCGTCTTTCGCCACACCGTGTCGCTCGACAACGTCCACGGCGTCCGGATCCCGATGAACCAGTTCGGCTCGACTCGCGTCAGGTAGTTGCCGAGGAAGACGAACAGCAATCCCACGCCGAGCGGCATGAGCCGGTCGATTCTGACCGAAAGCCCAAGACCGGTGGTGATGATCATGCCATGCGCGACGAGGACGAAGACGATCACCGCGTTGGCAATAAGCCAGTAACTGCTCAGGAACTTCGCGTAGTTCTCGCGCCGTGGATCCAGTTTCGGCAGGACGTTGAACAGCCCCGTCATCGCGATGATTACGATGGGAATGAGGGCCACCGCCCATGCCCGGCTGGAGAACCCATCGGGCGTGCCGCGGAGATCCCAGTGCGTCGCCACCCGCGGCGGCAGGCTGGGATACGCCCAGATCGAGATGGCCACGGCCAGTGCTGCAATCACGAGACCGAACCAGCGGCTACGCATCTTTCTCTCCTCCGAAGCGGGTCATGAAGTACCGCACGACCTCCTGAAACACGGTGGTATTCAGCCGATAGCGGATGAACTGTCCTTCGCGCTCGGTGGCGACCAAGTCCGCTGCCTTGAGCACACTCAGGTGGTGCGAGACGGAGGCAAACGCCATCGGGAATTGCTCTGCGATCTCGCCCGCGGTGCGATCCTTTTCCGTCAGGAGCTCGAGGATTTTGCGGCGAGTCGGATCCGCCAAAGCGCGGAACAATGAGTCCTCCATAGCAAGATATTTATACAATTGTCTAAATATGTCAACCAAAGTTGACTAAATCGGCTCATATCACAAGCTTGCAAACCATGTTCGGCAGGGCCCTAGACCGCACGGCCGCAGTGCGTCGCGTACTGCGTGGCTTGCTCATCGCCAACCTCGCCGTCGTCGCCGCCAAGGCGACGATCGGCGCGTTTGCCGGCTCCCTCGCCGTCATCGGCGACGCCGTCCACTCCTCGATCGACGCCGTTTACAACATCCTGGGCCTGATCGTGATTCACCTGGCGTCGCGCGCCCCCGATGAGGACCACCCGTACGGCCACCGCAAATTCGAAACGCTCGGCGCCCTGGGGATTTGCGTCGTACTCGTGGTCACAAGTTTCGAGTTGACGCGCAGCGCGATAAGCCGTCTCGTCACCGGCGGCCACCTTGTCCACCTGACGGATCTCGGCCTGGTCCTGCTGCTCGGCACCCTGGCGATCAACGTATTCGTCGCATGGTACGAGAACCGCCAAGGGCAGCTCCTGCAGAGCGAGCTATTGATTGCCGATGCCGCGCACACGCGTACCGACGTGTTCATCACCATCGGTGTGCTGATCGGGATGATCTTCTCCCGCCAGGGGCACCTCTGGGTGGATCCCGCGGTCGCGATCGCAGTCGCGTTACTCATCCTGCGCGTGGCGTACCAAATCCTCCGACGCGTCGTGCCGGTGCTCGTTGACGAGCGGGCGATTCCCGAGCCGACGATCCGGAGATCAGCGCAGGCGGTAGAGGGTGTCATCAGCGCGTACCGCATCCGCTCGCGAGGGGGCACGTCCGGTGCTCGCTTCGCTGAAGTAACCATCGCCGTCGATCCGCACGCGAACGTCGCGGACGCGCATGCCATTGCGGACGCAGTGGAAGAGCGGCTCAAGAAAGATCTGGAGCTCGAGGAAGTGACGGTGCACATCGAGCCATGCTGACATCCTTGCCCTTCGAGCGCGCGAGTAACGCGGGACGGGCTGGAATGCCTCCGGTCCACCGCGCCGCCCGCTCGCTCAAGCAGGAGTACCAGGAGTTCATCCTGCACCGGCTCGAGGAATACAAGAACACCGTGCCGCGGGCCGAGCTGCTGCAGATAGGCGACGAGGCCGTCCGCGAGCTGCATACCAGCGTGCACGATCAGTACCTCCTCACCGAGGTGCTCCTACTCGAGCATGTCGACCGGATCATCGCGCGCCGGCTCCGTCTTCCCTCGTTTCCGCGCTGGCGTCAGAAGCATCGCGCGTTGCGCGAGGCGCAACGCGAGCCGACGCATTGGGGATTCGATCGCGCACACCCGCTCGTGGCGTGGGCGGCTCGCGTGGAGCCTGGAGACGTCGTGGTGGTCCTCGGCGCCGCGGCGTTGGGAGAGGCGCTATTCCTTGCGGCCCATGATGCGGACGTATTTCTGCTGGACCAGGACTTGGGCGCTGTCGAGGCGGCGGAAGGCCGCGCCGTCACCGAGCAGCTCGGCGGCGGCGCGTTTCAGGCGCTCGTGATCAACTTCGGGAGCTGGTTCCCCGACCTCGCGCCATCGCTCGTGGTGGTAGCACCGGCTTGCCTCGCTCAACTGCGTGCCAAGCAACGCGCCTCGTTGATTGCGGACATCCAAGTCCGCACCCCGTCCGGCGGCGTCCACGTGGTGTTGCCTCCGGCGGCCGAAACTCGCGGGGTTATCCCCCTCGCACCGGAGGCGTTGCAGACTCTGTATCGCGGCTGGCAGATCCAGAGAGGTCGCCGTTCGAGACGCTCCGGTTTTACGGCGATCAAGCCGCCGCGTCAGCATGACACGGTCCCGGCCGTCCTAAACGTGTCGGAGTGACGACTCGCTTCGTGTCGCGATTGCTAAAGAGCCATCTTATCGTGACTTAGCAACGCCGGATCGTGGCAGGCCGCTTGCTTGTCTAGAGCGGCATGACAACGCTAACGCTGCCTTCAATTGTCGACGACGAGCCGATGGGCATCATCCTCCGCGCGGGGGAACAGGTTTTGAGACCCGCCAAGATCTGGGCGTATTGCTGGTTTGCCGATGAGGGCGAGAACGGAGACCATACCCATCGGCATCTGCCGGTGGATCCGAAAGTTTGAAGCATCAGTTGGGGGGAATGGAACGGGGCCGGCGCTGAGCCGGCCCCGTTTTTTTTGGTGGATCTATGGCCGGTACACTCAAGCCAAGGCGTTCCGTTACACCGCCTCGCTCACGGATGTGAATGTGAAATCGCGCACGACGAGCGGCGGCACCACGACGGCTGGACCCCCGACATCTCCCGATTCCGACGACGACACACGCTCCGGCCGCCCCGCGGCGACGAGTTTGTTGAGCATCGTCACCGGGCTCTCATTGAACCGGAAGTTGTTCACCGCGCGACTTATCTCGCCCTTCTCGATGAGGAAGACTCCGTCGCGCGTGATACCGGTGAACAGCAGCGTGCGCTGATCGACGGCACGGATATACCAGAAGCGCGTCACGAGCAGACCACGGTCGACTCCGTTGATCAGCTCCTCGAGTGATGCCGCCGCGCCGGCGGTGTCGAGCCGAAAGCCGCCCGCGAACGGCGTCGGTGGCTTCCCCTGTTTGTCCGCCCAAAAACGATCGTAGGCCAGATTCTTCAGGACGCCGTTCTCGATCCACCCCATTCGTGGTACCGGCAGTCCCTCGTTGGAAAACGGCGCGGTGAGCAAATCGGGATCGGACGGATCCGATGACAGCGTGATCCGCTCATCCACGATTTTCTCACCGATCCGATTCCCGCCGCCGCGCTTGGAGAAAAAGCTGCGGCCTTCATCGGCCGCGCGCGCGTTCATCGCGAACGCGAGCAGGTTCAGGAGATTGCCGGCCGCGGTGGGCTCGAGCACGACGGTGTATTTCCCCGGCTCGAGTGCGGCCGCGTCACGCGTCCCGTGCGCCTTGCGTACGGCACGCTCGGCGAGCCGCGCCGGCGGTGTCGCCTTCGCCCAATCGTTGTGCGCGGTTCCGGCCCACCCCGACCCTTTGCCGTCGGGCGTCCGGGCCGTGAGCGTGTGCACGACCGTCGTAGACGCGTGATAGCCGAACAAGCCGGCCGAGTTCGCCACTGCCGCGGCGCCGGCGACCCGGTGCACAAGCCCCGCTGCCGCCAGACCCGCTCGCCCCGTCGCGCCTGTCACCGCACGCACCGCGTCGGCGCGCCGCGCTGCATCGAGGTTGGCGGAGGCCTCGGAGAACGCCGGCACCTCAGTGTGGGTCTGCGCAGGCAGCAGCGGCATCAATTCCGGATTCTCGGGGGCGAGCCTGGCGAGCTGCTCGCTCGTCTGGACGGCGCGCGAGAGGCCGGCCTCGGTCAGCACATTCGTCCCGACGCTCGCGGCGCGCTTGCCAACGCGTGAGGTCACTGTCACGGTGGCGTTGTCGGCGTCGCCGCCCGTCGTGACTTCGTTACGGGCGTACCGCGTGTTGCCACCTGTATTCGCCGAGATGTTCACCTGGCATCCCTCGGCTTTGGAGAGCGCGAGGACGCGCTCGGCCAGCTGCCGCGCGGCAGCGCGGGTGAGCCCGGTCCACTCAGCCACGGTCCCTCCCGGTGTTGATGACATTGATGTTCTTGAAGCGCGCGGGCGGAGTGCCATGACTGACCGCGTTCACCTGGCCCGGCTGCCCTTTGCCGTCGGTGAACGTGCCATTCATCAGGTACGAGCTCTTACCGCCGATCATGTCCATCGCGTTCCAGAAGTCGGGCGTCCGCGACTGATAGGCGACATCCTTCAGCATGCCGGTGATCTTGCCGCCTTTGACCTCGTAAAAGGCTTGCCCGCCGAACTGGAAGTTGTAGCGCTGTTGATCGATCGAGTACGAGCCGCGGCCGATGATGTAGATGCCGTTGTCGGTCGCGGTGATGAGGTCTTCGAGCTTCAAGTCGCGCTCGCCCGGTAACAACGACACGTTCGGCATCCGCTGGAACTGCACGTCACTCCACGATTCCGCGTACGACGTGCCGTGAGACGTCTTCCGGCCGATCAGCGGAGTCAGCAGCGCGACTTGATCGCGGGTGGTTTGATAATCCACGACAATCCCGTTCTGGATGATGAGATATGTCGCGGGCGCCACGCCATCGTCATCCCAGCCGCACGCGGACAGCGAACCCTCCTGCGACCGGTCACCCTGGATGTTCATGAACTCGGGGCCATAGCGGAATTTTTTCAGGATTTGGTCGGGCGGCGAGAGAAAGCTCGTGCCGGCATAGTTCGCCTCGAAGCCGAGCGCGCGATCGAGCTCCGTGGGATGCGCGATCGATTCGTGAATCGTCAGCCAGAGATGGTGCGGCTCGAGGACGAGGTCGTAACGCCCGGGCTCGACCGACTTCGCCGTGAGCTTCTGCACCGCTTCCTGCGCCCAGCGCCCGGCGTTGCCGGGGAGGTCGGATTTCAGCACCCACTCCCACCCGAGGCCCATCGGCGCCACTTCGGCGGAATTCCGCGTCTCGAACAGCCCGCGCGCGCTATCGACGGCCGTCGCGGTCAGCTGCGGAAAACAGCGATACACTTCCTGAACGGTGAACACATCGTCGGTCGATGCGTACGTCTTGTGGTCACGCACGAACGCGAGCGACGAGTTCACGAACCGCGCGCCACCCTTCAGAGCCTCGGCGTTGGCGCGCAGCAACAGCGCCACTTTCTCGTCCACCGAGACGTCGAACGGATCAGTCTCGATGGGACTGCGCCAACGCCCATCCTTGACCGCGGCGGTAGGCGCGAGCGTCACAGGTCGCTGGAGCGCGCGCCGATTCGCCTTGGCCTGGGTGACGGCGAGGGCTGCGACGCGGTCGACCTCGGCCCCCGTCAGATCCCGACTGGCGGCAAAGCCCCAGGCGCCCTGCGCCAGCACCCGAACGCCAAAGCCGAAGCTTTCGCCATCACTGAGCGAGGTGATCTGCTGTTCGCGCGTATTCACCGACTGCAGGCGAGTTCGGGCGACGCGAATATCGGCGTAGCTCGCACCGGCTTTCTTGGCGGTGCTCAAGGCTCGCATGCATAGCTCTATGATCGAGGCATCCGCCTGGGGCAGCTGAACCGGCACTTTCGACGCGACGGCCAGCGCTGCGCCGGTCTGCACGAATTCGCGGCGATCCATGTTACTCCTTGCGAGTCGAGGCTTGAGGCCTATCTATCAAGGTATGTCGTCGCTAAAGATCGACGGTCGTTCAATAGTTGCGGAAGAGGGGCAGACGATCCTCGATGCCGCTCGGTCGGCGGGCATCGAGATCCCGACTCTCTGCTGGTACCCCAAGCTTCCGATCGTAGGCAATTGCCGCATCTGCCTCGTCTCGGTCGAAGGTCAAGCCAAACTGATCGCCGCGTGCGCCACCAAGGTCGCCGACGGCATGGTCGTGACGACGCAGTCGCACGCCGCCGTCGAGAACCGCAGGGGTGTGCTGCGACTCCTCGCCGAACGCTATCCGGCGGACCACCTGAGAAACGGCGGTCGCGCCCATCCGCGCAACGAGTTCGAGCGCTACCTGGTCCAGTACGACGTCGTTCCCACCGCTGTGGAGACCCGCGACCTGCCCCTCCGCTCGGGCGACGAGCGGCCCGGCGATCCGATGATCCGGCACGACATGTCGACCTGCATCCTCTGCACGCGTTGCGTACGCGCGTGCGAGGACATCCAGGTGGTCGGCGTGCTGGATGTGGGTTTCCGCGGCGAACACGCCGAGATCATTGTCGGCGCGGACGGCGATCCGGACAAAGCAGGGTGTACGTGGTGCGGCGAGTGCGTCCGCGTCTGCCCCACTGGCGCGATCTTCGAGGTGATGCCGCGGCAGCGCTTCGCGCCCGAGCAGATCCGTCACCCGGAGCGAGTCGTCCGGTCGGTCTGCCCCTACTGCGGGGTCGGCTGCCAGGTCGACTTGCACGTCGCTGATAACAAGATCGTTCGCGTCACCTCTCCCGATATCGAGCTGAACACACCCAACCAGGGGTCCACCTGCGTCAAGGGGCGCTTTGGCTACGACTTCCCTCAGCACAACGATCGCCTGACCAAGCCGCTCATTCGGAAGGCTTGGAAAAAGGAAGGTGGGCGCTGGGTGTGGACGGGGCCGAAGGGCGCGGAGCGTCGCTCGGGACCGTGGCGCACCATCGAAAGCGAGGGGCAACGATCCAAGCCCGGCACCCCCCCGCGCGCAACCGGCAAGTCGGTGCGCGAGCTGCCGCTGCTCGAGCGACTCGACATGGACATCCGCGACCGGGTCGCGACGCCCGACGACTGGTACTCTCCGTTCCGCGAGGCGACGTGGGAGGAAGCGCTGGAGC
>JBIOXD010000082.1:0-2940 GCA_044869265.1 Gemmatimonadales bacterium
CTTGACCCCCGCCTTGAGGTTCTCGAGATCCCGGTTGAGCGTCAGACCGTGTGGTAAAGCGTTACGTACCAACGACAAAGGATGTCCGCTCGCCGAGAAGCCGAGGGTAGAGTACTCGGCCAGCAGACGCTCGTGAGCAGCCAGCCCGCCGAACGCCAACATCTCGTGGGGATGGTTCAGGGCCAGCTCGAGCTGGCGGCGGCCGCGCCCGTCGCCCGATTGGGATGCTTTCGGCGGCAGCCAGAGGCCAACCTGCCACAGCAATTCGCGCCGGGTCAGGCCGAATCCGTCGCAGCCACCGACCCACATGAGCGCCTCAATGGCCGTGCGTTTGAGCCTGGGTGGCGCGCGGCGAATGAAATCTCCCACGCTCTTGAATGGGCCATTTTTCTCACGTTCTTCGACTGTGGCGGTCGCGGTCTCCTCGCTCCAGTAACGAATGAAACCCAATCCAATGCGTATTGCCCCCGATTGCCCCGCGGCATGGCCGCGGGGCACCCCACCCTGGGCAGTTTCGACTGTGCACCATACGTCGCTCACTTTGATATCCGGCAGCCGCAGCTCGATGTCGTTGCGCATGGCGTCGCGGCCCAGGGCATCGATCGAATAGAAACCCATCGGCTGATTATTGAGGAGCGCGACGTAGTACTCGACCGGGTGATAGTGTCTCAGCCATGCGGACTGATAGGCGAGCAGGCCGAACGCCGCGGCATGTGATTTGGGGAAGCCGAATTCGCTGAACGCGATCACCTGACCGAATACTTTCTCGGCGGTGGCCTCCGGGACGCCGCGGTTCAACGCCCCTTGCCGGAATTCTTCCCAGAAGCCCGCAATCAAATCGTGTGACCGGCGGCGGCTCATTGCGCGGCGCAACGCCTCGGATTGTCCTGAGGTGAATCCTGCGAGCGCCTGGCAGACCTGGAGCACCTGATCCTGATAGAGAATCACGCCGAGTGTCTCGGCGAGGCAGTCGCGCAGCAACGGGTGATCGACGGGCGGCTCGTACGGCTGGCCGGCGGCGTGAGCGCGGCGCTGCTCTTCGCGCCGGCGGACGTACGGGTTCACGGCGCCGCCGACAATCGGTCCCGGTCGCACGATCGCCACTTCGACCGCGAGGTCTTCGAGATTGCGTGGCCGGCTGCGGCGAATCATCTGGATCTGCGCGCGGCTCTCGATTTGAAAGAGACCAATCGTGTCCCCCGCGCAGATGCGGTCGTAGATCGCCGGGTCCTCGAAGTCGATGCGCGAGAGGTCGGGGGGTGTCCCCGTGCGGCGCGCAATCAGCTCGACACACTCCTCCACGAGCGACAGCATACCGAGCGCGAGAAAATCGATTTTGATGAAGCGCGCGTCGTCGCAGGAGTCCTTGTCCCACTGACAGACGACGCGGTCTTCCATGGCGGCGCGCTCGAGGGGTACGAGCTCGATGAGGGGGCGGGAAGAAATGATCATGCCACCCGGGTGCTGCGAGACGTGGCGGGGCAGTCCGCGTATTTCGCATGACAACTCGCACAGCGACTTCCATAACGGCGAGTTCTTCCGATCCGTGAATCCTGGAAGGTGATCCATTTCGTCGGCCAGTCCGTCCGCCCGCCCGTCGGCCAGTTTTGCCACCAATTCGATTTCCCCGAGCGGCAAGTCGAGCGCTTTGCCGATTTCGCGCACGGCCGAGCGCAGCCGGTAGGTGGGGAACGAGCAGACGAGCCCCACGTGCTCGGCTCCGTAGCGCGTGTACACCCGCCGGATCAGCTCTTCGCGAATTTCGCGCGGGAAATCGAGGTCGATGTCCGGCACCGATGCGAGCGTCTCGTTCAGGAACCGGCCGAGGAAGAGCTTATTGGCGATCGGATCGATATGAGACAGGCCGAGCAGGTAGCAGACGATCGATGAGACCGACGATCCACGCCCCCGACCCGGGAGAAGATTGCCGGTTGCGCGGCGCGACCCGCGCCGGACATCGATGCCGACCTCGCGCGCGAGATCGAACAGGTCGTGATAGACGAGAAAGAAGCCGCTGAGCTTGTGCAGCTCGATGAGCTTCAGCTCTTCATCGAGCCGGCGGACGGCTTGCGTGTGATAGAGCGAGCCGGGTGGGTAGCGCTCCCGCAACCTGGCATTGCACAGCTCGGCCAACGCCTGGGGAGCAGGTGCCCGGTCTGCTCCCCGGAAGTCGGGAAAGGTGTACCCGAGGTCTCGGGTCAGGTCGAAGGCCTTGCAGCGCTCGGCGATGGCCAAAGTAGTAGCGACAGCATCAGGACAGTAATCGAACAGCGCAACGACTTCTTCCAGTGGCCGCAAGTAAAATTCGCTGTTCGGATTTCTGACCCGGTGGGAGCCATCGAGCGTCGTTCGATGGCGGATCGCGACCATGACGTCGTGCAGGCGGTGGAGGTCGCGGCAGTGGTAATGCACGCTTCCAGTTGCCACGACGCTCAGTCGTACGTCGTCCGCGATGCTCTGGAGTGCCTTCGTCAGCGCCAAATCACCCCTGACCCGATTCCGCTGGATCTCGACGAAAAAACGATCGGCGCCGAATATGGCTTTGCATCGATCGGCGAGCTTTCGGGCGGCGCCGATCCCCATTCCTTCCAGCGTCCGTGGCAGCAGCCCATCACGGCGGGCACCCGACAGAATGATCAGACCGTCGTGACGCGCTTCGAGCGTGCTCAGCGGCAGTCGCGGATCGAGTCGCTCGGCGCCGAGGTGCGTTTCCGTCAACAACCGACAGAGGTTCGAGTACCCCTCTGGCGTTTCGGCAAGCAGGATCAGCTGCGAGCCGTCAGTCAGTGTGACTTCGGCGCCGGTGATGCTCTGGATACCGAGCGGCTTGGCGGCGTGCGCGAAGGCGAGCGAGCCATAGAGGCCATTGCGATCGGTGAGCGCGATGGCGGGATACCCCAGCCGGTGTGCCTCGGCGAGGATTTCGTCGGGTGGCGAGGC
>JBIOXD010000083.1:0-3835 GCA_044869265.1 Gemmatimonadales bacterium
GGGGACGTCTTGGAGAGGTTTGGCTGAGAGCGAAAGGGAACACATGTAGCTCGAATCCAAGTCCGGAGGAGGCACATGAGGAGAATCGCGCTGTTGTTCCTGCTCGCAGTGATAGCTCTGCCGCTCCTTGCATCCCAGGCGCAGGCGCAAATCGTTGATCCGCTTCGGCCGGCCGCGACCCCCGAGAACACCGACAGTGTTCTCCTTCTCCACGGGGCGTTTACGTATCCGGGCTACTGGTGGGATCACACCGACCTGACGGTCGCGGTTCAGGCGCACCCGAACGTCGATGAGGACTCGCTGGCCGCGGTGCGGCAGGCGATTGCCGATTGGGACTTCGCCTTACGGCAGGCGTTCGGCGGATTGATCACGCTCACTGACGTGACCGACGAGCTCACTGCAAAGCACAAGGCGGACATCGTCGTGCACTACAACCCCACTGCCGGAGGCACGGTTTTCGGGGGCTACGCCATCTGCGGATCGAACAAGAACACGTGCGCGAACGTGATTGTCCGATCCGACCTCCCGCCGAGCCTGGGTCTGGACCCCTACTCACCCCAATACCTCTACTACGTGACGATGCATGAGCTCGGTCACGCGCTCGGGCTTGGGCACGCCGAGCCGCTACTCGAGTCGACCGACCTGATGGGGTACGGGTGGAACCGGACGAACATGATCGTGCCCGAGCTCTCCGAGTGTGACCTCGAGGGCATCGGGGTCGTGTTTGCGTGGGCGCTGGAAGGCGTAGAGCCATACCCGCCGACAGACGCCCGCGTGCTCTGCCACGACTGAACTAGGCGCGAGCGGGGACGGGTCCGCCCCGGGCCGTCCCCGCTCTGGCCGGGTGGAGCCGTCGGACGCAAATCGGTGACCCTGGATAGGTACTCGCACGTCCTCATCGGCGATCAGGGGCTTGGCGTCGTCGCAGGACGTTGAGCTCCCTCGATGGAGGGAAATTCGTGAGCGGAGCGTAAGGATCGCGCTCTCGGGCGTGTGCAGAAACGCCTTTCGGGGGAAGCCGCTTGCACGACCAAATCGAGGAGGACTGACACATGAAGAAGCTTCTGATCGCGGGCATCCTGGCAACAGCGCTCGCATTCACCGTCTCGGCATCCGCCGCACTGGTGCCCGGGGTGTATGACCCTGGCAAGACCGGGTGCGTCAAGGCGACATCCATCAAGAAGACGAAGACCTTGCACCTGGAGAAGAACTGCCCGACGGCCACGAACGCTTCGGCCGGCGCGGAGGTCACTGGTGTGAGTGGCCAGACGTTCCAGTCGGCGTCGTTCACGCTGGCGAGCGCGACCCAGTGCCAGGGTGGCTCGCCGCGGTTCAACGTCGACACCACAACCGGCTTCTTCTTCCTCGGCTGCAACAACGTGACGCCGACGACGAACGCCGACGGCACCGTCACCTACACATTTACGGCGGCGACGCTGGCCGCTGCAGGCCAGCAGGTTCCGACGCCGACCGGAACGATCGAGTCCGTGAGCGTGCTCATTGACGTCCAAGGCACCGCTGACCTCACGAAGGTCATGGTCAACGGCAAGCTGCAGAAACTCGCCCCCGGCACGGCCGACTTGGCCCGCTCATGCAAGAAGGGCGGCTGGAAGAGTTTCTCGACCCCCGCGTTCAAGAACCAGGGCCAGTGCGTGAAGTATGTGGTGCACGGTCGGAACGCGGCCAAATAGAACGCCCAGTCGAACCGGCATCCGACTTCGCAACGAGGGAGCCCCGCATAGGCGGGGCTCCCTCCATTTGGTTGGTGCAGCCGACGCTCGAGACGCCCGACGTCAGGCAGCCCACCCCGGCCCGGGTGTTGCAATCGTGACAAGCGCATGAGAAGATCGGCCGCAATTCATCGCGCACCGGGGGGAGGGGAAATGAAGGTTCGTCGTCCTCTGTTTCTTGCAGTGATCGCTGTTGCCGCGGTGTCGCTGACGAGCATCGCCGTCAGCGCCGTGGCCGCTGAGACGCCATTCAAAGGCACCGTCAACGCGGACGAGACGGTCGTGCCATCCCCTCCGACCGCCTCACTCACTCGGGACGGCACGGGCACCGCTACGTACCTCGGCAGGTACAGCGAACACATCCTGATGACGATCTACCTTCCGACGCTGTCGTCCACCGGAACCGCAACATTCACATCGGCAAACGGGGACACCCTGACCGCGACTGTCATTGGACAGGCGACCCGGACGGGCCCCACCACGCTCTCGATCGTCGAGGTCTACACCATCACCGGCGGAACGGGACGCTTCGCTGACACGACCGGCAACTTCACGCTGCATAGCAACGTCGATCAGACAACGGGCGTTAGTAGCGGAACGTTCAGCGGGGTGCTCGACCACTAACCCGCCCGACTCGGTCTGCCTCGTCGAGACGCGGTTGCCTGGTACGTATCGGTCTACGGAGGCGGGCCGGACTGCGGCGGCGGGGCTGTTCGCGCTGGCCGACGAGATCGAGCACGCGCCGTGAGCCGGCTAGCGAGCCCGTCGCGGGCTCGTCCGGCGGGGATGCCCGCCTCGGGGGCTGCGAGGGCCGGTGAGCTACGAGTCGAGGCGGGTTGCGACTTCGGCGCCGACCCCGATCTTCCGGACCATTTCAAAGCGGTCCGTCCGAAGCACCACTTCCTCGATCTCGGGGTCAGCGTGTCCGTGGGCTATGACGAACTGCGTGGAGTCGGAGCGGATGTCCTCGTACTCGCTTCGCGTCAGTTGAATCCGCTGGGCGCACTCGTCGTCGGCGCACTCACAAAGCACGATCAAGACAGTAGTGGCAGGCGTGCCGTCCTCGAGACGCTCGTTCACGCTGCGGAAGAACGCCTCGTTTGCCGCCATTCGTGCTTCGCGAAGCGTCTTCCGCTCGCCGTCCGGCAGAGGGCTGGGACTCGCGCTGGGGCTCAGGCGGTGAGACTGTTCGTGGAGGATGTGCGCGAGTTCAGCAAGCCCGCCCACGTTCTTCCCGGAGAGGGCGCGCAAGATTGGGGCGTAGTCCTCCGGGGCGAGCGAAAGCTGTCCATCGTTCTCCCGAGCGGCACGACTGACCCTGAGGGCGAGCCGTTCTTCCCCGATGTCCTCCAGGGCGACGACGAGTCTCGATATCGCATCGTCAGTCAATTCCAGGTCGCCATAACGGACCACGGGCAAACTCTTCCCGGACGCGCGATAGTCAAACCAAGGCTGATGCGGGAGACACTGCTCGGGGCCGTGGAGCCAACCGACGTGGCGCGCAGCCAGATCTAGAGCCCGGTCTGCTTGCGGCCGACCTGCTCCTGGAAAGAAGAGCACGGAGCGCGCAAGCCCGGTCGGCGGGCCATCCTCGAGGACACGATCGCGGACGTCCAAGCTAGCGACGCCGACGTCTCTGCCGTACGCGGATTCGAGGCGGTCGGCCAAGGGGTCGCCGTCGGCGAGCTTCGCGATCTCGAGGAGTCGGGGCCGGGGACGGGAAGGCGGGCGAGGTCCATGGCAGGCACGGTGCGCTCCCCTTCGTCGCGGATTGTGGCGGGGAGCGCCGCCGGGAGTCCCGAATTACATCGACGTGACCGGGCGGCCGTTTGCAGGATCGCCGGCGATTGGGCTGAAGGCAGATGGTAGCCCCGGGCGTTGTCCGCCCCCTCCCCCGAGGGCGCGCCCCGGGGCGTACTGGGTACTTCGGCTGAGGGCACGGTTGGGATTAGCGCGACGACCCCCGGCGACGCGGGAACCGTGGGAACGGTACTCGAGGGTCTTGTGAGTAGCGGCCGGGGCGCTACGGGTGCGTTCCGTGATGTCGGTCAGATCGTGTCTGGCGGGACAGGGTCTGGCTCAGTCGGAGGCTTGGGATCGGGGGG
>JBIOXD010000084.1:0-20095 GCA_044869265.1 Gemmatimonadales bacterium
GCCTTCGGAGGGGGGACGCGGGACGGGGGGCGGGGGAGGGGGCGGGGGCGGGGGCGGGGGGGGGTGCGGTACCGGAACTCGAGAGTCGGCTTCAGACGCCAATACCGGGCCGATCGTCGGAGAGCCGATCGGGGCCGACGGGCTCAAAGAAGATTTGGACTACGAGATGATCCCCTATACGCCCGCCGAGTTGATCGCGATCGCGGAGCGCGAATACGCCTTCAGCCTCGCCGAGATCAAGAAGGCCGCCCGCGCGATGGGACTGGGCGACGACTGGAAGGCGGCGATGGAAAAGGTGAAGAACACCTACGTCGAGCCCGGCCGCCAGACCGACCTGGTGCGCGACCTCGCGCGGCAGGCCGAGGCGTTTTTCGACCAGCACGACTGGGTCACGATTCCGCCGCTCGCGCGCGAAGACTGGCGCATGGAGATGATTCCGCCCGAGCGCCAGCGCGTGTCCCCGTTCTTTCTCGGGGGGGAGATGATCCAGGTGTCGTATCCCACGGCCGAGATGTCGGACGCGGAAAAGTTGATGAGTATGCGTGGCAACAACCCGCACTTCTCGCACGCGACGGTGTTCCATGAGCTGAACCCGGGCCATCACCTCCAGGGCTTCATGTCCGCCCGCTACAACTCCCATCGGCGACTGTTCTCCACGCCGTTCTGGAACGAGGGCCAGTCGCTCTACTGGGAGATGTTCCTCTGGGATCACGGCTTTCATGCGACGCCGGAAGACCGGGTGGGCGCGCTCTTTTGGCGGATGCATCGCAGTGCGCGGATCATCTTCTCGCTCAACTTCCATCTCGGGAAGATGACGCCCGAGCAGGCGATTCAGTTTCTCGTCGACACCGTTGCCTTCGAGCGCGCTAATGCCGAGGGTGAGGTGCGGCGCTCTTTCGGCGGCGCCTACTCGCCGCTCTACCAGGGGGCGTACATGATCGGCGGCCTGCAGCTGCGCGCACTGCACGCGGAACTCGTCGATACACGCAAGATGACCGAGCGAGAGTTCCACGACGCGGTGCTGCAGGGCGGTCCGATGCCGATCGCGATGGTGCGGGCTCGGCTCGCGAAGCTGGCGCTGACGCGTGAGGGTCCGGCGCCGTGGAAGTTTGCGGATAAGCTGCCGGCACCGGTGCCAGCGCGGTAACTCCTCTTCTTCTGACAAGCGAGCGCGCTTGTCATCCTGAGCGCCGCTGGCGCGAAGCGCCAAGGCGCGAAGGACCTGCTTTGGGGGATTGAGCGTGGAACTTGGGCATCGAGAATGGAAGACCCGAAAGCAGGTCGTTGGCTATCTCCCAAAGCAGGTCCTTCGCTACGCGCGCCTTCGGCGCGCTTCGCTCAGGATGACAACGCTGCGCTTCTTATAGAAGAAGGGATTAGGGAAAAGGAAGGGACCAGTTTTCGGCCAAATCCCCCACACGCCGCGCGAGGTCATTTGTGACCCCGACATGAAGCACTCGGGATCGACTGGCCAAAATGTAGGTGTAGTAGGTGCGCACGACGTAACAGCATTGCGCATCTCAGGCTGGCGACCGTCGTCATTTGCGCGCAACTGTGAGCACTGTTTTGCGATCTTCTTTCTTCCTTCTTTGTCTCCTCACGCAAGCGAAACGCGTTTGTCATCCTGAGCGCCGCTGGCGCGAAGCGCCAAGGCGCGAAGGACCTGGTTTGGAGGTCCTTCGCTACGCCCCCAAAACAGGTCCTTCGCTCCGCGCGCTATCGCGCGCGTCGCTCAGGATGACAAAGCGCGTTCGCTCTCCTGAAAAGAAAACGAAAGCAGTGAAGGATCTGGAGCTCTCAAAAAGTCCACGATCTCTTTCGTTGTCTCCCGTTCGTGCCCCACGAGCATATGCCCACCCGTCCGATATCCGATGAACCGCGCGTTCGGGATGTGCTCGGCGCTGTAGCGCGAGCCCGCGAACGTCTGATACAGGTCGTCCCGCGCGGAGATGATGAGGGTGGGCGCTTCCAGCCGCTCGAGCTCAAAGCGGGGCAGGGTCGGCACGACCGCTCCGTCGTTGAGCAAGCCATGACGTCGGCTCGAGACGGGCAGTATGTGATCCAGCACTCTCTGTGCCCGTGCGCGCTCGGCCGCATCGGCGCGCGTGAGCAGCTCGGGCGGCGTGCCGAGTATCATGCGAGTCGTCGCCCGTGGCGCCAGGCGTAGGGCCAACCAAAAGAGAAAGTCCGATCGGAGTGTCAGGGTCATCACGAAACTGCCGAGCGTCGACATCCGCTTCGGCGTTTCGGCATCCGGGCGTGGTGCGTAGACAGCCGGTACCATCAGGACCAGCGCCGAGACGCGGTCGGGATGGCGTAGGGCGAGTTGCACCGCGGAGGGTCCGCCGGCCGAGACGCCGAGCACCGGGCAGCGCTGAATACCGAGCGCGTCCAGCACCGCGGCGTGCGCATCGGCTTGCGCGGCTGGAGACCCTTTCTTCGGCAGCGGAGTGCGCAAGTATCCGAAGCGTGAGGGGGCGATGACGCGGAAACCACGTTGCAGGAAGCCTTCGCCGATGTCGAGTCCCTGGTCGAAGCCACCTCCGGCGCCATGGATCACCAGCACCGGCGGCCCTTCGCCGGCCTCGGCGTATTCGATCGGACCAACCGCTGTCTTCAGCATCTTGCTGCCCGTGGCGATGCGTGCGCGCGCGCGACGGATCTCGTTTCGGTAGCTCAGGCTCAATGTCATGATTGGATCCTCCCACTCATCGATGGCGCGGTGGGAGTGAAGCGGTGATGAATGGAGGATGAGCTTCGGGCCGGATCGGCCTTCGCCTGTCGCGCACGTCGCTAGATTCCACCGCGCACATGCCGCTCAGATCATTCCACGCTTCGAAAGGGCGCCCATGAACCGAGTCCCACTGATGCTCGCCATAGTCGCAGGTCCGTTGTCGGCGCAACAAGCTCCGACACCACCCCGCTTCTTCGTGGGAAACCGACTCGGCCTCCCAATCAACCCAGCGGCGGACGGAGCGTTCGAACCGATCTCGCCGAACGTCAAAGTCTTTGGCGCGATCTATTCCGCCGAGAGTTGCTCCTACGATGCGGAACGCGGTGTGATTGTCGTGCCCAACCGCGGCACTCCCCAGAACGTGCAAGCCAACAACGCGTGGGTCTCGTTTATCAATCACGACGGATCCGTGCACACCGCACGCTGGATCGGAGTGCAGAATGCCGAGGCGCGGAGCAGCCTTTCGCCGGCGCTCGTACTGAACGAGCCCTACGGCAGCGACATTGCGGGTGGCTTCCTCTATGTCGCCGATCGCGATGGCGGTACGACGGCTAATGAGCCTTCGGTCGCCGTCATCCGACGCTTCAACATGCGGACCGGCGCGCCGGCCGGCGAAATCCGTGTCGAACGGTCTCCCTGGCTGAACGACATCGAAGTCGCCGACGATGGCACCATCTACGCCACGCAGACCGGCGAGCGGGGCGACAACGCCAATCCCGCAACCTGGCAAGTGTTGAAGATCTCACCCACTGGTCAGGTGTCGGTCTTTGTACAGGCAGCGCCGCTCCGTGTCCCCAACGGCATCGCCTTCGATCCGCAGGGCAACATCGTCGTCGTCAACGTCGGCGATTCCTCGGTGCTGACGTTTTCACCAACCGCTCAGTTGCTAAGAACAGAGACTGCCGCCCAGTCGGGGAGCGACGGTCTCGTGATCATGCCGGACGGGACGAAGTACGTGAGTAGCGTCCTCAACGGCGGTGTCTCCAGGATTCGTCCAGGAGAGCCCGCCGAGCTCATCGCGCGCAACATCCCGAATGCTGCGTCGATGTGCTACGACGCGGGAGCCAACCAACTGGTCATCCCGATGAACCCCAATAACGGGCTCGCGTTTGTGCGGTTGGATTAGCGTCTCTTTACAAAGCGAGCGACGCGTTGTTGTCATCCGAAGGACCTGCGTCTTCTTCGCGAGGATCCGCAAAAGGCTGTCCAAAGTGGTGCAGGGGCTCGGGGCGGAGTTCCGGGACGATCCGGCCGGCAGCAACGCGGGCGCACAGGATTGCGTGCGGTGGGCGGTGACGATCGCGTTCGCCCCCGTCACATCATCACACTGAGTTGGTTTTCTCTTCTTCTTTGAGAGAAGCGACGCGCTTGTCATCCTGAGCGCCGCTGGCGCGAAGCGCCAAGGCGCGAAGGATCTGCTTTCGGGGGGAGGGGGAGGACCCGGGCGCCGACTAAACGAAGCCCGCACCCCGTATCACATCGGCTCATCCTGACAAATAGCGCCTCTCCACAAACCGAACGTCGGCGGCCCTCCCAGTCCTGCTATCGTACTCCAGCCATGGCCTACCTCCTCGCGGTCCTTTCCGCCGGTTTCTACGGCGCGGCCGACTTCACCGGCGGACTCGTCACGCGCCGCGCGGCAGCGATTCCCGTCGTCTTTCTGTCGCAAGCAACGGGACTGGTGCTCGTCGCGCTGGCGCTGCCACTCCTGCCGGCCGCATCACCGCGCTCGGCCGATCTGTGGTGGGGCGCGATCGCCGGACTGACCGGCGGCGTCGGCGTCGCGCTGCTCTATTACGCGTTGTCGATCGGCACGATGTCCGTCGTTGCCCCGACCACCGCAGTCGCGGCCGTCGCCCTTCCTGTGCTGACGTCGATTGCACTCGGCGAACGGCCGAGCGCGATCGCGGTCGCTGGCATACTACTGGGCGTCGTCTCAATCGTGATGGTGAGCCGGCAGTCGAGTTCCCCCTCTCGCGACGGAGGGGGTCAGGGGGTGAGGACGGGCATCGGCCTCGCACTCCTCGCTGGTATCGGAGTCGGACTGTTTCTGCTCACGCTGGCGCAAACTCGGGCCGAGGCCGGCATGTGGCCACTGCTCACCGACCGCATCGCGTCCGTGGCATTGTTCGCAATCTTGGCCGGCGTCCGCCGGCGATCGCTGCGCATGCCCACCGGTCTGGCCGCGCTCGCCATCGGCGGCGGCGCGCTCGACATGATCGCCAACGCCCTCTATCTGCTCGCGGTTCGTATCGGCCCGCTCAGCCCCGTCGTCACGCTCTCGTCGCTCTACCCCGCGAGCACCGTGCTCTTGGCTCGCGGCATCCTCGGCGAGCGCCTCAGCGCTTGGCAAACCGCGGGCGTTGTGACTGCGCTGGTCGCGGTCATGCTCATCGTCAGAGGATAGGAACTCCCTTAGAGAGGAGCTTCGTGGGTTGAGTTGATTTGCTCGCGTGCGCTGCGCAGCTTAACCGCCGCATGCTGATCCTCGATGAAGGCGCCGTACAACAACGGCTCCGTTACCCAGATCTCATTCCTGCCATCGCGCAGGCGCTGGCCGATCTGTCGGCTGGGAAAGTCGTGCAGCCGGTGCGCGTCGTGCTGCCGATCGCGCCGCACGCCGGCTTCTTTGGCGTGATGCCCGCCTACGCCGGCGCCATGGGCGCCAAGCTCGTCACGTTCTACCCGCAGAACGTCGGGATCCACACGCACCATGCACTCATCGTGATGTTCAGGGCCGAGACCGGCGAACCGCTCGCAGTTCTCGACGGGCGGCTCATCACCGAGATGCGCACGGCCGCGGCGTCGGCGGTGGCGACACAGCGGTTGGCCCGCCGCGACGCAGCAGTGCTCGGGATTCTCGGCTCCGGCGTGCAGGCGGGGAGCCATCTCGCCGCGCTGCGCCACGTCCGTCAATTCAAGGAAGTCCGCGTGTGGAGTCCACGCAACGCACCGGCTTTTGCGAAGCGACATGGCGTGACGGCTGTGCCGGGTGCGGCGGATGCCGTGCGCGGTGCTGACGTCGTAGTGGTTGCCGCAAGCGCGACGACGCCAATCCTGCAGGGACGCTGGCTCGCGCCCGGGACGCACGTCAACGCGATCGGTGCGACCCGGCCCAACTGGCGCGAGCTGGACGACGATCTCGTCACCACCGCCCGGGTCTTCGTCGACTCCCGCGAGGCGGCGCTGCGCGAATCGGGCGATGTGATCGCCGTGCGGAGCGAGGTCACGGAGATCGGCGCGGTCGTGGCCGGAACCGCTCCCGGTCGCCGCAACGACCAGGAGATCACACTCTTCAAATCCGTGGGCGTCGCGGTCGAGGACCTCGCAGCCGGAGCGTTGGTGTTGGCAGGAAGCAGGGAGCAGGGAGCAGGATGACGACGGCGCTCGAGCCGGTCCGTCCGATAACGTTGAGCGAAATCCGCGACGCCCGGAAGCGAATCGCCGGGACGATCGTGCGCACACCGCTGATCCGTTTGGATCTGGGGCCAGGATCTCCGGACATCCGGCTCAAACTCGAAAACCTCCAACCGATCAGCGCGTACAAACTGCGCGGCGCCGCGAACGCGGTCGCGCTGTTGTCAGATGCCGAGCGCCGGCGCGGCGTCTGGACGATCAGCGCCGGCAACGCCGGTCAGGGTGTCGCGTATGCGGCGCGAGCCGCGGGGGTCCCGTGCACCGTGGTGGCGATCGAGACGGCGCCTGCCGCCAAGCTCGAGCGCATGCGCGCGCTGGGCGCGGAGCTTGTGCTCGTGTCATACGCCCGCGCCTGGCAGGCGCTCGACGACCGCACATATCCCGGAGTAGAAGGCACGTTCATTCACCCGTTCGACGATCAGAATTTCATCGCCGGTCATGCAACGATGGGCCTCGAGATTCTCGAAGACGCGCCGGACCTGGTTGTCATCATCGCTGCGATCGGCGGCGGCGGGCTGATCACGGGCGTCGCCAGTGCCGTGAAAGCGCTCAAGCCGGAAACCAAAGTGTGGGGCGCGGAGCCGGAGACCGCCGCGCCGCTCGCGCGCTCGTTCGCCAAAGGCTCCGCGCAGGAGTTTCCGGACTGGAAAGCGACGTTCGTCGATGGGGCGGGCGGCAAGAGCGTCTTTCCGCGGATGTGGCAGCGCATGCAGCCGGTCGTCGACGGCTGCATCGTGGTGAGCCTGAACGAAGTGAAGCACGCGATGCGCCTGATGGCGGAAAAGGCGCGCGTGATCTCGGAAGGGGCCGGGGCGCTCGCCCTGGCGGCAGCGCTCACGGGCAAAGCTGGCCCTGGTCCCGTCGTTGCTATTGTCTCTGGAGGGAACATCGATCTCGAGAAGTTCTTTGAACTGATAGGGCCTGGGGCCTAGGGCCTGGGGCCTAGGGGGCTGCAACCTTCGGGGCGACGTTTCCATCCAACTCCCCAAATCCCTTTCTGGAGTCCTTATGCGGTTCGCCGTCCTGCTCGTCGCCGGCTTCCTGGCAGCGCCAGCGCTCTCGGCTCAAGACCCGGTTCCATCCGATGGACAATGGCTGATCGAGCCATCTGATCATTCGGGCAAAGTTCAGCTCACCATCCGTTACGGCGACAAGGAAGGCCGGTATTCGAGCAACTGGGGCCGCGACATTCCCGTCAGCGAGCTGTCGGGCCTCTCCGCGGCTGACATGCGTAGCTCGGGAGCGACGGTGCATTTCAAGATCGTGCGGTCCGCCGGCACACTCACGTGTGAGGGTTGGTTCGCGCGCGGCAAGGGCTCGGGCCATTTCACCTACGAGCCGAACTCCGATTTCGTCGCCGAGCTGGCCAAGCGCGGCGTCAACGCGCCAACGGAGTGGGAGCAGTTCCAGATGACCATGGCAAGCGTCGGATTGGATCTCGTGGACGAGCTAAAGCGCCAACGGTACAACACGCCTACTGCCAGTCTGCTCGCGCGGATGGGAAACCACGGGGTGGACCTCGAATACGTCCGGGATATTGGAGCGCGAGGTTATCACTTGGAAGACCCGGAGCGCCTGGTTCGGATGCGGGATCACGGGGTGGATCCGGATTTCATCGAGTCATTGAACAGCGCGGGCTACAGGAACTTGAGTGCCGAAGAGCTCGTGCGGATGCGCGATCACGGTGTGAATCCGGAGTTCATCGCGGCACTGGAGAGAGCCGGCTACAAGAACCTCGGCATCGAGAATCTTGTGCGGCTGCGTGATCACGGTGTGACCGAGGAGTATATCGCGGATATGAAGGAAGCCGGCTACGCGCCCTCGGACCCCGAGGAGCTGGTGCAGTCACGCGACCATGGCGTCGATCCGTTCTACATCCGGTCGCTCAAAGCGGCGGGCTACGAGGGTCTGACCCTGCAGCAGCTGCGCCGGGCCCGCGATCACGGCGTGACCAAGAGCTTTATTGAGCGTGTGAAATCGAGCGGGTACGGCAAGCCGTCGATCGACGAGGTGATCCGGCTGCGCGATAGGGGGCTCGAGTAGCGTCTTACTTCATCACGACGCTCAGCAACCCCTGCTTGATGACGTTCCAGAACCAGGACGGCAGCGATTCACCCCCGAACGTATGGTTCACCCGTCCGACACGCGGCGCGCGGTCGGGCTCCTCCGGGTTGTTTTGCCGCACCTTCAAACCCTGCGCCGCCTCCGCCCCCGCCCGGAGCAACCCGCTGATCGGATTGCGTTTGCCGAGGATGCCGCCGGCCCCTGTGCCTGTGATATCCGCCGCGAGGTCGGTGTATCGTGGTACTACCACGCCGCGAGCGACGTCGTTGCGCACCGTGTATTCGAAGACCACGCCGTCTATGCGGCCGCTCTTGACCCGCGCGGGGGTGACGTGCTCGATGAGCGGATTGAACGCTTGCGCATCCATCGACCCCACCGACCCGCGGACCCACATCGTCATCCGCTCGGCATCGAGCGGCGTGGTGATGGCTAACCGCAGCTCCCCTTGTTGCATCAGCTTGCCGCGAAGTTCCAGCGACATCGTGTCCGCGCCGCTGCGGCGGCCGGGCTCGTGCCGCGCGTGAAGGGCCAGCAGATCCACGTCGTTGATCGTCAGGCGCCCGGGACGGTCGTGGCCGGTTTTGAATTCCTCGTAGATGATGGCGGCTTTCGTGGCCCGGATGGTGTCCACCGCGACCCGATTCTCCAGCGCCGAGAACCAGCTCTGGGGTGTGCGGCGTGATGTGCGCGGGCCCGGCCGCCGCGGCTTGCGCTTGTCGTCGAGGATATCGAACTGGAGCGAGTCCAATTCGATGGCGCGTGCCACGATGGCGCCCGCTCGGCTGTAGCCGCCCTGGTCCATCCCGCGGATGGCGAGCCGCGCAGCCTTGACCCGCATGCGTGAGCGCCGGTACGGGCTGAGGCGCTGGAAGTCGGCATCGCTGATTCGCGGTCCCTGCTCGAAGTCGTGGACCGTGATCGTCGAATCCGTGAGGTCGATCTCCAGCGCGCCGACGCGGACCATCTGCGCGGTGTCGGGGTGGAACTCGGTCGAATCCGCGTGCAACACCACACCGTCGGCGAAGAGCGGCCGCGCCCGGTATTGCGGCGCCGCGGGATCGATGACGACGCCGGTGACCAGCAGCCGCGCACGCGCCAGGTCGAAGCGCTTGCGGTCGCCTGACGGCTTGCGGGCCACGATGCCGATCGCGACGGTGGGGAAGGCGATGCGGCCGATGCGGATCGTCGGCACGCGGCGCGGCAGGAGGAGCTCTCGTTGGAAGCTCATCACGGCGCCGTGCGGCGCTTCCATGGTGCGCTGCGCCGCGCCGGGCGCTGGCTGGGCGGAGGGACGCGGCGCGCGCGTGCCCGCCTGCTGGAAACGCGCCACGCTGGCGGAGTCGGGCGGCGCGTCGGATTCCCAGTGCACCTCGGCGCAGCCGATCTGCGAAGCCTCGAGGCCGCGGCCGAAAACCAGCCGCGGCAGGTTGATACCGGATATGACGCAACTGCGCAGTATGCCCTGCACCGTGGTCTTCGGCCACGAGCGCCGCGCGTTGCGGGCCGAATCGGTCACGACCAGTGCGGAGTCGAGCGTGACCCGCCGCCGCGGCCAGTTGAAATGCAGGCGGCCGACGTGCAACGCGTACACGCTGTCGGACTGGCCGGCGACTTGGTCGGTAGCCCATTCGCGCAGCAACTCATTGATCAGCGGCGAAGCGCGGAGGCTGATGAGGTAACCGGCAAGGAGCGCGACGGCGAACGCGACGAGCACGCCGATCGCGATGCGCTTGGACAGGCGACCCATGGCGGGAGAAGATCGAACGGGAATCGCATCGTGTAAAGCTTGCCGCACTCGCCGGTTACCGTGGGCCAGGAGCGCAATCGTCGAATTGCTTCCCTATCTGGGGGGCTCCATCCGGTGTACGTTCTGCGGGCCGGAACATCGTAGCCACTGGGGTGACCTCATGCCGTGGCGTAGTAGCATCCGGACCGTGCACCGGGCGACTACCGTGGCTGCAATCCTGCTGCAGGCATCCCTCCCGGCGTTCGCCCAACTTGTGCGTCCTCCCGAATCCGGCGGGCAAATCAGCTCCATCGGGCAGCCCAAGCGCTATCGCTTCCTCGCGGGCTTCAACAGCGGTCTCTGGAGTGAAGGGCCTGGATCCGCGCTCTTGGTTCGGGCGGAGGGGGGGGTGTCGCGCCACCTCATGAGCCCGGTGGTTGGCCTGCTCGAGGGCGGCATCGAGGGGTTTGTCGGCATGCGCGGGGATAAGCCGGACGGCGGGCTTCGGGCGATGCTGAACGTGCCGTATCTCGGGATGGGCGTGGGAGGAGAGTACAACGTCCCGGACGCGCATCTCAACTTCGTGGTTGGGAGCACCACGCCGGTGCGTCGCGGCGGCATCATCCGGCCGGGGGGGATGTTGCGGATCAACTGGTATCC
The DNA here is from genome assembly GCA_044869265.1 of Gemmatimonadales bacterium. Classification (GTDB taxonomy): domain Bacteria; phylum Gemmatimonadota; class Gemmatimonadetes; order Gemmatimonadales; family GWC2-71-9; genus 20CM-2-65-7. Next base: position 10,602 of record JBIOXD010000084.1, read on the forward strand.
CACCGAGAGCCATGGTTTCACCATCGGGTTCATGCTCCCGCTCGGCGATCCGCTCGCAGGTCGTACTCGACCGATCCGTGACTACGTAGTCGTAGCTCGGGACTTCGCTCCTCCCATACCGTATCAGGTGTCCAACGCGAAGCTGAACGAGGCGATCGATTCGCTCGCCGCTTCGGCTGAGTGGATCCGGCAACTGACCGTTCCGTTCCTCGACCAGGACGCCCGCGACACACGCACTGCCGAGGCGAGAGTGGGGGCGTTCTTGGCGGGGCTGCGCGCTCACGTCGCCCAGAAATCGAGTGAGGAGGAGATCCGGTACTTTCACGCCCAGCTGGAGCGCACATTCCGCATCGCCGCGGCTAACGACAACATCGGCAGCCGCATGGCGACCATCGCCCGGCGGATCCTGCTCTATCAGGTGATCCTGCCGTACAACAGCCTCCTCGGGCAGAAGAAGAAGAAAGACGAGCTGGTGGAGTTGGGGATCGCCGCCCACGGTCGGTTCAGCCGGGAGGCGGTCAAGTCGGGCCTCCTGGCCGGTCCTGCGATGGAGACGGTGTTGTACGTCTTCCAGCGGTTGACGGGGATCATGGAGCAGGAGCGTGCCAAGGCCGCAAGGCAGTGGGACGACCCGCGGTTGGTCTGGCTACCGCTCCAGTATGCACTGCTGCCCGAGCAGTACGACGATCAGGAAGAGATCGACGCCCTGGTCGACTCAGTCACTGGTGTGAGGTTCACCGATCATAACGAGGTCAGGTACCTCGCCAATCTTCAGTTTCACTGGGAGCTCCTGCGGACGATAAAGGAAACCGAGGACTATCACGTCCTGTGGATCCATGATTTCCCCGCCATCACGTCCCAAGGACTGCTCGACTCGGCTGCATTGGACCAGGTGGTCGACGGATACCTGACTACGCTGGCGGAACGAGTGGAGGCATACGACAGCGTCGGCCGGATCCCGATGTACTTCATCTTCCTCGACGAGCACTACTACGAGGCGAGGAAGTCGCGGATTTGGATGACGATCCTAGAGGACCCGCTGCATGCGTCGCATGAGGTGACCGCTGCCACGCGGGAGCAGCAAGCTCGCCTGAGGGCGGTCCTGGAGCGGGTGCGCGCAGCCGTGCGCGACTCCAGAGTCCTGCAGGCGGAGGCGCGCCAATACGGGGACGCCTGGCTTCGAAACCGCGTCAAGGTTCACGTCAATATCACGAACCGGGCAGATCCTTCGTTCTGGAGCGGTGGATTGGTGTCGACGGTTTTCGGATATCCCGACAACGTGATGCGAGACCATCGAAAGATTGTGTTCCGCGACGTGACTGAGGCGAGTCAATTCCGAGGCGAGGCACTGTACACCGGAATGGGCGTCGGACAGCAGTACTTGGGGCCGACGTGGGACGACCGCTCGATCCGTGTGAAGGGTCCCGCGCTGCTCGAGCTCAAGCGCGCCGCTCGCAACCTGCTGCTGAGCCAAGGCATCCCGGAGAGCGACCTCCCGCCTCCCTTCCGCTTCCAGACGCAGCCCCGTCTCCCCGGTGAAGGCTCGGTGCCGCAGGTCGCGGACGCTGCACGCGTCTTCTCCACCCGAGCACTCCAGCTCAGCAATGGGACTGGATACCTCCCCAAGCCGCTGAACGTCGGCAAGGCGCTGCTCTACTCACTCATGGGGAACGGAGCGGTGATCAAGGTTCCCGATTCGCTGTGGAACTCCTTCATGTTCGCCGGGCTGCTTGTGGGCGCCTGCCTCCGCGGCACCCAGGTCCTCATTGTGTCACCGGCAGCGCTCAACATGCCGAGCTTCGGCGCTCCCCAGCTGACCCGCAGCTGGGAGTTGGCCAGCCGCCTGCTGATGGTGCGCGATACACTCGGTGGCCCCATCGGCGAAGCGGGCGGGATGTTGCAAGTGGGGCTGTACACTCTTCCCCCCGACCAACGCGGGTTGGCGAGCCGGGCGCAGACCTGGATCGAGCAAGTTGGACAGACCGTGTTCCTCAAGGGATTGATGCCGTTTTTCGACAACGCTCAGCCGGCGGTTGCCGATGCAGCGACCCGCGCAGGGGTGCCGGGTGCGGGACCCCCCAAACTCCACCAGAAAGTCCAGTTCATCGCCACGGGCGCGTTCTGGTCCACGGTTTCTGCGGCGCCTGAGTGGCGCCAGTTCATGGATACCTACCTCCGCTATCGCGAAGCGACCTACAACTCGGAGAAGTCAGCCCGGGGCGCCGACGTGCTCGAGACCGAGCTCGCGCAGCTCGCCGAGAAGATATACCAGCGTGTGCGCGGGGTCCCGAGAGCGGCCAGCTATGCGATTGTCGGCTCTCAGAACCAGGACTACCGGGGGATGTTCATGGACGGTGAGGTCGCCATCGTGTTCTCGGGCGCGGAATCGCTGGTGCCCTTGGTCGACGTCGCCTTTCTGGAAGGCACCGTGACCTGGCTGCAGGATCGCGCTACCCTCAATCGTCTGCTTCCGCCGCCGGGCGAGTACACGCGGCGGTTGGTGCGCGTAGGAAAGGACGGCTTGTGAGCCGCTGGGGCGTCGCAGTGGCGCTGGGTCAGGTGTTGCTGCCTGCGAACCTGGCCGCGCAGCTGGGTGAAGCGCAGTTCGGTGGTATCGCCAGCTACGGCACTGGCAGCGCCTGGCACGGTGGCGCCGGACTGATCGCGGGCGTGGGGGCAGGCCGCCTGATCTACGTCGGGGCGCGCTGGGTCTACCACTTCGGCAGCTCCGCGGTTCAGACGGACACAGGGGGCACGTTCCAAGTGCGGGACCGCGCGCAGACTTTCGCCGCCGATGTCGGGCTGCAGTACCCGGTCGGCGCCGTGGAACTAGTCGCGGGCGTGACGATCGGTGCGGTGCGATTCGCCCAGCGGGCCGAACCGGTGTCGCCGGGAACTGGGGCCGCACAATCCTCTGCCCGTGTTGAGTTTCTGATGGCACCCAACTTGTCCGTTCAGCTGCGCGTGTCCCGATTCCTAGTCATCCCGGAGTTCGTGTATTCCTTCGTAGGGTCGCCTGACCTGCGGTGGCCGGTGGGCAGCCAAGGCCCAATCCTCTCAGTGCGCATCGTGATGCCGTTCGAGGTTCAACGAATCCGGCGCTGAGGCTTCTTCCCGGAGTCGCCCTTTCGATGGCGCTCGCGGGGGCGGCCGTTGGCCAGGACACTGCCGCGGTACACTCCGCGGAGCGGTTTCGCGATCGGTTGTTCGGCGACACGAACAGCGCCTTGAAGCGGCGGGGATACCGCGCCATTACCGGGTTCTTGGAGCCGGTCCCGCCGTCCACGGACGACCGTTGGCGGAGGAGCCTGGCCGTCGATGTTCCGGTCGGTGGGCAGCAGGCCCTGGGTTTGGGCCTCGGTCTCGTCTACAGTCCCCCTGCACGACCCGGCCCCGCGCCGCTTCGGGCCGAGCTGAAGGTGATGGGCCGCTACGGCATTACGGGATCCTCCGAGCTCAAACTCCAGTTCCTGGCGCCCGACCTGGTGGCCGGCTGGCGTTTCTTCATGCTCGTGGGCTCGGAGCGGATGCTGCGCACGCCCTACTTCGGTCCTGATAACAAGGAGATCGTCGAAGACTCACTCAAGGAACGCTACGGCATCCTGTATTATCGCTATGCGCTGCTGCGTTCGACGGCGTTCGTCTCCGCGCAGCGGCACGTCACGGGTCCGTTTTGGATCCACATGGCGTTCCAGGCGCGGCACTACCGGACCTCCGCCATCGCCGAGCAACCGACGTTGTTCGCGGAGGACGTCGCGGCGGGACGGGTCGACGACACGACCCGCTACACCGGACTCGAGGGTCGCCTGGGGTTTGTGAGCGACACCCGCGACGACTGGGTGGCCGCCAAGCGCGGCGCGTACGTCGAAGCTCTCGTCGCGGTGGGCCGGTTGCGCGACGATTCGCGCGGGGTCGACCGCGATTACCATCGCTACCTGGTGGGGTTGCGGGAGTTCATAGCGTTGGGCGAGCGCGAGCGCACGGTGCTCGCGCTGCGCCAGAGGTTCGTGCTCCCCTCGGTCAACTTGCCCTATTTCCTCGCCTACGAGCAGCTCACGACGGGGCTCCCGGACGACGGTGTGGTGGGTCCGCGCTCGATCCGCTTACACGCCGGCGGCAACCAGATCGCGTCGGTCCAGGCATTCCTGTCGGTGGACGTGCGCCGTGAGGCCGCTATTCTGCGCGCCGATACGATGAATCCGGTGCGCCTGTGGTGGCTGGTTCTGGCCGATGCCGGCCTGTTTGGGGAGAGAGACCAGTCCGTCTCCGAGCTACGGCGCGAATGGACTATCGGGCTCGGCGGTCGGGCGCAGTTTGCAAGGCGGTCGCTCCTCGGCCTGGACGTCGGTTGGACCGACGCAGGTCCCGGGGTGAGCGTGGTGTCGTACTTCGCATACTGAAAGGGGTCTCGCAGGGGTAGGTCTTTGCTAACCAGCGGATCAATCCGCGAGTTTCAGCTTCAAGTCCACCCACGCGCCATTCTTCGCACTCGACTCCACCGCCGCGTGAATGAACTTCACGCCGTGCGCGCCGTCTTCCACGGTCGGCACGAGCAGCGCCGCCCGATCTGGCGCCCGCTTCGCACGGCGCGCGCGGATCTGCTCAGCCAGATCGCGATACAGATTGGCAAAGCCTTCGAGGTACCCCTCCGGATGACCTGAGGGGATGCGGGTCGCGCGCGACGCCGCGGGACCGAGATTCGGACCACCGCGCGATAGCACGCGTGGCGGTTGACCCACCGGCGAAAAACGCAGCTGGTTGGGGTGCTCCTGGCTCCAGTCGAGGCCGGCCTTCTCGCCGTACACCCGCAACCTGAGCCCGTTCTCGTTCCCCGGCGCGACCTGGCTGCTCCACAACATGCCGCGCGCCCCGTTCTCGAACCGCAGCAGGATGTGCGCGTTGTCGTCGAGTTTGCGGCCAGGCACCAATCGACTCACGTCCGCCGCGAGCTCCCGCACGGCGAGGCCGGTGACGAAACACGCGAGATTGTGGGCGTGGGTGCCGATGTCGCCGAGCGAGCCGCCGGCGCCGGCGCGCGCCGGATCAACTCGCCACGCGGCCTGCTTCTGGCCCGTGTCTTCGAGCTTGCTCGTGAGCCAATCCTGCACGTACTCGACCTGGATGACCCGGATCGTGCCGAGCTCACCGGCCGCGATCATCTCGCGCGCCTGCCGCACCATCGGGTATCCGGTGTAGTTGTGCGTGACCCCGAAGACCAGACCGGTGCGCCGCACCGCCTGCACCAGGTCGAGCGCGTCTTCGACGGTGGTGGTCATCGGCTTGTCACAGATCACATCGATGCCGCGATCGAGAAAGGCGCGAGCGATGGCGTGGTGGCTGTCGTTCGGCGTGACGATGCTGACGACCTCGATCCCGTCGGCTCGCTTCGCCTCAGCCGCCGCCATCTCGGCAAAACTCGTGTAGACACGGTCCGGCGCGAGACGCAGATCGGCACCCGACTCTTTGGCGCGTTGGGGATCGGACGAGAGTGCGCCCGCGACCAGGTCGTACTGCCCGTCCATGCGGGCACATAGCCGATGCACGCCGCCGATAAACGCCCCGCGCCCGCCGCCGACCATACCCAGCCGCAGCGGACGCGCAGCTCCCGAATTTGCCGTTGCCTCGACCATACCAGTTCCTAACCCCTAGCCTTCAGGCCCCCAGGCCCCAGGCCCCAATTACGCGATTCCGAGCATCCGGCGATTCGCGGCGAGGTCGGTGCCCGCGCCGGCGAAATCGTCGAACGCCTTTTCGGTCGTGCGAATGATGTGGTCGGCGATGAACTTCGCTCCTTCGCGTGCACCGTCCTCAGGATGCTTGATGCAGCACTCCCACTCGAGCACCGCCCAACCGGGATAGTCGTACTGCGCGAGCTTCGAGAAGATCGCCTTGAAGTTCACCTGCCCATCGCCCAGGGACCGGAAGCGGCCAGCGCGATCGATCCACGACTGGAACCCGCCGTACACGCCCTGCCGGCCCGTCGGATTGAACTCAGCGTCCTTGACGTGAAACATGCGGATGCGGTCGTGATAAAGGTCGATGTACTCGAGATAGTCGAGCTGCTGCAGCACGAAGTGACTCGGATCGTACAAGAGATTGCAGCGCTTGTGTCCGCCGAGGCGCTCGAGGAACATCTCAAACGTCACGCCGTCGTGCAGGTCTTCGCCGGGATGGACCTCGAAGCAGGCGTTGACGCCGTTTTCCTCAAAGACGTCGAGAATGGGACGCCAGCGCCGCGCCAGCTCGTCGAACGCCGTCTCGACGAGGCCGGCCGGCCGCTGGGGCCAGGGATACAAGTAGGGCCACGCGAGGGCGCCCGAGAACGTGGCATGCTCGGTCACGCCAAGGCGGCGTGACGCGCGCGCCGCGAGTTTCACCTGCTCAACCGCCCACGCAGTCCGCGCCGCGGGCTTGCCACGAACGTCGGGCGCTGCGAACGCGTCGAATGCGGTGTCGTACGCAGGATGTACGGCGACGAGTTGGCCCTGCAGATGGGTGGACAGCTCGGTAACCTGCAGGCCCCGCTCTGCCAAGGTCCCTGTTACTTCGTCGCAGTATGTCTGGCTCTCGGCCGCCTGCTTGAGATCGAACAGACGGGCATCCCAGCTCGGAATCTGGATGCCCTTGAAGCCGAGTCCAGCGGCCCAACCGGCCATGGTCTTCAGATTGTTGAACGGCGGCGCATCGCCTGCGAATTGCGCCAGAAATATGGCGGGCCCTTTGATTGTCTTCATTACTAGTTCTCCCGAATAAGCGGAGGAAATAGACGCTGCTTTTGGGCCCAACGCGAGTTTGCGGCGGTGCAAAGGAGCACCTCTTGCGCGGACATTTCAATAATTGTTGAAATGTCCGCGGAGGACACTTGGCTGACGGTGCCAAAGCGCGTTTTTCTGCAAATCTCCGTACTTTGGTGGCATGACCGCACCGGGCTCTGTCGCCACCGACCCAGCTTTACGGCGGGTTATCGGCGTGCCCGGCCTCGCCGCCGCCATTTTCAACATCACGATCGGCGCCGCGATCTTCGTGCTGCCCGCGCACATGGCTGCATTACTCGGCGCCGCGGCGCCACTGGCCTACGGAATCTGCATCGTTGCCATGGCGCTGATCGCGCTGTGCATGGCGGAAGCGGGAAGCCGGGTTGCGCAGAGCGGCGGCCCGTACGCGTTCGTGCAAGCCGCGTTCGGTCCGTACCTCGCCTATCTCTGCGGCGTGTTACTGTGGCTGGGGCTCACGCTCGCCATGGCGGCCGTCGCCACCGTGCTGGCTGGCGCACTCGCCGCCCTGATTCCAGCGGTGAGCGGGACGGCGCCGCGCGCCCTAGTTCTCGTGGTCACGTTCGCTGCGCTAGCCATCGTGAATGTGCGCGGAACCGCTTTGGGCTCGGGTCTGAGTTTGATTTCGACACTGGCGAAGATCTTACCGCTCGTCGCGTTCGTCGTGCTAGGCCTGCCGCATGTGAATGCTGGTAACCTGACCATCACCGCGCTGCCGCCCGTCGCCAAGATCGGCGAAGCCTGCCTGCTCCTAATGTTCGCATTCTTTGGAATGGAGGCGGCGCTACAGGTTAGCGGGGAGGTGATCAATCCGTCCCGCGTTGTCCCGCGGGCGATCGCGCTGGCTTTGCTCGGAGTCGGAGTCCTGTACGTCTCGGTGCAACTGGTGGCGCAAGGTGTGCTCGGTAGCACACTGGCCGCGCCCGAGACTGAAAAGGCACCATTGGCGGCAGCGGCGGCACAATTCGCGGGCAGTGCAGGGGCCCGGCTGATCCTGATCGGCATGATTGTGTCGACGTTTGGCTTCATGACGGCAATGATGCTGTCCACGCCGCGAACACTGTTTGCGCTGGCGTGCGATGGTTACCTGCCGCGACCTCTGGCGGCGGTTCATCCAGTTCACCGTACGCCGCATGTCGCGATCGCGGTCCAGGGTGTGATCGTGTTCCTCATCGCCCTCACCGGCACGTACGTGAAGCTCGCGCTCTTGGCGAACATGGTCATCCTGCTCGTGTATTTGGCGTGCTGCCTCGGTGTGTTGCGGCTGCGGCGCCGCGACGTCGTCGCCGCCCCGCCAGCTCCGGGAGTCACGCCGTTCCGGATGCCTGCTGGCGCCGTGGTGCCGTGGCTGGCCGCGGTCCTAATCGTGGGCCTCCTGGCGCCGGCGACCGCGCAGGCGTGGCTGCTTACCGCAGCCGTCGTGGCCGCCGCTTCGCTCGGGTTCCTGCTGCGGCGGCGACGCGCTTGAACGGGATCCTTCCCCCTCTTCTTTTGTAAGAGGCGCCGCGCGATGTCATCCTGAGCGAAGCGCGCGACAGCGCGCGAAGCGCAGGATCTGCTGTAAGGGGAGACTATGCTCAGGATCCACGTGTCCATCCTCATTCTGATCGCCGCGACAGCGTCCGCTCAGGACACTACGCGGATGCCGGCACCCGATCCCATCGTCCAGCTCGTCGCCCAGCTGGACCTCGAGCGGTACAAGGCGACGATAAAGGGCCTCACCCAATTCGGTGACCGCCGGCAGGGGACGGCCCGAAACCGCGCTGCTGTCGATTGGATCGAGCAGCAGCTGCGGAGCTATGGGTGCAGCGATGTCTCGCGGCTCACCTACGAGTACCAGCCTCCAAGTTCCCCCTCTCCCGAAGGGAGAGGGGGCCAGGGGGTGAGGCCCGAAGGCAGGGGGGGACAGGGGAGGAGGCGGGACACAACACGCGCGTCGGGCGGAGGGCGTTATCGCGGGATCCGGGCACGCACCGGCGTCAACAACGACTCACTGCGCCAGCCCGATGCGGCGCTGCGGGCGCTCAACGCCGAGCCTCCAACCCCCGGAGAGCGCCAGGAGGTCTACTGCACCAGGATCGGCCGCACGCACCCCAACGAGATGTACATAATCGGTGCGCACATGGACGGGATCGGGTGGGGTGAAGCGGCGAACGACGACGGCTCCGGCACCGCCGTCGTCATGGAGTTAGCGCGAGTCTTCGCGCGCGCGGATGTGCAGACCGAGCGGTCGATTCGCTTCGTGCTGTGGAACAACGAGGAGACCGGCTTGAACGGCGCGCGCGCCTACATCGCGCAGCGCCAGGCGCTGCAGGGTAAGGAAGAGCCAGCCGGTTCGGGGAAATACCCTGAGCCCACGTGGCTCGGCATGATCCAGCACGACATGATGCTGTTCGATCACGGCATGCCGCGCGTTGACGGCACGCTCAGTCCCGAGCAACGTCCCGAGGCGGACGTGAACATCGAGTTCCAGTCGAACTCGAAATTCGTGGAGGCATCACAACGGCTCGCGTGGATCTTTCAGGCCGCGAACGAGAAATACGCGACGGATTATCCAGCGAGTGTAGGCGCTCACATGACGAACACCGACTCAGCGCCGTTCCAGGACCTGGTGGCGGCGATCAGCTTGCGGGAGAACGAGCGCGGCACGCAGGTGGGCGCGGGCTGGAGCCCGCACTGGCACCAGCCTACGGATCGCTACGCGACGTATAGCGACAAGGA
>JBIOXD010000085.1:0-37023 GCA_044869265.1 Gemmatimonadales bacterium
CCCCCCCCCCCCCCCCCCCCCCCCCCCCCCCCCCCCACGATTCAGGACACGACTGCCGGGAAAACCGTCTACGTGAAATGGTGTGCGGGATGTCATGGAGAAACGGGCGCGGGTGACGGTGTCGCGGCCAAGCACATGATTCCGCCGCCGCGCGACTTCACCGGCGCCATCTATCAGATCCGCACGACCGCGAGCGGGCAGCTCCCAACCGACGCCGATCTGCAGCGCTCAATCGATGAGGGGCTGCCGGGCACGGCGATGCCGGGATGGAAAACTCGGCTCGCCGATCGCGAGCGGCGCGACGTGCTCGCGTACATCAAGACGTTCTCGAGCTTCTTCGCGGACACGACGCAACGCCCGGAAGTGCTGTCGTTCGGCAACGAGCCCAGCGGGGGAACGGGTGAAGAGGCGATGCGGGTGGGCCGCCAGTTCTATGATTCGATTGGCTGCAACAAGTGCCACGGCGATCAAGGGCGAGGAGATGGTCCGTCGGCGCCTACGCTAAAAGATGACGCCGGCCATCCCATCTTTGCCGCCAATCTGCACCAGAGCTGGTTATTCAACGGTGGTTCGACGGCTGCCGATATCTATCACCGCCTGCGCACGGGCCTCGACGGTACGCCGATGCCCTCGTTCAGTGATCTAATCGATCAAAAATTCCTGACCGAGACCGAGCTCTGGCGGATCGCCGAGTATGTCCGGGCCCTCTCGCCGAGTGAGCCGCCGGTGATTCGCGACGTGATTCACGCACCGCTCGTCAAGCAGGGCTTGCCGCGCGCCCCCGATGATTCCGCTTGGGATGCCGTCGATGTGTACTGGTTCCCGCTTGTCGGTCAGGTGATTCGCAAGAACCGCTGGTTCGCTCCCGCCGTGACCGGCGTCTGGGTAAAGGCCGTTCATACCGCGGATTCGATTGCGATCCGCGTGGTCTGGGATGATCGCTCGCAGAGCCCGGACCCGGACTGGCTCGAGCATGTGGAGCGCGTTCTTGCCGCCGTACACAGCGACGACTCCGCCGAGCAGCCTGCCCTCTGGCCGGACCAGCTGGCCGTGCAGTTCCCCGTCGTGATTCCCACAGGGATGGAGCGTCCGTACTTCCTGATGGGTAGCGCGAGCGGCCCCGTGTATCAGTGGCGATGGAGCAGCAGCTCGCGAGATGCGGCTGTGGCCGGACTGGCGCGAGGCGTCGAACGGTTCGATGCGCTCCCCGGGAGCGGGGTGGGCGCCCGGGCGGTGTACGACCACGGGCAGTGGCGCGTGGTCTTCGCACGCGCACTTGCTTCGTCCGATACCGCTAGCCAGCTTCCGTTCCTGAGTGGCCGGGCCATCCCCATCGCGTTCTTCGCGTGGGACGGTTCCAACGGAGAACATGGGACGCGCATGGCCGCCAGTACGTGGTATTTTCTCGCCCTCGACGAACCGGTGCCGGCCCGGGTGTTCATCTCGCCGGTGCTCGCCATGGTGCTCACGCTCGGTCTGGGCATGCTGGTCGTCTGGCGCGCGCAGCAGAAGACTTCATACCGGAGGCAGCGATGACAGGCAGAATCTTGAGCGTGGTGGGCGGGATGTTCCTGCTCACCGTGTGCAGCAAAGGAGATCAGGGGAACGCCGCGCCGGCTCCGCCGCCGTCGGAATCAACACCGCCGGCTGCGGCGGCGTCCAGCGACAGCCCGTCGTCGTCGGCCGGCGGTACGATTACGGGGAAGGTCAAGTTCACGGGCACGGCGCCGCGCGCCGCGACGATCGATATGAGTGAAGAGGCGGCCTGCAAGGCGAAGTACCCGACTCCGCCCAAGGAAGAAACGGTGACGGCGGGGCCCGCCAACGCCCTCGCCAATGTGTTCGTGTACGTGAGCGCCGGGCTGCCTGCCAACGCGAAGTATCAGGCGCCATCCACCCCGGTCGTGCTCGATCAGGACGGTTGTCGCTATCACCCGCACGTGTTCGGCGTAATGGTGGGCCAGACGGTCGAGATTCGGAACTCCGACCCCCTGCTCCATAACATCAAAGCAGTGGCGAAGAAGAACCGCCCATTCAACATTAGCCAACCGACGGCGGGCATGAAAACGACGCGGACATTCTCGGCGCCCGAGGTGATGGTCAACCTCGAGTGCAACGTCCACGGCTGGATGAAGGCGTACGCCGGCGTCCGCCCGGATCCGTTCTTTGCCGTCAGCGGCGAGGACGGCAGCTTCACGATCAAGGACTTGCCGCCGGGAACGTACACGATCGAGGCATGGCACGAGAAGTTCGGCACGCAGACCGCAACGGTGACGATCGCGGGAACCGAGAGCAAGACGGCCAACATCACTTTCGCTGCGCGCTAGGCGCGAGGAGAGTTCGAATGCGTTGGTGGCTCCCCGACGCAGGATCGACGTTTGCCGGTCCGATCGACACGATGTTTCTGGTGATTCTCATCATCACCGGAATCGCGCTCGTCGTGGTGGAGGTCGGCGTGGTGACCTTCATGATTCGCTACCGCGCGCGGCCTGGGCGCAAAGCGTTCTACACGCACGGGTCGACGCGCGCGGAAGTGATCTGGACCGCGATCCCCGCCGTGACGATGGTGGCGCTCGGACTCGTCAGCAATCACTACTGGGTCCTGATGAAAAACGCGAAGAGCATCCCGCCGAACGCCATTCACATCGGCGTGCACGGCAAGCAGTTCGAGTGGCAGATGCGCTATGCGGGTGCGGATGGGAAGCTCGGCACGGACGACGATCTGGAGGTGCGCAACCAGCTGCACATTCCCGTGAATCAGCCGGTCGCCGTGGAGCTCAGCGCCGAGGACGTCATTCACTCGTTCTTCGTCCCCGAGTTTCGCGTCAAACAGGACGCCGTGCCGGGCATGAATATTCTGGCCTGGTTCCAGGCGACGAAAACCGGTGAGTTCGAGATCGGGTGCGCCGAGCTGTGCGGGATGGGGCACTACAAGATGCGGGCCCGCGTCTTCGTGCATACCCCCGAGGAGTATCAGGCCTGGTTGACCCAACAAGCCGCCGGAGGCTCTGAATGACCCACGACGCCCATCATGCGCCGATGAGCTTCTGGCGGAAATACATCTTCTCCACCGACCACAAGATCATCGGCATCCAGTTCCTGTTCGTCAGCCTGTTCTTCCTCCTGGTCGGAGGCCTGCTGGCGATGCAGATCCGCTGGCAGCTCGGCTTCCCGGGCAAGCCGATGCCGGGCGGCGGTATCCTGCCGGAAAGCATGATCTCGGGGGGCGTGATCCTGCCCGAGTACTACATCCAGCTCGTGACGATGCACGGCACGTTCATGGTGTTCTTCGCCATCATGCCGCTGCTCGTCGGCGTCTACGCGAACTTTCTGATTCCGTTGAAGCTGGGGGCGCACGACATGGCGTTCCCGCGCATCAACATGTGGTCGTTCTGGCTCGCGCTGCTCGCCGGTCTGATCATGCTGGCGGGCTTCTTCGTGCCCGACGGCGCGCCCCGCGCCGGATGGACGATGTACGCGCCGCTTTCCGCCCGTCCCGATCTCTCGGGCGCGACCTACAGCCAGATGCTGTGGTGCGTCTCGATCGTCGTGCTCGGCTTGTCGTCGGTGATGGGCTCACTGAACTACATCACCACGGTCATCAACCACCGCGCGCCCGGGATGACGTGGTTCCGGATGCCGCTCTCGGTCTGGGCCCTGTTCATCACCGCGATCCTGGGCGTGCTCGCTTTGCCGGTGCTGCAGGGTGCGGCGATCATGCTGTTGTTCGACCAGTTGATCGGCACGCACTTCTTCGATCCGTCCGCGGGCGGCCAGGCGCTGCTGTGGCAGCACCTGTTTTGGTTCTTTGGCCATCCCGAGGTCTACATCCTGATTCTGCCGGCGATGGGGATGGTCTCCGACATCATCGCCAACGGCAGCCGCAAACCCATCTTCGGCTACCACTCGATGGTGTTCGCCATCATCGGGATCGCGTTCCTGGGCTGGATCGTGTGGGGCCACCACATGTTCATGAGCGGCATGAACCCGACGCTCGGCTCCACGTTCATGGTCTCCACGCTGCTCATCGCGGTGCCGTCGGCGGTGAAGGTGTTCAACTGGATGGGCACGATGTGGCGCGGCAACCTGCACTTCCACGTGCCGATGCTCAACGCCATCGGGTTCGTGACGATGTTCACGATCGGCGGCCTGTCCGGCATCTTCATGGCCGCGACGCCGGTGGACATCCCGATCCACGACACGCAGTTCATCGTGGCGCACATCCACTACGTGTTGTTCGGCGGCTCGCTGTTCGCGCTGTTCGCCGCGTTCACCTTCTGGTACCCGAAGATGTTCGGCCGGGTCATGGACGAGCGGCTGGGCAAGATCCACTTCTGGCTGACCTTCGTCACGTACAACATGACGTTCTTCCCGATGCACATTATCGGCATGGGCGGTCAGATGCGGCGGATCTACGACCCCACGATCTACGATTTCCTGAAGCCACAGCAGCCGGTGAACGAGTTCATCTCCTACAGCGCGTTCGCGCTGTTTGCCGTGCAGTTCATCTTCATGTTCAACTTCCTGTGGAGTCTGAAGCGGGGGAAAGTGGCGCCGCAGAATCCGTGGAACGACAACGGGCTCGAATGGTCGCTGCCCAATCCCGCGCCGCACGGCAACTGGGCGCCGGCGACACCCAACGTCTACCGCGGGCCGTACGAGTTCAGCGCGCCGGAAGCGGGCGCTGCCGACTTCCTGCCGCAGACCAAGAAGCTGTCCACCGACCGCGACCCCGAGCCGGCATCCCTGCCGGCCGGACATTGACCGGGAGAGCGCCATGACACACGCGACGCACACCCTCGATCAGATGCGGCCGCCCTACCCGGCGGAGCCGGGCGCGGGGGTGTACAGCAACAAGCTTGGGATGTGGGTGTTCCTGGCGAGCGACGTGATGTTCTTCACGGCGCTCATCGGTTCCTACGTCATTCTGCGCTTCGGCGTGTCCTCGCCGTGGGCGCAGCCGGGCGCGGTGCTCAACGTGCCGCTGACCGGTCTCAACACGTTCCTCCTGATTTGCTCATCCGTGTCGATGGTGAAAGCGTATGCCGCGATTGCGGACGGCAAGAAGTACTTTCTGCGCAAAGTGGCCGGGAAGACGCTGCAGGACGGCGGTCTCAAGTTCTGGCTGCTCGTCACGATCATCTGCGGCGCCGCGTTCGTGGGCGTGCAGGTGTACGAGTACATCAAGCTCGTGGGCCATGGCATCACACCCGCCGGGTATCGCGAAGGCTCCGAGCTCGCCGAGCGCGCCCTGGCCGACCCCGTGAAATACGGCGCCAACATCGCGGGGCTGTACGGATCGACCTTCTTCACGATGACGGGATTTCACGGCTTTCACGTCACCTGCGGCGTGATCAGCATGCTGTACCTGTACTTCACCAAAGTGCTGCCCGAGAAGTACTCGGCCCAGGACTACCGCGGCATTGAAGTCATCGGGTTGTACTGGCACTTCGTTGACCTCGTATGGATCATCCTGTTCACGATCGTCTACCTGATCTGAGGGGAAGGCCCAGCGCCCTATGACGACATCTCCGGCCACGACGCACGTTCGCCCAAACTACATGCGTATTTGGCTGTACCTGTTCCTCATGACGATCGCCGAGGTGGCTCTGGCGTTCGAGCTGCCAGTGGCGCAGAACATCAAGCTGGTTCTCCTGCTCATCCTCGCGGTCTGGAAGGCGATGCTGGTGGCGCTGTTCTTCATGCATCTGAAGTTCGAGCGGTGGCGGTTGCGGCTCATCTTCATCGTCCCGCTGCCGCTCGCCGCCATCCTGGTGATCACCGTGATCATGGAGCACGTACGGTAGCGCTGCTCGAGCTGACGAAGCCGCGCATCACGCAGCTGGTCCTGCTCACGGCCGCGGCGGGGTTCTACCTCGGCGCCCGCGATCACGTGAACCTCGCGCTCCTCGCTCACACGCTGTTCGGCACCGCGCTCGTCGCCGGTGGCACGAACGCGTGGAATCAGATCCGCGAGCGCGACGTCGACGCGCTCATGGCGCGCACGCGCCGGCGCCCACTTCCATCGGGAAGGGTCACACCGGCCGCCGCGATCTGGTTCGCGACCGCGATCACCGTCGTCGGGGTCGCCTACCTTGCCGTGATGGTCAATCTGCTCACGGCGACCCTCGCGGCGCTGACCTTTGCGAGTTACGTGCTGCTGTACACGCCGCTCAAGCGGACAACGTCGCTCAATACCCTCGTAGGCGCCGTACCGGGGGCGCTGCCGATCGTGGGAGGATGGACCGCCGCCGGCGGAAGCCTCGGCGTCGTCGTTGCGGCGTTGTTCTGGATCCTGTTCTTGTGGCAGCTGCCGCACTTCCTCGCATTGGCCTGGCTGTACCGCGATGATTACCGGGCCGGCGGACTGCGGATGCTGAGCTTCGGCGACGAGGATGGACGCGACACAGGTCGGATGGCGCTGCTGTATGCGGCGGCGTTGCTGCCCATCAGTCTGGTTCCGACGCTGGTCGGCGTGACCGGCGCCTGGTATTTCTTCGGCGCGATCGTGCTCGGCCTGGCCTACCTCGCCGCGGGCACCGGCCTCCTCGTCGCCGCCACACCCGCGCGCGCCTGGCGTCTCTTTCTTGTCTCGATCGTCTACCTGCCCGCCCTGCTGACGCTCATGGTGCTCGACAAGGTCGCGTAGGCACCCTAGGCCCAAACAATGATTCCCTTCCATCGCATCCTGATCACCACCGGCATCGTCTTCTGCGCCGGGTTCGCGCTGTGGTCGATCTGGCGTGGGCAGATGATCCTGGGAATCGGGTTCGGGGCTTTGGCCGTGGCACTGGCGTACTATCTCCGCCACCTGCGAAGGTTCATCGGGCGATGACTCACGGCGATAACGTCGACCTCATCTATTTTTGGAGCTCGATTCTCATCGTCGCCCTTCCGCTGACGGTGTTTGGCGTGCTCACATTTCTGGTGGTGAAGGCGTATCGAAAAAGGGAGCACGGAGCAGGGAACACGGAGCAGTAGATACGGGAGTCTTCTGCTACCCGCTCCGTGCTCCCTGCTCCCCATTAGATTCATCCAATGCCCGAATCGAAATCCGAAAAACGTCAGGTCGTCCGCTACGCGTTTTACAAACTCGATCCCGCATGGCGGCGACTGACCGCTGAGCGTCAGGCGTCAGCCAAGCTCGAGTTCGGCGAGACGCTGGAGCGCTACCACGGGCGGCTCCTGCTGCGGCCCTACGGCCTCGTGGGGATTCGCGGCGACACCGATTTCCTGCTCTGGCAGGTCGCCGAAGACTTGGACGCACTGGTCGAGCTGCAGACGGCACTCAATCGCACCGACCTGGGCGGCTATCTCACGATTCCGTACAGCTATCTCGCGATGACCCGCCGCTCGATCTACGAGTTCCCCCCCCTCGATCCCGGTCACGAGCAGCGCCTCGTCATTCAGCCCAGCGCCGCGAAGTACCTCTTTGTCTATCCGTTCATCAAGACCAGAGCCTGGTACGCGCTGCCCAAAAACGAACGCCAGCGCATGATGGACGAGCACGTCCGCATCGGCCGCAAATACCCGACGATCCGCCTCAATACCACGTACTCCTACGGGTTGGATGATCAGGAATTCATCGTGGCGTTTGAAGGCGACAACCCTGGTGAGTTCCTCGACCTCGTCATGGAGCTCCGCGAGAGCGAAGCCTCCTCGTACACGTTGCGAGATACGCCGACGTTGACCTGCGTCCAGATGTCGCTCTGGGATATGCTCGACACGCTGGGCGGGGCGGGATCGGCGCAGGCCGTGTCGCGCCGGCCCCGGCGGAGCGACGGTTTCACGCCCGTCGCCATGCTCAGCGAGTTGCCGCCGGGGGCTGCGAAACGGGTCTATGCGGCAAACGAGGCTGTGGCCCTGTTCAACGTGAACGGCGCGATCTACGCGATCGCGAACCGCTGTACGCACGCGCGCGCCAGCCTCTCCGAGGGCAGCGTCGATCCCACGCGCTGCGCCGTGACTTGCCCATGGCACGAAGGCGTCTTCTCCCTGGAAACCGGCCGCGTCCTTGGCGGTCCGCCGGTTCATCCGGTCGCGACCTACCAGGTGAAAGTGGATGGCGATACCATCCTCATCGCCCACGAGGGAGGGGCTCGGGAGCCTGCGGTTTCTTAAAGCGTGCCGCCGGGAGCGCACCGACGTCACGCCCGTCTGGTTCATGCGGCAGGCCGGCCGGTACATGCCGGCCTACCGGAAACTCCGTCAGCGTCATTCCATCCTTGACCTGTGTCATCAACCCGATCTCGCCGCGGCCGTCACGTTACAGCCCGTCGAGCGCCTCGGCGTCGATGCCGCGATCCTGTTTGCCGATATTCTCCTTCCCTTCGAGCCGTTGCGGCTCGGGCTGAGCTTCACCGCCGGGGAAGGTCCCAAGATTGCTCGCCCCATTGAGAACGCTACGGACGTCGAGCGGCTTCCGTCTTTCAATCTCCAGGCGGAGCTCGGCTATGTGTTCGACGCGGTCCGGCTCGCTCGCCGTTCGCTGCCGGCGGATGTGGCACTCATCGGCTTTGCGGGTGCGCCGTTCACGCTCGCGAGTTATGCCATTGAAGGGGGAGCAAGTCGTACCTTCACCATGACCAAGAAGTTCATGTACCAGACACCTGACACCTGGCACCTGTTGTTGAGCAAGCTTGCAGATCTGGTGGGCAGCTATCTCGCCGAGCAGGGGCGCGCGGGGGCGCAAGCACTGCAGCTGTTTGACAGCTGGGTAGGATGCCTGTCGCCCCACGATTACCGCACCTACGTGCAGCCGCACAGCACGCGTGCGCTACAGCTCGCCGCCGGAGCCGGAGTTCCGCTCATTCACTTTGGCACCGGGACGGCAACGTTCCTCGAAGACTTCGCTGCGGCCGGTGGGGACGTCATCAGCGTCGATTGGCGCATTCCATTGGATGCCGCCTGGTCGCGCATCGGGCCCAAGGCAATCCAGGGGAATCTCGAACCCGCGGCATTGCTGGCGCCTGCCGCGGAGCGCAACCGGCAAGTCCGCGACATTCTCAAACGCGCCGGCGGCCGGCCCGGACACATCTTCAACCTCGGCCACGGCATCCTGCCCGAGACTGACGTCGCCGCCGTGCGCGCGGTGGTGGATCTGGTGCATGGGATGTGAACAGATTGCCGTCCTCGTCATGGCGTACGGCGGGCCCGGCAACCTCGATGAGGTGGGGCCGTACCTCAAGGACATACGCGGAGGCCGTGTCACCCGTCCGCAGCTCATAGAAGAGATCCGGGCCCGCTACGCCCGGATCGGCGGCCGCTCGCCGATTCTCGAGCACACGCGGGCGCAGGCTGCGGGGGTCGCCAAACAGCTGGGTGACCAATTCACCGTCTACGTGGGGATGCGTCATTGGCATCCGTACATCCAGGACGTCGTGGACCAAATCGCGCGCGCCGGCCACCAGCGTGTGGTGGGCGTGGCGATGGCGCCGCATTACTCCAACATGTCCGTCGGGGCCTACGAGAAAAAGCTGCTCCAGGCGGCCGACGGCCGCTTGGACGTCACGTTGATACGGTCGTGGTGGCGCGAGGCGCCATTTCTTGACGCAGTCGCGAACCGGGTCACGGGGGCGCTGCAGCGCTTCGCTCGTCCCTCGACCGTTCAAGTCATCTTCACCGCGCATAGCCTGCCGGAAAAGATTCTCGCGTCGGCAGACCCCTATCAGGATGAGCTCAGCGCGAGCGCCAAGGAAGTCGCCGCGCGCGCGGGGGTGGAGCTCTCGGGCTGGCGCCTCGCCTACCAAAGCGCTGGGGCGACGTCGGAGCCGTGGCTCGGGCCGGACGTGAAGGATGTGATGACGGAACTGGCCAAGGGTGGACACGAGGCGGTTCTGCTCGTGCCTATCGGTTTCGTGTGCGATCACGTCGAAGTCTTGTACGACATCGACGTCGAATGTCAGGCGCTTGCCAAACGGCTCGGCATCCACCTCGAGCGAACGCCCTCGCTGAACGACGATCCCGGCCTGGTGGCAGCGGTCGCGGATGTCGTGCTTGCCGCGGCCGAAGCACGGGGCTGGGTGTGAAAGTCATCGTCATAGGTGCGGGAATCGCCGGGCTCACCGCCGCATGGGAGCTCGCGCGGTCGGGGCAGGATGTGACGATTCTCGAAAGCGAGCGTCGACCGGGTGGCGTGATTGTGACGGAGCAGGTCGATGGCTTTCTGGTTGAGGGCGGGCCGGATGGTTTCCTGGCGGGCGAGCCTGAGCTTCCGGCGCTCGCAAACGAGCTCGGCATCGGGGGCCGCGTCATCGATCAACAGGAACGTGGCACAGCCCTCTGGTCTGGCAGAAAGCTGCAACCCATCGACCCTGGTCGGGCGGCCGCGCTGCTGGGAATCGATGCAACGGCATCGGAGGCGGCAGTAGGGTTTCGCAGCTTCGCGGCCGGGATGGCCGAGCCCGTGATGGCGCTCGTGCAACAACTGTCCGGCTCGTTGCGGTTCGCTCAAGGCGTTGCGGGGATTGCCCGCCACCGACAGGGCTGGCGGATCGCCATAACCGGAGGATCGGCGCATGAGGCCGACGGCATCGTGCTGGCCTTGCCGGCGTACACGGCGGGGCGGCTCCTCGCGAGCGTCGGGGTTACGGGGGCGCGCGAATTGGCTGAGGTCTTCTACACGCCCAGCATTACGGTGTCACTGGGGTACCACAGGGAGCAAATCGGGGTTCAGCTGCAAGGGGGAGGGTTCGTCGTCGATCCGAATGTAGGGGCCCAGCCTGCTGCGCCCCTACATTCACATTCGTCTGAACAGATCCGCGCCTGCACGTACGCATCACGAAAGTTTCCCGGCCGCGCTCCGGCGGAGCACACGCTGCTTCGCGCCTACCTCGGATCGACAGGCGATCACCCGGCCAGGATAGCCCACGAACAGCTCGCCGCGATACTCGGCATTCGCGGCGAACCGCTATGGTCGAGGACTTTTTACTGGAATCGCGGCCTGCCGCGCTATCGCCCACATCACGCCGAGCGTATTGCCGGGATCCGGCATCGCCTCGAACGTCTGCCGCCGCTCGCGCTCGCCGGCGCGGGCTATGATGGAGCCGGTGTGTCAGCTTGCGTGCGGTCGGGCCGGGCGGCCGGCCGCCTCATCGCGCAGCTGGCTGGTTAACGGAGATCTCGCGCGACCGCTACGATACGATCGACGGTGAGACCGAGCTCCTGATACACGCGCTGGTAGGGCGCCGACGCTCCGAACCGCTCCAATCCGATAACCACGCCGGTCTCTCCCACCCAACGGTACCATGATTGCGGTGCCGCCGCCTCGATCGCGATGCGTGGCACGCCCGGGGGCAGCACGCTGTCGCGAAAGCTCCGCGGTTGCCGCTCAAAGTACTCGAGGCAAGGCATCGAGACAGCCATCGGTCGGCGGCCCGCGGCCAGCAGCTTCTCATACGCGCCGAGGACGAGCTCAACCTCCGAGCCACTCCCCATGAGCACGACGTCAGAGTGCGTCGATCCGGCCAGCACGTAGCCTCCCTGATGGAGCCCCGCGGCAGCCGCGTACTTCGTCCGGTCAATCACAGGGAGCTTTTGACGCGTCAAGACCAGCGCGACCGGCCCACGCTGGTGCAGAATCGCCGCGCGCCACGCCTCGACAACCTCCGTCGGATCCGATGGGCGGATCACGGTCATGTTTGGGATCGCCCGCAACGCGGCAAGCTGCTCGATCGGCTGGTGAGTCGGTCCGTCTTCGCCCAGGCCGATCGAATCGTGAGTAAAGACGTAGATCGGCTTGAGATGCGTCAGCGCCGCGAGGCGTATTGACGGCCGCATGTAGTCGGAAAAGATCAGGAACGTGCCGCCGAATGGGATGAAGCCGCGATGCAGTGCGATCCCGTTCAGCGCCGCGCCCATTGCGTGCTCGCGTATGCCAAAGTGGAAATTGCGCCCTGAATGCGAGCTGGCAGTAAAGATGCCACCGCCTTTTATCTCGGTATTGTTTGAGCCGGTGAGATCGGCGGAACCGCCGATCAGCTCGGGCAGCTTTGCGGCGAGCGCGTTCAGCACCTTCCCGGACGCCGCGCGCGTGGCCTGCGCATCTTTCGGCCCAAAGACCGGCAACGCTGCGTCCCACCCCTCGGGAAGTTTGCCCGCAAGGCGCCGTTCCAGCTCAGCTGCAAGGTCCTTATGGGTGCCGCGATAGGCCTCCCACTGCTTCTTCCAGTCCGCTTCCAGCCGGGCGCCACGATCCCCCGCTCGACGCCAGTGCTGCAGCGCGTCGTCCGGCACGTGAAACGGCTCGAGGGACGGCCAACCCAGATTCTGTTTGGTCGCCCGGACCTCGTCGACGCCGAGCGGTGCGCCGTGCGCCTCGGCGGTATCCTGCTTGTTCGGACTCCCCCAGGCGATGTGCGTCCGGACAATGATGAGCGACGGTCGATCGGTGACGCGCTTCGCGGTCGTGATCGCACCGTCGAGCGCCCCGAGATCGTTGCCATCGACAATCCGCTGCACGTGCCAGCCGTAGCCTTCGAACCGCTTCGCGGTATCGTCTGAAAACGCGAGATCGGTTGATCCGTCGATCGTGATGCGGTTGTCGTCGTAGAACCCGATGAGTTTGCCGAGCTTCAGATGTCCCGCAAGCGAACACGCCTCGTGGGAGATGCCCTCCATCACGTCGCCGTCGGAGGCGAGGAAGTACGTGTAGTGATCGATGATGCCATGACCCGGGCGGTTGAACAGCGCCGCGAGCTGAGCCTCGGCGATCGCCATCCCGACTGCATTACCGACGCCCTGGCCGAGTGGTCCGGTCGTGGCTTCGACACCAGGCGTGATGCCGTGCTCCGAGTGTCCCGGTGTGCGGCTCGCCCATTGGCGGAAGTGCTTGATGTCGTCGAGCGTGACGTGGTAACCGGTGAGATACAACACGCTGTAGAGCAGCATGCACGCGTGACCGGCCGATAACACGAAGCGGTCGCGATCGAGCCATTCGGGATTCGCCGGGTTGTACTTGAGATGTCGGTGCCACAGGACGTAGGCGAGTGGGGCCAGCGCCATCGCGGTGCCGGGATGGCCGGAATCGGCCTGCTGCACCGCATCCATCGCGAGTGTCCGGATGGTGTTGATGCACAGCTGGTCCAGTTCGACCTGAGCGACGGTTTCCGTCACACCAGTCCGGACTTTGCGGCCTGCCACAGCTTCGTGAGCCGATCGAATCCGTCGACCAGCAGCTCCACCTGCTGCGGCGAGGGCGATGCCTGAGCAGCGATCCGCAACTCCTCCACGATGCGCGGCATTTCTTTTCGACCCTGCTTCACGCTCTCGGTTGCGATCTGCGACAGGATATCGAGAATCTTTTTCCGCACGTCGGCGTCCTTCGGCACCTGCCAGAGGTACTCAGCCGACTGCTTCCCGTCGGCGCACAGCTGGCCGAGCGAGTCCATCAACGGTTGGCGCGGGGCGCCGTGTGGTTGCGGAGACTGCGGATCATTCATCGGAGCGGAATAATCTAACACCAACAGGAACTCAGATTGCCAGTGACCCCGTTCGCGTCTAGCTTGCGAGTCCTATGCTCGTAACCGTGCTGCTCGCGCTCCTCCAGGCGCAAGTCGTGTCTCCCGATTCCGGTGAAAACCATCTGCGCAACATTCGGCAGCTCACGTCCGACGGCCAAAATGCGGAGGCCTATTTCGCGCGGTCGGGCCGGCAATTGATTTTTCAGCGCCAGGCAGCGGACACCGGCTGCGATCAGCAGTTCATCATGAACATCGATGGATCCGGGATGCACCGCGTGTCCAGCGGCAAGGGCCGAACCACGTGCGGCTACTTCTTCGACCGGGACCGCCGGATCTTCTACGCCACAACGGAGCACAAGAGCGCCGCCTGTCCGGCGCGGCCTGACTATTCCCGGGGCTACGTATGGGCCCTGTACGACTACGACATCTACGCGGCCAGGACGGACGGCCAGGACCTCCGCCGTCTCACCAACAATCCGTTTTACGATGCCGAGGGAACGCTGTCGCCGGATGGCACGACCATCGTGTTTACGTCGCTGCGCGAAGGCGACCTCGACATCTACACAATGCGGGTGGATGGAACGCAGTTGAAGCGGCTCACGCACACGCTGGGCTATGACGGTGGGCCGTTCTTCTCTCCCGATGGGAAACAGATCGTGTATCGCGCGTGGCGCCCGCAAACCAGCACCGACTCATCCGATTACAAGGCGCTCATTGGCCAGAACCTGGTACGTCCTGCGCGCATGGAGATCTGGGTGATGGATGCGGATGGCTCGCGTCAACGCCAGGTCACGAACCTGGGCGGGGCGAATTTTGCGCCTTTTTTTCATCCCGATGGACGCCGGCTCATTTTTGCGTCCAATCACCAGAATCCCCGCTCGCGCAACTTCGATCTCTACCTGATCAACCTGGACGGGACGGGGCTGCAACAGATCACCACGAGCTCGGAGTTCGACGCCTTCCCGGTATTTTCCCCTGATGGGCGTCAGCTCGTGTGGGCGTCCAACCGCCACGGGAGGATTCCGGGCGAGACGAACATTTTCATCGCCGACTGGATCGAGCACCCGTGACTCCGCCGGCCGCTCCGTCCAAAAAGAGCCTGAAGGAGGAGCTGATTTCCTGGGCCAAGGCTCTCGGCTCGGCGTTGCTCATCTGGATCATGCTTCGGTCGTATCTCGTCGAAGCGTTCCGTATTCCCTCATCGAGCATGGAGAACACGCTGCTGATCGGCGACTTCCTGTTCGTCAACAAGGCGACGTTCGGCGGCGAGCTCGATGTCCCGCTGGTCAGATTCCACTGTTGCCGCCTGCCGGCACTCGGGTCGCAGCCCCGGCGACAGGAAGTCATCGTGTTCCGCTCGGTCGAGGATTCGACGCCCGATCTGAACATCGTGAAACGGCTGATTGGCGTGCCCGGTGACACGTTACAGATGGTCCGCGACACACTGATCCGCAACGGACAACGTCTTGATGAACCCTACGCACTGCACACGGAGTTGAGCCCCTCGTCCGACGACATCTACCGTCGTCAGATGAGAGCGTTACAACTTCCTCAATACATTGGGCGTGACCCAGCAAACTATCACCCCACCTCGCACGATTGGGGCCCGATCGTGATACCGCCGGGGCACTACTGGGTGATGGGAGACAATCGGGATCAATCCTACGACAGCCGCTACTGGGGATTCCTGCCGCGCGCCCACATCCGCGGCCGGCCGCTATTCATTTATATGAGCGTCGATACACGGCCGTTCCGTATCAGATGGAACCGGCTGTTTCGGCATCCTTCTTAGCCGTCCGCTATCAGCCGTCTGCCATCAGACGGCTGACGGCAGATGGCTGACGGCTATTTGTACCGGTAAGTAATTCGCCCGCGCGTGAGATCGTAGGGCGACAAGTCTACAGCCACGCGGTCCCCTTGGAGGATCCGGATGTAGTTCTTGCGCATCTTGCCGCTGACGTAGGCCAGCACTTCATGTCCGTTTTCGAGTTTTACGCGGAAGGTGGTGTTCGGTAGGACTTCAGTTACCGTGCCCATCATCTGAATCGCGTCACCAGCCACTCATTCCCCCACGCTCCAGTGTTGGCTCCATCAAGCGCTCCGCGGATCCATGGTCGCGTCGCGCGGCGGCTCCATCGCTCGCGTGATATAGAAGGCATGCCGGCTGCACCCGGCGCAAGTCAGGCTGATCCGCTCCGGAATGAGTAGCTCACCGGGGCGCAGAGCACGACGACGCGGCGACCGCTGTATCGTACGTGTTCCGCAGGATGGGCACACCAATGGCTCATGCGCCCGGTCGGCTGCAATGAGCGCCAACGCTTCCGGCGCTCGGTATTCCTTGATCCCGCGTCTGCCCACGGCGACTCCCCTCCGCCACCAAATCTATACTGGGCCCGCTCTTGCCGCGCTTCCCCCCCAACCCACTTCCGCAAGAGGGGGTTGTCATGGCGACCTTCTGACCCAATCCGACGTGACCATTGCCCGTGGTAATTCTTGACGACGCCGGGGGGGGACGTATAGCTTGGCGCGACCTTAACCACCCCTTCTTCGGATGCCAACCGAGCTTGGTGGTTCGCAAATCTCATCGCTGCTCGAAGCCCTTCCCGGGATCGCCAGCGTGTTGCGCAGTCCAGTCGCGGACGCGCTCATCAAGGCTATGCGCGCGGCGGCGGGCCTGGCGGATTTCACGCCCGAGGATGCCGAGGAGCTCGTTCGCTACGCCGTCCGTCGCGGCCTGATCGGTCCCGACGAAGGAGACCGCGTGCTGGGCGAAGTGCAGGATGGGTTGCGCAAGAAGAAGCCGGTCGCGGTAAAGAAGGCGCCGACCAAGAAGAAGAAACGCTAAACCCGAAATCCCCGCACCAAACCGCGTAATTTTTCGGCCGCCTGGACCAGATCGCCGGCGGCCGCTGCCATTTGCTGGGTCGACGCGCCCTGTTGCTCTGTGGCGGCGGTGACCTGTTCCGCGCTCGACGCGTGGGAGACGGCACGATTCACCACCAGCTGCGCCTGCACGCCCAGCTGCTCGGTGACGCCGCGATTCTGCTGCGCGGCGCGTGTCACCCGACTCGCCGCCTGTTCGACCTGCTCGACAGCCGCGACGATCTCCGTCAGCCCGCGGGCCGCGCCTTCGGCTACCGATTCAATGCCGCGGACCTTTGCCTGTCCAACAGCCATTGTGGCCGTGACCTCCTCGACCTGCTCACGGATCACGCGCGTCGTGCGGGCCACATCTTCGGCAGCTCGCGCGGATTCGTCGGCCAGCTGGCGGACCTCGTCGGCGACGACCGCGAAGCCACGGCCGTGCTCGCCGGCGCGGGCCGCTTCGATGGCGGCATTCAGCGCCAGCAGATTCGTCTGCGACGAGATCCGCTTGATCAAGTCCACAAAGTCGTCGATGGACGCACTCTGCTGCGCGAGCTGCGTGACCTCCGTGCCGGTTGTGCGCACGACTTCCCGGACATCGAGCAGCGTGTTGCCGGCCGCCGCGATGTCACTGCGGTGCCGATCGGCGACCGTACGGATCTCCTCCCCCAGTCGCGCGACCCGTGCGGCGGCATCGGTCATCTCGGTCGTCGCCTGCCGGAGCTGGTCTAATCCCGTTTGTGCCTGATTCAGCTCCTTGCGTTGATGCTCGGCACCGCTGGAGATCTCGAGCATCGCCGATGATACCTGGCTCGACGATGCCGCCAGCTCTTCGCTGACCGCCGACAGGTCGCTGGCCGCGCTCGCGATCTTGTCGGCCGAGCCCACGACTTCCGCGACGATCGCACGCAGTCGCTCGCCCATTTGCCGCATCGCATCGGCCAGCACCTGAAATTCACGCGGCATGCGGCCGGTGGTGACCGGCCGAAGATCGCCGCTCCCGAGCCGCTCGGCGGCGGTCACCAGACGCTGCAGGGGGCCCTCAATTGACCGCAGGGCAAGAACCGCGACGATGACGCCGAGGATGGTCGTCGTGACCAGCACAATCCAGAGCGCGATCTCACGCTCGCTTGCGAGTCGCTCGAGGCGCTGGCTGGCCGCCGCCGGCGTCGCCGGACCGATCTGAGCCTCGAACGAACCGTGCAGCGCATGGATTGAACTGACGCCCACGAGGGCTGCGACCACCAAGCCCGCGAGAAGACCGGACAGGGCGAGGATAATTCGCCAACGGATCGTTTTCAGTGCGCCCTCTGCAAAACCGGCCTCCTGATGTTGAGACAAGCAGTGCGGGCAAGGTTAGGGTTGGCCATGGGATAGCGCAATATCCACGCGCTTTCCACATTTCAGCATGAATGTGATTCGTCTTCTGTGTGGATTCACCGCGGCATTGGAACGATTGCTTACCGCACGCGATGCTGCCGAGCTGGACAGGCTGTGGGACGAGCTGAATCTCGGACAGTTGGGATGGGAGGCGCTGGCGCTCGCGCGTCGCGCCAACACGGAACGGCTGGAACCGGCACTCGCCGAGCTGGATCGTCGACTTCTCGCCGTGCTGGAGCGCTCCCGAGCGTTCCTCGAGCCTCACATCGTCACGTTCCGCGTGCCGGAGCTGGAACGCTGGCAGCACGCGGCGGCGGCCGCGCTGGTCGGCGCCCGCTGGGGCGTGGCGGGTCTGCGAACGGTAATCGGGGACACGCGGGCGCCGTTGGGCCGCCGCTACTTCGCGTTTCTCGCGCTGGCCGAGCGGCACCCCAAGGAGGCGTGGCCCCTTTTTGCCCGGTATCTCCAGACGCCGGGCGCTCACCACGCCTTCGTCGCCGCCGCGGTGGAGGCTACGCGCTACTATCCCGGCCAGGCACCGTCTGTGATCGCATTGTTTCAGCGGATCCGTGGCGATGAGATGCTGCGGCGATTCCTTGCTCCAAAGATCCTCGAGTCATTGTATGTCCTGGGCGATCCCGCGGCCCTTCCTCTGTATGAGGAATTGCTCGTTGCCGGACATACCAATCCCGATGTCGGCCGTTGCGAGGTGACACGAGCGCTGGTGGGCGTCCGCAAGCTCACGGGCCGGGTCGCCGCCAGCAGCAAGTTCCCGAACCCTGAGGAGCCGGGCGTCATTCGGGCGCTCGATGAGGCGCAGCGGATTTTTGAGGAGGAGAAGGACCGGTTGGAGCCGGTCGTGGTCATTTGATGATCGGTGAGCGCTAATCCCTAAAGTCGTGGCCAGGGGGCCCACGAAACGGAATGGCTCAACGGTATTATCGAGAGTTAACGGTCAACGGTGACAGCGCACGTGTGTGCGGCGGCAGGGCGACGCGCCACCAGGTGAGTTCGTTCCCACTGGAACTGCACCCAGACCTTCGAGAAAAGGGAGCCTCGATTCTGCGGAGGATTCCGTGAGCGCATTGCATCCGCGGGCGCCATGCGTTGCGACTGTAGTGCTTGTCGCGTTCGGATGCGCCAGCCCGCCGACAAGCATCGATGACGTGGACGTTCGGCTTGCTACGGCAACGATCCTTGCGGACTTTCTTGACCGGCACCCGCCGACCCACTGGCCGCGGATCATCGTTTCAGATGAATACCTTAGTGTCAGCGCTGACAGCCAGCTTCTTAACGCTGTTCCTACAGCCCCGGTGCCAGTCGAGGCGCGTCGCCGAGACGAAGTGTGGGACGGCTTCGGAGCCGTCGTTGGCGGAGGTCTGCTCCTTGAGCCAGCGCAACCACGTGTTGCTGTCGACGGCCACCTGAGACAGAGCTTGAACTTTTGGTCAACCGCTGACTTTGGGGGGGAGGTGTTGTATCACCTGAGGCGGGCTCCGGCGGGCGGGTGGAGCGTGGCCACAATGCAGGTGATCTGGGTTTTCTGAGTCGGTTGTGCTGATCGCTGGGCGCTAGGAAAATCCGAATGATGAAAACGTTGGCGTCACGCAGAACTCGACCCTGGTCCCGACGCACCTTCGCGGCTATCCCTTGCGTGGCTCGCCTAACGTTCCGCCGTAACCACGGTGAGCGCTGATCCCTAGAGTCTTGGCCAGGGGGCAACGAAACGGAATGGCTCAACGGTCCGGATGCGCGCAAAATCCGCGACGTTGGTCGTAATCAGGACCGCGCCCGCTGCGCGGCACGACACGGCCAACAAGACATCGTTCAGGAACGACCGGCTGAAGCCCCCTGGGCTCAGGCGCCGGCGCTGCACCAGCGCGGCCACCACTTCGCCGCTGCGGCGCCAGTTGGCGTAGGACGGCGTCACCACTCGGTGGCGCGCCTCGAATGGGGCGACGTACCCCTCGTAGAGCTCGCGCCCGCGCCGAGCGTTGACCGCGCCGAGCAGCAATTCCTGGACGACCACGGCGTGCAGGAAGGTGGCCGGCAAGAAGCTCGCGTAGAAGGCCACGAGCTCTTCTGCCCATCTACGATCCCGGTCGGCCTCGACGAAGATGTTCGTGTCGAGGACGTACTTCTTCACGCGGCGCCGCCGCCCAGGACATCCGCCATGCCGCGCGAGCCGGCAAGGCGCCGCACGCCGCACTTTCCGAGCCTTCGTGGCCACGCCCAACCTCCCATGACATGAGTGTACAGACAAAACATCAACGATGTACAGGCGTTGCCAAACCGAGCGGTCAATGTTCGGGCACTCGATGAAGCGCAGCGGATTTCGGGGAGGAGAAGGACCGGGTGGAGCCAGTCGCAGTTATCTACCGTTACACGCTTTGAGTTAGGTCCATCGAGACTCTTGCGTGCTTTTCACCACGAATCGTCATACAGCGGCTAACAAATCTCACAAGCATGATTCCGAAGCCGTCATCGCACGCCTGTCGCCATGTCTTACCGGTGATTCGTTTGACCATACGATAGCACGTTGGTGGGTAGAAAGTGGCATCAATCGCCATCGAGTAAAGCGATCGGTGCGTGACCTCCCAATCCTCCAGCAAACGAAGCACTTTGATCCAAGCAGATAACTCCTCGATTTGCGGGAGGCCTTCGCGCTTCAGCACTCGCGCCAGGTGATGGCGGTCACGCAGATGAAGGTCAGTCGCGACGGAATCGGGACATTCAAAGCCACCGCCGGCGTCGGCGAGCAGAGTCATTATGTCGCGACCAATGGGAGACAGCGTCGGAATTGCCACGCAGAGCCGCTGAGCGAGTGCCTCCATGGCACGCTCCTTCTTGACTGTTACCTGCCACGACCCAGGCGAACCAGTTCTTCCTCCAGGGTGACCGCGCCAAACGGCGTAGCGTCCGCGAGGTGGGGATTCCTACCCTTAAGTCGCCTTCCCGTTCGGGTGGATCAAATGCTCCTGAAGCAAGGCTTCATTTCGACCGTGGCTGTCGCATTGTCGGCCGCAACGCCTCTCTCGGCGCAGGTACGAAAGGACCTGCCACCTCCAGACCTCAGTCGACCACCACTCCTTACTCTGATGCCGTCGGATTCCAGTCGATATCAAACAGCACACCTGCGTCTCATGGAGTTGCTCCAGGTTTTACAGAAGAGTGATGCGATGGCTTGGATGAGATTGTTCGAAAGCGCTACCCCTAAGACGGGGCCGTGCAGGAGCTCTGATGCGTTCTCCCGAATGGCGACTAAGGTTCGCCGGATCGCAAGCTCCGCAGGGGACACAGCGTTCGCGCTGTTTTTGGACAAGGTCAGGATAGTGGATTCGGGCACGGCGCAGATCGTGAGTGCTGAACTGGTCCTACTTCGGACAGCCTCGAGCGAGGCCGTGCGGACTCCTGTAAGCCTGATGTTGGACCCTATCGCCGCGGCTTGGAAACGCGAGACGGGACTGCTCGAGGCCTTCTGTGGGTTGTAGTAAGCGAGTGGGGCCGGGGCTGCCGCCAGCGATGGCCTGGCGGTGCGCGCTGTTCAGCTTGCTGTCCGCCTCGGTTCTGGCATGTCGTCAGGACGTAGCAGCGGACCGCAACCCCTGGTACGACCGCGACGGTGACAGCATCGGCACGGCCACGGAGCTCGACTCGCTGAACCACGCCCTTTATCACTTCGATACCAGCCGGATAGATCGGAACCCCAGTCGAGCATTGGGCACGCCAGACTCCGGTACGTTGGACTCCGGGATCCACCTATTCCCCTCGTGGGCGGGCTACCGGCATTTCCGTGGTAGTGATACCGTCAACACCGATGACTGGGGTACCCTCGCGCTTGTCAACAGTATCCAGGGGGCGGGCAGGTGCTTGGACGCAGTGAATTTTAGCCGCCGCTCCGGTGTCCTAGACCTGAGTCGGCAGTATGGTGGTTCGTTTCCTCCTCACGTCTCGCATCAGAACGGTCGTGACGTCGACGTCCGCTACCTCCGTAACGATCGCGTGGATACCCTTGGACTCGACCTCCGCCTCGAGCCAAATAGACTTGACACAAACATGACGCTAGCTCTCTGGAATTGCTTTGTTCGGTCTCCACGCGTGGAGTTCTTAATAATTGACTCGGTCTATTTCAGGCAATTTATCCAGAACCATACGAAGTTGCTGTTCGACACAAGCCGCAGTCATGCTAACAATTTCCACGTCAGGATTCTTGACCCTGACAGTTCAAGCTGAGGAACGCTCCCGATGACACGACTTCATCCGCTGCGCGGCATGGCTTTCGCCATCGGGGCGATCGCCGTCGTGACAACCGCAATTGGGATAGCACGGGCGAGGAGTCAGGACAGCCAGGGTGCACTTCTCTTCGCGCGCTTGGAGGAAGGGCACTGGGTGGCCTTGGTTGACGCGACGACCGGCGCAACCCGACGAATCTATCACTCAAGCGGAACTGCCTTAGATGCCCTGAGCATCGGGCCGAGCCAGGAGCGCATCGCAGTCATTGAAATGAGGGCGGAGGATCGCGGTGTAGCGCATGCACCAACAAACTCGCTGCTCGTCATCAACCCACATGGCGAGACCGTGGCCCGCGTTGCCGGAAACGTTCAACGGTATACATGGTGCGGTGATCACTGTCTCGCTTATATCGCGGGCGAGTACTACGAAGGTGGTGTTGGATTCAAGCCTACTGGCGCCTTCGTTCTCAACCTCGACACTCGTGAAGAACTGCCCGTACCGGGGCTGCCTGCTCCCTATGATCTGACGTGGACACCCTTCGACACGTCGATCTACTTCAAGAGCATCGGGCGCGCTCCTGGCGAGAACGTGTTCCGGTTCAGTCTATCGAGGGGCACAGTATCCGTCACACCTTATCGCGATTTCGGCTTCTCGCCCAGCGGCAAGTACTACCTGAGCATGCGCGGAGAAGGAAGGGACACGACACAGCTATACGAGACGCGCCTGAACCGACCAGTGTCCCTCCCCGATCGCCGTACGTTTGGGGAGCCTAGTGGGTGGGTGTTCGCGGAAGGCAGCTTCCTCCTGCTTGGGCGGCGAGCCATCGGTCAAAACCGTGACAGCATGCATAAGGAGATCAGGGTCGGCCAGCCCCCGATGGCGGAGTATACCATCTACGACGTGGAATCGCGCCGAGTTAACCAAAGGCTCTCAGGAGAGATTCCGCCTTGGGCTCGACCAAGGGCTGTCGTTCCGGTTGTTCGGGGGGGGAGGATTGATGTCATCATGCACCCCTAGCATCTGGCCCTGTGTCCTTCGAGCGCTGACCAATGATGCAATTGTTCGCCGCAGTGCGTCCGCGCTGCTGCTCGTCGTCTCCCTGCTAATGCAGCAAGCGGATGCACAGACGTTCGTGCAGCTCACCGACCTGGGATCGAACCTTGGACCGAGACTGACCGCTGCGGTTGCGCGGCAGAGATTAAACCGTCATCTGTTTGGTGCCATCGGGACAAAGGTGACGTTCATCGACCATGGTGTAGTGTATCAGTTGGCTTCGGATCCGGACTGGAGTCGTATTCTCGTCGGCAGGAAGGACGAGTGGATTCACGAGTACGATAACAACATCGGTCCAGGTGGTAAGGTGTTTCAGCCGCGGGGCATAGATATCTCCGCACGTAAGTATTTCTACGTTGCAGATCCTCCCAAGGGGTCGATTCTTGTGGCGGAGTTCAGCCCGACTGCTAAGAACCTCGTGAATCCGGCGGTATGGACGAGTCCCCAATTTGCGCGGCCGGTTGACGTCGCTTGGGACGGCAGGACAACGCCGCTGACAGTCGACTATCTGTACGTGATCGATGACTCTCTCGCTCGCCTGAGCTATTGGAATCGGCCCGCGTTACTATGGACCTACGGCTCATCGGGGGCCGGAGTCGATCAGTTCTCAAGGCCGTCCGGAGTCTGCGTAGGCAAGACCGCGGCAGCGAACGGCGGGACGCAGTTCACCAACTACCTCTACGTCGTCGATCGCGGTAATCGAAGAATCGTGTGGCTCAACCGTGGCGATAATGGCCCTACTTGGTTAGGGACAGCGAGCCTACCCGATTGGGATCCGACGGACTGCGCTGTGGACCATTTCGGGAACCTCTACGTCATAAATGAAGGGAGCCACCAGCTTCACAAGTTCACCTACTCGCTAGTGCTTCTCGCGAGCTACGGAGTTTATGGGATGGGTGCCACCAACTACAACACATTCGCTTGGCCGCACGCCATCAGCGTCCCGTGTGGCCTTAAGGTAGTGAACGGTCAGACCGTTTGGTATTGCGAAGGCCGCGTCATCACCGCTGAGCAGTGGAGCGATTCCAGCGGCGCCGTCGAGCACTACCTGGGGATCGCAGGCTCTCTCACCGGCGGGCCTGACACATCGGGCGGCGTCGCCACGTTTAGCTATCGCGTAACGGACCACGCGTATCAGACGATCTTCCTCTACAATGAGTCCGGGCAATTGGTTCACGAGTGGTACCGGGGCCTCATGCCACCGGGCGATCACAGCTGGTTCTGGGGCGGGTCGGGATACCCGGAAGGTTACTATGCCTTCAGGGTTCGTGCGGTCTCCGCTTACGGCTGCACTTCTGACCCGTCGTGGTGCAGCCAGCACATGTCTACGCCAACCTTCTGGAATCCCAGTGGGGTGCCGCCACCGCCACCGCCACCGCCGCCGCCGTGCGACCCCGACTGCATTTCGCCACCGGTACCGGACGAGGCCGCACCTCCGACATTGTTCTTGCGCCAGCGGGTGTTCATTGAGGCCCGTCCGCTCGCTCGCATCGCGGGGGCTGCCGCGTCCGCGCCCAATGCGTCGGTCACGACTCCCTCGGGTTCGCTCACGGAGCTGGTGCGTCAATACGGCGTACGCGGATTGAGCTTCGGTATTCCTCGCAGTGGGTCGCGCGCCCTCGTCGCGATCCGCATCTACTCCATCGCCGGGCGGCCCGTCCGCGCGCTCGTCAATGAGGCGCTGGAGCCCGGCTACTACGAGATCGCTTGGGATGGGCTGGATGATAATGGCCGACCAGCCGGCCCGGGTGTGTACTTTGCCGTCCTGACCGCGGGAGGTCAGCGGGTGATTCAACGCCTTATCCTTCGCGAGTCGCGGTAGGCGATAGATGCGGGCTGTCGCAACCTGCGTCGTTATGCTCCTGTTCTCCAGCAGGGGCGTCAGCGGTCAAAGTTCTCTACTTACCGCCCTAGAGACTTCGCCGCCTGCCCCAATCCTTGACCCCATTGCAGGTGGACCAACCCATGGGCTGGCGGTCATTTGGGGAGACCCAACGTCCAACGGGGAAGCGACGGGGATGTTCTTTGGCGTCCTTCGTGGCAACTATGCGTCTATACGTGTGCTTCATGCCGGCCTGGCATTCCGATTGGGACCCAGGTGGAGCCTGTCGTTCGCACAAGCGGATTTAGGGAATCTGTTCGACACGTCTCTTACAAACCAAGACCCTGGTCTGGCTGCATTACACGCCAGAGCAGTGTGGGGCCGCTTCGACGGAACAATTCGCTTGCCCCGTTTAACGACCTCTCTTGGTTTGGCGTTAGCGGGAGATGACAACGTCGGGGTATTTCAGACCTCGACCGTGGGACGAGCCCACGTACGGGTCTTTCCTTTGAAAGGCGAACTCCTCGAGATTGGCGTTCAAGCGAGCCGCGCATTGAATGGTTCGGTTCCGGTAGGCGAAGGAAGATGGGCGATCGATGTTACACTAACGCGACCGATCGGGCGCTCTCAGTTGTCGGCCACGGTCGCCACGTTTTCTGGAAATCTGTGGAGATATTCCGACACTCGGCAGGGCAGTTTCGCGGCTCTACGACTGAGCGTCTTGACACAACTGGAACTCGGTGTCGCGATGGGGCGGTATTCTCCGCAGTTTGGGCAGCCGGCCGCGATCTCGTACCGTGCCGCTTCTGCAGCTATTAGGGTTGGCAATCTTCAGCTCGCAACACGGTATGCGAGCACTCTGATTGGGATAGGTTCCGGGTTGGCGCTGTCGCTTTCGTACGAGCCCTTAAGACTTCCCCGCACGAAAGCTATTTGACGAACGCCGCGAGCTTATCTCTGTAGGCTTTCCCGCCGATATCGTACGTGTCATTGTGGCCTGATCCCTCGATAATCACGAACTCGACCGGCCCACCCACGGCTGCAGCCACCTCTTTACCCATCTCGATCGGAACGAGCATGTCGGCGTTGCCGTGGAAGACGAGGGTAGGGCAATGGATCTGCTTGGCTCGATCGAGATTGTCCAACTGCAGCCGCACCAACGATCTCGGAAAGATCTTGTAATGGCGCGCCGCCATCGCGCGCGCGCTCGTGAAGGGGGACTCGAGTATCATGCCCGCCACCTCGTGCGTCGCCGCGAGGTGGGATGCGGGCGCGCTGCCGAGGGAACGTCCGTACACATAGATGCGATGACGGTCGACATCGGGTCGCTGGACCAGGAACTCGTAGGCGAGGTCCGCGGCTTCGTACAGGCCGCCCTCTGTAGTCCGTCCGCCGCTCCCGCCGTAACCGGGATAATCGACCACGAGCACCCCGGCGTGAGGGGGGCGGAAGTCCCGTATGATCGGCCAAATAGCGGCAATGTTCTCACCGTTGCCGTAAAACCAGAGAAGGCCGGCGAACTTGGGGCGAGAAGAAGCGGCGGCGAGCGGCGGCAAATACCAACCTACGAGCGGCGTCCCATCGCGCATGCGCAGCTCGACCTTCTCACCAAGCCCGAGAGTTTGCACGGGGTCCGGGAGTGGAGCCTTCGGGGCGGGGAACGAGATCCGCTCCTGCATCGACCATAACACGACGAGGATCGCGAGGTAGATCCCAACCACGACCGCGACGATTCCCATTAATTTGTGAGCCAATGGACCCACAGCTCGTCTCCCGCGCCCGAGGCGCGTTGCTGGGCCTGGTCGCCGGTAATCAGCTGGGCGTCCCGACGGAGCATCTCGGGACGCCGGAGGCGATCCGGAAGGCATTTCCCAACGGGCTGCACGACCTCGCGCCCCCACCCAAGAGCTCTTTCTACGATGACGATGCCGCCATGGCACTGCTGCTCGGCGAGTCGCTGTGGGAGGCAAACGGCTTCGACGCCGGCGACGTCGCGCGCCGCTGGGTGAAATGGATGAAGGTCGACGGCCGGGGCATCGGCTTGACGACGAAACGCGCGCTCACGTTGATCGATCGGGGGAGAGAGCCGTTCGAGGCCGGACGTCTTGCCCTCAAAGAGAATCCGGGGCGTGCCGCCGGCAACGGCAGCGTGATGCGCTGCATTCCGGTAGCGCTGCGCTATCACGACGACCTCGATCGCCTGATTCGCGTTTCGACTCAGCAGGCGGCGATTACCCACGCCGACGAGCGGTGCACCTGGGCCGCCGTGGCAGTGAACCTCGCTGCGCGCGAGCTGCTCCACGGCAATATCTACTTCATCGACGAAGTGCTGCATCGCTTGGGGGACCGCGCTCCGCGCGTGTTGCGGGACGCGATCCACCGAGTGCCCCGCGAGCGGGAGGGCGAGCTGCCCATCACCCGCCCCGGCGAGACCGGGTTCGTAGTCCATTGCGTCGAAATCGCGTTCTGGTTCGTCACGCACGACCGGACACTCGAGGAATCCCTCATCTACCTCGTGCAGGCGGGTGGGGACACCGACACGAACGCTG
This sequence comes from Gemmatimonadales bacterium, assembly GCA_044869265.1. Classification (GTDB taxonomy): domain Bacteria; phylum Gemmatimonadota; class Gemmatimonadetes; order Gemmatimonadales; family GWC2-71-9; genus 20CM-2-65-7. The sequence goes on from JBIOXD010000085.1 coordinate 27,363, forward strand.
CGGTCGCGGGCGCGTTGCTGGGGGCGCGCTACGGGGAGACGGCGCTGCCGCCGCGTTGGATGGATCAGTTGGTGGGGGCTCAAGGAATCGGGAAGCTTGCGGAGAATCTTGTGCGCGCTACCTCTTAGCCGGCTTTTTGGGGACGTAACTCGCGATCTTGTTCATCACGTCACGATCGTTGAGCGTAATCGACACGACCCGCCAATCCTTCCCCCCACGCCAGTTCAGCCGGACAAAGCGGGGCCCGTTCGTCCACTCCCACATGCTCCGTTCCCGACGAGTCGGAGTGCCAAGCTGGTTGCGTAGCTCGCTCTGTCGCTGCTTCAGCAGCGACACCTTTCCCGAATCGATGAACGAGATGACCGAGGTCCGCCCCTCGATGACATTGGCACTGAGGTAAAAAGGAGCGCTGTCCGCCGGGTCCCGTACCCGCACCCCGCAATCCATTACCTGAGCCGTGTTCTTCATCGTCTGACAACCCAAGACTTCCTTCGGTCGCGCCATCGCTCGCGCCTTGGTGGCGAACTCCCGATAGCCCATACCCGGCGTGAAACCGCGGTAGCCGAGGACTGGTGGGGTCGGTGCGGGCGCAGGGGCGGTTGGGGCGGCCGGCGGAGCTGGGGCGGCCTGCGATAACAGAAGAAGAAGAGACAGTAGCGCCATGAAGGCCAATATACGAAAAAGCAAACGGGCCCGGTGTGACCCGGGCCCGTTTCCCGAGAACGTAGGGGCGCAGCAGACTGCGCCCCTACAGAATCAGACCTTCCGAACGTTCTGCGCCTGCAGACCCTTTGGACCCTGAGCGACATCGAACTCCACATTGTCGCCCTCGGCGAGGCTGCGGAAGCCCTCCGCCTGGATCGCTGTGAAGTGGACGAACACGTCTGGACCCGACTCCTGCGCGATAAAGCCAAAGCCCTTCGCGTCGTTAAACCACTTCACCTTACCCTTTGCCATACTGTTCTAACCTCTGCACAATGGGGCACGGCCCCGGACTGGAACGACCCACGCCACCGCGGCGTGGGGCGGGCTCGAAGCAAAAATCCGCGAGACATGTGGTCCTCGCGGAAGCGCAGACAGCCGGTGACGGTGCCACGTATGCTTGAACCGCGGGCTAAGGTATGGACCCTGGTCGGACCTGTCAATCCGGCCTGCCGATAAGTCTGATTGGGCAGCATGATGACAGCATTACAGCACCAGTTTTCGACCTTGGCGCCGGATAGATTCCTCTCAATGCGCCCTCCGATCGCGCTGCTCGCCGCCTGCTGGATTGCGGTCCCCCTCTGTGCCCAGACGAACGTCGAACGCATTGCCAATGACCACTATACGCGCTCGCACGACTATGACCTGATTCACCAGCGGATCGAGGTCTCGAGATTCAATTGGGACTCGACGTCGTTCGATGGACGGGTCACCACGACGCTGGTCGCCCGGCGATCGGGACTCGACTCGGTGATTTTGGACGCCGGGGCCAAGCTCCAGATCAAGACCGTGACAGTCGGTCAGGGGGGCGGCGGCGCGCTTCGGACATCGCGGCACGGCGACACGTTGGTCGTGTTCCTGCCACGCCCGATCGGTTTCGGCGACACCGCTCGCTTCACCATCGCCTACCACGGCGTCGTTACAAATGGCCGGGGCCTCACCTTTATCAATCCGGAAGGGCAACTCCACCGTCCCCGCCAGATCTGGAGCCAGGGGGAGGACGACGACAACCACCTGTGGTTTCCAACCTACGATTTCCCGAACGACAAGATGACGTGGCAGCTCGTCGCGACCGTGCCGAAAGCTATGACCTGCGTTTCCAACGGCCGACTCGTTTCGGCCGTGACGGCCAAAGACGGCTCCCAGACGTTCAATTGGCTGCAGGACAAACCATCCGCGAGCTATCTCGTGTCGATCGTGGTGGCGCCGCTCGTCCGGATTCGCGAGACGTGGCGCAACGTTCCCGTCGATTACTTCGTCTATCCCGAGGACTCAGGGCTAGCGCGTCGACTGTTCGGCGTGACGCCGGACATGATGGAGGTGTTTTCCCGTCTCACGGGTGTCAACTATCCCTGGGCAAAGTACGCGCAGACCACCGTCGCCGATTTCTTTGGCGGGATGGAAAACGTCAGTGCGACAACCCTCGTCGACTGGCTGCCGCGCCCGCGCGATTACCAGGACCGGCCATGGTATCAGTGGATCCTCATTCCCCACGAGTTGGCCCACCAATGGTTCGGCGACTACGTCACGATCGAGAACTGGGCCCACATGTGGCTCAACGAGGGATTTGCGGAGTTCATGCCGGGGCAGTACTGGAGCCGGAAACTGGGGGCGCGAGCGGAGGAGGACTACTACTTCGACGAGTACACCCAGTTCATGCAGATCGATCACGACCGACGCATGCCGCTCGCGGCCCTTGGCTCCAATAACGTCTATCCCAAAGGCGCGCTCGTCCTGAACATGCTGAAGCAATACCTCGGCGAGCAACGCTTCTGGGCATCCGTCAACCGTTTCCTCGTCGACCATGCGCTCGACAACGCCACCACCGACGACTTCAGACAGGCGGTACTCGACGCCACGGGCGAGAACCTCGGCTGGTTCTGGGACCAGTGGATCTATCAGGCGGGCTATCCGGAGTTCGTCGTAGCGGCAAAGTACGATTCCAGCACATCCCTGGTCACGCTCGTTGTGCAGCAAGATCAAAAAGATTCGTCAAAGGCCGACAGCACCGGCATGCGCTTCACGACGCCTGCGGCGTTTCGGATGCCAGTGGCGATTCGTATCGGCACCGCGGGAGGCGACGTCACGGCACGCGCGCAGCTAGCGCGACGTCAGGATACGATCGTGATTCGTGACGTGAAGACCACCCCCACCATGGTGATCTTCGACGAAGGGAACACGATCCTGAAGCAGCTGAGCTTCGATCAACCCACCGCCTGGCTCGCTACGCAGCTTCAAAACGACCCCAATATCTGGAACCGGCATTGGGTCATCACACAGCTGAGCCAGCGCCCCAAGGACTCACTGGCTGGCGCCGCAATCGTCCGGGCTGCGACGAGCGCCGACTATTTCCGTGTCCGCATGGCGGCCATCGAGGCGCTCGTCGCGTTCCCGGGCGCTGCGCTGCCGCCGCTGCGAGCTGCCGCGACCGATACGTCCGCTCAAGTCCGCGCTGCTGCCCTCGAGGTCCTCGGCGTCGTGGGCGGTCCTGAAGCTGCGGCTCTGGCGCGCCGAGCCTGGAGCCGCGATTCGAGCGATGCGGTCCGTGCAGCAGCGGTGACGGCCCTGGCGCTCAGCGATTCAACGAACCGGCGCACGGTCGTCCTGGAGGCGCTGAAGACGCCATCCTATCGTGAGGCAATCCAGCTCGCGGCTTACCGTGTGATTGTCGGTACCGGCGATACGACGTTGATCGATTCGGTGGCCGCGCGCGCCGGCGCGGACCGCTACGCGCTGCACGTTCTGGCGGCGCTGGCCGCTCGCGGGAGCGTCCGGGCACTCGATCTCTTGGTCAGGCACCTCGATGACGAGCGGAGCTACATCCGGCGTTGGGCCGTGGAGGCAGTTCGATTCTCGCTACCACGCGCGATCGGGCACCCTCGCTTGCAGGCGATCAGCGCGGGAGGGGCGCTCCGGTTCGCCGACACACGGCAGGCGATTGCCGAGCTGCTACAGCAGTGGAATGCTGGAAGTCGCTAAGTGATTACAGCTGTGCGTCTTAGAGTTGTGACTGTTGGCTGACTGTCTTGGTACTGTCGGGTTTGTTCAGCGCCGCCTGTGCCGTCCGGAACGCCAGGAGGGCCTCGTCGTAGCTCTTGAGACGCGTAGTGAGGTTGTTCGTCACCGTCGTCGGGTCCCGTCCCGCCGTCTTCTCGCAGCCGGGAAGAGAGCGGGTAAGCGAGTCCAACCGGACCGTCAGCTGCTTCGCCAGGATCTGTAGCGAGTCCTGATAGGCTGTCGCCTGCATCTTCGGGCGACCGCTCGTAATGAACGAACGGGCCGTCCCGCAGAGTCCGCCCAAGCGACGAGCGGCGTTTCGGCGCGTCACCGAATCCGCTTGCTGCGTGCGGCCGACGCGGTTCACCCCATCACGGATCTGGGCAACGCCGCGCGTGACGGTCTTCAACCCCTCCATGTAGCGGATCTGCTCGATGGTCGGTGTCGGTGGCGCCGGCGGCACTGGGGGTGGCGGCGGCGCGGGCACCGGCGCTGGGGCGGGCGGGGGCGTGGGCGCGGGAACGCTGTCCGTGGTCGGCACGCTGTCTCGGCGTGTCGTGTCCTGGACGGCGATCGGATACGTCGCTGTGGTGACCAGCATCACGATTCCTGCGAGCATCTCTGTGACCACTCCTCTAACAGTTAAAATAGCGGTCCGTTATTATCCTCAAATGGCCGCTCCCGCAACTTCCCGCATAATCCGGACCTTTGAGGACCGCGCCGACGCGCTCGCCCATTTCTTCCAGCGCGCCGCCGAGGCACCGCGTCTCATCGCCTACGACGACGCCGTCGGCTTGCCGCTCGATCAGGCACTCGCGGCGCTCGAGTGGACCGCGCAGGTCGGTATCCTCTCGGCCGACGATCTCGTCCATGCCGCGCGTCTCGGTCCCGATTCCGCGGCGATCGTCGTCGAACGTCGCGAAGGGGAGGCGCGGGTCTTTGTCTACTTCGGTCCACGTATGGACGCGCCGCCCGCCGACCCCTACGAAGGTACGTTGCTGTACGACGAGCCGGGAGTCCGCTCTTACATCTTTGCACAACGCGGTCACGCCATGGCACATTTTCTACGCGCGACGAACGGACTTGGTGCCGCTCTGAGTCTTTTGTCACGTCGCGCACCCGAGCTACGTCACATTCGCCGCTGGACGCAAGCACTGTTCGCGGAACCCGCGGTCGGTCGTTCGACACAATTGCTCGCCGGCTGGTTTGCCACCAGTGGAGCTGGTTTTCTCTTCGTTCCGGCCGACTCGGACGAGCCGTTTGCCTACTGCGAGGTGGCAATCGAGGGTTAAAAACTGCGATGTGGGAACGTGCGCACTGTGGATTCACAACTCCACATTGTGTGGAAGGGATTTGGAACAGCTTGTCCAGGCAGTCTTTACTCTCCACAGACGATGCACACCGAAGTGAGCTAACCCGAAGAAACATCGGCACTTGCGCGGTTTTCGGATGGGCATATATTGATCGCACGCGGCTTGGAGGGAAGGGTTGGGACCTGGCGTCTCAACAACGCCTTCAAACCGAGTCCGAACGGGAATTCCGGGGAGGGCGCCGACGCAACCAAGGGCTCAGGCGCTCGTTGATCCGGGAGCAGGCTCACCGGGTCGGACAGCTGGGGCCAGTCGCGTTGCCCTAGCCACGTCGAAATGGTGCCTCGACGTGCAGTGCGGAGGATCGGTCCGCGACCCGATCTGACCCGTAGCACCCACATTGGTGAACTGGGCGACCCGACGGGGTTGCCTAGGGATGGAAGCCGGAGCCTCTGAGTGCCCAACCTGGATGAACAGTCCATGGGTGGCAACAGAGAGAAGAACGAAGGGCGCAAGCCCTCGACTCCGGGTAGCCAATGTGTCGGAGCCCCCTGGGCGCGCCTTCGTGCCGTCCCAGGGGGCTTCGTCTTTCTAGACGCCTAGCCTTTGCAGAGTGAGTTCGCCGAGGCACTCGCACTTGTCACTGGCTCGAGTTCATAATCGATGCTCCAATGTTGGGGGGAAGGTCATTGACTCATCGGGGAGCATCCGTTGGTCCCCGGAAGTCGGAACCAAGACTCAGGCCATCTTACCTCGTCGTCTCAGCTCTATAGACCGTTCGGCCACCCAGCACCGTCAGCAGCACACGCGTCCCAAGAACCTCCTCGGGCGCAACCGTCATGATGTCCCTGTCCAGCACCACAAAGTCCGCGTACTTCCCCGCGGTGAGGCTCCCACTCTCGTTTTCCATGAACGCGGCATATGCCGGCCACAGCGTGATCGAGAGCAAGGCTTCCTCCCGGGTTGTGCGCTGCTCAGACATCCAACCACCGGCCGGGAAATTCTCCGCATCCTGCCGTGTGACAAACGAGTGAAACGAGATCAGCGGGTTCACAGCCTCGACGGGAAAATCAGAGCCGTTCGGGATCACCACGCCGGTATTGAGCAGCGAGCGCCATGCGTACGCGCCCTTCGTGCGGGATTGGCCGAGCCGCGCCGGGACCCAATACATGTCGCTGGTTTGATGGCTGCCCTGCATGGACGGGATCACGTCGAGCGCGGCAAACCGCGGGATATCCTGCTCGTTGAGAATTTGCGCGTGCTCGATACGGAAGCGGTGATCCGCCGTCGGGACCTCGCGGAGCGCCGTCTCGAATTGGTTGAGCACGATGCGATTCGCCCGGTCGCCGATCGCGTGCACATTCACCTGAAAGCCGGCTTTGAGCGCTCGCACCGCGACGCTCCTGATCCGTTCCGGCGGCTGAGTGATCAGCCCTGTGTTTCCCGCGTCATCGCTGTACGGCTCGAGTAGAGCGGCGCCGCGGCTGCCGAGCGCGCCGTCCGCCGTGATCTTGATGGCGCGGATCCAGATCCGTCCGTCGTGGAGCGCTTTCTGAGGACCGCGACGCATGAATGCATCCAGAACAGAGTCGTTGGCGCGCACCATGACATAATTCCGCAGGTTGTAGCGACCCTCGCGCGCCAGTGCCTCATAGACGCCGATGCCGTCAGCTCCGACGCCCGCATCGTGGATCCCGGTGAGTCCCCACCGGTTCGCTTCCGCGATGGCCGCCAGCGTCTGCTCGCGCAACTGTGTGCGCGACGCCGGAGGGATCACGCGGCTCACCACACCCTGAGCGTTGTCGATCAGGACGCCCGTCGGGCTGCCCGCGGAGTCCCGAATGAATCGGCCGCCGCTCGGGTCTGGAGTAGCCGCCGTCACCTGCGCCAATTCCAACGCTTTGGCATTCACGAGCCCGGCGTGCCCGTCGACGCGCGTCAAGTAAACGGGGTTGTTGGGCACCGCCCGTGACAGTGCGGCGTGAGTGGGAAAACGCGTATCCGCCCAATCATTTTGATCCCAACCGCGCCCACGAATCCATTCGCCGGGCCTGGCACTCTTGGCGCGCTCCGCGACGCGCGCGACGACCTCGTCGTACGAGCGTGTCCCCACCAGATCTACGCTGCGCAGTGCCTGTCCCAGGCCGAGGAGATGGGCGTGCGCATCGACCATCCCGGTGATCACGGTCCGTCCAGTGAGGTCGAGCCGCTCCGTGCGTGGTCCCGCCAACGCCAGCGCGCCGCGGTTGCTGCCGACAAAGGTGATGCGCCCGTTGCGAACAGCGAGCGCTTCCGCGATAGGGCGATTGACGTCGGAGGTGTAGATCCGGGCGTTGGTCACGACCAGGTCGGCCTGCTGGAACGTGAGCGCGGCGAGCAGCAGGATCATTGAAGGAGTCTCGGAAGATTGGTGTCGATTTCGTGCATCTTGTGAAACGGCACGCGTGGTGCGCGAATGGGAACGAGGTGCGCGATCGAGTTCGCATAATACTCGAGGAGTGGTCGCCCTTTCGGCAACACCACCAGCGTGTCGCCGTCGGCAACGACCAGCCGGCGCATGCCCAGCATGCGCCAGGCGCGATCCCAGATCTCGGCGATCCGCGCGCCGCCGCGGACCACTTTGCCATTGACCTCCTGGAGACGATCGCGTAGCTGGTCCATCCGCTCGAGCAGCGCGTCCTTGGTCATCGCCGTCTGCCCGAAAGAGAGCAGCGCCGCGGCGGCCAGCGGAACCGGCGTCACCGGGATGATGGCGCCGATGCGCGTCAGCATGTCACGCGCGAGACGATCCAGCTCGGGCAGGCGCTGCTCCTTGGGCGCGGACAGGATGCCGGCGGGGGCGGTCGCGAGCCAGGTACGCAGCGATAGCGGCGTCCCGAAGTTCACAGCCACTCGGCCGTAGCGCTTGAGGCGACCGGTCAGCAGTCGCACCGTGTTACTCGCGAGGTAGGAAAGGACGGTGGTCAGCTGCGACAGGCGACTCGGACGATCCTCTCTGCGGATGAGCTCGCGAATCAGGGACCGGTCCTCCAGCACGCGATCGTAATTGAGCGCGACAGGAACAAACCAGATATCGCGACCCTCGAACGCCGGATCGAGCACGGTGCGGCAGATGTAGTCGAGCAGCCCCAGTTTGGGCGCCCTCAGCTTTCCATCACGCGACAGTCCGCCCTCGGGGAAGATCCCCTGGGTCACTCCGTTGCGCGTGATCAGCTGTACATAGCGCTCCAGCACGGAGTGATAGAGCGGCTCGCGGAATTTGCGACGGACGAAGTAAGCGCCGAACGACTTGAAGACGTACTCGAGGGGCCAGGCGCGCGCCCACTCACCGACGGCGTAGCTGACGTGGACGCCGTGGGCAAGCACGTAGGCCACGACAATGTAGTCGGCGTTCGAGCGGTGATTCATGAGGTAGACGACGACGTCGCCCTTGGGTATCTGCTCCAGCGCGACCTCGTCCTGATAGTCCACGCTCGTCTTGTACAGCAGATTGACGAGGATCTTGGCGGCGTTGTAGCCGAGCCTGTAGTAGGAGAGGACGTTGAAGTGGGGGATGATCTCGTCGATGTATTTCCGGACCTGGCGCCGCACCGCCTCTTCCGACGCGCCGTGCTCGGCCATGTGCGCCTGCACCGCTTCGGTGATCACCGGGTCGGCCGAGAGCTCGGCGCGTGCGATCCGTCGCTCCTGCAGCTTGTACCGCGACAGGCGCGTGCGGAACTCGTGGATGGCGCGAAGGGCGGGGCGGCTCATCCGCCCGCTCACACCGCGAGCCCGCCTTCCTGCTTCAGCTGAGCGTAACCCATCCCCTTGAGCAGCGAGATGCGCATGCTCATCGGGGGATGGGTAGCCAGGCGATCGGCGAGCCACCCCTCCCGGTTCGTCAGACGCCGCCCCAGCGGATCCACGATGCACAGGTGCGCCGACCCCCGCTTGATCGACGCCGTTGGCCCCCCTCCTCCGGCGGCTTCGATCTTCTCGAGCGCGCTGGCGAGCGCCAGCGGATTACGGGTGAACTGCGCGCTCATCGCATCGGCCAAGAACTCCCGCTTGCGATTGACCGCGATCGCCACGACCTGCGTAATAATCGGTGCGAAGATCCACGAAACGATCCACAGTGTAACCAGAATCGCGATGAGCGGACCGGCGTCGCTTTTTCCCTTACGACTGCTGCCGCCGAGGCCGGGAAGCCGGCCGTGCCGAAGTATGCGGCCCATGCCGTCGCGCATCAGCAGGATCGCTCCGACGAGCGCGGCGAGCGTCGTCATGAGTCGCACATCGAGGTTTTTGATGTGACCGAGCTCGTGGCCGATCACGCCTTGAAGCTCGTCCCGGCTGCACACCGCCAGGAGGCCCTGCGTGACGCTCACGTGCGCGTTCCGCGGTTCGAGACCCGTCGCAAAGGCATTGGGATCGTCATCGGGAATGATCCAGACACGCGGTTTCGATACGCCGGCGGCGATGGCCATCTCCTCGACGACGTTGACCAGTTGCCGTTCTGCGTCGGTTTGCGGAGTCGTGATCTCACGCGCGCCGGCCGCCCACAACACTTTTTGCGGCCCCGTCTTGTAGGCGTTCAGCGCGGCGATGGCTACGACCGTGGTTACCGCAATCCCGAACCACGGAACCACGTGCCTGTATTCCCCCGGCTC